>NZ_JBIDDQ010000012.1:0-222820 GCF_043195415.1 Streptomyces sp. Y7
CACCCACCCCGACCACCCAAACCCCCCGCCGCCCCAACGCCTCCACGGAACTCGCCCCGGAATCCCGCTCCGAAGTGCACTCGGCGACACCGGCAGGCAACTCCACAGGGCCCGCGCCCCGTCGCGCCGGCGTCTCGCTGGTGCGGTCCGACGCGGTGACCGAGCGGCGGCCGGCTCCCGGCGCGGGGGTTCCGCAGAGCGGGGCACCGTCGCACGGCGCGATGCCGCCCGGCGAGTTCCCCGGCCCGGCGGTTCCGGCGGCCCGCCCCCGACGCCGCGGCGGGCATCGTCGTACGGGAATCCTCGCCGCCGTCGGCATCGCCGCCGCGGGCGCCGTCGTAGCCGTGGTCCTGGCGACCGACTTCGGAGCGCCGAAGGACGACGAGGCAGGCGGGTCGCCGACGCCCTCGTCGACCGCGTCCTCCCCTTCTTCCCCCTCGTCGACCGTCGAGGGCACGTCGAGGCCGCAGAGCCTGCCGCCGGGCTCACGCCGTGAGGCGGGCGGGTTCGCGTGGGTGCCGCCCGAGGGCTGGCGACGGGACGTACAGACCGGGTCGGAGGTGCACTACACGGCACCGGACGCCAGACAGGAACTCGCCGCCAAGTCCTCCCTGGCCCGCGACGATCTGATGGACTCCTGGCAGAAGTCCGAACAGGACGCCCAGAAGGGCGACTACAGCAAGATCCGCCTGGAACGCACGACCTTCCGCGGATACCCGGCGGTCGTCTGGGAGTACACCTTCACCCTCAAGGGCGACCCCTGGCACGCTCAGCTGCTCGGCTTCACCGTGGACGGGAAGTCGTACCAGATCAACACCTGGTACCGACCGGACGTCGAGGAGCAGGCCCTGAAAACGTACGAGAAGGTGAGGGACACCTTCACGGTGCTGTGACCCGACAGAAGGCGGAAGGGCGGTCGGTGCGCACCTACGCACCCACCGCCCCTCCGCCGAAGAGCTACCGAAGCTACGGAAGATCTACGTTCAGCCGGTCTTGACCTCGTCACGCTCCGCCGAGGCGGCCACGGCGTCGACGCCCGACGGACGCCCGCGCCTGACCTTCTCCTTCACGAAGGCGATGGCCAGCACGACCGCGGCGACCAGCAGCGACAGCAGCACCGTCTTGCGCCCGTCGTGCTCGGTGTCGGTCAGCATGTAGCCGAGCACGAACACGATCAGCGCGGCCGTCGCCCAGGTCAGGTACGGGTACAGCCACATCTTCACGACGAGCTTCTCCGGCGACTCCCGCTGGATGATCTTGCGCATGCGCAGCTGCGAGAAGCAGATCACCAGCCAGACGAACAGCGCGACCGCACCGGAGGAGTTGACGAGGAAGAGGAAGACGGAGTCCGGGAACTTGTAGTTGAAGAACACGGCGACGAACCCGAACGCGACGGACACGAGGATCGCGGTGCGCGGCACGCCGTTGCCGGTCGTGCGGGCGAAGCCCTTGGGCGCGTCCCCGCGCTGGCCGAGCGAGAAGGCCATGCGGGAGGCGGTGTAGAGGCCGGAGTTGAGACACGACAGCACCGACGTCAGCACGATGAAGTTCATGATCTGACCGGCGTGCGCGATACCGAGGGAGTCGAGCGCGGCGACGTAGGAGCCCTTGTCGGCGATGGCCTTGCTGTCCCAGGGCAGCAGGGAGACCACGACGAGGATCGAGCCGAGGTAGAAGACGGCCACACGCCAGATGATGCTGTTGGTCGCCTTGGTGACGGCCTGCTGCGGGTTCTCGGACTCACCGGCCGCGAGGGTGGCGATCTCGCTTCCCATGAAGGAGAAGACGACCAGCAGCACACCGGTGAGGATCGCCCCCGGCCCGTGCGGCAGGAATCCGCCGTGGTCGGTCAGGTTGCTCAGCCCGGCCTGGTCGCTGTCGACGCCCGGCAGCAGCCCGAAGATGGCCAGTCCGCCGATGACGATGAACGCGGCGATCGCGACGACCTTGATCCCCGCGAACCAGAACTCGAACTCGCCGTACGAGCCGACGGAGACCAGGTTGGTGGCGGTCAGCACCACCATGACGATCAGGGCCCAGCCCCACTGCGGGACGGCCGGGATCCAGCCCTCCAGGATCACCGCACCGGCGGTCGCCTCGACCGCGAGCACGACCACCCAGAAGAACCAGTACAGCCAGCCGATGGAGAACCCGGCCCAGCGGCCGAGCGCACGGTCGGCGTGGGCGGAGAACGAGCCCGACGTCGGGTTGGCCGCGGACATCTCACCCAGCATCCGCATCACCAGCACCACGAGCGTGCCGACGAGGGCGTAGGAGAGGAGGATGCCGGGTCCTGCGGTGGCGATACCGGAGCTGGATCCGACGAAAAGGCCGGCACCGATGACGCCACCGATGGCGATCATGGACAGATGGCGGTTCTTGAGCCCGGCCTGTAGGCCGTGGCCCCCGGGGGCCGGTTCGGCCGTCTTCTTTGTCGGCTGCGAAGTCATGGAAGGGATTTCCTTTGCGCCGTGGGGAGCGGTCCTCGCACAAGCGGATTGCGTGTGGCGTACGAGTCGGACCAGTGAATCGGAGGAGAACGGATTCGGGAACCTTTGATTCGGGATTGTTACTTGAGGTTTCCTTGAGCTTCCATGGCTCAGGTCACAATTGACACGATCGACACCCGACGCTGCTGCCCGGAAACAGCCGTGTCACACTCGTCCCATGCGCGTGTATCTCGGCTCGGACCATGCGGGCTACGAACTCAAGAACCACCTCGTCGACTGGCTGAAGGCGGCCGGCCACGACCCCGTCGACTGCGGCCCCCACATCTACGACGCCCAGGACGACTACCCGCCCTTCTGCCTCCGCGCGGCGGAGCGGACGGCCGCGGACCCCGAGTCCCTCGGCATCGTGATCGGCGGTTCGGGCAACGGCGAGCAGATCGCCGCGAACAAGGTGAAGGGCGTCCGCGCGGCCCTGGCCTGGAGCGAGGAGACGGCGCAGCTCGGCCGTCAGCACAACGACGCCAACGTCGTCGCGGTCGGCGCGCGCATGCACACCACGGAAGAGGCGACGAAGTTCGTCGAGACCTTCCTGGGCACCCCGTTCTCGGGTGACGAGCGCCACATCCGCCGCATCGACATGCTCGCGGCCTACGAGACGACGGGCGACCTGCCCCCGATCCCGCCGCACCACCCGCAGCAGTAGTTTCGACGGGCGCCCCGTCCTCACGCCGGCCGGCACATCTCAGCCCGTCCGGCGATTGAGGACGAGGCCGTTCAGGCCGACGGGGGTCCAGGGGGCAGAGCCCCCCGGCCGGGGCCGAAGGGGCCGCCGCCCCTTCACGCACAGAAGGAGCCACCGTGCCTGAGGGGCACACCATCCACCGGCTGGCCCAGGACTACGCCGCCGCCTTCCTCGGCACGGCCCCCCGGGTCACCAGCCCCCAGGGCAAGTTCTCCGACGCCGCGGCCCTCCTCGACCGCGCCGAACTCACCCGCACCGAGGCCCACGGCAAGCACCTCTTCCTCGGCTTCCGCGACGCCGACTGGATCCACATCCACCTCGGCCTCTTCGGCAAGGTCGACTTCGGCGACGCCCCCGCGCCCCCGCCCACGGACACCGTCCGGCTCCGCCTGGCGAACACGGCCGCGTACGTGGACCTGCGCGGCCCCACCACCTGCGCCCTGATCACCGACACCGAGAAGCAGTCCGTACACGACCGCCTCGGCCCGGACCCGCTGCGCGACGACGCCGACCCGGCCCAGGCGTACCGGCGGATCTCCCGCAGCCGTACGACGATCGCCGCCCTGCTCATGGACCAGAAGGTCATCGCGGGCGTCGGCAACGTCTACCGCGCCGAGGTCCTCTTCCGGCACGGCGTCGACCCGTACCGCGCCGGCAAGGACATCACCCCCGCCCAGTGGGACGTCATCTGGGCGGACCTCGTCGAGCTCATGCACGAGGGCGTCCGCAACAACCGCATCGACACCGTCCGCCCCGAGCACACCCCGCAGGCGATGGGCCGCCCGCCCCGCGTCGACGACCACGGCGGCGAGGTCTACGTCTACCGCCGGGCCACCCTGCCCTGCCACATCTGCGCCGGCGAGATCCGCACCGCCGGCCTCGCCGCCCGCAATCTCTTCTGGTGCCCGAACTGCCAGCAGCCGTAAGGCAGTCGGGCGCCCGTCAGAAGCCGTGCGGCAGCCAGGGCGCCACCGTCGACGCGAAGCCCACCGACGCCTCCGCCAGCGCCCCCTGCCGCAGCTCCCGCACCCGCCCGGCCGCGCCCAGCGCCGCGAGGCTCACGCCGCCGAGATAGGCCGCCCCCAACTCCCGTACGGACAGGGCGAGATCGGCCGGATCCGTCGTACGCGCGCACGACGCGCCCTTGGCGTCCCCGCTGAGCCGCCAACGCCCGGTGTTCCAGGGGCAGAAGTCGTCCTCCACCTCGAACACCACGTCCACCGGCGCCTGGTACGTCCGCGCCTCCAGGGCGGCCCCGACGTCGACCAGCCGTACGTGCAGGGCGTCCTTCACCCGGACCACGCACCGCCGGATGTCCGAGACCTGGTGCTGCCACGCCTCGTCCATCGGCCGCGACCACGCCTTCACCGTGGACGTCAGGTCGATGCCGAACAGGAACCGCCACAGCGCGGCCTCCGCGGCCGGGTCCAGGGCCTGCACATCCCTCAGCAGCACCTCACCGCTGGGGCCGTTGCCGTCCCACACCGGCTTGACACGGAAGCGCGCGTAACCGACGACCTCACCGTCCCGCTCCGCCAGCACGCACTGGATCGGCGACGCGCCTTCCCGGTCGCTCTCCGGGTCGAGCAGCCCGAGCCGCTCCCAGCCGGGCAGCCGGGCGATCATCCCGGGCCGACGGGACACCCGGCGCGCGTACACGGCCTCGCACACGTCGAGGACGTCGGCCGGTACGGCGTAGCGCAGCCGTACGTCATCGGTGCCGGGCGGCACGGACAGCGACACGCGTGCGGTGTCGATCTCGGTGCTGACCTGGTAGGTGCCGATGCCGTAGCCGAACCGGCCGTAGATCGCCGGCTCGGAGGCGGTCAGTACGGCCAGCGGACTGCCCCATGCGCGCACGTCGTCCAGCTGCCGGCGCATCATCGACGTCAGGACGCCGCGCCTGCGGTGCGTGGCGGCGACGCTGACCATCGTCACGCCCGCGGCGCTCACGGCCGCGCCACCGGGCACCGTGAGCCGGAAGCTGAACGCCCCGGCCGTCCCCACGCACGCGGCACCGTCCCAGACCCCGATGGACCGGTCGACCTCGGTGAGCGAGTTCCACAACTCCCGCTCCTCGGCCGCCTCCGCGACTCCGCCGAAGCTGCGGATGAGCGTGTCGTACCAGATGTCCCACTCGTCCTGACGCAGCGCCCGCAGCTCCAGGCGGTCGGCCTCGCTCACACTGTCTTTCGCCATGAACCATGCCTACCAGCGCAATGCGGGACGAGCGAGGGAATTTCTCCTTGGTGGCGCCGGGACGCCTTTCCGTGAAGTTCACTGTGAAGTTGAGCCTCGGACGGGGGACAAGTGCGACCTCCCGTGCCAAGCAGCTGGTCCGATGGATAGGGTCCCGAACTAATGGCAGCAGGACGAGAGCGGCGCACGGCGGCCGAGACGTTCATGGCCCGGTTGAGGATGCACTGGCACCGGGCCCGCGTCGGCGTGCGCAGAAGCGCCGTGGACTACTTCCGCGGTGACGGCTCGGACTGGGTCGCGCTGGCCGGGCTGCTGCTGACCGTGCCGCTGATCTGCACCGCCACGATGGCCAACTCGGTGTGGTTCTCCCCGGCCGCGCTGGTCCTGCCGATCGTGGCCGGCGGGCTGCTGCTGCGCCCGGCGAGCCTGCTGGGCCTGTACGCGGCGGCGGCCACCGCCCTCATCGTCGAGTCGGTGCAGCTGGGTCCGTACACCGAGGGCCCCTCCAGGGTCACCCCGGGCGTGGTCCTGGTCGTGGCGGCCTGCGGCTTCTTCGGCCTGCTCATCGCGCAGTTCCGCAGCCGGGTCGGCGTGCCCTGGCGGCGCGGCGGCACCATGCTCTTCGACCTGCGTGAGCGCATCCGCGTCCAGAGCAAACTGCCGCAGCTCCCGCACGGCTGGCATCGCGAGATGGCGCTGCGCCCGGCCGGCGGTCAGTCCTTCTCCGGCGACTTCGTGGTGGCGGCCCGCACGAACGGCGGCCGCACCCTGGAGGCCGTTCTCACGGACGTGTCCGGCAAGGGCATGGACGCGGGCTCCCGCGCCCTGCTGCTCTCGGGGGCCTTCGGCGGCCTCCTGGGCAGCCTGCCCCCGCACGCCTTCCTGCCCGCCGCCAACGGCTACCTCCTGCGCCAGGACTGGGACGAGGGCTTCGCCACCTCGATCCACCTCGTCCTCGATCTCGACTCGGGCGACTACGAGCTGTACTCGGCCGGCCATCCGCCGGGCCTGCAACTGAGCGCGGGCAGCGGCCGCTGGGAGGAGAAGGCCGCCGAGGGCCCGCTCCTCGGTGTGTACGACGGCGCCCAGTTCGACCCCGTGAAGGGCTCGCTGCGCCCCGGCGACGTCCTGATGCTGTTCACGGACGGCCTCGTGGAGACCTCCGACCGTGACATCGTCGAGGGCATAGACCGCCTCACCGGCGAGGCCGACCGCTATGTCGCGGGCGGCTTCCACGGCGCCGCCTGGCACCTCATCGAGGCGGTGGCGAAGGACGTCAACGACGACCGGGCGCTTCTGCTGATCTCCCGCGAGGGCCCGACGACGACGGCTGCCACCCGCTGAGCCGGAGGGGCGACACTGGGCGGGTGACCGAGACACCCCAGCCCCAGAGCACTCCGCACGGGACGCTGTCCCTCGCCGCCGTGGAGGCCGTCGCCCGCGCCGCCCACGCGAGCCAGACCGACAAGGCCGGGCGGCCCTACACCGAGCATCTGAGCGCCGTCGCCGAGGGCGTACGCGCGCGTGGCGGTGACGAGGAGCTGATCGCCGCGGCCTGGCTGCACGACGCCGTGGAGGACGACGCGCTGTCCGAGCAGTGGCTTCAGGAGGCGGCGCTGAGCCGTCGTACGAAGGACGTGGTGCGCGCGGTCACCAAGCGCGCCGGAGAGCCGCCCGAGGACTACGCGGCGCGGATCCTCGCCACCCCGGGCGCGCTGCTGGTGAAGGAGGCGGACCTGGCGCACAACGCGGACCCGGCGCGCCTGGCGGTCCTGGACGAGGGGACCCGGAAACGACTGACCGAGAAGTACGCACGGATGCGCGCGCTTCTCGGTCTGTCCGGAGAGTGACTCTCCACGCTGTGAACCGGAGAGTGACTCTCCTTGGTGTGAAGGAACGGCGCGGGGTCAGGCGTTGACCTTCTCGCGGGCCGTCGCGCCCTCGCGCTTCTCCCGCTCCCGTGCCAGCTCGGCGGCGTCCCGCTTGAACGCCCACTCCATCTTGGGCTCCATCGCGAACCGGAAGACCCGCTGCACCGGCGCGGTGCACAGCAGCGTGACGCCGACGGCCGCGACGACGCTGACGAAGATCTCGCCGAGCGGACGCTGCAGCCAGGCGTGCTCGAACCAGCCCTGGTAGTCCCCGGCCTTCACGACGAAGCCGTGCAGCAGGTAGCCGTACAGCGTGCCCGCGCCGAGCGCCGTGAACCACATGTGGCGGCGCGGCACCCAGGCGAAGAAGCAGGCCGTCAGCAGCAGCGAGCAGCCGAACATCGCCAGCACCATGACCGGCCCGGTCCACCACGGGGCGTGCAGCTCCTGGGCGGCGTCCCGGTGGTAGAACCACGCGGTGTTCATGCGCGGCACCGCCCACCAGCCGAAGGCCAGCGCGAGCGTGAACACCGGCACCGACAGGATCCGCACCGCACGCGTGCGCACCATGTGGAAGTGCTCGGGCTTCATGATCAGGCCCAGCACGAAGTACGGCAGGAACTGAAGGACCCGCTGGAGGTCGAGGTCGTCACCGATCTCCGGGGTGACGGTCGCCGCCATGGCGAGGCCGAGCGCGATCGGCAGCGGCCAGCGCACCATCTTCCAGATCGGTGTCGTCATCCGCCAGATGAACAGCGCGCACAGGAACCAGGTGAGGTACCACGGGTCCAGCAGGCTGATGTCCTGGCCCGGGTCCTCGTCGATCCACCGCTTGAAGAGCGGGTAGGCCGTCTCGAAGACGATGTACGGCACCGCGACGCCGGTGATCAGGCGCTTCATCCGGTTCGGGCTCGCGTCGAAACTGCGCGAGAAGAAGCCGGAGATGATGATGAACGCCGGCATGTGGAAGGTGTACACGACGGTGTACACGCCTTCCAGGATGCGGCTGTCGCCCTTGATCGGCTCCCAGGCGTGGCCTATGGCGACGAGCACGATCGCCAGGTACTTGGCGTTGTCGAAGAACGCGTCGCGCTGCTTGGCACCGCTGGAGGCGGCTCTGGCGTCGCCCTGAGCCTTCCTGCCCTGCGGTGAGCGCGGACTCGGCACTCCGTCCGCCGACTGCTGTGTC
Source organism: Streptomyces sp. Y7 (assembly GCF_043195415.1). Taxonomy (NCBI): domain Bacteria; kingdom Bacillati; phylum Actinomycetota; class Actinomycetes; order Kitasatosporales; family Streptomycetaceae; genus Streptomyces; species Streptomyces sp. Y7. Next base: position 8,452 of record NZ_JBIDDQ010000012.1, read on the forward strand.
GGGGGGAGTGGCGCTCTGTTGTGGCCGTGCGGTCGCAGCGAGTCCGTCACAGACCCTCCCGTCGGAAGCCCGGGTAGCGGATCCAGGACCTCGCTGCGTATGCGGGGGACGAGGCAGCGTGGAACATCTGAGGCACCCTAGCGTTGCCTGTGGGATTTCGTAAAACCCCCGAGGTCATTAGCGGTTATTGCGCGGGACTTCGCGTGTACAGCGAACATGCACCTGCCGGACACCCGTTGGTCACCCTTCTTGTCCGGATTCATCCTGACTAAGTAGTGCATATGGCAAGGAGGTGACGCCGATGAAATGATCACCGTGCCGTGAATTCGAAATACCGGCGAACACGTTGTGTGGCGATGGAAACGATCCCGTCGAATTCTCTACGCGATGGTCTCGCCGAAATGACGTACGGGTGTGATGCGAGAGGTCGGCACGCCCGGGGACCGTCACAGATCCGGCACAGGTGTGGCGAACGAAACGTCACGTGCCGCATAGCGGGGCCCGGTTGGTGGCACGATGGTTCTGGCGGGGGTGCGCGGGGTCGCGTCCCCGGGCCGGGAGAGCGGACCGACCGAGGGTGTGATCTGTTGTGGCCATTTCGCTGTCAGTGGTGTTGCTGTTGGCGATCGTCCTGGTGGTGCTGATCCGAGGCGGATCCCTGAAGGCCGGCCCTGCCGTCGTCGCCGTGCTGTTCGGCTTCTTCCTGGCCTCGACCGGCATGGCCGACGACATCCAGCGGTTCCTCAACTCGATAGCCGAGACCATCAACTCCATCCAGTTCTAGGGCCCGTGGGGTGGCTTCCCGGGCCCGTGGGGCGGCCCGAAAGGGTACGGATACCCTCGTTCGTGATCGTCGAACGTCATGGAACGGCGATGCGGACGGGGGACGTACGGGATGGCGCTGCGCGAAACGGACCCGGCTGAGGTCGGGGGCTACCGGATCGAGGACCGCCTCGGCTCCGGCGGCATGGGTGTGGTGTACCTCGCCCGCTCCGCCTCCGGCCGCCGCCTCGCTCTCAAGGTCGTGCACGCGCAGTACGCCGACGACGACGAGTTCCGCACCCGCTTCCGCCGCGAGGTGGCCGCCGCCCGCCAGGTCAGCGGCGCCTTCACGGCCCCCGTCGTGGACGCCGACGCCGACGCCGCGCGCCCCTGGATGGCCACCCTCTACATCCCCGGCGAGGACCTCGGCACCCACGTCCGCCGCCACGGCCCCCTGCCGCCGCCCCGGCTGCGCGAACTCGCCGCCGGCCTCGCCGAGGCCATCCGTGACATCCACCGCGCCGGGATGGTCCACCGGGATCTGAAACCGGCCAACGTGATGCTGGCCGAGGACGGCCCCCGCGTCATCGACTTCGGCATCTCCCGCGCCACCGAGTTCGCCGCGTCCGACGTGCTCACCCAGACCGGGCGCGTGATGGGCACCCCGCCCTTCATGTCCCCCGAGCAGTTCTCCTCCCCGCAGGACGTGGGGCCCGCCGCCGACGTCTTCTCCCTCGGTTCGGTCGTCGCCTACGCCGCCACCGGCCGCGGTCCCTTCGACAGTCCGAGCCCCTACGAGACGGCCATCCGCGTCGTCGACGGCGACGCGGAACTCGACGGGGTTCCGTCCGAGTTGCTCCCCTTCGTGCAGTTCTGCCTGGAAAAGCACCCCAAGTCCCGCCCGTCGCCGGACGAGTTGCTCCACCTCCTGCGCAACGGCGAACTCCCCGACCCCCGCCCCGCCCCCGCCGCGGACGCCCCCGGTCCACCGCGCCCCCGGCGGCGCGGGCGCCTCCGCCTCGCCGCCGCTCTGGGCGCCCTCCTGGTGACCGGCGCGAGCGCCCTCACCCTCCTCGCGGTCGACTCGGAGCCGACCCCGAGCGCACGGGACCTGCCCGCCGGCTGGCAGGAGTGGCACAAGAAGTCCAGGGACCCGAACGGCGACGAGGACCCCATCGGCCCCGACGGCCCGTTCAGCCGCTGCGCGGCCACCGGCCGGTCGCTGGTGTGCGCCGGCGACGACGTCATGGCGACCCGTTTCGCCCTCGCCGACGGCAGCAACACCTGGGCCCGCCCGATCGACGACACCCCCGACGAACTCGGCGGCGGCGACCTGGGCACCGTCATCGCCGCCCGCGGCGGCCGCGTGTACGTCTACGGCGCCGACGACCGGACCGAGGGCGACTCCAGCCCCTCCCGCTACACGGTGCAGGCGCTGCACGCCGACACCGGCAAGGTGATCTGGAAGACGGTCACCGGCGACGGGCAGGAGTCCACGGAGCCGAACTCCGAGCAGGGCTACTCCACCGCCGTCCCGCAGGGCGTCGTCACCGTCTACGGCGCGAAGGGACAGCAGTACGCCCTGCTCGACGCCGAGAACGGCAAGGTCCGCTGGAAGCGCCCGCTGCCGGACCCGGACAGCCGGATGTGTCTGCTGCGCAGCGCCGCCGGCCACGCCTACCTGGTGTGCCAGAAGTGGGCCGGTGACGCCGTCACCAGCACGAGCTTCGCGCAGCTCGACCCGGCCACCGGGCGTCCCCGCTGGACGGTGACCGTGGACAAGGGCCAGGACATCGTCGGACAGGTCGACGGACGCCTGATCGTCCTGGAGACGACCGGAACCCGCCGCACCCTCACCCTGATCAACGCCGCCTCGCACATCGTGACGACGGTGCGGCTGTCCGAGCCCCAGCCCGAGACCGCGACGCCCACCCTCCTCAACGGCACGCTCTACGTCACGTTCCGCAGCGGAAGCGTCCGCGCCGTCGCCCCGGAGACCGGCCGCCGGCTCTGGGACAGCAACTCCACCGTGGAGTCACCCGGCCCGCCGATCGCCTCCGGGACCCACCTCTACCTGGCGTCCCCCAGCGGCCGCCTGGCCGCCCTGAACCTGCGCACCGGCGCGGTCGAGGCCACCCTCCAGGGCCGCGACGACGGCGGCACCGCCGACAGCACCGGCCTCGGCGCCCCGCTGACCCTCGTCGGCGACGCCCTCTACGTCCCCTACGGAATCCGCTCCGTGTACACGGTGGACGTCCACACCCTGAGAAGCTGACGGCAGGCCGACCGCGCCGGGCCGGATCACGGCCCGCAGCGGTGCGATCCCTCCCGACGATCGGCGAGCGGCGCCTCGCCGCCCAGCAGCGACGAGATGTCACGGGGCGGGCAAAGGGCCTTGCGGGTCGGGCCCCGCCCAGAACTCGGGGCCGAGGGTGTCTTTCAGCAGGGCGTACATGTTCTTCCGGAAGTGGGCGGTCACGAGCCATGGGCGGGTGAAGATGCGGATCTCCGCGACCTCGCCCGCGTCGTCGAGGCTGAAGATCTCCACGAGTTGCTGTACGTGACCGTTCACGTGTTCGTCGATCACCACGGCGAAGGCCGTTCGGCCGTCGACGTCGAGGACGGTACGGACCTTGAGGTCGCTGAAACTTTGCGCCGCCGCTTTGAGGACGGGCCCGACGACGGCCTTCCCCGTCGGCTCCTCGCTCAGGATGGGGGAGTAGAGGGTGACATCGTGCGCCAGCGGCGGGACGGTCGGATGGTCCACCCAAACCGGCGTCGGCCCCTGCGGGGCATACGGTCCGGATCCGAGGTCCGGGTCCGCGAGGGCGGGGTCCGACTGCGCGATCACCTCGCGCAGAACGGCCATGAAGGGCCACGGCCGACCGTAGACGTCGATGGTGTCGATCAGGCCCGCGTCGCCCTGCCGCGCCAGCGCCACGATCTCCGTCTCGCGTCCGCCGGGGCTCGCGCTGTACACGACCGCCTCCACCCCGTCCCCCTTGAGCCGGACGGTCGCTTCCGGCGCGCCGAGCGCCTGCTGGTACGTGGCGAGAGCTGCCGAGACAGCGTCGCGGCCGGAGAGGCGGGGTGCGGCCAGCGGAGTCGCGAGGGAGACGTCTTCGGCAAGCGCTGTGGGGGCTCGTCCCGAAAGTGCGGCGTTCAACTGATGCGACATCGCGCGCTCCTCGTGGTCACGCTCGAGGCGAGCCCGGGTTTCGGGGAATGCTCGGGCGCGACCGCCCTTCCAGCATGCGCCTGGAGCGTGCTGCGGCGCATGCCGGAGGACCGAGGGCACCCCTCGGGGACGGATCCGGCCTGGGGAACACGGCCTACGGAACACGGAAGGCCCAGGGAGAGGAGAACAACCCCTCACCTGGGCCTTCGGCGTACAGAGCGGGCGACGGGAATCGAACCCGCGTAGCTAGTTTGGAAGACTAGGGCTCTACCATTGAGCTACGCCCGCACAGGACGCGCCGCAGGTCAGATGACCGCGGCACAGGAAGCATCGTAGCGGGTCGGCCCCCCTCGTCGCACACCCCGTAAATGCGGCGGTCCCACTGCCTGCGGGCATGTACCCTACGTGTCGCACCAGCACGGGGTGTGGCGCAGCTTGGTAGCGCGTCCGCTTTGGGAGCGGAAGGCCGTGGGTTCAAATCCCGCCACCCCGACCAGGACCGGTGAAGACCGGCCACATGCGCGACGACCTCGCGAGATCGCCTTCCGTGATCCCTTTGGGGGCGTGTCCCCGCTGCCGTTACTATGCAAGCTGCACGCCCGTGTCTCTCTCCGTACGACACCGTACGAAGTACGAAGTCCTCCGGGCGGCGAATCCGCCGGACCAGTCTGGCTCCGGCAGAAACCAAGAAGTCAGCCACAAGGAGACCGAACCGTGAAGAGCGCCGTGGAGACCCTGAACCCGACCCGGGTTCGGCTCACTGTCGAGGTGCCCTTCGAGGAGCTCAAGGACAGCCTCGACGCGGCGTACAAGAAGATCAACCAGCAGGTCACGGTGAAGGGCTTCCGCAAGGGCAAGATCCCGGCCCGCGTCATCGACCAGCGGTTCGGCCGCGGTGCGGTCCTGGAGGAGGCGGTCAACGACGCGCTTCCGAAGTTCTACACCGAGGCGGTCAACGAGGCCGAGCTCAACGTCCTGGGCCAGCCCGAGGTCGACATCACCGAGCTGAAGGACGGCGAGACGCTGAACTTCACCGCCGAGGTCGACATCCGCCCCGCCATCGAGATCCCGGACTACTCCGGCATCGAGGTCGAGGTCGACGCCGTCGAGGTCAGCGACGAGGACGTCGAGAAGGCCGTCTCCGACCTGCGTGAGCGCTTCGCGTCCACCGCCCCGGTCGAGCGCGCCGCCGAGGACGGCGACGTCGTCACGATCGACCTCGAGGCCAAGGTCGACGGCGAGGTCCTGGAGGACGGCGTCGCCGACGGCGTCTCCTACACCATCGGCTCCGGCGAGCTGCTCGACGGCATCGACGACGCCGTGAAGGGCCTGGAGGCCGGTGGCGAGGCCACCTTCACCTCCGAGCTCAAGGGCGGCTCCGCGGCCGGCAAGGAGGCCGAGGTCACCGTCAAGGTCACCCAGGTCGCCGCCCGCGAACTGCCCGAGCTGGACGACGAGTTCGCGCAGCTCGCCTCCGAGTTCGACACCCTCGACGAGCTGAAGGCCGACAGCCGCAAGCGCCTCGAGAACATGAAGCAGTACGACCAGGCCACGCAGGCCCAGGAGCGCGTCCTGGAGAAGCTGCTGGAGCTCGTCGAGGTGCCCGTCCCCGAGAAGCTGCTCGAGGACGAGATCAACACCCGTAAGCACAACCTCGAGCACCACCAGCTCGGCCAGATGGGTCTCGACCTCGCGAAGTACCTGGAGATCCAGGGCAAGACCGAGGAAGAGTTCGACGCCGAGACCAAGGAAGCCGCGGTCAAGGGCATCAAGACGCAGTTCGTCCTCGACGAGCTCGTCAAGCAGGAGAAGCTGAACGTCAACCAGGAGGAGCTCACCGAGCACCTCATGCGTCGCGCCGCCTCCTCCGGCATGTCCCCCGACCAGTTCGCCCAGGCCGTCGTCGAGGGCGGCCAGGTTCCGCTCCTGGTCGGCGAGGTCGCCCGCGGCAAGGCCCTGGCCGTCGTGGTCGAGAAGGCCGTCGTCAAGGACACCAACGGCGAGGTCATCGACCTGGACGACGAGGACGACGTCGAGCAGGCCACGGAGACCGTCGAGGCCGCCGAGGGCACCGCCGACGAGGCCGCCGAGGAGAAGTCCGAGGCCTGAGCCCACGGCACCGCGTAGCTCGTAAGAAGGGTCCCGGGGGGAGCGATCTCCCCGGGACCCTTCTGCCGTACGGCCATGCAGCGCCCCGAAAGGGGCGCGGGGAACTGCGCGAACGACCACGACGGACCCGCACCCGCACCCGCACCCCAAGGTCATGGCGAGTGGGCGGCGGCCCCCCACCAACCGCTCTACGCCCCCGGCGAACACTCATGGAACCGGGATGGCACCGCACAGCCTGCGCGTTAGGGTCCATGAGTATGGGGGCAGGGAAGTCGGCGAAACCGCCGGGCCCCCGCAGGGAACACGTGAGACGGCCCGGCGCCGTCGTAAGACGAGCAGGTGGAGACGTGACGAATCTGATGCCCTACGCCGCCGGCGAGCCTTCTATCGGTGGTGGCCTCGGCGACCAGGTCTACAACCGGCTGCTCGGCGAGCGGATCATCTTCCTCGGCCAGCCGGTCGACGACGACATCGCGAACAAGATCACCGCACAGCTGCTGCTCCTTGCCGCCGACCCGGACAAGGACATTTACCTGTACATCAACAGCCCGGGCGGTTCGATCACGGCCGGTATGGCGATCTACGACACCATGCAGTTCATCAAGAACGACGTGGTGACCATCGCCATGGGCCTCGCGGCCTCCATGGGGCAGTTCCTGCTCAGCGCGGGCACCCCCGGCAAGCGCTTCGCGCTGCCGAACGCCGAGATCCTGATCCACCAGCCCTCCGCGGGCCTGGCCGGCTCGGCCTCCGACATCAAGATCCACGCCGAGCGGCTGCTGCACACCAAGAAGCGCATGGCCGAGCTCACCTCGCAGCACACCGGCCAGTCGGTCGAGCAGATCACCCGTGACTCGGACCGTGACCGCTGGTTCGACGCCTTCGAGGCCAAGGAGTACGGCCTCATCGACGACGTCATCCCGACGGCCGCCGGTATGCCGGGCGGCGGCGGCACCGGGGCGGCCTGAGGCCCCCTGCACGCCCTCAGCCGACCGCCACAGCCTCTAGGAGACAGACAGTGAACGACTTCCCCGGCAGCGGCCTGTACGACCGCACGCGCGCCGAGTACACCGGCCCCGCCGCCGAGTCCCGTTACGTGATCCCCCGCTTCGTCGAGCGCACCTCGCAGGGCATCCGCGAGTACGACCCGTACGCGAAGCTCTTCGAGGAGCGCGTGATCTTCCTCGGCGTGCAGATCGACGACGCCTCCGCCAACGACGTCATGGCGCAGCTGCTGTGCCTGGAGTCGATGGACCCCGACCGGGACATCTCGGTCTACATCAACAGCCCCGGCGGCTCCTTCACCGCGCTCACGGCCATCTACGACACGATGCAGTTCGTGAAGCCGGACATCCAGACGGTCTGCATGGGCCAGGCGGCCTCCGCCGCCGCGATCCTGCTGGCCGCAGGCACGCCCGGCAAGCGCATGGCGCTGCCCAACGCCCGTGTGCTGATCCACCAGCCCTACAGCGAGACCGGCCGCGGTCAGGTCTCCGACCTGGAGATCGCCGCCAACGAGATCCTCCGGATGCGTTCGCAGCTGGAGGAGATGCTGGCCAAGCACTCCACCACGGCGATCGAGAAGATCCGCGAGGACATCGAGCGCGACAAGATCCTCACGGCCGAGGACGCGCTGTCGTACGGGCTGATCGACCAGATCATCTCCACCCGGAAGATGAACAACGCCGACGTTCGCTGACGCGGACCCGGTAGTGTCTGCTGCCCCTTGGCACGGTTTGAGACGGTGCACGTCAAAGTGAACCGCGCCAAGGGGGGCCCGAACGGGGGGCCAGGCAAGGTACCGTCGACATAAGGCAGCACCAGGAGCCGCTGGATTCGAAAACGTCCAGGCGTCTCCCAGGCGAAGGGGAAGCACACCGTGGCACGCATCGGTGACGGCGGCGATCTGCTCAAGTGCTCGTTCTGCGGCAAGAGCCAGAAGCAGGTCAAGAAGCTCATCGCAGGCCCTGGTGTGTACATCTGCGACGAGTGCATCGATCTCTGCAACGAGATCATCGAGGAAGAGCTCGCGGAGACGAGCGAGGTGCGCTGGGAGGAACTCCCCAAGCCCCGCGAGATCTACGAGTTCCTCGAGGGGTACGTGGTCGGCCAGGAAGCGGCCAAGAAGGCGCTCTCCGTCGCTGTCTACAACCACTACAAGCGCGTGCAGGCCGGCGAGAACGGCGGCGCCCAAGGCCGTGACGACGCCATCGAGTTGGCGAAGTCCAACATCCTGCTGCTGGGCCCGACCGGTTCGGGCAAGACCCTCCTCGCCCAGACCCTCGCCCGCATGCTGAACGTCCCGTTCGCCATCGCCGACGCGACGGCGCTGACGGAGGCCGGGTACGTCGGCGAGGACGTCGAGAACATCCTGCTGAAGCTGATCCAGGCGGCCGACTACGACGTCAAGAAGGCCGAGACCGGGATCATCTACATCGACGAGATCGACAAGGTCGCGCGCAAGAGTGAAAACCCGTCGATCACCCGGGACGTCAGCGGCGAGGGCGTCCAGCAGGCCCTGCTGAAGATCCTCGAGGGCACGACCGCCTCGGTCCCGCCGCAGGGCGGCCGGAAGCACCCGCACCAGGAGTTCATCCAGATCGACACGACGAACGTCCTGTTCATCGTGGGCGGCGCGTTCGCCGGGCTGGAGAAGATCATCGAATCCCGGGCCGGCGCCAAGGGCATCGGCTTCGGCGCGACGATCCGCTCCAAGCGCGAGCTCGAGGCCAAGGACCAGTTCGAGGACGTCATGCCGGAGGACCTGGTCAAGTTCGGCATGATCCCCGAGTTCATCGGCCGCCTCCCCGTCATCACCTCGGTCCACAACCTCGACCGCGAGGCGCTGCTCCAGATCCTGGTCGAGCCGCGCAACGCCCTGGTGAAGCAGTACCAGCGGCTCTTCGAACTCGACGGCGTGGAGCTGGACTTCGAGCGCGAGGCCCTGGAGGCCATCGCCGACCAGGCCATCCTCCGCCAGACCGGCGCCCGCGGCCTGCGCGCCATCATGGAGGAAGTCCTCCAGGGCGTGATGTACGAGATCCCGTCCCGCAAGGACGTGGCCCGCGTCGTCATCACCGCCGACGTCGTCCACTCGAACGTGAACCCGACCCTGATCCCGCGCGACGCGCGCCGGGGTCCGGGGGAGCAGAAGTCGGCGTAGCCGCAACCACGGACACACGAAGGGGCCCCGGTCAACCGACCGGGGCCCCTTCGCGGTTGACGCCTCGGGCGTCAGGCCTTGACGCGGATCTCCGCGCGGACCTTCGTGGTGATGTCCACGGCGACGTCCTTGGAGATGCCCTGGGTGGCGTCACCCGGCGACACCATCGCGATGGTGCTGTAGTCCGCCCACGCGCAGAACCAGTCCGTCTTCTCCTTCTTGGTGGCCGGGTCGGTGCCCTTGGCGGCCTGGCACTTCATGACCGCGCCGTCGAGGTCGACGGACTCGGCCTCGCCGACCAGCTCGGTCTTGCCCGCCGCGGAGGAGCCGGAGGAGTCCTTCTCGGCCGACTTCTTGAAGTCGGCGAAGAACTTGTCCAGGGCCGCCTCGGGGTCGGCGACCTCGCCGTAGGCGCCGAAGTACGTGATGCCCTTGGCCGTCGCGAGCTCGGAGAGGTCCGGCGTGGTGCTCGGGTCGCTGGGGTCGTAACCGCTCAGGTCCGCCGTCGAGTAGACGCCGACGACGCTCTCGCCGTTCTTGACGCCGCTCTTCTCCAGGTCGTCGGCGGTGTCGTTGGACCCGCCGAGGTTCTCGCCGACCTTCGTGGCCCGGGTGTACTCGCTGAGCAGCTTGTCCGGCGTGGCCAGCTTGTGCGCCCCGTCGTCCTCCAGGCTGCCCGCGCCGCCGCTGCCGCCGCCCAGCACGAAGTACGCGCCGACGCCGATCGCGACCACGACGGCCACCGCGCCGATGATCAGGCCCGTCTTCTTGCCGCCGCCACCCGGCGCCGGCGGCTGCGGCATGCCGTACGGCTGCTGGCCGTAGGGCGGCTGCTGACCGTACGGGGGCTGCTGGGGCGGGACGCCCTGCGGGGGCTGCTGCGGGTAGCCGTATCCGGGCTGGCCCTGCGGAGCCTGCTGGGGGTAGCCGTAGCCGGGCTGCGGCGCCTGCGGCTGCTGGCCGTAGGGCCCGGGCTGCTGCGGCTGCCCGCCGTACGGACCGGGCTGCTGGGGCTGCCCGCCGTACGGGCCCGGCTGGTTGTAGCTCATTCCTGGGTTCCCCTCCAGATGCTTATGTGTTCCTGACATCCTGGCGCAGACACAGGCAACGCATGGCATCGGGGTGCCCACCGTTACAGAACAAAGGCGTTTCGGGACACGCCCGAGACACCCCTAAACTGAGCCCGTGACCGAGAACGCTCAGCAGCAGCCACCAGCGCCCGACTCCGAACTGCCGACCCAGTACGCGCCGGCCGATGTAGAGGGGCCGCTGTACGAGCGCTGGGTAGAGCGCGGTTACTTCGAGGCGGACGCCAAGAGCGACAAGCAGCCGTACACCGTCGTCATCCCGCCGCCCAACGTCACCGGAAGCCTGCACCTCGGGCACGCCTTCGAGCACACCCTCATCGACGCCCTGACCCGCCGTAAGCGCATGCAGGGCTTCGAGACGCTCTGGCAGCCCGGCATGGACCACGCCGGCATCGCCACCCAGAACGTCGTCGAGCGCGAGCTCGGCAAGGAGGGCAAGTCCCGGCACGACCTCGGCCGTGAGGCGTTCGTCGAGCGCGTCTGGCAGTGGAAGGGCGAGTCCGGCGGGCAGATCAGCGGCCAGATGCGCCGCCTCGGCGACGGTGTCGCCTGGTCCCGTGAGCGCTTCACCATGGACGAGGGCCTGTCCCAGGCCGTCCAGACCATCTTCAAGCGCCTCTACGACGACGAGCTGATCTACCGCGCCGAGCGCATCATCAACTGGTGCCCCCGGTGTCTGACGGCCATCTCGGACATCGAGGTCGAGTACCAGGACGACGACGGCGAGCTCGTCTCCATGAAGTACGGCGACGGGGACGACACCATCGTCGTCGCCACGACCCGCGCCGAGACGATGCTCGGTGACACCGCCGTCGCCGTCCACCCGGACGACGAGCGCTACAAGCACCTGGTCGGCAAGCTCATCAAACTGCCGCTGACCGAGCGCTCGATCCCGGTCGTCGCCGACACCCACGTCGACCCCGAGTTCGGCACGGGTGCCGTCAAGGTGACCCCGGCCCACGACCCGAACGACTTCGAGATCGGCCAGCGGCACGACCTGCCGGCCATCACGATCATGGACGAGCACGCGGTCATCACCGCCCACGGCCCCTTCCAGGGCCTGGACCGGCTGGAGGCCCGCTCGGCCATCGTCGCCGCGCTGCGCGCCGAGGGCCGGATCGTCGCCGAGAAGCGGCCCTACGTCCACTCCGTCGGCCACTGCTCGCGCTGCAAGACCACCATCGAGCCGCGCCTTTCGATGCAGTGGTGGGTCAAGGTCGGCCCGCTCGCCAAGGCCGCCGGTGACGCGGTCCGCGACGGCCGCGTCAAGATCCACCCGCAGGAGATGGAGAAGCGGTACTTCGACTGGGTCGACAACCTCCACGACTGGTGCATCTCGCGGCAGTTGTGGTGGGGCCACCGCATCCCGGTCTGGTACGGCCCGAACGGCGAGGTCGTCTGCGTCGGCCCCGACGACGAGGTCCCGACCGGCGAGGGCTGGCACCAGGACACCGACGTCCTCGACACCTGGTTCTCCTCCGGCCTGTGGCCCTTCTCGACCCTCGGCTGGCCCGAACAGACCGAGTCGCTCGCGAAGTTCTACCCGAACTCCGTCCTGGTCACCGGCTACGACATCCTCTTCTTCTGGGTCGCCCGGATGATGATGTTCGGCCTGTACGCGATGGACGGCACCCCGCCGTTCCACACCATCGCCCTGCACGGCATGGTCCGCGACCAGTTCGGCAAGAAGATGTCGAAGTCCTTCGGCAACGCGGTCAACCCGCTGGACTGGATGGACAAGTACGGCTCCGACGCGCTCCGCTTCACCCTCGCCCGCGGCGCCAACCCGGGCGTCGACGTCCCGATCGGCGAGGACTGGGTCCAGGGCTCCCGGAACTTCGCCAACAAGATCTGGAACGCGACCCGCTTCGCGCTGATGAACGGCGCGACGGTGGACGGACCGCTGCCCGACGCGTCGAAGATGTCGTCGACGGACCGCTGGATCCTCTCCCGCCTCAACTCCGTCGTCGCCGAAGTCGACGCGCTCTACGAGGACTTCCAGTTCGCGAAGCTCTCCGACGCCCTCTTCCACTTCGCGTGGGACGAGGTCTTCGACTGGTACGTCGAGCTGTCCAAGACGACGTTCCAGGCGGGCGGCGAGCCGGCCGAGGTCTCCCAGCGCGTCCTCGGCGAGGTCCTCGACGTCACCCTCAAGCTGCTGCACCCGGTGGTCCCGTTCGTCACCGAGACCCTGTGGACCACGCTCACCGGCGGCGAGTCGATCGTGATCGCCGAGTGGCCGGCCGACAGCGGCTTCCGTGACCAGGGCGCCGAGCGGGAGATCGAGTCGCTCCAGTCCGTCATCACCGAGGTCCGCCGCTTCCGCGCCGACCAGGGCCTGCAGCCGGGCCAGCGGGTCCCGGCCCGCCTGACCCTGGACGGCACGGCGCTCGCCGCGCACGAGCCGGCCATCCGGCAGCTGCTGCGCCTCCAGCCGGAGGGCGAGAGCTTCTCGGCCACGGCGACCCTGCCGGTCGCGGGTGCGGAGGTCGCGCTCGACCTGTCCGGCGTGATCGATGTGGCCGCCGAGCGCAAGCGTCTGGCCAAGGACCTCGCCGCCGCCGAGAAGGAGAAGGCCCAGGCCACGGCCAAGCTCGGCAACGAGGCCTTCCTGGCGAAGGCCCCGGACAACGTCGTGGACAAGATCCGCGGCCGCCTGGCGAAGGCCGAGGAGGACATCGCCCGGATCGCCGCCCAGCTGGAGCGCCTGCCGCAGGCGTAGGTGTTCGTACGGCGGTGAGGGCCCCCGGTGCTGTCAGGCGCCGGGGGCCCTCACGTACGTCAGGCGCGCGGGGAGCCGCGTGACCAGCCACAACGCACCCGCAGCCGCCGCGCGACCCCCGGCACCCCACTCCCTGGGCACACTGTCGGTCCCGCTCCGTAGACTGGCCCCGTGAGCGACCAGAACGAGCCCGACCCCCTCGACCCCTTCGAAGAGATCATCGCGGCGGAGACCGACCGCGACCCCGATCTCGCGGTCATCGAGGCCGGCAGCCGCACCCTGCGCACCCAGGGCGGAGCCCCGAGCGCGGACGTACCCGCGCGGCCCGAGGACCCCGAGGTCGACAAGGCCCTGCGCGAGGTCGAGGCGGAGCTGGCGACCCGCTGGGGCGAGACGAAACTGGAGCCCTCGGTCAGCCGCATCGCCGCGCTCATGGACGTCCTGGGCGAGCCCCAGCGCTCGTACCCCTCGATCCACATCACCGGCACCAACGGCAAGACGTCGACGGCCCGCATGATCGAGGCCCTCCTCGGCGGCTTCGAACTGCGCACCGGCCGCTACACCTCGCCGCACGTCCAGTCGATCACCGAGCGGATCAGCCTCGACGGCGCCCCGGTCTCCGCCGAGCGCTTCATCGAGACGTACCACGACATCAAGCCGTACATCGAGATGGTCGACACCTCGCAGGAGTACCGGCTGTCCTTCTTCGAGGTGCTCACGGGCATGGCGTACGCGGCCTTCGCGGACGCGCCCGTCGACGTCGCCGTCGTGGAAGTGGGCATGGGCGGCTCCTGGGACGCCACCAACGTCATCGACGGGGACGTCGCCGTCGTCACGCCGATAGACCTCGACCACACCGACCGGCTGGGCTCCACCCCGGGCGAGATCGCCGTCGAGAAGGCCGGCATCGTCAAGCAGGACGCCACGGTGATCATGGCCCAGCAGCCGGTGGACGCCGCCCAGGTGCTGCTGAAGAAGGCCGTCGAGGTCGACGCCACCGTCGCCCGCGAGGGCCTGGAGTTCGGCGTCGTCGCACGACAGGTCGCCGTCGGCGGACAGCTGGTCACCCTGCGCGGACTGGGCGGCGAGTACCCCGAGGTGTATCTGCCGCTGCACGGCGCGCACCAGGCGCACAACGCCGCCGTCGCGCTCGCCGCCGTCGAGGCGTTCTTCGGCGTGGGCGCCGCGCGCGCCGAGCCGCTGGACATCGACACGGTCCGCAAGGCGTTCGCGGCCGTCACCTCACCGGGCCGGATGGAGGTCGTACGGCGCTCTCCGACCGTCGTCCTGGACGCCGCCCACAACCCGGCGGGCGCGCGGGCGGTCTCCGAGGCGATCGGGGAGGCCTTCGACTTCAGCCGGCTCATCGGCGTCGTCGGCGCGAGCGCCGACAAGAACGTGCGGGAGCTGCTGGAGGCCTTCGAGCCGATCTTCGCCGAGATCGTCGTCACGCAGAACTCCTCCCACCGCGCGATGGACGCCGACGAACTCGCGGCCATCGCCGTGGAGGTGTTCGGCGACGAGCGCGTGCAGGTCGAGCCGCGGCTGCCGGACGCCCTGGAGGCCGCGATCACGCTGGCCGAGGAGGAGGGCGAGTTCACGGGCGGCGGTGTGCTGGTCACCGGGTCCGTCATCACGGTCGGCGAGGCCCGGCTGCTGCTGGGGAAGGGCTGAATCCGAGATGCGTACCCTTTGTTCCTCGACCCTGATCGGCGAGTTCTTCGTCATCGGCTTCGCCGGTCTGGTGGCGATGAAGGACCCCGATCTGGCCATGTCGACGGTGTGGACCGTCAGCGGGATCGCGATGTTCCTGTGCGTGCTGCTGTGCGGCGTGGTGACCCGGCCCGGCGGGATCGCGCTCGGCTGGGCTCTGCAGATCGCGCTCATCGCGTCCGGATTCATTGTTCCCACGATGTTCTTCCTGGGCGCGATCTTCGCGGCACTTTGGTGGGCTTCTGTGCACTACGGCAAGAAGGTGGACGAGGCGAAGGCGAGATTCGCCGCCCAGGCGGACTCCTCCACACCTGACGCTGCGTAACAGGCGCCCGGACACGCCCTGTAACCTCATCCCACCGTCCACCGGCATCACCGCACACCGGCTGTAAGAAGGAGCCCTCCCGTGACCCAGCGCACCCTCGTCCTGCTCAAGCCCGACGCAGTCCGCCGCGGCCTGACCGGCGAGATCATCAGCCGTATCGAGCGCAAGGCCGGCTGGCAGCTCACCGCGCTGGAGCTGCGCACCCTGGACCAGGAGACCCTGGAGCAGCACTACGGCGAGCACAAGGGCAAGCCCTTCTACGAGCCGCTGGTGGAGTTCATGGCCTCCGGCCCGGTCGTCGCCATGATCGTCGAGGGTGAGCGGGTCATCGAGGGGCTGCGCGCTCTCGCCGGTCCGACCGACCCGATCGCCGCCGCGCCCGGCTCGATCCGCGGTGACTACGGCGTCATCGTCCGCGAGAACCTCATCCACGCCTCCGACTCCGAGGAGTCCGCCGAGCGCGAGGTGAAGATCTTCTTCCCGGGGCGTGCGTAACGCGTTCGTAGTTGAACGGAGAGGGTGTGGAGATTGAATCTCCGCACCTGAGTGCATACCAAATGCATATGCGTGGCGATCGAGGGAACGAGTGCCCCCGATGGCCCGTCTCCACAAGCGGGGCGACTCGCCATCTGCTGACAATGGCGAAGACCCTCCCGCAGTGTTCGTGCAGGCGCGTCTACGATGGAAGCCTTCACGTCACAGCACCCACTTCGCCGACCTGACAAGCCATCAAAAGCTCCCGGGAAGGCCAGACGAATCCTGATGGGGAACTCAATGTCGTTCATCGGCCGTGACATGGCTGTCGACCTCGGGACCGCCAACACGCTGGTGTACGTCAGGGGTCGCGGGATCGTACTCAACGAACCGTCCGTCGTCGCGATCAACACGAACACCGGCGGCATCCTCGCCGTCGGCGCCGAGGCGAAGAAGATGATCGGGCGCACGCCCGGCAACATCGTTGCCGTGCGCCCGCTGAAGGACGGCGTCATCGCCGACTTCGAGATCACCGAGCGCATGCTCCGCTACTTCATCCTGAAGATCCACAAGCGGCGTTATCTGGCTCGCCCCCGAGTCGTCGTCTGTGTGCCCTCGGGCATCACGGGCGTCGAGCGCCGCGCCGTCATCGAGGCGTCGTCCCAGGCCGGCGCCCGCCAGGTGCACATCATCGAGGAGCCCATGGCCGCGGCCATCGGTTCCGGCCTGCCGGTCCACGAGGCCACGGGCAACATGGTGGTCGACATCGGCGGCGGCACCACGGAGGTCGCGGTCATCTCCCTCGGCGGCATCGTCACCGCCCAGTCGATCCGCGTCGCGGGCGACGAACTGGACAACGCGATCATCCAGCACATCAAGAAGGAGTACTCCCTTCTGCTGGGTGAGCGGACGGCCGAGCAGATCAAGATCACGATCGGTTCGGCGTACGACCTCGATTCCGACGAGCACACCGAAATCCGTGGCCGGGACCTCGTGTCCGGCCTGCCGAAGACCGTCGTCATCTCCGCGGCCGAGGTGCGCAAGGCCATCGAGGAGCCGGTCAACGCCATCGTGGACGCCGTCAAGACGACCCTCGACAAGTGCCCGCCGGAGCTGTCCGGCGACATCATGGACCGAGGAATCGTTCTGACCGGCGGCGGCGCCCTGCTGCGCGGCCTCGACGAGCGGCTGCGGCGCGAGACCGGCATGCCGATCCACATCGCCGAGGACCCGCTGGACAGCGTGGCGCTCGGCTCCGGCAAGTGCGTAGAGGAGTTCGAGGCGTTGCAGCAGGTGCTCGACGCCCAGCCGCGCAGATGACGTAACTCTTCGGTTCCGCCGTACGGGATGATCTCCTCTCGTACGGCGGATCGTTGATATGGAGGCATAAGCTCCACGAAGAGCCGCGAAACCTCGCACACGAACCACGCATCACTCACTCTGCTCGCATCTCCCCCCACAACTCGCATAACCTCGCACAATCCCCGTACGCAGAGCCCCTCCGGTTTTCCCAGGGGCTCGACGAATTCCTAGTGAGGAAGGGCACGGCCGCCGCACGTGAGGGACACACGAGAGAGCCGGCTGCTCCTGGTGCTGCTGATCGCCATCGCGTTCGCACTGATCACGGTGGATATCCGCGGTGGTGAGGACTCCCCGGTCGACGGTGCCCGCCAGGCCGCTGCCACGGTCTTCGGTCCGATCGAGGACGGAGTGTCGACCGCGGTGAACCCGGTCGGCAACGCCGTCGCCGCGATCCGTGACTCCGGCGAGCGCCACGACCGGCTCGCCCAGCTGGAGCAGGAGAACGCCGCCCTCAAGGCCAAGCTCGGCAGCGAGGACCGCGACAACAGCCGCCTCAAGCAGCTCGACAAGATGCTGAAGGTCGCGGGCGCGGGCCAGTACGGCATCAAGGGCGCCGAGGTCATCGCCATAGGAGCGGCCCAGGGCTTCTCCTGGACCATCACCATCGACGTCGGCGCCAACGACGGCATCAAACGCGACATGACCGTCCTGAACGGCGACGGGCTGGTCGGCCGGGTCACCACCGTCGGCCCGAACACCGCGACCGTGCTGCTCGCCAACGACCCCGACTTCACCGTCGGCACGCGCATGGAGTCCACCGACGAGCTCGGCTTCGCCTCCGGCCAGGGGGACCGCCCGCTGCGCGTGGAACTCCTCAACGGCAAGGCCGAGGTGAAGAAGGGCGACCGGCTCGTCACCTTCGGCTCGCAGGCCGACAAGCCCTTCGTGCCGGGCGTTCCCGTCGGTGTCGTCTCCCGCGTCGACCCGTCCGGCGGCGATCTGACCCGCACCCTGTACGTCACGCCGTACGTCGGCTTCTCCAAGCTCGACATCGTCGGCGTCGTCGTGCAGGCCCCGACCAAGGACCCGCGCGACACGGTGCTCCCCGCCAAGCCCCGGCCGACCCCCACGCCCACGGTGACGGTCACGGTCACGCCGGGCGCCGAGCCCCCGGCCGACGGCCAGGAGCAGCCGCAGACGGACGGTCAGGACCAGCCGCTGGCCGACGGGCTGTACCAGCCCCGGGCCGACGGCCAGTACCAGCCTCCGGGCGACGGACAGAACCCGTACGAGCAAGAGCAGTAGGAGCTGAAGCCCCATGCGCGTCAACCGAATCCTGCTCTCCTCCGCTCTGGTCGTCGTCGCCCTGGTGGTACAGGTGAGCGTCCTGGCCCGGCTGCATCTGCCGGGCGCCGTCCCCGATCTGCTGCTGCTCACCGTGCTGGGCCTCGCCATGGTCTACGGCCATGTCGGCGGCGCCCTCGTCGGCTTCGGCGCCGGTCTGCTCGCCGACCTCGCGCCGCCCGCCGACCATGCCGCCGGCCGCTACGCGCTGGTGCTGTGCGTGATCGGCTACCTCGCCGGGCTCATCAAGCCGGACAACGGCCGGCTGAAGTCGGCCACCGGGCCCATGGTCGTCGTGGTCGTCGCGGCGATCGGCACGACCCTGCTGTACGCGGGAGTCGGTGCCCTGGTCGGGGACACCGCCGCCCGCCATGTCGGGCTCGGCAGCCTGCTGTTCACGGCGGCCCTGTACGACCTGCTGCTCGCGCCGTTCGTCGTCCCGGGGATCATGGCGCTGGCGCGGCGCGCGGAGAACGACCCGCTCGCCGACACCAGCTCCCAGGCCAAGAAGGCCGACATCTCCTCCGGCTGGCTCTCCGGCGGCACCGGCCTGCGTATCGGCGGCCAGCGCGGCGGACTGGGCGGTCTGAAGGTGAAGGCGGTGCGGGCGCGCACGGCGCGTGCCGGGCGCATCAAGGGGGTCAAGCGGCTGTGAGGACAGCGGAGTTCACCCGGACGGGTGAGGCCGACCGGAACCGGGCCACACGGGCCGGACGTTCACCACTCGAACGCATCCAGTCGTATCCGCACCCGTACACGCACTGAGAGGGGGAGGCAGCGCAGTGACCAACATCCCGGAGACCGGCAGGACGCCACGCGTCCAGATCCGGCTCATCGTCATCCAGATCCTCGTCCTCTCGCTCCTCGGCACCCTCGGCGGGCGCCTGTGGTACCTCCAGATCCGTGAGGGCGACGCCTACGCCAAGGAGGCGTCGGGCAACCACGTCCAGCAGGTCGTCCAGCCCGCCGTGCGCGGCTCCATCCTGGACGCCCGCGGCGTGCCCCTCGCCGACAACGAGACCCGGCTGGTCGTCTCCGCCTCCCGCACGGACCTGCTGAAGATGCCGGACGACGGCAAGGACGTCCTGACCAAGCTCGCCGGTGTCCTGGGCATGAAGCCCCAGGAGGTCATGGAGAAGGTCCGGCTGTGCGACGCGGAAACGCCGCAGCCGTGCTGGAACGGCTCGCCGTACCAGCCGATCCCCATCACCGACGAGGCCACCGCCAAGCAGGCCCTCCAGATCCGCGAGCGCGCCGAGGACTTCCCCGGCATCACCGCCGAGCCCCAGGCCCTGCGCCGCTACCCGGCCCCCGGCAAGTCCAACACGGCCCAGGTCCTCGGCTACCTCTCCCCGGTCACCGACGAGGAGCTCCAGAAGGCCCAGGACACCGACTCGCCGTACCTGCGGTCCGACCAGGTCGGCCGCTCCGGTCTCGAGCGCCAGTACGACAAGGAGCTGCGCGGCAAGGCGGGCGTCACCCGCTACGAGGTCGACAACCTCGGCCGCGTCATCGGCCAGGCCCAGGCCGACGCCGCACAGCCCGGCTCGAACCTCGTCACCAGCATCGACGCCCGCGTCCAGCGCATCGCGGAGTACGAGCTGAACGACGCCATGAAGAAGGCCCGCCAGGAGTGGGACCGCAACACCAACGAGCGGTACAAGGCCGACTCGGGCGCCGTCGTCGTGATGGAGGCCAAGACCGGCCGCATCGTCGCCATGGCGTCCAACCCGACCTACGACCCCAACGCCTGGGTCGGCGGCATCTCCGCCAAGGACTACAAGACGCTGACCGGCAAGGCCTCCAACTACCCGCTGCTCAACCGGGCCATCCAGGGCCAGTCGGCACCCGGCTCGATCTTCAAGGTCGTCCCGACGGCCGCCGCGGTCAACGCCGGCTACTCCTTCGACGGCCCCTACGAATGCTCCAGCTCGTACTCGATCGGCGGCCAGGTCTTCAAGAACTTCGAGTCCAAGGGGTACGGCGGGATCAGTCTCGGCCGGGCCCTGGAGGTCTCCTGCGACACCGTCTTCTACCGGCTCTCCCACGAGGAGTGGAAGCGGGACGGCGGCACCAAGCCGAAGAAGAACCCCAACGACTGGTTCTACAAGACGGCGCACCAGTTCGGCCTCGGCGCGGAGACCGGCATCGACCTGCCCAACGAGGTCACCGGCCGCATCCCCGACCGCCAGTGGAAGCAGGACTACTGGAAGGCCAACAAGGACGCCTGGTGCAAGTACGGCAAGAAGGGCGGTTCGTACGCCGAGCAGATCGCCTACGAGAACTGCCTCGAAGGCAACCGGATGCGTGCCGGTGACTCCGTCAACTACTCCATCGGACAGGGCGACACCCTCGTCACCCCGATCCAGATGGCCACGATCTACTCGGCCATCTCCAACGGCGGCACCCTCTACGACCCGACCGTCGGCAAGGCCGTCGTCAGCGCCGACGGCAAGTCCGTCGCGGAGATCGAGCCCAAGTCGCACGGCAAGCTGCCGATAAGCCGCAAGACGCTGGCCGCGATGGACGACGCCCTCGCCGGTGTCGCCACCCGCGGTACCGCGGCCTGGCGGTTCGCCGACGTCGGCTGGCCCCAGGACAAGATCCCGATGCACGCCAAGACGGGTACCGCCGAGGTCTACGGCAAGCAGACGACCTCCTGGTTCGCCACGTACACCAAGGACTACTCGGTCGTCATGACGATCTCCCAGGGTGGTACGGGTTCCGGCGCCTCGGGTCCGGCCGTCCGCAACATCTACGACGCGCTGTACGGCGTCTCCGACGACGGCACGATCAACAAGAAGAACGCGCTGCTGCCCACGCCGCAGAAGAGCCTGCCGAAGGTCCGCACGGACGGCACCATGGCCTCGCCGAAGGTCTCCAAGGACCCGGCGAAGGAACAGCGGGTCACCCAGCAGGGCGAGGACTCCACGGACGAGCAGCAGCTCGCCGGGACGGTGGCGACGCCGACGGCCGAGAACCGGGACACCCGGCGCAGGCGACGCGGTGGCCGCAAGCGGGGAAGCCGGAGGATGCCGACATGACCGGCAACAGTTTCCAGGTCTCCGGGTACGGGCCGGAACGGGCGGGCTGGACCCGCCTGTTCGCCCGCGACTCGATAACTCGCCGGCTGGACTGGCCGATACTGCTGTCGGCGACGGCCCTGTCGATGATGGGCGCGCTCCTCGTCTACTCGGCGACCCGCAACCGCACCGAGCTCAACCAGGGCGACCAGTACTACTTCCTGATCCGGCACGTCCTGAACACCGGCATCGGGCTCGCGCTGATGATAGGGACGGTGTGGCTCGGCCACCGCGCGCTGCGCACGGCCGTGCCGATCCTGTACGGCCTGTCGGTCTTCCTGATCCTGCTGGTGCTCACGCCGCTCGGCTCCACGATCAACGGCGCCCACTCCTGGATCAAGCTGCCCGGCGGCTTCTCGCTGCAGCCCTCGGAGTTCGTGAAGGTCACGATCATCCTGGGCATGGCGATGCTGCTGGCGGCCAGAGTGGACGCCGGTGACAAGCCGTACCCGGACCACCGCACGGTCATGCAGGCGCTGGGTCTGGCCACCGTGCCGATGCTGATCGTGCTGCTCATGCCCGACCTCGGGTCGGTCATGGTCATGGTGGTGATCGTGCTGGGCGTGCTGCTCGCCTCCGGTGCCTCCAACCGCTGGGTCTTCGGACTCATCGGCACGGGGACCATGGGCGCGATCGCGGTCTGGCAGCTGGGCGTCCTGGACGACTACCAGATCGCCCGTTTCGCGGCCTTCGCCAACCCCGAACTCGACCCGGCGGGCGTCGGCTACAACACCAACCAGGCGCGCATCGCGATCGGTTCGGGCGGCCTGTCGGGAGCGGGGCTGTTCCACGGCTCGCAGACCACCGGCCAGTTCGTGCCCGAGCAGCAGACCGACTTCGTCTTCACGGTGGCGGGGGAGGAGCTGGGCTTCCTCGGCGGTGGGCTGATCATCGTGCTTCTCGGCGTGATCCTGTGGAGGGCGTGCCGGATCGCCCGTGAGACGACCGAGCTGTACGGGACCATCGTCGCGGCCGGGATCGTGGCGTGGCTCGCGTTCCAGTCGTTCGAGAACGTCGGGATGACGCTGGGGATCATGCCGGTGACGGGTCTGCCGTTGCCGTTCGTCTCCTATGGCGGATCGTCGATGTTCGCGGTGTGGGTGGCCGTGGGGCTGCTCCAGTCGATCCGGGTCCAACGACCGATGTCGGCCTGACCTCCGTGTTCGGCTGAGGCAGGTGGTGTCCGGCGGCATGGCGTCCCCATGCCGCCGGGTCCGTGAGCGGAATCGGCCGGTCCCCCTGCCTTCACCGCCCGTTCGCCTGCGGTTCATGGCTGGTAAGCCCTGTCATCCGGCCGCGACTCCGATTAGATTCGGTTCATGGCGGACACGAAGCGCGAAATCGAGCGGAAGTATGAATCCGACGACAGCGGCCTGCCCGATCTGACCGGCGTCGCCGGGGTCGCGTCCGTCGTCGACAAGGGCGTCGCGCATCTCGACGCCACCTACTACGACACCCCGGACGAGCGCCTCGTGGCGTCTTCGATCACCCTCCGCCGCAGAACGGGCGGATCCGACGCGGGCTGGCATCTGAAGTTCCCCGTCGCCGAAGGGGTGCGGGACGAGATCCAGGCGCCGCTGTCCGACGATCTGCCCGACACGTTCGCCGGGCTCGTCCGCTCCCGGGTCCGGCACGCCGAACTGGTGCCGGTGGTCCGGCTCCGCTCCGACCGTGATGTGCGCGACCTGGTGGACGCCGACGGACGGGTGCTCGCCGAGGTCAGCGTGGACGCCGTACACGCGCAGCGGCTGGCCGGCGGGGACGGCAGCGCCCAGTGGAGCGAGATCGAGGTGGAGTTGACCGACGGTGTCGACCCGGTCTTCCTCGACAAGGTGGAGAAGCGACTGCGCAAGGCGGGGGTACGGCCGTCGAAGTCGGCGTCGAAGCTCGCCCGGGCGCTGGCCGAGACCGCTCCGAAGAAGCTCGCCCCCGGGCCCGCCGAGGAGCTCGTGACCGCCGGCGATCATGTGCTCGCGTATGTGCGGGCGCAGCGGGACGGGATCGTCGGGCTCGACCCGGCCGTACGCCAGGACGCCGAGGACTCCGTCCACAGCATGCGGGTCGCGACCCGCCGGCTGCGGAGCACCTTCAAGTCCTTCCGCATGGTCCTGGACCGGACGGTCACCGACCCCATCGCCGACGAGCTGAAGTGGCTCGCCGGCGAGCTGGGCGTGGACCGGGATCGCGAGGTGCTCAACGAACGCCTCAGCGCCGCTCTCGACGAGGTGCCCCACACGCTGGTCTCCGGGCCGGTCGCCGAGCGGGTGCGTCACTGGGCGGGCGACCGGCCCGGCGGGGCGAGCAGACGGCTGATCGGGGTCCTCGACTCCCGCCGCTATCTGGATCTGCTCGACGTCCTGGACGGACTGCTGACCGATCCGCCGCTGCGTGAGGCCGCCGGGCAGAAGCCCGGCAAGGTGCTGCCCAAGGCCGTGAAGAAGGACTTCGGGAAGGTGACCGCGCTGGTCGAGCAGGCGCTGGAGCTGGACCCCGGCGCCGACCGGGACGTCGCCATCCACGAGGCCCGCAAGAAGACCAAGCGCACCCGGTACGCGGCGGAGGCCGCCGTCCCGGCGCTCGGCAAGCCGGCCAAGGACCTGGTCAAGACCATGAAGTCCCTGCAGAACCTGCTCGGCGAGCATCAGGACAGCGTCATGGCCCGTGGGACCCTGCGCGAGCTGTCCGCGGTCGCGCACGCGGCGGGGGAGAGCGCCTTCACCTACGGACTGCTGTACGGACGTGAGGAGCAGCACGCGGCGGCCGTGGAGGCCGAGCTGCCGGGGGTCTGGGACGACATCAAGGACGCGACGGACGTCCTGTGAGCCCTCGGACGTACGGGGGGTGTCCACGGTCGCGTTAGGCTAGATGGTCACCCCTGTCAGTTCCGTCCAGCCCACGAAGGTTCGCGAGATGCCTGCCGAAGCCGCTGCGGTCACCGAGTCCGTGTTCCCGCAGCTCGAAGCTCTGCTCCCGCATGTGCAGAAGCCGATCCAGTATGTCGGCGGAGAACTCAACTCCACGGTCAAGCCGTGGGAGTCCTGCGACGTCCGCTGGGCCCTCATGTACCCGGACGCCTACGAGGTCGGGCTGCCCAACCAGGGCGTCATGATCCTCTACGAGGTCCTCAACGAGCAGCAGGGCGTCCTCGCCGAGCGCACGTACAGCGTGTGGCCGGACCTGGAGGCGCTGATGCGGGAGCACGGCGTCCCGCAGTTCACCGTGGACAGCCACCGGCCGGTCCGCGCCTTCGACGTGTTCGGGCTCAGCTTCTCCACCGAGCTGGGCTACACGAACATGCTCACCGCCCTGGATCTGGCCGGGATCCCGCTGGAGTCCAAGGACCGCACGATCGACGACCCGATCGTCCTGGCCGGCGGCCACGCCGCCTTCAACCCCGAGCCGATCGCGGACTTCATCGACGCGGCGATCATCGGCGACGGCGAGCAGGCCGTGCTGGACATGACGGCGATCATCCGCGCATGGAAGGCGGAGGGCTGCCCCGGCGGGCGCGAGGAGGTCCTCTTCCGCCTCGCGAGGACGGGTTCGGTGTACATCCCGGCGTTCTACGACGTGGAGTACCTGCCCGACGGCCGGATCGCCCGTGTCGTACCGAACAAGAGCGGTGTGCCGTGGCGGGTGTCCAAGCACACGGTGATGGACCTCGACGAGTGGCCGTACCCCAAGCAGCCGCTGGTCCCGCTGGCCGAGACGGTCCACGAGCGCATGTCGGTGGAGATCTTCCGCGGCTGCACGCGCGGCTGCCGCTTCTGCCAGGCGGGCATGATCACCCGCCCGGTGCGTGAGCGTTCCATCACCGGCATCGGCGAGATGGTCGACAAGGGCCTGAAGGCGACGGGCTTCGAGGAGGTCGGCCTGCTGTCGCTGTCGTCGGCGGACCACTCCGAGATCGGCGACATCGCCAAGGGACTGGCCGACCGCTACGAGGAAGACAAGATCGGCCTCTCGCTCCCGTCCACCCGCGTGGACGCCTTCAACGTCGACCTGGCGAACGAGCTCACGAGGAACGGCCGGCGCTCCGGCCTCACCTTCGCGCCCGAGGGCGGCAGCGAGCGGATGCGCAAGGTCATCAACAAGATGGTGTCCGAGGAGGACCTCATCCGGACCGTCGCCACCGCGTACGGCAACGGCTGGCGCCAGGTGAAGCTGTACTTCATGTGCGGCCTGCCGACGGAGACCGACGACGACGTGCTCCAGATCGCCGACATGGCGATGAACGTCATCGCCAAGGGCCGCGAGGTGTCGCGCTCGAACGACATCCGCTGCACGGTCTCGATCGGCGGCTTCGTCCCGAAGCCCCACACGCCGTTCCAGTGGGCCCCGCAGCTCTCGGCGGAGGAGACGGACGCCCGCCTGGAGAAGCTCCGCGACAAGATCCGCGGCGACAAGAAGTACGGCCGCTCGATCGGCTTCCGCTACCACGACGGCAAGCCCGGCATCGTCGAGGGCCTGCTGTCCCGCGGCGACCGCCGCATCGGCGCGGTCATCCGCGCGGTCTACGACGACGGCGGCCGCTTCGACGGCTGGCGCGAGCACTTCTCCTACGACCGCTGGATGAGCTGCGCGGACAAGGCGCTGGAGCCGTTCGGCGTGGACGTCGACTGGTACACCACGCGCGAGCGCACCTACGAGGAGGTCCTCCCCTGGGACCACCTCGACTCCGGCCTCGACAAGGACTGGCTCTGGGAGGACTGGCAGGACGCCCTCGACGAGACGGAGGTCGAGGACTGCCGCTGGACCCCGTGCTTCGACTGCGGGGTGTGCCCGCAGATGGACACGTCCATCCAGATCGGTCCGACGGGCAAGAAGCTGCTGCCTCTGACGGTCAAGAACGCGGCGCCGGCGCCGAGCGGTCACTCTCACTGAGTGGGCGAGCATGCGACTCAGAGGTCGAGTGGGTCTGAGTCGCGCGAAGCCTTTTGAGGCCCAGTTGGCGATGTTGAGCCCCCTCCCGATCGGGAGGGGGCTCATTGCTGTACGGGCAGACGCCCATGCGAGACCGGGGGGCCCGTCGCGGTAGGCGTGATCTCGCGAGCCTTACTCGCTGGCGAGTTTCTCGTACTCGGCGGGTGTGAGCAGACCCTTCAGGGCGGCGGCGTCGGCGACCGTGACTTCGGCGATCCAGCCGTCGCCGTAGGGGTCGTCGTTGATCTGATCGGGTCCCATGGGGTCGCTCAGGCTTTCGTTCACTGCTGCGATCGTGCCGGTCACCGGCATATAGAGCTCGCTCACGGACTTCACGGATTCCACGGTGCCGAAGTTGTCGCCCGCATCCCACTGGCTACCCACCGCAGGCAGCTCTACGTAGACGAGGTCCCCGAGCTGCTTCTGCGCGTAGTCCGTGATGCCCACGCGGATCCGGTTGTTGCCCAGGGACTGCACCCACTCGTGGTCTTTGGAGTACTTCAGGTCACCCGGAACATTGGTCATCAAAGCCTCCAGGACGTGTCTGAACGGGATCCGTGGGTTGCTCAGTGCGCGCGCCGGCCTGCTCGCGCTGTGCCACTCCTTCTCTATCTTACTTTGTGTAGTCATATAGATGCGTAAAGTGACGGGAAGTTTGAGGAGTAGCAGCGTCACGGCCTCTGTGTTTCAGAGCGTGCAGTGTGAGCAGGGCGGTGTGGCGCCGCGATCGGGCGCCCGGGCCGGTCGTGGCCTTTGCTGTGTGGACGTCCGTCGTCAGCAGTCGGCGGGTGTTGTCGGTGTGCCGAGGCCGATCTGCAGGGTGGCAGGGGGCGGGCAGCAGCCTTCGCTCTCGCTGGGCTGAGCGGTGGCCGGGGCGTCGTACAGACCCGCGCCGCCGCACACCCCGGTTTCCGGCAGGGTGAGTTCGACGCGCTCGGCGGCCTCGCGGTCGCCGGCGAGGGCCGCCGCGATGGACCGGACCTGCTCGTAGCCGGTCATGGCGAGGAAGGTCGGGGCGCGGCCGTAGGACTTCATGCCGGCCAGGTAGATGTTCCGCTCCGGGTGGGACAGCTCGTTCACGCCGTGCGGAGGGACCGTGCCGCAGGAGTGCACGTTCGGGTCGATGAGCGGGGCCAGCGCGAGCGGGGCCTGGAGGCGCTCGTCGATACCGAGGCGCACCTCGGAGAGGAAGGACAGGTCGGGGCGGAAGCCGGTCAGCACGATGACCTCGTCCACCGGGTCCAGGCGCCGGCCGTCCTCGGCGATCAGGACCAGTTGGTCGCCTTCTCGGTCCACGGCCCGGGTACGGAAGCCGGTGACCGCACCGGCGTGGCCGGCCTCGACCGCGGCCTTGGCGCGCAGGCCCAGCGCGCCGCGCGCGGGGAGCTGGTCGGCCTCGCCGCCGCCGTAGGTGCCGGCGCCGATGCCCCGGCGTAGGATCCACACCGCGTGCGTGCCGGGCTCGTCCTCGGCCAGGTCGGCGAGGTGGGCGAGCGCGGTGAAGGCGGAGGCGCCGGAGCCGATGACGGCCGTGCGCTTGCCCGCGTACCGGGCACGGGCGGCGGGGTCCCTCAGATCGGGCACGCGGTAGGAGAGGTGGTCGGCGGCCGTCCTCTCGCCGAGGGCGGGCAGGCCGTCGGCGCCCATCGGGCCGGGGAGGGACCAGGTGCCGGAGGCGTCGATGACGGCGCGGGCGGTCAGGCGCTCCTCGTGTCCGTCGGACGTCCGGACGTGGAGGGTGAAGGGTTGCTGGTCGCGGTCGGCGTCGACGACGCGGTCCCGTCCCGCGCGGGCGACGCCGGTCACGGTGACGCCGTAGCGGACCCTGTCGCCGAGCGCGTCGGCGAGCGGCTGCAGGTAACCCTCCGCCCAGTCGGCACCGGTCGGGTACCCGGCGCCGTCGGGGCGGGGCCGGCCGGTGGGGGCGAGGAGCTTCTCGGCGGCGGGGTCCGTGACCTCGGACCAGGGGGAGAACAGCCGGACGTGCGCCCAGTCGCGTACGGCTGTGCCGGCACTGGGGCCGGCCTCCAGGACCAGCGGTTCGAGTCCGCGCTCGACGAGGTGGGCGGCGGCGGCCAGGCCGACGGGGCCGGCTCCGATGACCGCGACGGGGAGTGGGTCGGTGGTGGGCGCGTTCACGGGATTCCCCTTTGTTTCGACGTTTGTCGATGTACTGCGCGGGGTTCAGGATCACACCTGTGTTGATGGGTGTCAATATAGGCGTATGTCGAATCAGGCTTGGTGCCGCCGGGTGGGGGTGGGGGTGGGGGTGCTCGGTGAGGCCCTGGATGGCTGGTTCGACGTATGTCAACATAGATGCATGTCGAATACGAGGGTTCTGCCGCTGCTCGACTCCGAGGCGTCGGAGGCCGGGGCGCCGTGCTGCCCGCCGCTGACCGAGCGTCCGTTCACCGCGGAGGAGGCGGAGACCGCTGCCCGGATGTTCAAGGCGCTGGGGGATCCGGTCCGGCTGCGGCTGTTCTCCGCGGTCGCCTCGCACGAGGGCGGCGAGGCGTGCGTGTGCGACATCTCCGACGTCGGTGTCTCCCAGCCGACCGTCTCGCACCACCTGAAGAAGTTGAAGGAGGCCGGCCTGCTGACCTCCGAGCGGCGCGGCACCTGGGTCTACTACCGCGTCGAGCCGTCCGTCCTCGCGGCCATGGGCCGGCTGTTGATCACCGGAACTCAGGCCGCCTGACCGTCGGCTGGAGCGTCCGCGTCGGCTGCGGCGTCCGTGTCGGTTGGAGCGTCCGCGTCAGTTGGGGCGTTTCGCGAGCGCTCGTGTCAGCTGGCGGCTTCTGGCCCCGGCGTGAAGATGAGCGCCACCAGTGCCAGCCCGACCGTGGCGCCGATCAGCTGCATGCCGATGAAGCCCGCGAGGGAGCCGGGCGCGATGCCCGCGAACGTGTCGCTGAAGGTGCGGCCGATGGTCACTGCCGGGTTCGCGAAGGACGTCGACGAGGTGAACCAGTACGCGGCGCCGATGTAGGAGGCGACGGCAGCGGGCGCGAAGCGCAGTTGGTCGGTGCGGGCCAGGCCGAAGATCAGCAGGATCAGGCCCGCCGTGGCGACGACCTCGCCCAGCAGCAGATGCCCGGCGGACCGGTCGTGCGTGGACCATTCCACGAGCGGCCTGCCGAACATCGCGTCCGCCAGGATCGCGCCCGCGATCGCGCCGACGATCTGCGCGGGGACGTAGACGGCCGCCTCGCGGAGCGTCACACCCGCGCCGCCGCGCCGGCCGGTCCACCACTCGGCGAGGGTGACGACCGGGTTGAAGTGCGCGCCCGAGACCGGGCCGAGCAGGAGGATCAGGACGCCGAGGCCGAAGACGGTGGCCAGGGAGTTGGCCAGCAGCTGCACGCCGACGTCCCGGGTCAGCTCGGTGGCCTGGATGCCGGAGCCGATCACCATCGCCACCAGGGCCGCGGTGCCGACCAGTTCGGCGGCGGCCCGGGCCGCGAGTGGCCTGCGGGGCGGCGTGGCGCCCGGAGCGGGCTGTGGCTCGGCGGACGGTATCGCCGATTCCGCGGCGGACTCGCGCGTGGCGGTCACAGGACTCCTTGGTGCGGTCGCCGGGTCGGCGAGAGATCAGGGGCAGGACCGCTTGTTGCCGGCCGCGGTGCGCGCGGACTCGGCCAGGTCGGCGAACTGGCCCGCGAGCGAGGCGATGACGTCCGCGCGCAGCCTGTAGTACGTGAACCGGCCGCACGGCTCGGTCTCCACGATCCCGGCCTCGCGCAGCACCCTCAGGTGGTTGGAGAGGTTGGTCTGCTTGGCGCCGGTCTCCTCCACCAGGTGGGTGGTGCACAGGGTCTCCTGGGCGAGCAGGGTCACGATCCGGAGCCTGAGCGGGTCGGCCAGAACCCGCATCAGATCAGTGTCGACTGACGTCAGCATGCGCTGATACTCTCACATCAGTGGTGGCTGACACCACCGGGTGCTGATGCGTGCCCTCCTCTGCCGCCGTGCAGGCGTGAGATCAAGAGAGATCCCGATGTCCGACAAGCCCTCCGTGCTCTTCGTCTGTGTCCACAACGCCGGCCGTTCCCAGATGGCCGCGGCGTGGCTGACCCACCTCGCCGGGGACCGCGTCGAGGTGCGTTCCGCGGGCTCCGACCCGGGCGCGGGCGTCAACCCGGCCGCCGTCGCGGCCATGGCCGAGGTCGGCATCGACATCTCCGCCGAGACCCCGAAGATGCTCACCGTCGACGCGGTCAAGGAGTCCGACGTCTGCGTCACCATGGGCTGCGGCGACACCTGCCCGGTCTTCCCCGGCAAGCGGTACCTGGACTGGCAGTTGGAGGACCCTGCGGGGCAGGGCGTCGAGGCGGTCCGTCCGATCCGCGACGAAATCGAGCGCCGCGTCCGCACCCTCCTCACCGAACTCGACGCACCGCCACAGCACTGAGCGCTTGCCGCGCACCCTCAGGCCGGTCGTCGCCCCACCCGGCACGGCGTGCGGGGTCGGGCCTCGACGTCGACATGGCCGGCGGCGTCCTCGTCGGTGAGTTCACGATGGTCCGACGGCAACCCCGGGCTCGTCTTCGGTGGCGTCCTCACGCGCTCGCGGCAGCCCCGCCCACCCGTCCGATTCTGTGCGCCGAGCGGCTGAACTCCGTGGCGGGGCAAGGATCCGGGCCCGGGCGACGGCAATGCTTGGGCCATGACGTCCAGGACAGGTACGGCCGAGGGTTCGGCGAGGGCACGGCTCGTCCTGTGGACACTCGCGGCCGGTCAGTTCCTGATGGCGCTCGACAGCTCCGTCATGAACGTCTCCATCGCGTCGGTCGCCGACGACGTGGGCACGACGGTGACCGGGATCCAGGGTGCCATCACGGCGTACACGCTGGTGATGGCGATGTTCATGATCCCGGGCGGCAAGGTCGGGGCGCTGATCGGCCGCAGACGGGCCTTCATGATCGGCTGCTGTGTCTACGGATGCGGCTCCCTCACCACGGCGCTCGCCCCGAACCTGCCGGTACTGCTGCTCGGCTGGTCCTTCCTGGAGGGCATCGGAGCGGCCCTCATCCTGCCCGCGATCGTGGCGCTGGTGGCCGGCAACTTCCCGGCCGAACGACGTCCCGCCGCCTACGGACTCGTCGCGGCCGCCGGCGCCGTGGCGATCGCGCTCGGGCCGCTCATCGGCGGGCTGGCCACCACGTATCTGTCGTGGCGCTGGGTGTTCGCCGGTGAGGTGCTGGTGGTGTTCGGCATCCTGGTGCTCGCCCGCCGTATCTCCGACACCGTGGCCGGCGAGCGCCCGCGCATCGACCTCGTGGGCGCGGTCCTGTGCGCCCTCGGGCTCGGGGTCTTCGTCTACGGCGTGCTCCGCTCGGACGAGTGGGGGTGGTTCCGGCCGAAGCCGGAGGGGCCCGCATGGCTCGGGATCTCACCGGTCGTATGGCTGATGCTGGCCGGTGTGCTGCTGATCTGGCTCTTCCTCCACTGGGAGGCACGCCTGGTGGAGCGGCGCAGGGATCCGCTCATCGAGCCGGCGCTGCTGCAGAACAGACAGTTCACCGGCGGCCTGATCATGTTCTTCTTCCAGTACCTCGTCCTGATGGGCGTGTTCTTCGTCGTACCCCTCTATCTGTCGGTCGCGCTGGGCCTGTCCGCGCTGGAGACCGGCGCCCGCCTGCTGCCGCTCTCCCTGACCCTGCTGGCGGCCGCGACCCTGATCCCCCGTTTCCTGCCGGACGTCTCGCCGCGGCGGGTGGTCCGGCTCGGGATCTGTTCCTTGCTGGCGGGCGCGGTGGTCCTGATGGCGGCGCTGGACGCGGACGCCGGGGCGGAGATCGTGACGATCCCGTTCCTGCTGGTCGGGCTGGGCACCGGCGCTCTGGCGTCCCAGCTGGGGTCGGTCACCGTCTCGGCGGTGCCGGACGAGCGGAGCGCGGAGGTCGGCGGCATCCAGAACGCCGTCACCAACCTCGGTTCCTCGATCGGTACGGCACTCGCCGGGTCGATCCTGATCGCCGCGCTCGCCTCGTCCTTCCTGGCCAACCTCGAACAGAACCCGGCGATCCCGGCCGAGGTCAGCGAGCAGGCGGCCGTCGAGCTCCAGGACGGGGTGACGTTCCTGTCGGACGCCCAGCTGAAGTCCGCTCTCGACGAGGCGGGCGTCGCGCCGGAGGTGGCTCAGGCGGCGCTGGACGCCAACGCCGACGCCCGGCTCGACGGTCTGCGGGCCGCGCTCGCGATCCTCGGGTTCGCCTGCGCCCTGGCGCTGTTCTTCACGTCGAGGATCCCGACGACCCAGCCCCGCTCCACCTAGGCGCGGCCCGTCCGGCTCGACGCGCGCCCCCGGCGGACCGCGCCTACGCTTGAGGGGCAACCGCCGTACACCCAGGGGCGATTCCCGCGTGGAGCGGGTGATGCGGTTCGACGCGCGCGGGTGGTGCGGTCACGTTCCCGGCACCGGAGGGCGGTCCCCGTCATGGCCACTGCATCCGAGACTCCCGTACTCGACACGATCGCCGCGATGACGATCGACTCCCTCGAGCACTGCAACATGGACGAGCGGACGCTCATCCTGTCCCGTATCGCCGCGCTCGTGGCCATGGACGCACCGGCGATCTCCTATCTGGCGCACATCAACCCAGCGATCAAGGCCGAGTTCACCGTCGAGCACCTGCAGGACCTGCTCGTCGCGATCGCCCCCGTCGTGGGGACCGCGCGTGTGATGTCGGCCGCGGGGCACATCGCCGAGGCGTTCGGTGTCACGCTGGCGATGGCCGAGAGCGAAGCCGAAGCCATCGCTCAGGCGGAGGCCCAGAGCCGCACCGGGTCCTGAGCTCGCCTCACGGCCTCAGGTCGGCAGGAGCGGAGACCTCGTCGGTGACGAGGTTTCCGCGCATGAGCCACGTCGGGCCTTGCGCGTAGGCGCCGGCCTCGGCGAAGAACGCGGCGAAGTAGGGGCCGCCCGCGTGCGCGTGGAACGCGTCGACGTCCTCGTAGACCTCGTTGAGGTAGAAGACGTCCGCGTTCTGCTCGTCCGCGATGACCTCGAACCGGTGGGAGCCGGGCTCGTTCGCGAGGGAGGCGCGAGCGGTCCTGCCCGCTGCGCGGACGAAGTCGTCGCGGTGCTCGGGCTGGACGGTGAAGGACACGAGGAACTGGTACATGGTCAGCCTCCACGGCTCGTTCATGGCGGTTCAGTGACTGAACTGCCCTCGAGAATCGACCGTAGCACGGCTCGGTTCAGTGAGTGAACCGGTGCAGGTAGAATGGGGCCATGACACTCCCCAGCACCTACGCGGACGGCAACTGCTCGCTGGCGCGCACCTTGGAAGTGGTGGGGGAGCGGTGGACGCTCCTCATCGTCCGCGACGCGTTCTTCGGGGTGCGCCGGTTCGGGGACTTCGCCACCCAGCTCAGGATCCCGCGCGCCGTACTGGCCAACCGGCTGAAGTCCCTCGTGCAGGAGGGCGTGCTCACCCGTGACGAGGACGCGGCCACGGGGGTCGAGTACCGGCTGACGGCCAAGGGCGTCGAACTGTGGCCCGTCGTACGCGCCCTGATGAACTGGGGAGACACCTTCTACTCCCCGGCGGGAGTGAAGCGGGCCCAGCGCCACGACCGGGACGGCGGACTGCTCGACGCCGAGGGGCGCTGCCAGGACTGCGGATCGGTCGTTCCGGTCCCGGAGGTGCGCATCGAACCCGGGCCCGGATTCGAGCCGGAGGGCGCCGACGGCGACCCCGTGTCCAGGGCGGTCAACACCCCACGACGACTCCTCGAACCGATCGCGCCGGCCCCGGCCCCCAGCTGATCATCGGAGGCCGTCGAACTCCGTGACGGCCCGGCCGAGGTCGCGCTCGACGTCGCCGGGTGTCTGCAGGCCCCTGCTCGACAGATGATCCAGCCGCGCACGGGTCTCGGGCAGCCCGACCAGGGCGACGAACGTGGCCGCGTCGGAGCGCACGTTCGCCGGGGCCGGCAGCGTGAGGTCGTTGACGGCGCGCTTGGCGGCCCTGACCCCGGCGGGCGGGAAGCCGGCGATCCGCTTGGCCAGACGTTCCACGAAGCCGTCCAGCTCCGCGTCGGGCAGGGCGCGGTTGATCCAGCCGTACCGTTCGGCGAGGTCGGCGTCGAAGTCGTCGGCGCCGGCGATGGCCTCGATGGCGCGGGCACGGCCCAGCCGCCGGGTCAGATGCTGCACCCCGCCGGCCCCGGGCATGGCTCCGGTGCCGGCCTCGAACTGCCCGAAGACCGCGTTCTCGCGGGCGGCGAAGATCATGTCGCAGGCCAGGGCGAGTTCGTTGCCGCCGCCGCGGGCCCGGCCGCGCACCTTCGCGACGGTGATCACCGGGACGTGCGCCAGCCTGTACAGGAACATGCCGAGCGAGGCGTCACCGGGACCGCCGGCCTTCGCCGCCTCCGCCGTGTACTGCGGGATCGCCGTGAGGTCCACGTGCGCCGAGAAGTACTCGGCCGAGGCGCTCTCGATGACGACGACCCGCACGTCACCGGGGTCGTCGTACAGCGTGCCGACGAGCGAGACCAGGTCGCGTACGAGATCGACGCCGATGAGATTCAGGGGACCCGCGGCGAGGGTGGCGAACAGGACGCCGTCCTCCTGCCGGGTGTGGATCGACGAGTAGGCGAAGCTCATGATCACTCCTTGCCGACGAGCACCTGCCGTTCGGGGCGATCCGTCCCTTCACTGTACGAGGGTCCGCCCGGGGTCACGCGGTGAGCGGGCGCGCCCACGGGCGCCGTCGCGTCCGGCGCGATCGGACCCCGGCGGCACCATTCCCGTACGGCGTGACGGCGCCCGCCCGGGGGCTGCCGAACGGGGGAGCCCCAGGTGCGTGAGGGTGGGCTGCGTTCGAGCCTGGGGGCATGAGCATTCGCCCCTGGGTCGTCGTCGAGGCGCCGGACAGCCGCGGGCTTCGCCGGGTGACCAGGGGCAGCGAAACGGTGGGCAGTGCCTGGTCGCCGGGCGACCTGCGCCGCATCCTGCGGCGGCTCGGCTTCCCGGACGACACCGACCTGGACGACCCGGCGTTCATCTGCTGGCGCGGTGGCGACAGCGGTACGTGGCCGGACCGCCCGTGGCGAAGACGCGCGACCCTCGCCCTGATGACGGCCGGGCTGCTGGCCTCCATGGTGCTCGGCGCGATGGTCGGCTGGCCGGACGCCACCGGGGCGCTCACCTTCGCCCAGCGCATGACCGGGGTCCTCTTCGTGCTGACCGGTCTGGTGCAGGGTGTGGCCGCGGCGACGGCCCTCGACTACTTCGGGAGACGGCAGTTCAGGGCGTCCGGGGCGATCGTCCTGCTCGGGGTGCTCATCGCGCTGGCCACGGACAGCCTGCTGCTGTTCATGTGGCTCGAGGAGACGGAGTACACGCCGTACCTGCTGATGTTCCTGCCGCTGTGGTGCTGGTCCGTCTGGGCGCTCGTGGTCCTGGTGCGGGAGGACTGCTGGAAGGGGGTGCCGCGGCCGAAGCGGTTCGCCGCCGGGGTGGTCGTCACCGCGCTCCTGACCGGCGTCAGCCTGGCGTACTCGACCATGTACCAGCCGACGGCGGCCCCCATGCACCTCTCCCTGAAGGCGAAGTTCGGGGTGGCGCGGGCGGATCGGGGGAGGCCCTTCGTGCATGTGCCGGTGACGCTCCATGTGAAGAACACCGGCGGCATTCCCGTCTACATCACCAATGACATCTACACGGTCCGCGGCAGAGGCGCCACGTACGCCGAAACCCCCGGGAGCGCGGACATGTTGCGGGAGTGGAGACAGAGCGCGGGAAAGGGGACCACGCTCGGGGACCTGGAGCGCTACGCGGCCGTCCTCAGAAAGGTCGTCATCAGCAGCGGTCACGTCTACGGACCCGGAAACTGGCTCGAAGTCGGGCAGGAATACTCGGTGGACCACGTGTTCCAGATTCCCAAGGACGCGCCTTTCGGGACCGTCGCCGTGACCATGCAGGTCTCCTACATGAGAAAGGACCGGGGAAAACTGGACGTAGACGAGTTCAAGAATCCGCACTACACATGGCGGCCGAGCGAGGAGGGGTACTACTGCCCCTGGGAAACGTGCGGCCAGCAGCTCGTCTACAGCGGACGAGTCCGGCACAACAACAACCTCATCAACGTGACGCGCAAGCCCCGCTTCGTGTGGGCGACCTGGGCGCCGGGGCGTCAGCCCTTCGCCGCGGTCTCCTCCCTCACCCACTGGGACAAGGCCGCTTCGCAGAACGAGGTGCGGAGGGAGATGGACCGGTACGGCGCCGCGTACATTCGGGCCGATGCCGAGGTCCCGGTCGCGGAACTGCTGAGATCCGCCGGCCCGTGACGAGGGTCCTCGCCGCCTACGAATCGTCGCTGTCGCTCCAGTCCCCCGCATAGATCCCCCGCTCCTCCAGGTACATGGCGGACTGCTTGCAATGGGCCACCGATTTCCCGCCGACTTTCGAGTTCAGCTCGTCCACCCGCACGATGTCGGCAAGACCGGCTATGAGGTCGGTGACCGGGAAGGGGGCGTGTGTGTTCTGGCTGTTGCGCAGGAAGGCGCGGACGTCGAGCATGCCGCTCTCCTCGGCCCTGGCCTTCCAGAAGTCCTTGACTCCCACGCTGTCCCAGCTCTCGGGAGTCAGTTTCTCCAGCCCATCGGAAAGTCTCCGCTCCGAGACGGAACCGAACAGGGCGGTCGCGCACACCTCGGCGGCCTTGCCGAGAGAAGCGCCCGACGGCTTCTGAGCCGAGGCGGCCTTTCGCTGCTCGTGCTTCATACGGGCCGTCTGCTTCCGCATCTCACGCATGGCTTCGGACCGGTCCTCCCGCGAGGCATCGGGGTCGCTCGCCCGCCTCATCTGCCGACCGGTCTGCTCGGCCCGGTCCAGGAGCTCCTGCTGATCTCCCGAAGGGCTCTCCTGCTGCCCAGCCGTGTGCGAACCGGTCTGCCCCCGGGGCGGGTCCCCGTCGATGAGGTAGCCGATCGACGCACTCACGGGCACTCCTGTGCGCCCGGTCTCTCCGCCACCGCCGGTGTGCTCCATGGCGTAGTTGAGGTCCTCGACGATCGTCGCGAGCTGCTCGCGCACCCTCTCCGGTGTCCCGGTGTCCGCGATCATGTCGAGGGCGGACATCGTCCGGGCCGACACCAGCAAGAGCCTCGACCGGTCCTCGGCCGTCACCTCCGGCCCCCGGCCCGCCTCCAGCGTGGCGGTCACCTGCCGCACGATCCCGGTCAGCCGGTCCCGCAGCTCGCCGGGTGTGCCGTCGTCGGCGATGACATCGAGCGTCGCGGTCAGCGCCTCGGCGCTCTCGGTGACCGCGCCCCGGTCCTGGGGCGTCGTCTCCGGGGCGGTGACGGCCCTGAGCGTGGCCGTCAGCGAGTCGACTGACGACCTGAGCTCCTCGGGCACCTCGTCACGCTTCTCGTGCAGAGCCGCCGTCACCTCCGCGACCGCCCGGGTCTGCTCCGGCGGGGGCTCGGCCGTTGTCTCGCCCTCGGTGACGGGTGGGTCTGACTGCTGGTCAGAGGGTGTTGTGCCGCCCGGACTCGACTCGTCGGCCGGTGCGGAGTCGGCCGGGGGATCGCTCGGCACCTCCGGCTGGGGAGACGGAGGAGTCTCCGCCGGCGGCGTCGTGGCGGGGGAGGGGGGTGTGTCGGACGTCGGTGACGGGGGCGGCGTGGAGGCCGGCGCCGCCTGGGCCACCGCACCCGTCAGCCCCACCGGCACCGCGAGTGCCGCCGCGAGCAGGGATGCGTGGACCCTGTGGAAGGCGTACCGCCGAGTGGTTCTGGCCATGATGGTTCCAGATGCGCTGGGCGCTGTACCGCTTCACCTGTGTGCCGACCCGGGCCTGTGCCTCCACTGTTCCCCCGCTCCGCGCATCCCGCAATGCGAACGCCCCGCCCCGGGCCGGGTGTTGCCTCCACCGCTGCGGACATCCCGATAGTTGTGGGATGCAATGGGATCCGGACAGGTGTCTCCGGCGTCTACACGGGCATGGACCTTGAGAAGCCACCGGCTCGGCAGCAGCACCCGGCGCCCGAGGGGTGTCTTGCCGTCGCGATCCGGGTGCCCGTGCGGATCGTCGTGCTCGTACTGGTCGTGCCGGTGCGGATGGCCTGGGACGCCCTCGTCGTCGCGGGGCGCTTCCTCGGCGACACGGTGCTGCGACCGCTGGGCCGGGCGCTGCTGTGGCTCGGCCGGGCGCTCTTCGTGTGGCCGTTCGTGGCGCTGTGGCGGTACGTCGTGGTGCCGGTCGCCAAGGGCCTCGCCTGGCTGGGGAACGTGCTCTTGGTCATACCCCTGGTGTGGCTCTACCGGTACGTGCTGACTCCCGTCGGGCACGCGTGCGCGTGGGTCGCCCGCGGGATCGGCGCGGGGCTGACATGGCTGTACGCGCGCGTGCTCACGCCCGTCGGGCACGCCGTGCTGTGGGTTCTCAAGGGGCTCGGCGCGGTGCTCGCCGCCCTCGGGCTCGGGGTGTTCGGCGCCGTGGCCTGGCTGGCGCGGTACCTCCTCGTGGTACCCGCCCTGTGGCTGTACGAGTGGGTCCTCAGACCGGTCGGCCATGCCGTCGCCTGGTGCGCGAAGGGCGTCGCGTGGCTCGTGAGCACCGTCGTCAATGGCATCGGCATCGCCCTGTACTGGATCGTGCGCGTGCTGTTCGTGCTGCCCGCGCTGGGCCTGTACCGGTGGGTCCTCACCCCGGTCGGCCGGGTGCTCGCCGTCGTCGGCAGGGAGATCTGGGACGCCCTCGGGCACGCCTGGCGGATCGCCGGCCACATCTCGCTCGCCGTCGGCCGGTTCCTCGCGAACGTCTTCCGGTGGACCTTCGTCGAGCCGGCCCGCTGGGTGTACCGGACGGTGCTCACGCCCGTCGGGCACGTCGTCCGGGACGCGGTACTGCGGCCGGCGGCCGAAGCCGCGCGCAGTGTCGGCCGGGCCACCCGGCAGGCCCTCGCCGCCGCCCGGGAGTCCGTACGGCAGGCACGCGCCGACTTCCGGCGGATGCTGTTCGGGGAGCCCCGGGAGCATGAAGCCGTGCCCGCGCGGGAACCTCGGGGCCGCGAGACACGTACTCTTGGTAGTAGTACGACCGCTCTCACGAAGGACTGAACGACACTGGGCAAGCGACAGCCCGAAGGCCCGCCGCCCGCACCCGCGGTGCAGCGCATCCGACTGCGCTACACCAAGCGCGGCCGCCTCCGGTTCACCAGCCACCGTGACTTCCAGCGCGCCTTCGAGCGTGCGCTGCGCCGTGCCGAGGTGCCGATGGCGTACTCGGCAGGGTTCACGCCGCATCCGAAGGTGTCGTACGCCAATGCCGCACCCACCGGCACGGGCAGTGAGGCGGAGTATCTGGAGATCGCCCTCACCGAGGCGCGTGATCCGGAGCAGCTGAGAGTGCTCCTCGACGCGTCGCTGCCCGCCGGGCTCGACGTCGTGGACGCGGTCGAGGCCCGGGTCTCCGGGCTCGCCGACCGGCTCACGGCGTCCGTCTGGGAGCTGCGGCTCGACGGTGTGGACCCGGCCGACGCCGCGCGAGCGGTCGCCGCGTTCGACGCCGCCGAGTCCGTCGAGGTACAGCGCATGACCAAGAACGGCGTGCGCACCTTCGACGCCCGACCCGCGGTCGCCGAACTGAAAAGCTCCGACGCTTCAGACACAACAGAAACGCACAGTTCCCAGGCTGATAGGCCGACCGACCAGCCCTGTGCGATACTGCGGCTGGTTGTTCGGCACGTGACGCCTGCCGTACGACCCGACGACGTCCTGTCCGGTCTCCGCGCCGTGGCCGACCTGGCGCCGCCGGTCCCCGCAGCGGTGACCAGGCTGGCGCAGGGGCTGTTCGATGAAGAGACCGGCACCGTGACCGACCCGCTCGCGCCCGACCGCGAGGCAGCGACGGCCCCAACCGAGGCCGAGCCCGCTGCCGCCGCGACGGCGCCGGCGTAAGGAAGGTTCCGTAGGGACGGACGTCGAAGCGCCGCCCTCGTACTCGGGAGCCACCTGGGTCGGGCAGCGCACCGACCAGAAGACTTTCGCCAGGCCGTACGCATGAGGCGTACGGAACCGGCGAGACAGGACACAGAGAGCTCCCGTGCGGCGCCCGCGCCCCGGACGGCGGCAGTCGCGCACCGCGCGAGCCGCGGACGTCACCGGCATGTCGCCGGACCAGGTGCGGCGCCCGGGAGCCTGACGGGAGAAACGCCCGCATGCTCGAACCGACCGAACCCACCGAGGGTTCCGAACTGAACACTCCGAGCGACACCCTGCCGCCGCGCCGTCGGCGTCGTGCCGCGTCCCGCCCGGCGGGACCGCCCGTGGCCGCCACCGAGGCGCAGCCCACGGAGGTTGTCGAGCCGGCCATACCGGTCGCGGACGCCGCGGATGTCGCGGCCGTGACCGAGGCCGAGAAGGCCGAGGAGAACGTCGAGGCCGTCGAGGCCGAGGCCGAAGAGACCGAAGAGACGACGGAGGCCGTCGCGGCTGCCGAGGAGGCCGCGCCCAGCGGTCGTCCGCGTCGCCGTGCGGTGCGCCGCGCGTCCGCGCCCGCCGGGTCGCCCGAGGCCGCCGAGGCTGCCGAGACAGTCGTTCCCGTGACGGCCGCCGCGCCGGTCGCCGAGGACGAGACCCCGGCCGCCGAGGCGCCCGCCGAGCCGGCCGCGCCCCGTTCGCGTCGTCGTGCCGTGCGCCGCGCGTCGGCACCCGCCGGCGCCCCCGCGCCCGTCGAGGGGGCCGAGACCCCTGCCGCCGAGAGCACGGCCGCTGCCGAGGCGCCCGCCGCCGCGGAGGTCGCCGAGCCCGTCGAGGCCGCCGAGGAGACCGCCCCGCGCCGCACGCGCCGTCGTGCCACCCGCCGGGTGACCGCGCCCGCCGGTGGTCCGGACGCCGCGGAGACCCCTGCCGCCGAGAGCACGGCCGCTGCCGAGGCGCCCGCCGCCGCGGAGGTCGCCGAGCCCGTCGAGGCCGCCGAGGAGACCGCCCCGCGCCGCACGCGCCGTCGTGCCACGCGGCGTGGAGCCGAGGCCGCCGCCGAGACGCCGGAGCCCACCGAGACGTCTGAGCCCACCGAGGCGCCGGTGACGGCCGAGGCCCCCGTGGCCACCGGTGGCGACACCGGGACCGCCGCCGAGGCCCCGGCCGCCGAGACCGGTGAGGACGCCGGACCGCGCCGCCGCCGTCGGGTCGTCCGCCGGGCCGCCGCCGGGTTCGCCGAGCCCGCCCGGGCCGCCTCCTCCGGCAACGCCGAGGACGCCGAGGACGCACCGCGTCCGGCGCGCCCCTCCGTGGCCGTGTTCCAGGCGCCCGTGTTCACCGAGCCCCAGTTCCAGACGCCCGAGCGCGCCGCCGCGGCGGCCGCCGCCGAGGCGGAGACCGAGGACGTCGAGGAGGAGTTCCCGGAGGAGCAGGCCGGCGCCTCCAGGCGCCGTCGCCGGCGCCGCGGCGGCTACGCCGAGGAGCCCGAGACCCAGGCAGCCGAGACCGCCGCCGAGGACGAGACCGAGGAAGCCGAAGAGGCCGGCGAGGACATCGCCGACGGCGACGACTCCGAGGAGACCGGTTCGCGTCGTCGCCGCAGGCGTGGTGGCCGGCGTCGTCGTCGCGGTGAGACCGCGGACGCCGACGGTGGTGACACCGACGGCGACGAGACCGCCGCCGCGCAGGCCGAGCAGGACGCCGAGGACACCGCCGAGCAGGAGGAAGAGGACGCGGAGGACGCCCGTGGCGAGGACGGCGGCGGGTCCAGCTCCAGCAGCCGGCGCCGCCGGCGCCGTCGGCGTCGCGCCGGTGACTCCTCCGTGGACACCGAGCCCGGCGACGGCGACCCCGAGCGCACGGTCGTCAAGGTCCGCGAGCCCCGACCGAAGGCCGAGCCGTCCGACGAGGTGCAGTCCATCAAGGGCTCCACGCGTCTGGAGGCCAAGAAGCAGCGCCGCCGCGAGGGCCGCGAGCAGGGCCGCCGCCGGGTGCCGATCATCACCGAGGCCGAGTTCCTGGCCCGCCGTGAGGCCGTCGAGCGCGTGATGGTGGTCCGCCAGCACGGCGAGCGCACCCAGATCGGTGTGCTCGAGGACAACGTGCTCGTCGAGCACTACGTCAACAAGGAGCAGGCCACCTCGTACGTCGGCAACGTCTACCTGGGCAAGGTCCAGAACGTGCTGCCGTCGATGGAGGCCGCCTTCATCGACATCGGCAAGGGCCGCAACGCCGTGCTCTACGCCGGTGAGGTCAACTTCGAGGCGCTGGGCATGGCCAACGGCCCGCGCCGGATCGAGTCCGCCCTGAAGTCCGGCCAGTCGGTGCTCGTCCAGGTGACGAAGGACCCGATCGGTCACAAGGGCGCGCGTCTGACCAGCCAGGTCTCCCTGCCGGGCCGCTACCTCGTGTACGTCCCCGAGGGCTCCATGACCGGCATCAGCCGCAAGCTGCCCGACACCGAGCGGGCCCGGCTGAAGACGATCCTCAAGAAGATCGTCCCCGAGGACGCGGGCGTCATCGTGCGCACCGCCGCCGAGGGCGCGAGCGAGGACGAGCTGCGCCGCGACGTGGAGCGCCTCCAGGCGCAGTGGGAAGAGATCCAGAAGAAGGCCAAGAACGGCAACGCCCCGACGCTGCTGTACGGCGAGCCGGACATGACCGTCCGGGTCGTCCGCGACATCTTCAACGAGGACTTCTCCAAGGTCGTCGTCAGCGGTGACGACGCCTGGGAGACCGTCCACGGCTACGTCTCGCACGTGGCGCCGGACCTGGCCGAGCGGCTCCAGAAGTGGACCAGCGAGGTCGACGTCTTCGCCACGTACCGGATCGACGAGCAGCTCGCCAAGGCGCTGGACCGCAAGGTCTGGCTGCCCAGCGGCGGTTCGCTGGTGATCGACCGGACCGAGGCGATGGTCGTCGTCGACGTCAACACCGGCAAGTTCACCGGTCAGGGCGGCAACCTCGAGGAGACCGTCACCAGGAACAACCTGGAGGCGGCCGAGGAGATCGTGCGCCAGCTGCGGCTGCGCGACCTCGGCGGCATCATCGTCATCGACTTCATCGACATGGTGCTGGAGTCCAACCGGGACCTGGTGCTGCGGCGTCTGCTGGAGTGCCTGGGCCGGGACCGTACGAAGCACCAGGTCGCCGAGGTGACCTCGCTGGGCCTCGTCCAGATGACCCGCAAGCGGGTGGGCCAGGGCCTGCTGGAGTCCTTCTCCGAGACCTGCGTCCACTGCAACGGCCGCGGTGTCATCGTGCACATGGAGCAGCCGACGTCCACCGGCGGAGGCGGCAAGCGCAAGAAGCGCGCGCGGGCCGGTGCCGGTCCCGACCACGTCCACGAGGCGTCCGTCGCCACCGAGCCGGCCGAGACGGCCGAGGAGGAGGCGGAGACCGAGGCCGAGGTCGCTGCCGAGGCCGCCGAGCCGGCCGCGCTGCCCGAGCCGGCGTTCGCGCCCGACGAGGAGCTGTACAGCAGCGTCGCCGAGGCGGAGGCCGCCGTACGCGGTGGCCGTTCGCGGCGTCGCGGGGGCCGGCGGGTGTCCGCTCCGGCGGGCGCGCCGAAGAAGGCCGAGACGGTGCCCACCGCTCAGGACGTGACCGTCGCCGAGGAGATCGAGCGTCCGGTGCAGCCGGAGCCGGCCGCCGAGGCCAAGGCCGAGCCGGCCGCCGTCGAGGACGCGGTCGTGCCGACCGAGGCCCCGGCCGCCGAGGAGGCCGCTCCCAAGGGCCGTACGCGGCGTCGCGCCACCCGCAAGGTGTCCGCGCCCGCCGGGTCGCCCGCGGGGGCCGAGGCCACCGTGGTGACCGTCGGCGAGACGGCTGCCGCCACGCCCGAGCCGGCCGCCGAGGCCCCGGCCGAGGAGGCTCCCGCCGAGCCCGGGCCGGCCGCGGAGAGCGCCGCCCCGGCCCGTCCGCGCCGTCGTGCCGTGCGCAAGGCCACCGCGCCGAGCACGTCCGAGGAGGCGGCCGTCCTGGTCGTCCCGGCGGGCGAGACGCAGGCCGAGCCCGTCGCGGAGGAGGGCGTCGAGGAGGCCGCTCCGGCCAAGAAGACGGCCCGTAAGACGGCGAAGAAGGCGACCGCGAAGAAGGCCGCCACCAAGAAGACCGCGGCCAAGAAGACGGCCGCCAAGAAGGCGACGGCCAAGAAGGCGGCGACCGCCAAGACGGCCGCGGCCAAGGCGACGGCGAAGAAGACCACGGTCTCCGCCGCCACCGACGAGTGACACACGGCGCATGAACGTGTGGTGCGGCCGGTCCCTGTGACCGGCCGCACTCTCTTGGGGCCCGGCCCGGTTTGACCCCTTCGGCCACCGCCCCGTAACCTTGACCGTCGGCGTGTCCGTGGATATAGGCACGCCACATCCCCGTAAACCTCTTCCTCCGGAGCACTGGGTGTCCTGGAGAGGCTGTCCGCGTGCCGGACGGCTGGACTGCGGGGGTGCCGTTCCCGAGCGAGAGAGTGAGATCCGCGTGTACGCCATCGTGCGCAGCGGTGGTCGCCAGCACAAGGTTGCTGTCGGCGACATCGTTGAGGTTGACAAGATTTCCACTGCCAAGGTTGGCGACACGGTCGAGCTCTCGACCCTGCTCGTTGTCGACGGCGACGCTGTGACCAGCGACCCGTGGGTCCTGGCCGGCATC
This sequence comes from Streptomyces sp. Y7, assembly GCF_043195415.1. Taxonomy (NCBI): domain Bacteria; kingdom Bacillati; phylum Actinomycetota; class Actinomycetes; order Kitasatosporales; family Streptomycetaceae; genus Streptomyces; species Streptomyces sp. Y7. The sequence goes on from NZ_JBIDDQ010000012.1 coordinate 53,233, forward strand.
AAGGTCCAGGCCGAGGTCGTGGACCACCACAAGGGCGTCAAGATCGACATCCTTCGCTACAAGAACAAGACCGGCTACCGCCGTCGTCAGGGCCACCGCCAGCAGTACACGGCGATCAAGGTCACTGAGATCCCCGCGGCTGCGAAGTAAGGGACTGAGGAGAGATGGCACACAAGAAGGGCGCATCGTCCACCCGTAACGGTCGTGACTCCAACGCTCAGCGCCTCGGCGTGAAGCGTTTCGGTGGTCAGGTCGTCAACGCGGGCGAGATCCTGGTCCGTCAGCGCGGCACCCACTTCCACCCGGGCGCGGGCGTCGGCCGTGGCGGCGACGACACGCTGTTCGCGCTGCAGGCCGGTTCGGTGCAGTTCGGCACGCACCGTGGCCGCAAGGTCGTGAACATCGTTCCGGTCGCCTGAGTCTTCTGACTTCACGGCTCAGACCGAACGTTTCGCGAGGCGGACCTCACTTCCCGTGTGGGAAGGCGGGTCCGCCTTTCGCGTGTTAGGCAAGAGACATATCCGTACGTTTTCGCAGTGCTGGAGGCACCTACCATGACCACCTTCGTGGACCGCGTCGAGCTGCACGTCGCCGCGGGTAACGGAGGCCACGGCTGTGCCTCCGTCCACCGTGAGAAGTTCAAGCCGCTGGGCGGGCCCGACGGCGGCAACGGCGGGCGTGGCGGCGACGTCATCCTGACCGTGGACCAGTCGATCACCACGCTGCTCGACTACCACCACTCGCCGCACCGCAAGGCCACCAACGGCAAGCCCGGTGAGGGCGGCAACCGGTCGGGCAAGGACGGCCAGGACCTGGTGCTGCCGGTGCCGGACGGCACGGTGGTGCTCGACAAGGCGGGCAACGTCCTCGCCGACATGGTCGGGCACGGCACGTCGTACGTCGCCGCGCAGGGCGGCCGGGGTGGCCTCGGCAACGCCGCACTGGCCTCGGCCCGGCGCAAGGCGCCCGGATTCGCGCTGCTCGGTGAGCCGGGGGACCTGCAGGACATCGTCCTGGAGCTGAAGACGGTCGCCGATGTGGCGCTGGTCGGGTACCCGAGCGCCGGCAAGTCCTCGCTGATCTCGGTGCTGAGCGCCGCCAAGCCGAAGATCGCGGACTACCCGTTCACGACCCTGGTGCCCAACCTCGGTGTGGTGACCGCCGGCTCGACCGTGTACACCATCGCCGATGTCCCGGGCCTCATCCCGGGCGCCAGCCAGGGCAAGGGCCTGGGCCTGGAGTTCCTGCGGCACGTCGAGCGGTGCAGCGTGCTGGTGCACGTCCTGGACACCGCGACGCTGGAGTCCGACCGTGACCCCGTCTCCGACCTGGACATCATCGAGGCGGAGCTGCGGGAGTACGGCGGCCTCGACAACCGGCCGCGGATCGTCGTCCTGAACAAGATCGACGTGCCGGACGGCAAGGACCTCGCCGAGATGGTGCGGCCGGACCTGGAGGCCCGTGGCTACCGGGTCTTCGAGGTGTCGGCGGTGGCGCACATGGGTCTGAAGGAGCTGTCGTTCGCGCTGGCCGAGCTGGTGGCGGGCGCGCGGGCCGCGAAGCCGACGGAAGAGGCGACGCGGATCGTGATCCGGCCCAAGGCCGTCGACGACGCCGGGTTCACCGTGACGCCCGAGGAAACCGGCGGGGAGCCGCTGTTCCGGGTGCGGGGCGAGAAGCCCGAGCGCTGGGTGCGCCAGACCGACTTCAGCAACGACGAGGCGGTGGGCTATCTCGCCGACCGGCTCAACCGCCTCGGTGTCGAGGAGGAGCTGATGAAGGCGGGTGCCCGCGCCGGGGACGGCGTCGCCATCGGTCCCGAGGAGAACGCCGTCGTCTTCGACTGGGAGCCGACGATGATGTCCGGAGCCGAGATGCTCGGGCGCCGGGGTGAGGACCACCGCTTCGAGGCACCGCGGCCCGCCGCGCAGCGCAGGCGTGACAAGGAGGCCGAACGGGACGAGGCGTCGCGGGAGTTCGACGACTTCGAGCCGTTCTAGACAGCCGTTTCCGACGACGCCGGGGTGCCGTGAGGCGCCCCGGCGTCGTCGTGTCCGCCCCCGCGCCGGCCGAATCGGTGAACGACGGGAAAATTCCCGGGGTACCCGAGGGCAACCCCCCGGCATGCCGGTGAGTCGTACTGGGCGGTGCGGATGAGGATCTTGGTCCTTCTCACGCACTCCAACCGCCGTTTCGACCGCCGGAGTTGCCGTGCCCCCGCGTTCCCGTCGCCGCACCGCCCTGTCCCGCCGCAGACGCCTGGGCCTCGCCACCGGCGTCGCGCTCGTCGCCGGCGCACTGGCGATCCCGGCAGTCGACGCCGCCACGGAGGCGACGACCGCGGCGCCGAGCAGCAAGCGGCTGCACGACGACTTCAACGGCGACGGGTATCCGGACGTGGCGATCGGTGCGCCGGGTACCGCTCCGGACGGCGAGACGCAGGTGGGCGCGGCCAGTGTGCTGTACGGCTCCTCCAGCGGGCTGTCGACCTCGCGCAGGCAGGTGCTGACCTGGCCCGGCGACGAATACAACGGCGGGTACGGCACCCGGTTGCAGAGCGCCGACCTGGACGGAGACGGGTACGCGGACCTGCTGTCGTCCGTCGGGCGGTACATGATGGACATCGGCCAGGGATATGCCCTCGTCGTCAACTGGGGCGGCCCCAAGGGGCTTTCGGCCACGGCGACGACCCTGACCTGGGCCCCGCAGGAGGAGTGGCAGGGGGGCTTCACTGTCGCGGACGTGGACGGTGACAAGCGACCTGACGTGGTGACGGGGAGTGCCGACGACTGGAACGGCGACACCGTCGACCAGGACAACGGGGACGGCACTGTCTGGCACGGTCCCTTCACCCGGACCGGACAGCCCGCGAAGAAGGACTACTTCGCTCTCTCCTCCGACCGGGCGACCAGCTTCCACTCCCTGACGTCCGGTGACGTCACCGGCGACGGCGTCGCCGACGTCGTCGTGCGTCTGGGCAGGAACGGGTCGCCCGACTCGCGTGCCGCCGCCCTCCTCACGGGCGGCAGCGGCGGGCTCACCCTCAAGGGCTGGCTCAGGGACGCCCAGGGCCGCATGATCGGCGGCGAGGACGCGGCGATCGGCGACCTGAACAAGGACGGATACGGGGACATCGTCGTCGGCCGCTCCGACGACATGTACGACAGCGCCGAACCGCCCTTCCGCGGTGGCGGGCTGGCCGTCGTGTACGGCGGTCCGAACGGCGTTTCCACCACCCGCGAGCCGGTGTGGATCAACCAGGACACGGCAGGTGTGCCGGGCTCGGCCGAGCATGGGGACGGCATGGGTTCGGGCGTGTCCGTCGCCGACACCAACGGCGACGGCTACCTCGATGTGACGACCGGGCTGCCCGGCGAGGACTTGGACGGCATCGTCGATGCCGGCTCCGCGCTCGTCCTGCGTGGCAGCGCGAAGGGTCTGAACGGCACCGGCTCCAAGGCGTTCAGCCAGAACACCAGCGGTGTGCCCGGGACCGCCGAGAAGGGTGACCGCTTCGGTGCGGAGACCGCCCTCGTCGACGCGGATGGCGACAGGAAGGCCGGGCTGATCGTCGGTGACCCCGCGGAGAACGCCGACAACGGCTCCGTGTGGGTCTTTTCCGCCACTACCGGCGGCATCACCTCCGCCGGCTCCTTCTCGTTCGGCTCCGCCACGATGGGCCTCCCTGCGACCGGAGCCAAGTTCGGGGCCTCGCTGGCGGACTGACGGCGGCGACGACCTCGTACGAGGACCACATCCGCGTACGGCCATCCCCCCACGAAACGACAGGAGACAGCACCATGAACAGGCGCAGAGGAACCTGGCGCACGGGCCTCGCGGTCGTCATGGCCGTCACCGGGGCCGTCGCCCTGCCCGCATCGCAGGCGTCGGCTGGTGGCGCGCCGGCCGCCGTCGAGCGGCACGACGACTTCAACGGCGACGGCTACTCCGACCTCGCGGTGGCGGCGCCCGAGGCGACCGTCGACGGGAAGACGCAGGCCGGGTACGTCGCCGTGGTGTACGGCTCGGCGACCGGGCTGAAGACCTCGTCCAAGCAGGTCATCAGCCAGAACACCCCCGGCGTCACGGACTCCGCCGAGACGGCCGACCTGTTCGGCAGCGCGGTGAGCACGGCGGACCTGGACCAGGACGGCTACGACGACCTCATAGTCGGCGTCACCGGCGAGGACAGCGTGGAAGGGGGTGCCGAGACCGGCCTCGTGCAGGTCGTCTGGGGCGGCCCGAACGGGCTGTCGGGCGGGGCCCCGCTGGCGTACGGGCACGACACCTACGACCGGCTCAGCGACCGGGGCAAGCTCACCGTCGGCGATGTGAACGGGGACGGTGCGCCGGATCTGGTGGCCGTCGAGAGCATGTTCAAACTCCGCGTCGTCAAGGGGCCCTTCGGGCGGGACGGCGCGGCGGGCGGCGGTGAGCAGACCGTCGTCGAAGACTCCGACCCCCGGTTCCTGGATCTGGCCACCGGTGATGTCGACGGCGACGGCATCGACGATGTCGTCGGCACGATGAACGACGGCGACGAGTACGACGCCCGCCGCGTCACCTACTGGCAGGGCACGGCCGACGGGCTCGCGGCCGAGGGCGTCGTGCTCCGGGACGGCAGGGACTGGCGGGTGCAGGGCGGCGAGTCCGTCGGCGTCGGTGACGTGAACCGGGACGGGTACGCGGACATCGTGGTGGGCCGTCCGGTCGACGGCTACGACAGCGACCTCGACACCCCGCTCCCCAAGGGCGGCCGGGTCGCCTTCATCCCCGGCTCCGCGAACGGGCCCGTCGGCACGAAAGTGAAGTACGTCAACCAGGACAGCGCCGGAGTCCCGGGCGCCGCCGAGCGCGGCGACGGCTTTGGGACCGACATCTCGGTCGCCGACGTCGACGGCGACGGGTACGCCGACGTCGCCACCGGCGTACCGGGGGAGGACTTCGACGGCCTGAGCGACGCCGGCGGCACCGTCGTCCTGCGCGGCGGCGCGGGCGGCCTGACCGGCGCGGGGGCCACCGGCGTCAACCAGAACACCGCCGGTGTGCCGGGCGTGGCGGAGACCCGCGACGTCTTCGGCACCGCCACCCGCCTCGTCGACGGCGACGGCGACGGCCGTGCCGAACTGGCCGTAGGGGCACCGGGGGAGAACGCCGACGCCGGCTCGGTGTGGGTGTTCAGGCCGACCTCCGACGGGATCACCCCGACGGGCTCGTTCACCTTCGGGGCCGCAACCCTCGGCACGGTGGCGGCGAAGGCCAGGCTCGGCGTCGGGTTCACCTACTGATCCACCGGCAGACCCGTCGCGGTCAGGGCACGTTCGTGCACCACTGCGACGGGTCTTCTGTTGTCTCCCTGTTTGTCATGCACGCGAAGTATGCCGTTCAACGGGCGGACCGCCCTGAAGCATGAGCATCCGAAGTGTCCAAGAGGCCAGCGAGGCAAGGGAGTTCGCCGATGACCGGAGAGACCGGATCCGTGTCGACCGACAGACGCCGTTTCCTGACCGCCGGGGCCGCCGTGCTCGGCGCCGCGGCCTCCGCCCAGCTGTGGCTGCCGACCGCCGCCCGGGCCGCCGAAACCCCGCTGCCCGACGGCGTGTTCAGCCTCGGCGTGGCGTCCGGCGACCCGCTGCCCGACGGCATCGTGCTGTGGACGCGGCTCGCCCCCGACCCGTTCAACGGCGGCGGCATGCCCGACGCGGTCGTCACGGTCGAGTGGGAAATCGCGGAGGACGAGCGGTTCCGCAAGCCGGTGCGCCGTGGCGTCGCCCAGGCCCGGCCCGAGTTGGGGCACAGCGTGCACGTCGACGTACGGCGGCTGCGTCCGGGCCGTACGTACTGGTACCGCTTCCGTGCCGGCGGCCAGCTCTCGCCCACCGGCCGCACCCGCACCGCGCCCCACCCGGCGAGCTCCGGCGGCCGGCTGCGCATGGCGCTGGCGTCCTGCCAGAACTGGCAGCACGGCTACTTCACGCCGTACGCCGACATGCTGGACCAGGACCCCGACTTCGTCCTGTTCGTCGGCGACTACATCTACGAGTCCACGCCCTCGTCGACGGGCGTGCGCCGGCACGAGGGCACGGGTGAGCCGTACAGCCTGGTGCAGTACCGCAACCGGTACGCCCAGTACCGCACCGACCCGGACCTCGCGGCGATGCACGCGAACGCGCCCTTCGTGGTGACCTTCGACGACCACGAGGTCGACAACGACTTCGCCGGCGAGATCCCCCAGGACCCCGACAAGCAGTCGCACGACGCCTTCGTGGCCCGGCTGACGGCCGGCTACCAGGCGTACTACGAGCACATGCCGGTCCGGGCGAGCGCCATCCCGAACGGCCCGCACATCCAGATGTACCGCCGTCTGGAGTTCGGCCGGCTGGCCCGGCTCAGCGTGCTGGACACCCGGCAGTACCGCAGCGACCAGGTCACCAGCCAGGAGGCGGCCCAGGATCCCGCGCTCACCATGCTGGGCGCCGAGCAGAAGGAGTGGCTGGTCAACGGGCTGCGCCACTCGCCGGCCCGCTGGAACATGATCGGCTCGCAGATCATGATGGCCGAGACCGACCTCCAGGTCGGCCCGGGCAAGCTCTGGTACTACGACGCCTGGGACGGCTACCAGGTCGAGCGCAACGAGCTGATGGAGGAGTTCAAGCACGTGCGCAACCCGGTCGTGTTCACCGGCGACCGCCATCTGACGATGATCAGCGACCTCAAGGAGGACTACGCCGACCCCGACTCCGCCGTCGTCGGCGCCGAGTTCGTCGGTACGTCCATCTCCAGCAACGGCGACCAGGACCAGGCCGCGTTCCACAAGGAGTGGGACCCGCGCCTGCCGGACAACCCGCACTGGAAGCTGCTCGACGCCCACCGCGGCTACCACCTCTTCGACATCCGCCGTGACGGCATCGACGCACAGGTCAGGGTCGTGGACACGGTCCGCGCGCAGACGGCGACGCCGAGCACGCTCGCGCGGCTGCGGGTGGAGGCGGGCAGGCCGGGCGTCGAGGTCGTGTAACCGCCGAAACGGCCGGTGGGAGACCTGGGACTCATCCGTGTCCCAGGTCACTCTCAGCGCGGTCTCAGGAACCTCTCTTACCGTCCTCTGACCATGGAGACGGACTGTACGAGAGATGAACTCCGGGGCAACGCCGCCGCGGTCGCCTCGCTGCCCACCGGGACCCGACTGCTGCACATCGGCCCGCACAAGACCGGCACCACCTCGATCCAGGGCGCGCTGTTCGCGGCGAGGGACGAGATGGCCCGGCACGGTGTCGCGTGGCCGGCCGGCGCCACCCGGCACCCGATGGAGGCGGTCCTCGCCGCCTGCGCCCGCACCGGAATGATGGGCGACACCGCGCCCACCGAGCGGCACTGGCAGCGGCTGCTGGAGCAGGTGCGCGCCACGGGCGGGCGCACCGGCGTGATCAGCAGCGAGTTCTTCGCCGACGCCCCCGACGACGAGACGATCGGGCGGATCGTCGAGCAGCTCGGCGGCGACCGTGTGCACGTCCTCGTCACCCTGCGCCCGCTCGCGCGGATCATGCCCTCGCAGTGGCAGCAGTACGTGCAGAACGGCCTGCGCATGGGCTACGAGGACTGGCTCGTCCACCTGCTCAGGAAGCCGCCGTACGAGAAGCCCAATCCCAGCTTCTGGCACCGGCACCGGCACGACCGGCTCGTCGAGCGCTGGGCACGGGTGGCCGGGGCCGAAAGGGTCACCGTCGTCGTGGTGGACGGCACCGACCGCGAGGGACTGATGCGTACCTTCGAGGCGCTGCTCGGGTTGCCGAAAGGTCTGTTGCGTCCCGTTCCGGACGCGGCGAATCGCTCACTCACCCTCGCCGAGACCGAAATGCTGCGGAATCTTAATAAGGAATTCCGCGCCAATGAACTGCCTCCGGAGCTGTATTCACAGCTCGTCCGGAACGGCGCCGTGATGCATATGAAGAACACGTGCACCCCCGGTCCCGGCGATGTGAAGATCGGGACCCCGCGGTGGGCCGTCGAGGCCGCCGCCGCGATCGGCGCGGAGATGGCGGAGCGTGTCGGGGGGATGGGGGTCGGGGTCCTCGGTGACCTGCGGCTGCTGTCCGCCGTCGACCGGGCCGGGTCCGGCGCCGGCGTCGAGCCGCGCATCTCCGCTGAGGCCGCGGCCCAGGCGCTGTACGGAGCCCTCGCGGCCGCCGCGGCGGCGCCCGTACGGCACACCGCGCCCGCCAGGTCGCGCACCGTCCATCAGACGTCGTCGGGTGAACTCGTGCGGGTACTCGGGCACCGTTGCCTCAAGCGGCTGCGGCTTCGCTGAGCCTGTGCGGTTACTCACAGCTATTACCCGGAACCTCCGGAGGGGCGCTCGCCATTGACCATGCGTACAAGGTGAATGACAGGTTGCGCGCACATATGCAGCCGGGGACGCTCACCTTGCACTGCGGTAACCACAAGTGGGACCATTTCCGGGTTCCCAGTCGCCACAAGGTAGGTCACCTGTGTCCCAGCACATAGCCAAGCCCCGTACCACCGCAGTGATCCTGGCCGGTGGCACCGGTCAGCGGGTGGGTCTGTCGATCCCCAAGCAGCTGCTGAAGATCGCCGGCAAGGCAGTCATCGAGCACACGCTGACCACCTTCGAGCAGGCCGACTCGATCGACGACATCATCGTGCTGATGGCGCCCGGCTACGTGCCGGACATCGAGAAGATCGTCGCCAAGGCCGGGTTCACCAAGGTCAAGAAGATCATTGAAGGCGGCTCGACGCGAAACGAGACCACCGAGCGGGCCATCGAGGCCCTCGGTGAGGGCCTGGCCGAGGGCGAGGACCTGAACGTCCTGTTCCACGACGCCGTGCGCCCGCTGCTGTCACAGCGTGTGATCGACGACTGCGTGGTGGCGCTGGAGCGCTTCCAGGCCGTCGACGTCGCCATCCCGTCCGCGGACACCATCATCGTCACGCGCACGCACGGCGAGGACGGCGAGTTCATCACCGAGATCCCGGACCGCTCCCGGCTGCGCCGCGGCCAGACGCCGCAGGCCTTCAAGCTGTCCACGATCAAGCGGGCCTACGAGGTCGCCGCCGGCGACCCCAACTTCCAGGCCACGGACGACTGCTCCGTCGTGCTCAAGTACCTGCCGGACGTGCCGATCCACGTCGTCGCGGGTGACGAGTACAACATGAAGGTCACCCAGCCGGTCGACGTCTTCATCGCCGACAAGCTCTTCCAGCTGGCCTCCACCGCCGCTCCCGAGCAGGTGAGCGAGGAGGCCTACCGCGAGCTGCTGACCGGCAAGACCGTCGTCGTCTTCGGCGGCAGCTACGGCATCGGCAAGGACATCGCCGAGCTCGCCGAGTCCTACGGCTCCAAGGTGTACGCGCTGGGCCGCTCCACCACCGGCACGCACGTGGAGAACCCGGAGGAGGTCGACGACGCGCTGTCCAAGGCGTACGCGGAGACCGGCCGGATCGACTACGTCGTCAACACCGCCGGTGTGCTGCGCATCGGCAAGCTGGCCGAGACCGACAACGCCACCATCGAGGAGGCGCTGAAGGTCAACTACCTGGCCCCGGTGCAGATCGCGCGCTCCTCGTACAAGTACCTGTCCGAGACCAACGGCCAGCTGCTGCTCTACACCTCCAGCAGCTACACCCGCGGTCGCGCCGAGTACAGCCTGTACTCCTCGACCAAGGCCGCCATGGTGAACCTCACCCAGGCCCTGTCCGACGAGTGGGCCGGTGACGGCATTCGGGTGAACTGCATCAACCCGGAGCGCACCGCCACGCCGATGCGCACCAAGGCCTTCGGCCAGGAGCCCGCGGGCAGCCTGCTCTCCTCCGAGGCCGTGGCCCGGACCTCCCTCGACGTGCTGCTCTCCGAGCTCACCGGCCACGTCATCGACGTCCGCCAGCAGGACCCGACGGCCGCCGCCGGCCAGGCCTCCGGCTTCGAGCAGGCGCTGGCCAGCGTCCTGGACCGGCAGGACGGCATGGCATAATCAAGATTTAATAGCCTCATGGAATTCAGGCCTCTGGGAATCTTCGTTCACGAAGAATTCACAGGGGCCTGAGTCCTTCCCCCTTCAGACCGGCCCCTCTCCTGAGCAGGTTCTACGTGATATCCACTGCTATTCGCGTCGCCCGGGTGGGCAGCGCGGCCGAGCTGGCCGCGGCGGCCCTCATGGTGCTGGGATTCCCGGCACTCATGCTGGCCGCGCTCGTCCCGAGCACTCCCGCCTTCGCGGCGGCGGCCGCCGTGACGTACCTGGCGGACCACTATCTGCACCGCAAGGGCAGCTACCTGGTCAACCGCCTGAGCAAGGTCCGGGCCGGTCTGTCGATCCGCTTCCTGATCCGGCAGCTGCTGCTGATCCTGCTGCTGGCGCGGCTGGGCCTCGCGGACGACCTGATCTACTACGGCGCGATCGCCTGCTTCATCGCCTTCTACGGCCTCCAGGCCCCGCACGGCGCACTGGTCACGCTGATCCGCAACCGCCGCCGTATGCCGGTCGCCACCCGCAACATCGACCTCGCCTCGCGCATCCGCATCCCGGACGCCCCGCCGCGCGTGCTGCTGCACCGCTCCGCCGAGAAGATGCTGCACCTCGACCTCGCGGCCGTCGCGGGCATCCTCGTCTCGGCCGCGCTGGGGTCCGCCGTCGCCGGGTTCATCGGCATCGGCCTCACCGTGGGCCTGGGCTGCCTGTACGTGCTCGCGCTCGTGCCCTACGTGCGCGGCGCGAAGATCCCGCCGAACGCCGAGAGGGTCCTGGCCGCCGTCGACGAGTGGCTGGCCGAGTACCGGCCCGAGACGGTGCTGTACTTCTCCGGTTCCAAGGACTCCGCCTACCAGGTCAACATGTGGCTGGAGACCATGGAGCAGCTGGACTCCAAGCCGCTGATCATCCTGCGTGAGCGGGTCATCCTGAACAACCTGGCGCCCACCACGGTCCCCGTGATCTGCGTGCCCGGCGGCGTCCACCTGATGAACCTGGACCTGAGCAACGTCCGCGTCGCCCTGTACGCCGCGAACGTCGGCAAGAACATCCACCTGCTGCGCGTGCCCACCATGAAGCACGTCTTCATCGGCCACGGCGACAGCGACAAGCTCGCCAGCGTCAACCCGTACAGCAAGGTCTACGACGAGGTGTGGACCGCCGGCCGTGCCGGCCGTGACCGCTACGCCATAGCGGACGTCGGCGTCCGCGACGACGACATCGTCGAGGTCGGCCGCCCGCAACTGGCGCCGATCCAGGGCTTCAGCGGGGTCCCCGAGGGCCGGATCCCGACGGTGCTGTACGCCCCGACCTGGGAGGGCTGGGACGGCAACCCCGGCAACACCTCGATCGTGCTGGCCGGCGAGAACATCGTCGAGCGGCTGGTGAAGGCCGACCCGCCGGTCCGCGTGCTGTACAAGCCGCACCCGTTCACCGGCACCGTCAGCAAGGAGGCCGGCGCCGCGCACCGCCGGATCACCGCCCTGGTCGAGCAGGCCGCCGTGGAGCGCGCCACCGACCCCCGCTTCACCGCCGACGCCGCCGAGCGCACCGCCGCCAAGGCCGAGCTCGCCCGGATCGAGGCCCGTCTCGCCGAACTGGCCGGCAAGGGCAACGGAAACGCCAAGGGCGACGAGGCCGAGGCCACCCGCGACGGCGTGGTCGACCTCGCCCGCTACGAGGAGGCCGCCCGGCTGCGCGCCGAGTGGAACACCGCGTACTGGAACTCCTTCGGCAGCCACGAGCACCGCGTCGTCACGGGCGCCGAGCCGCGGCTGTACGACTGCTTCAACGTCTCCGACGCGATGGTCTCCGACATCTCCAGCGTGGTCTCCGACTTCATCGCCAGCGGCAAGCCGTACGCCGTCACCGACTCCGGCGAGCTGGGCGTGGAGGAGTTCAAGCGGCAGAACACGGCCGTGCGCGCCGCGGTGATCCTGTCCAACGCGGCCACCGAGCTGGACGGCCTGCTGGACGCCGTGCGCGACCCGGCGGCCGACCCGCTGGCCGAGGACCGCGGTGACCTCAAGCGGTACCTGCTGGGACCGGACGAGCCGACGTCCATCGAGCAGTTCAACGCCGCCGTGGGCAAGCTCGCGATCAAGGCCGAGACCCGCAACGCCGGCCAGGACGCGCGGACGGCGACCGGAGCCGACGCGGACCCCGAGCCCGAGCCCGACCCGGAGCCGGCGACCGTGCCGGCACAGGGTCCGACGGCGGACGGGGACGACCTGAACGGCTGATCCCCGCCACCGCACGAACGGCGCGGCCCCCGAGGAGCACTCCTCGGGGGCCGCGCCGTTCTCGTCGGCCTCTTACGTTGCCCGCATGACGTGACTCCATGTCAGTTCCCCATGTGATCTGACTCACCAAAGCATGCCCGTGAGGCAACCGCTCTCCACGCCCACCCGTCTATCAGGTAGCGAATGAGCTGATACGGGGGAAATATCCCATTGACAGGGGGGAAACGTGACCGTCACGCAGCCTGATGTGACTGTGATCATCGGGGCGTACGAAGCGATGCCGTACCTGGTCGAGTGCCTGGCGTCGGTCGAGGCACAGACCATCGACCCGGGGCGCATCGAGGTCATCGCCGTCGACGACGGTTCGACGGACGGCACGGGGGAGTGCCTGGAGGAGTTCGCGGGCCGGGTGCCCATGCAGGTGACCGTGATCCGGCAGGACAACTCCGGCGGGCCCAGCGGCCCGCGCAACGTCGGACTGGGCAAGGCGACCGGGCGCTACGTCTTCTTCCTGGACGCCGACGACCGGCTGGGCCCCGAGGCCCTGGAGCGCATGGTCGCGATGGCCGACAAGCACGGCACGGACGTGGTGCTCGGCCGGATCGAGGGCGTCAACCGCACCGCGCCCAAGTCGATGTGGGGCAGGACGCTGGAGCGGACGGACGTCTTCTCCTCCAACATCAAGTTCACCCTGAGCGCGCAGAAGCTGTTCCGCCGCGACCTGCTGACCCGGCACGCCATGCGTTTCGACGAGTCCCTGTGGACCGGCGAGGACGCGCTGTTCACGATGGAGGCCTATCTGCGGGCCGACGGCGTCTCCGTGATCGCCGACTACACCTGCTACTACCTGGTGGGCCGCGACGACGGCAAGCACGTGACCCAGAGCGGCGGCTACAGCCTGCGCTTCGACTCCGCACGCGCCCTGATGAACCTGATAGCCGAGCACGTGCCCGCGGGTGACCGCCGCGACCAACTCATGCTCCGGCCCTTCCTCATCACCCTGCTGCCGCAGTTCGGACCCAAGTACGCCAAGGACAGCGAGAAGGTCCGCCGGCACAAGCTGGAACTGGCGAAGCCCCTCATGGAGGCGTTCTGGACGCCGGGCATCGCCCGCCGCCTCAAGGTCGACGAGCGGCTGCGGCTGCACCTGGTCGCCGAGCAGCGCCCCGAACTCCTGCTGCCCGTCGTGGAGTTCGTCAAGGCCAAGAAGCAGCCGGCGGCCCTCCTGGAGAAGAAGGGCCGCCGGGTGTATCTCGCCTACCCGCACTTCCGGGACGCGGCGGCGGGGATTCCCGACGCCGTCTACCTCGCCGGGCCGCGCCAGGCCCGCGCCTACCCCGGCTACCGGGAGGGCGGCGCGGACTCGTTCCTGCGGCGCGCGGTGCGCAAGGCGCGCCGGATGCTGACGCCGTCCGGCGGGGCTACGCCGGGTGGGCGGGCTGCGGCGGCGTAGGCGACCGGCGCTGGTCGGGGATCTCCGTGGCGACCTCGGCCGCGAGCCGCTCCGCCATCCGCGCCCGGTGCTCCCTGGCCGCCGCACACAGCGCCTGGACCGCCGCGTCGAAGCGCACCTGCGCCGCCGGCTCGTCGGGGCCCAGCAGATGCCGCTTCAACTCGGCCCGCGCCTGAACGAGTTCGTCCTTCTCGGGGTGCCGTACCGTCTCCAGCAGGTCCGGCACCCCGGCGGCGTCCGGCGTCAGCACGGTCGCCGCGCGCACCGTCGGGCAGGCCTTGCGGAACACGTCCTCCGCGAGTCCACCGGTGTTCGCCACCGCGTACGGCTTCCCGCTCGCCAGGAAGTCGCTGATCACGCTCGACACATCGCTGATCAGCAGGTCCGCCCGGTTGAAGCAGGAGTACAGCGAGGGCCGCGCATCGGTGAAGACCTGGTGCTCCCCCTCGGGCAGCGAGGCCCAGTACGCCTCCTCCCAGGCCGCCGTGGCCGCCGCCACCGCGTCCGCCCGCCCCGGCTCCGGCGCCGACTGCAGCAGCATCCGCTCGACCTGATCGGCGCCCGCCCGCGTCGCGGTCGTGGTCAGCCGGTCCAACTCCCGGGTAAGGAGGGCGAGTTCGCCCGTGTCACGCGGCCGTTCGCCCGCCCGCTCCCGGACCGCCGCCCGGATCAGCTCGCGGATCCGCAGGTCCGCCGCTCCGGCCCGCGGATCGACCGACCCGGTCAGCGGATGCGGCTTGTACAGCAGCCGTACGCCCGGATCCGCGAGCAGCGCCCGTACGAGGTTCTCGCCGGCCTCGATCACCGACGTGTTGCCGGGGTTGCCGTCCCAGCCCTCCCAGGTCGGCGCGTACAGGACCGTCGTGAACGCGCCGGCCGGCGCCTGCTCGTACGGCCGTACCGCGTCCAGCTGCGGCCGGCCGATCTCCACCACGTCCTTGTCCTCGACGCCGACCTCGGCCAGCGCGTACCGCTCCCGCGCCGCGGGACCGGCCACCCACACCTCGTCGTACGCCTTCGCGTACGGGTTGCAGGACGACAGCTTGTCGCTCTCCCCGTGGTTGACGAAGGTGTGCTTGAGCGTGGGGATCCGCAGCACCTGGGAGGTCTTGCCGGAGTTCGAGGGGTGGATGAGGATCTCCAGCGAGGACTCCTCGAGACGCATCAGGGTGGAGACCTTCGGCAGGCACAGGATCGGCACGTCGGTCGGGCCGATCTTCTGCACCATGAACCGCTCGCGCAGCACGATCAGCGGACGGCCCCGGAGCTGGGCGAGCGGCTCCAGCCACATGTTCGCCTGGTACGCCGAGGAGGCGCCGCCGGAGAAGTACAGCCCGGCCGTAGGCCGGTACTCCGCCAGCCAGGCGTCCAGCCACTCCAGCACCTCCCGCTCGCCCGCCGGGCGCCGGCCCGGCAGCAGCCGTACGAGAAGGTCGTGCAGGCCCAGCAGGCCGAGTCCCAGGGACAGCGCGATGCCGAGGGCCGCGCAGCGCGGGTCGTCCGTGGCGGCCGTGGCCAGCAGGCCCGCGGTGGCGGGGAGGCCGAAGACCAGCAGCCGGTGGCCGGGGCGGCGCAGCAGGACCGGCGGGGCGGGGGACAGACGCAGCGCGGAGGCGTCGATGTTGCGGGTGACCACCGGCAGGGTGCGGGTGCGGCGGACCAGCACCGACACCGCCTGGATCGCGCAGTGCAGCGCGTAGCAGCCGAGCAGGCCCGCGACGACCGGCGTGTACAGCGTCTCCCGGTGCTGCTCGCCGAGCCGCAGCAGGGCGACGACCAGCAACAGGTCCCGCAGCACATGGCGCACGGTGATGTCCGCGTGCGACTTGGCGAACACCGACAGCAGGCCGCGGTGCCAGCGGTACAGCACGCCCTCGACGGCCAGGGACACGACCGTCGAGGCGAGCAGCAGCGGGACGTGCGGGCGCAACGCGGCCACGGCCTGGGCGCAGAAGGCCGCGGCCAGGAGTGCCGCGACCAGGGCTCTGGCCGGAATGCGGGACAGGGGTGTGGGCAACTGCGGTCACTCCAAGGTCGGCGCGGGGGGCTTGCGCCCGGGTTAACGCGCGGCGGCCTTCCGACGACACGCACGTGACGCCTCGCCGAGAGGGGTGCGTCTCGTACCCGGTCGTCCGCGGCGTCGTCGTGGCTGGTCGCGCCCACGCGACGGAGTCGCCTATCGACACAGCCCCGCGCCCCCTTCGGGCGCCCTTGCTACCGTCCCTGCTGCAACGCCCTGCGGATCGGGGCGCCGACCACCCGGCGTGCCCGCCGGTAGACGGACGTCGCGGGGAGCGCCCCGGCGCCCATGCCCGCGCGGGTCAGCTCGCGTCTCAACCGCTCGTTGTCGGCCGCGAGTTCCCCGATACGGCTCTGCAGGAAGCCGAACCGGCTGGTGAGCGAAGTGAGATCCGCGTCGTTCCAGGGGCGGATGCCCGCCGGGAAGGACAGCGACCGCATCCGCTCCTCGAAGGCGGCGCCGCCGTCGCCGTGCGTGAACGTGTTCTCCAGGCCGTTGCGGTCCAGGAACCCCGTGAACCGCTCGAACCGCTCCTGGTGCCCGCTCGTCAGCGCGCCGAAGTCGGCCTCCTCGTACAGCGACGCCGGGTCCAGGTCCTCGGGCAGCTTGTCGATCCGGCGGTGCGGGATGCCGAAGTAGCGGCACAGCTCCAGCGTGCGCGAGTCGCCGCACAGCACGGTCGCCGGTGTGCCCGCGAGCAGTGCGGCGATGTTGCCGTGGATGCGGGAGCCGAAGGAGAAGTCGAACGCCCGCAGGTCGTCGATCCAGGTGATCGGGTCGACGTAGACGCGGACCTTGTCCTCCCGGTACATCGGGTGGTCGGGGTGCGTCGGCATGGCGGTGACCAGACAGTTCGGGTCGGACAGGTCCCGCCAGTGCAACTGCCGTGCGTCGCTGAGGTTCTGGCCGATGAAGCGCAGGCCGGGGTAGCGGGCGTGGGCGCGGGTGATGACCCGGTCCAGGCCCTGGGACTTCACCGCGCTGTGCGAGCCGTTCACCGCGATCCGGGAACCGGGGACGAGGGCCGGCTCCCGCTTGGTGACGGTCAGTTCCTTGCCCCACAGGAACAGCGAGGGACAGCCGATGACCTCCACGTCCCGGAACCCGAGGTCGTACAGGTACTGCTCGGTGAACTCGCCCCGGACCCCGATCGAGGCGCTGCGGTCGAGCACGGCGGAGACGAAGTCGCGCACCGCGGGCTCGATGCCCTTGAGCCGCGCCGCGTTGTAGCCGAGGCCGGCCTGCGCGCCGACGCCCACCACGATCACGGGGATCCGCAGCTTGGTGATCAGCCGGGTGAGCCGCTTCAACTGGCCTTCGAACGACGGGCGGAACGCGTTGGCGAGCGGGACGACGAAGGCGTCGTACTCCTCGTTGATCCGGCCCGCCGCCGAGACGTCGGTGCGGATGCCGTTCGAGACGACCTCGGTGTGCGGGGTCTCGAGGATCTTGTGCGTGGCGTCGCTGAAGATCAGGTTGCCGGAGTTGGTGGCGATGACATCCCGATGGAGGGCCTCTTCGACCGGAACGACGTCGTAGGGGCTCTTGCCCGAGCGGAGGAGGATGCGCTTCCCGCGCTGAACGTCGTGAGCAATGTGTGACACAGCGTTCAACTTAGATTTGCCGTGTCTTTGTTTTCTACAGGCAACCGACGCAACCTTTTTGCCGTATGCGACGCGTGAGCGAACCGTTACCGCCCGCCTGTCCGGGGGCTGGAATCCCCGCGCGCCGCACGATCCATTTCGCGTAGATTGCCGAGCAGGGAACCGGACGTACGCGAGGGGAAAGAGCACAGGTGGCAGGGGCAAGGAAGGGTGTGCACGAGGCCCGCAGGGTCGTCGTCAAGGTGGGCTCCTCGTCGCTGACGACCGCGTCCGGCGGTCTGGACGCGGACCGGGTCGACGCGCTGGTCGACGTCCTGGCGAAGGGCCGCAGCGGCGGGGAGCGGGAGATCGTCCTGGTCTCCTCCGGTGCCATCGCGGCCGGCCTCGCCCCGCTGGGGCTGCGGCGCCGCCCCAAGGACCTGGCCCGGCAGCAGGCCGCGGCCAGCGTCGGTCAGGGCCTCCTGGTCGCGCGGTACACCGCCTCCTTCGCGCGCTACGCCGTCCGCGTCGGCCAAGTGCTGCTGACCAGCGACGACATGAGCCGCCGTGCCCACCACCGCAACGCCTCGCGCACCCTCGACAAGCTCCTGGCGATGGGCGCGTTCCCGATCGTCAACGAGAACGACACCGTCGCCACGGACGAGATCCGCTTCGGCGACAACGACCGGCTCGCCGCCCTCGTCGCCCACCTCGTCCGCGCCGACCTGCTGGTGCTGCTGTCCGACATCGACGGTGTGTACGACGGCGACCCCAGCAGGCCGGGGACCTCGCGCATAGCGGAGGTGAGGGGACCGGAGGACCTGGCCCACGTCGAGATCGGCAGCGCGGGCAAGGCGGGCGTCGGCACCGGCGGCATGGTCACCAAGGTCGAGGCCGCCCGCATCGCGGCCGCCGCCGGCATCCCGGTCGTCCTGACCAGCACGATCCACGCCGCCGAAGCGCTGTCCGGCGGCGACACCGGCACCTACTTCCACGCCACCGGCAAGCGCTCCGCCGACCGGCTGCTGTGGCTCCAGCACGCCTCCACGCCCCAGGGGTCGCTCACCCTGGACGACGGCGCCGTACGGGCGGTCGTGGAGCGCCGCAAGTCCCTGCTCCCGGCCGGGATCGCGGCCGTCGAGGGCGAGTTCAGCGCGGGCGACCCGGTCGAGCTGCGCGACACCTCCGGCCACGCGGTCGCACGCGGACTCGTCAACTTCGACGCCAAGGAGATCCCCCAGCTGCTCGGGCGTTCCACTCGCGAACTGGCGAGGGAGCTCGGAGCGGAGTACGAGCGGGAGGTCGTGCACCGCGACGACCTGGTGATCCTGGAGCCGTAGGTCCGCGACCGGCCGGCGCCCCGACGGCTGACTTTGCCGAAAACAGGGGGAACGCCCCGTTTCAAACGTCGCCCTGAGGTGGACGTTCCGCAAAATCGCCCCGTGAGCCCTTGCGGCCTGCTGAACTTTGTCCCAGGGACACATTCCGCACGACCAGCTGGTCGGTCACTGCGAAAAGGAGGCCGTCGTGAGACGAGTGCGCCCTGGGACGGCGTCCCGCAGTGCCGGTGGGGGCTCGTCCCGTGCGGCCGGTGAGGAGCGTGCCTTGACCAGCGTGGCGGCCGGCGACCGGTACGAGCAGCCCGAGGACCTGCCCCGCCTGTGGCACGTCACCCTCTCCGTCTCCGGCCGGGAAGCCCCGCTGAAGGAGGTCCGCCGCGCCCTCGAACAGCTCGCCCACGACCACCCCTTTCTGCTGACCAGCCGGTACGCCGGCGACCACGCGGAGATCCGCTACTGGGAAGAGGCCCGCGATCTGCACGACGCGGCCGCCGTCGCCCTGCGCCTGTGGGGCGAGCACCGGCAGAGCGCGGGGCTGCCGCCCTGGGAGATCGTCGGCCTGGAGGTCATCGACCGCGAGACCTATCACCAGCGCGTCGCCGAGGGCTACGGACCACCACCGGCGACCCCCGTGGGCGTCCATCCCTATTGAGCGCCCCTGGGCGGCTTGTCTCGCGGTTCGGAATGCGCGGGGGAACGGCCCGGCAACCGCACTACCCTTCTTTCATGACCACGCTCTCGCCGTACGACTCCATGTCCCCGGTCAACCGGGCCGCCTACCGCGCCAAGGCCGCCGCCGCCGACCTCGCCCCGCTGCCGCGGGCCGAGAAGGACGACGCGCTGCTCGCCATCGCGGACGCCCTGGAAGTCCGTACGAGCGAGATCGTCGAGGCCAACGCCAAGGACATCGCCAAGGCCCGCGAGGCCGGCACCAGCGAGGCGATCATCGACCGGCTGACGCTGACGCCGGAGCGGGTGCGGGCCATCGCCGCAGATGTGCGGGACGTCGTCGCGCTGCCCGACCCGGTCGGCGAGGTCGTGCGCGGCTCGACCCTCCCCAATGGCATCGACCTGCGCCAGGTCCGCGTCCCGCTGGGCGTCGTCGGGATCATCTACGAGGCCCGTCCGAATGTCACCGTGGACGCCGCCGCCCTCTGCCTGAAGTCGGGCAACGCGGTGCTGCTGCGCGGCTCGGCCTCCGCGTACGAGTCGAACAGCGCCCTCGTGCGGGTGATCCGGGACGCCGTGGGCGGGGCCGGGCTGCCCGCCGACGCCGTGCAGCTGGTGCCCGGCGAGAGCCGGGAGAGCGTGCGCGAGCTGATGCGGGCCCGCGGCCTGGTCGACGTGCTCATCCCGCGCGGCGGCGCCTCGCTGATCCAGACGGTCGTCTCGGAGTCGATCGTCCCCGTGATCGAGACCGGCACCGGCAACTGCCACGTCTACGTCGACGCCCACGCCGACCTCGACATGGCCATCGAGATCCTGATCAACTCCAAGGCCCAGCGCGTCAGCGTCTGCAACGCCGCCGAGACCCTCCTGGTCCACCAGGACATCGCCCCCGAGTTCCTGCCGCGCGCTCTGGACGCCCTCGCGGAGGCCGGCGTGACCGTGCACGCGGACGAGAGGGTGATGGCGTACGCCAAGGACTCCAAGGCGACCGTCGTCGAGGCCACGGCCGAGGACTGGGAGACCGAGTACCTCTCGTACGACATCGCCGCCGCGGTCGTGGACTCGCTGGACAAGGCCGTCGAGCACATCCGGCTGTGGACGTCCGGTCACACCGAGGCGATCGTCACCACTTCGCAGCAGGCCGCCCGCCGCTTTACCCAACTGGTCGACTCCACGACGGTCGCGGTGAACGCCTCCACCCGCTTCACCGACGGCGGCCAGTTCGGCTTCGGCGCGGAGATCGGCATCTCCACGCAGAAGCTGCACGCCCGCGGCCCGATGGGACTGCCGGAGCTGACCAGCACCAAGTACATCGTCACCGGCGACGGGCACGTACGGCGCTGAATCAAGCCGTCCTGGGGCCCTCGGGGCGCGTCGGCGGGCCCCGGGGCGCACGGCGTGCGGCCAGGGCATATGCGCCCGACACGCGCCCCCGGAATGACCCCGTGCCGCGGGACGGGTGTCTCACAGGGCGGATGAATTTCCCTACCGTCTGCCCAAATTGACCCCCCAGGACTACTCTGGATCCCGTGCCGGAGGACGTGGGGGGCACGCCGTTCCCTGACGGCTGGGAGCCCGACGACGACCACGACCGCGGGGTGTCGGACGAAGAGTTCGCCTCCGTGGTCTTCGACGAGGCCTTCGTACAGGCGGCCGCGGTGCACGAGCCGACCGCCGTCGAGCGCCTCCTGGCCGCCGCGCAGGCCAGAGCGGAGGCCTCCGAGGCGGAGGCCCGCCGGGCCCACGGCCGGGGCGAGGGGTACGAGGAGGGGTACGGCCCCGAAGGCCGCACCGGATTCGGCCACGATCCCGACCTGGACGATCTGGACGACACGGACATCCTCGAAGGCCCCTACGGCGCTCCGGGGGCGTACGGCAAGCAGGTCCGCTGGCACCGTCCCGTCGCCTGGATGCTCGCCCTGGTGATGGGCATCGGCATGGTCGCGCTGGCCTTCACGGCCGTCTACCGCGGCGCTTCCTCGGGCAGCCGGGACCAGGTCCCGCCCCCGGCCTCCACCGGCCTGGAGCAGGGCAGTGGAGCGGCTCCGTCCGCCTCCGCCGACTACTCGCCGCCGGCCGTCCCGGCGACCCCGCGCACGCCCTGACGCGGAGTCGATCGAGGGCCTGAGCACCACGGAGAGCCGCCGGGCGAACCTGGTGAGAACCTGTCAGAACTTGTCGCGCAGCGGGGCGTTTACCCGAGCTCTCCGCGACCTACCCTTGAAGATATGGGAGGGTCTGGAGACCCACCCGAGGGGACACCCGAAGGCGGCCCCGGAGGTGGCGAGGAAGAGTACCGATCCGTCGTCTTCGACGAGTCGTTCATCCGTGCTGCCCGCCTCCAGGAGTTCTCCGCGCAGGAGCGGATGGCCGACCACGCCCCCGCCGTACGGCGCCGTGCCCCCATGCGCCGGGGGCTGTCCCGGCAGGCCCTCGTCCTCGTCCTGCTGATCGCCGTGGCCTTCGGTACGGCGATCTACATGGGTGTACGGCACCCCTACCAGGGCCCCGCCGAGTCCGGACCGCCCGCCGAGCCCCTGCGGATGACCGTCATCCCGCTCGCCCCCGAGGGACAGGTGCCCGGGGCGAGCGACACCGACCACCTGTTCGCGAGCAGCCCCGCCGCGCAGTTCCGGATCGGCGCCGAGGGCATACCGCTGCCGGCCGCGCGGCGCACCGCCCACTTCTCCGACGGGCAGGTCACGAACGCGCTGAGCATCGCGAAGGACTACATCGTGCGGTCCTCGCTGTACCCCGAGGTGCTGACCGGCGACCAGATCCGGCCGGTGCGGGTGCTGCTGGACCCCGACCAACTGGACCAGTTCGACCAGAGCTTCGGGCACCCGGCCGCGGACGGCCGGCATGCGCCGACGGGGTGGCTGGTGCGTTTCGACTCCGCGCAGGCGGAGCTGGCCGACCGCGGCGTCCGGGTGCAGGGAACGCTCCAGGCGGCCGAGACCGACGCGTCGACGCTGGAGGTCACGGCCGACCACACGTTCGTGTACGCGCTGCGACCGGCGACGGCCGAGGGCGGCGAGAAGGCGGACGCCGCGGCGAAGCCGGTCGAGGCGTCGCTGTTCACCGTCCGCCGGGAGCTGCACTTCCGCTTCGACCGCGAGGACCTGCGGCTGCACCAGACCCAGCTGGTCGTCTCCTACGTGCAGGCAGGTCCGCTGTCCTGCGCCGAGGACTCCACGAACCGGCTGCATCCGCTGCTCGCGGGCCAGACCGCGAAGGAGGGCGGCCCGGCCGGCACCGACCCGTACGCCACGGGCGGCGCGACGGCCCTGTGCGGGTCGCTGGCGACGGGGTCGCAGCCGAAGGTGTGAGCGTCGGCCCGGGCACCCTGTGATCGCCCGGACCGGTGCTCGGAGGCGGCGGTGGCCTCAGTTCCGTCCGGCGTCGCCCGAGCCGCCCGAGCCGTCCGTGCCGTCGGCCCCGTCCGTGCCCGTGCCGTCCTGCCCGGGCTCGTCCCTCGGCGGCGCGCTCGTGAAGCCGCCGAAGCCCCGGCGCACCCGGCCGCCCAGGTCCCCCGCGCCGCCGGCGATGTCCGTCACCAGCTTCATCAGGGGGTCCTTGGAGGACTTCACGTGGGTGGCGTAGTGGGACGCCGACTCGCGGAAGGAGTCGGTGACCGAGGTGTCCTTGTCCTCGCTGCGGCGCGGGTAGTGGCCGTCCATGAGCCGCTGGTAGTCGCGGGACTCGGCCCACTTCTTCAGCTCGGCCGCGCGGACCGTGGTGAAGGGGTGCGAGCGCGGCAGCACGTTCAGGATCTTCAGCACCGAGTCGCGCAGGTCACCGCCCGCCTCGTACTCCTCGGCCTGCTTCAGGAAGGCGTCCACGTTCATCTCGTGGAGGTGATTGCCGCCCGCGATCTTCATCAGGCCGCGCATCGAGGCCTTCAGGTCCTGGCCGACCAGCAGGCCCGCCCGGTCCGCGGACAGCTCCGACTTGCGGAACCACTCCCGCAGCGCCGTCACGATCGCCATGATCGCGAGGTTGCCCAGCGGGATCCACGCGACCCGGACGGCGAGGCTGGTCAGGAACAGCAGGATCGTGCGGTACACCGCGTGGCCGGAGAGGGCGTGGCCCACCTCGTGGCCGATGACCGCCCGCATCTCCTCCTCGTCGAGGAGCTCCACCAGTCCGGTCGTGACGACGATGATCGGCTCGTCCAGACCGATGCACATCGCGTTCGGCACGGGGTCCTGGTTGACGTACATCGGCGGGACCTTCTCCAGGTCCAGGATGTAGCAGGCGTCCCGCAGCATGTCGTTGAGGTGGGCGAACTGCTGGTCCGACACCCGCACCGAGTCGGACAGGAACAGCAGCCGGAGGCTGCGCTCGGGCAGCAGCCCGCTGAGCGCCTTGAAGACCGTGTCGAAGCCGCTGAGCTTGCGCAGGGCCACCAGGGCCGAACGGTCCGCCGGGTGTTCGTACGCCCGCGAGGAGATCCCCGGGAAACGCCTGCGCTGCCTGCTCGGTACGTTCTCGTGCCCGTTGTGCTCGTGGCCGTCGGACATGTCTTTCCCCCATGTGCGTGTGGAGTGGGTCTCTCGCGGCCCTTTGCGGAGCCTTGTTCCGCCCTTTGCGCCCCCCGAAGCAGAGCCCAGCCTAGGCGGAGTTACCTTGGACGGGCACTACAGCGAAGGAGTTCCGCGTCATGGAGCACAACCCCTCGGCCGCCTGGCTCACCGAGGCCGCGCGGGCCGCCGAGCAGCAGGGAGCGGGAAATCTGCTCCGGGTCGTACTGATCGTGATGGTCGTGGGCTGTGTGCTGACCGCGTGGTTCCTGTTGCGGGGCTACAGGCAGAAGGACGACTGAACCGCCGGGAAGGTTGCCCGTCGGTCCTCCGCGGCGCCCCAACGGTGGAGTCGGCGTGATCGCCGTCATGGCGCCCGCTTACGATGGGCCGACATCTTTATCCCGCCCACACCGATAGGTCACGCCGAAGATGAGCTTCCACAGCGCAGCTGCCCAGTTGGTCACCCTCGCCGCCGAGGGCGAGGAGCATGGCGGCGGTCACGACAGCATCAGCCCGTTGGCCACCGGCGGCGGCGCGTTCATCATCCTTCTTCTGCTGCTGTGGATCACCACCCGCTTCAACCGCGACCGCTGAGTCCCGGCCAGGCCCCCGCTCCGCCCGCGCGACAGCCGGCCGGAGCTCTCAGGCGGGGCCGGTAGGGTCTGCACGCATGGGAGAGCAGGACATGCCTACCGGCCCCGGAAACGGCCCGTCGAACCCCGGCAAGCGCCGTCTCGGCGTGATGGGCGGAACCTTCGACCCGATCCACCACGGGCACCTCGTCGCGGCCAGTGAGGTCGCCGCGCAGTTCCACCTGGACGAGGTCGTGTTCGTACCGACCGGCCAGCCGTGGCAGAAGAGCCACCGGCATGTCTCCCCGGCCGAGGACCGCTATCTGATGACGGTCATCGCCACCGCCGAGAACCCGCAGTTCTCCGTCAGCCGCATCGACATCGACCGCGGCGGTCCGACGTACACGGTGGACACGCTGCGCGATCTGCGCGCGCTCAACCCCGACACGGACCTCTTCTTCATCACCGGCGCCGACGCCCTCGGTCAGATCCTGACCTGGCGCGACTCGGAGGAGCTGTTCTCCCTCGCGCACTTCGTCGGCGTCACCCGGCCCGGCCACCACCTGGACGACGCCGGCCTCCCGGAGGGCGGCGTGTCGTTGGTCGAGGTTCCCGCGCTGGCCATCTCGTCCACCGATTGCCGCGCGAGAGTCGCAAAGGGAGATCCCATCTGGTATCTGGTGCCGGACGGAGTCGTGCGCTACATCGACAAACGTGAGCTGTACCGCGGCGAGTGAGGCAGTGAGCCGAGAGGGGCTACCGGTGAACGACCGATACGACGCGGGGGCGGCAGGACACGGCGCCGACCAGTACGAACTCGTCGGCTACGACGAGTACGGACGGCCGGTGTACCGACAGGTCCCGCAGCAGCAGACGCAGCAGCAGTACGACACCTACGCACAGCAGCAGGGCTACGGCTACGACCCGTACGCGACGGGCTCGCAGCAGCCCCAGCACTACGACCCGTACGCCGGCGGTGACACCGGGCAGCAGCCGCCCACGCCGTCCTACGACCCGTACGGCACCGGTACGCACCAGCAGCAGCACACCGGCACCCACCAGCAGCACGCGGCGCAGTACGACCCCTACGGCCGTACCGCCACCAGCGGCCAGCAGCCGCGGGTCGCCGAGCAGACCGCGTACATCCCGCACCAGGCCGGGCCGGTGGAGGAGCCGGTGAGCCAGGAGCGGGGCGAGCGGGACTACCGCACCGAGCAGTTCGCCTTCGTCGAGGAGCCCGACCAGGACTCCGAGGACGTCATCGACTGGCTGAAGTTCACCGAGAACCGCACCGAGCGCCGCGAGGAGGCCAAGCGACGGGCACGCGCGCGTGTGGTCGCCCTCGTGGTCGTCCTGGCGCTCGCCGCGGCCGGCGGCGTCGGCTACCTCTGGTACGCAGGGAAGCTGCCCGGCCTCACGGCCTCGGACGACAAGAAGGACACCGCGACGCCCGTCGGCGCGCAGAAGCGCGACGTGATCGTCGTCCACCTGCACAACACCAAGAAGGGCGGCACCTCCACGGCGCTGCTCGTCGACAACACCACCACCAAGCAGGGCACCACCGTCCTGCTGCCCAACTCCCTCGCCCTCTCCGGCGACGACGGCAGCACGACCACGCTGGCCAAGTCGGTCGACGACGACGGCTCCTCGGGGACCCGCGACGAGATCGACACCGTCCTCGGCACCGAGATCCAGGGCACCTGGCGGCTGGACACCCCCTACCTCCAGAACCTCGTCGACCTGATCGGCAACATCGAGGTCGACACCGATGTGAACGTCCCCGACCCGGACGCCAAGAAGGGCACCGCGCCCCTGGTGCGCAAGGGCAAGGCCCAGACCCTCAGCGGCAAGTCGGCCGTCGCCTACGCCACCTACCAGGGCTCGGGCGAGGCGCAGAACGCCCAGCTGGAGCGGTTCGGGCAGGTCATGCAGGCCGTGCTGCGCAAGCTGACCTCGGACGCGCAGGGCGCCACCACCACCGTGCAGACGCTGGGCATGATCATCGAGCCGCCGCTGACCGACAAGGACCTCGGCGCCTTCCTCGCCCGGCTCGCCGACCTCGCCAAGGGCGGCGACTACAAGACGGCCCTGCTGCCGGTCCGGACCGACGGCACGCTGAGCGCCCAGGCGAGCGCCGGCGTCGTCAAGGACGTCCTCGGCGGGACCGCGAAAAGCCCCGACAAGGACGCCGCGATCCGGGTGTCCGTCCGCAACGCCAGCGGCGTCAAGGACAACACCGGCAAGGCCCGCGTGGTGCTGCTGAACGGCGGCTTCACGTTCCTGGAGGGCGGCACCGCCTCCGCCGAGGCCACGTCGAAGGTCGTCTACGCCGATGCCGCCGACAAGGACGACGCCGCCGAGGTCGCCAAGACCCTGGGGCTGTCCGCCGACGCGGTCGCCAAGGGGGACGTGTCCGCGAACGCCGACGTCTCCGTGGTCCTGGGCCAGGACTACGAACCGTCCTCCTCGTAGCCCGCACCCCGCACATCACCGCAGGCCACCCCACGTGAAGCGATAATCACGTGGGGTGCTGTCACCGGTCCGTGAGACCCTTGATGTCGAGTGAAGTCAAGTGTCCGCCGATCGAAAGCCTTGTAGTGACCGCTACCGACCGTTCCCTCGAGCTCGTCAACACCGCCGCCCAGGCCGCAGCCGACAAGCTCGCGCACGACATCATCGCCTACGACGTCAGCGACGTCCTGTCGATCACGGACGCCTTCCTGCTGGCGTCCGCACCCAACGACCGCCAGGTCAAGTCGATCGTCGACGAGATCGAGGAGCGGCTCAGCAAGGAGCTCGGCGCCAAGCCGGTGCGCCGCGAGGGCGACCGCGAGGCCCGCTGGGTGCTGCTCGACTACGTCGACATCGTCGTCCACGTCCAGCACAGCGAGGAGCGTGTCTTCTACGCCCTGGAGCGGCTGTGGAAGGACTGCCCCGAGCTCGAACTGCCCGAGGACGCCAGGGCCACCCGCGGCAAGGCCGCCGAGCACGCCAAGCTCCAGGCCGCCGAGGAGGCCGCCGAACTCGGCGGTGAGTGGCGATGAGTGCCACCGGCGAGGTGTCCGCGGGCAGGCCCGGCCGGGGCCGCCGCGTCATCCTGTGGCGGCACGGCCAGACCTCCTGGAACGTGGAGCGCCGCTTCCAGGGCTCCACGGACGTCCCGCTCACCGAGGCGGGCATCTCCCAGGCCCGCCGCGCCGCCCGGCTGCTCGTCAACCTCAAGCCCGACGCGATCATCGCCTCCGACCTCCAGCGCGCCGCCGCCACGGCGGCCGAGCTGGCCGGGCTCACCGGCCTCGAGGTGACGCACGACGAGGCCCTGCGCGAGACCTACGCCGGTGTCTGGCAGGGCCTGACGCACGAGGAGATCATCGCCCGGCACGGCGAGGAGTACGCCGCCTGGAAGCGCGGTGAGCCGGTGCGCCGCGGCGGGGGCGAACTGGAGACCGAGGTCGCCGACCGCGCCGCGCCCGTGGTGCTCCGGCACACCGACAAGCTCCCCGACGACGGCACGCTCGTGGTGGTCAGCCACGGCGGCACCATCCGTACGACCATCGGCCGCCTCCTCGGCCTCCAGGCCCGGCACTGGGAGAGCCTGGGCGGCCTCTCCAACTGCTGCTGGTCCGTGCTGGGCGAGGGTGCGCGCGGCTGGCGCCTGCTGGAGCACAACGCCGGCACCCTGCCGGAGCCGGTGCTCGGCGACGACGACTGACGCACGGGTCCCGGCCGGGACGACCCGGGACCCGGATTTCACTTTCTGGCAGGTCGCAGGCTAAAGTTCTTCTTGTTCGCCCCGCCGCACGGGGAGGAACGCAAGGGGCTATAGCTCAGTTGGTAGAGCGCCTGCATGGCATGCAGGAGGTCAGGAGTTCAATTCTCCTTAGCTCCACAGTCAGACAACAAGATCCCGTCGATCGCTCAGATCGGCGGGATCTTCTGGTATCCGAACTGTTCGGGTCCGGCTTGAGTCACTTGGGCCTCGCAGGCGTATACCTCTCAGGAGAGGCGCGTTGGGGTGCGAGTTCGGATGGTCCGCATGGCCACGGAGGCTGCCGTGGCCGGACTGGTACTGAGGCGTCGCTGACCGTATTGGTCCGGCCGTGGCAGAATCAAACGGCCGGAGGGGGCGCGGCCCGACGGGAGGGAGTAGCGATGCCTGCGAGCATCCGCGGAGAGGTCGGTCACCTCTCCGAAGCAGCACTGACACGGGATACGATCACCCGCCTCAGCTGCCCTTCCTGCGGTTCCGTCCATGTCGCCCAGCTTCTCGGTGACAACGGCGGTGTTTCCTACGTGTGCACGGCCTGCGGCCACAGCTGGAGCTGATCGATGGGTGCACACAGGCGAAAGTGCGACTGGTGCGGCAGCGGAACGCCGATCGTCCGTGACATGGAACCGGTGAACCCCGACTACCAGTACTGGTGCGAGGAATGCGCGCGGGCGCTGATCATAAAAGGCGACCCGATCGAGACCTACCGTGAGCTCGAGGGCGAGCCGATCTACGGCCGGCTGCTCGAAGAGCACTGCACGCTCAAGCGCTTCTATTCGTTCGTCACGGCATGACTCCCGGGTCGTAGATTCCGACATTTCGGGTCGTACTGCCCTGGACGGTAAACGATTTGGTGCTGCGCCCGGTCGACCGGTAATGTTGGCGTCGCCGCCGGGGAAACCGGGCGACAGCGGTAGAAATGCGGCTCCGCCGCAGGGCCGCACGGGGCTATAGCTCAGTTGGTAGAGCGCCTGCATGGCATGCAGGAGGTCAGGAGTTCAATTCTCCTTAGCTCCACAGTGAGACAAGAAGATCCCGCCGGATGGAATCCATCCGGCGGGATCTTTTTCGTGTGCGAACACCGCTGGTTGCGGGGGCCGCCCCGGTGGGACGGCCCCCGGCCTCAGCGGCCCAGAGCGCGCCTGCCGCGGCCCTGGGAGAGGACCGGCAGGTTGTTGCGGGAGGTGTCCTGGCCGCGCGTGTCCTCCTCGATGCGCAGGGCGAGAGCGGGGCAACGGCGCACCGCGCGCAGGGCCTTGGCCTCGGCGTAGCGCGGGACCATCGCCTGGGCGACGGTCGGGAAGCCGTCGGCGCCGAGCTGGAAGACCTCCGGGAGGATGTCGGCGCACAGGCCGTGGCCGCGGCACAGCGTCCAGTCGACGTAGATCTTCTGGCGGCTGGGGCCGTTCTCCTCCTCCTCGGCGCCGCCCGGTATGCCCGTGGGTGCCCTGCCGCCCTCGAAGAGCGGCAGAACGCCCTCCACGGGCCGTCCGCAGCCGTTGCCGAGGACGTGGGCCGCGAGGTCGTCGGTGAACGCCTTGATGGTCGACTCCAGGAACATCGCGGAGCCGTCCGGGTGCGAGCACGCGCCGCGCCGTTTCACGTTCTTGGCGACCTGCTTGAGCGCCTCCAGGGCGGCCGGGCCACCGCCGTTGAGGATGTCCTCCAGGCCGCGCGCGGCGGCCGGCAGACCGAGGTAGCAGGGGCCGCACTGGCCCGCGCTCTCCTCGGCCAGCCACTGCGCCACCCGCAGCGACTCGCCCAGCGGGCAGGTCTCCTGAGTGATCGGCAGAACCGCGCCGGCGCCGAGCGCGCCGCCGACCGCGTCCAGGGAGTTGCGCGAGACGATCGCCTCGTTGACCGTCGCCGCGTCGATCCACTTGCCGTGGTAGCCGCCGGTCAGTACGCCCTGCGGCACCGGCGGGGCGCCGGCGAGCTGGAGGACGTAGCGCAGCGGCACGCCCGTGGGGACCTCGATGACCATCGGGCGGGCGACCGCGCCGGAGACCGTGAGCATCACGGTGCCGGGCTCGTCGTACAGGCCGGTGTTGCCGTAGCGCTCCGGTCCGATGCGGGCGGCGATGGCGAGCTGCGCGAAAGTCTCGGCGTTGGACAGCAGGGTGGGGGCGCCGCCGACGCCGTTCTGCGAGGCGCTGACCTTGCGGCCGGGCGGGATCGCCGGGCCGCCGTCGATCGAGCGGATGACGGACGCGGCGGCACCGGTGACCATGCGCACCGGGTTGCGCTGGACGAACGCGCGCAGCGCCGAGCGGCGGCTGTTGCTCAGGCCGCGCTCGGCGAGGGCGGCCTCCATGGACCGCTGGGTGGACTCCCGGGTGACCGCCACCACGAGCGTGCGGGCACCCATGGCCTCGGCGCACAGCAGCGCGCCGTCCAGGATGAGATGCGGGGCACGGTTGATCATCACCGTGTCCTTGCGGCAGGCCGGTTCGTCCTCACTGCCGTTGACCACGACGACCGGCCGTACGCCGCGCTTGATCGCGGCCTCCGCCACCGAGCGCAGCTTCTTGTGGAAGGGGAAGCCCGCGCCGCCGCGGCCCCTCAGGTTGATGTTCTCGGCGAGCTTGGCCAGTTGCTCGCCGCCCATCGGTTCGAGCGGCCCGTGCACCTTCAGATGCATGGGCAGATCGAGTCTTTCGACAAGGTCGAAGCCCGACGTGAGCTGAGGAAGACCGACCACGCGGACTTCTGGTACGTCGGGCAGGGCCTCGTTCACTTAAAGCCTCCGGAAGGCGTGTTCCAAGGTTCGCCCGAACCCGGTGCCTCGAAGTCGTAGGGGGCACCGGGGAATGTTTCAGTGGCGGGACCGCTGTTGTTGTACGTGTCGTTCTGGTTGTACGTACCGAAGACGGCGTTTGTCTCAGAGGTGTCGTACACATCACTCGACCCGTAGCCGGCCGCGTTGGAGCCGTAGCCCGACGTGTTCGAACCGTAGGTCGTGGTGCCGGAATTGTCGTAGACCGGGATGTTGTAGCTGGTGTCGTTGAGCGGGTCGTAGGCGGACGGGGGTGCCTCGCCGACCGGCGGCGGGGAGGGGATGGGCCAGTTGCCGGTGCTGCTCGAGCCGCCGTCGACGCGCGGGATCGCCTCGGTCGGCTGCATGTCCATGGGCAGGTCCATGCGGGAGGTCTGGTCGGCGTACGGCTGCTGTTGCTGCCCGCGCGAGCGGGGGTTGACGGCGCGATAGGCGGCGGCGAAGCCACCCGTCGTCTCCGCGGCCGAGGGGGCCTGGGAGGGCATGCCCGGCAGCGGGCCGGGGCGCTCGTTGCGGGACGGGCGCTCCTCGCGTGAGCCGCGCGCCGGGCGCCGGCTCTCGTAGCCGGGCAGCGAGCCGGACGCCGCCCGGGCGCGGCTCTCCTCCAGGTCCTCGCGGGCTCCCGGGTCGTTGCCGATGATCTGGGCGAGGCGGTCGGCGACCTTGCGCTTGACCGGGCGCGGGGCGGCGCGCAGGGCGAGGGCCGCGGCCACGGCGACGACGCAGAGTTCGTAGCTGACCATGAAGAACGTCTTCGCCGGGCGGCCGGCGAACAGGCCGTGGATCAGGGCCGCGCACCAGGCCGGGTAGGCCAGCATGTGCATCGCGCGCCAGCGAGCGGCGACCGGCGCCGGGGAGGCGAACTGGTTGCGCAGGGCGCCGGTGACGCCGACGAAGATCATCAGAAGCGCGGCCAGGGAGCCCAGGCCGATGAGGAACGCGCTGCCCGGGATCTCGCTGCCGCCGGCGAACACCAGGCTGAAGGGGATCAGCGCGGCGATCGGGGTGGCGTGGTCCAGGGCCAGTTTGACGCCGATGTGCACCAGGAGGAACGCGATCGCGGCCACGGCGGTCACCCGGTGGATGCCCTGCGCGATGATCCGCTGGCGGGTGTTGAGGATCATCCGGTCCTGGGCGACCAGGCCCCAGATGACCGAGCAGGTGAGGCAGACGAGCGAGAGGACACCGGCACCGAAGTTGAGGAACTCCTGGAGCCAGGTGCCGCCGAGCAGCACGACCAGGGGTATGAGAAGCAGAACAGCGGCGGTCGCCACCCCGTAGGCCGACCGGCCCGTCCTGGGGAGCGAACTGTTACTACGACGAGGGTTCATGGGGGCAACTCCGAGCGGTTCGGGAAGGCGGTCCCGGTGCCGCACTCTAAGTGGCTCCATACCGGGGGGTACGGCGTTTGAGTTATTGCGTTGTTATCTACGGGCTGCGAGGGGCTGGCGATGTCCCTTAGCGACTGTTACGCCAGGTAACAATTGAACCTTGTTCAGCTTTTCCATGTCTTCACAACTCTCAGGTACGGAACGGGGGGCGCGGTTGTTCATGTGTGACCCCTCTCATGAGCCCGTCGCGCCCCCGGGAAGCCCGTCGCG
The DNA here is from genome assembly GCF_043195415.1 of Streptomyces sp. Y7. Classification (NCBI taxonomy): domain Bacteria; kingdom Bacillati; phylum Actinomycetota; class Actinomycetes; order Kitasatosporales; family Streptomycetaceae; genus Streptomyces; species Streptomyces sp. Y7. Next base: position 85,771 of record NZ_JBIDDQ010000012.1, read on the forward strand.
ACCCGCTGCGGCGCTGCGGTACCCTGACGCCATGCGTGCCGTACGCCTTCTGCTTAGCGAGCCGCGCTGATCAATCCCGACCACCGGGCGAATCGGATGGTCGGCATCGGCGCGGCGTCCCCTCCTGTGCGAGGGGATTTTTCGTTTCCAGGGAATCGCAGCCGCCGGCAGAGACGATCGATGGAGCTTTGAGGATCATGAGCGAGACGAACCCCGCTGCCGCCGAGGTGGCCGCGCCGCACCGCTACACGGCGGCCGTGGCCGCCGAGATCGAGGCACGCTGGCAGGACTTCTGGGACGCCGAGGGCACGTACGCGGCGCCGAACCCCAAGGGTGACCTGGCGGGCGACCCCGAGCTGGTCGCCAAGCCCAAGAAGTTCATCATGGACATGTTCCCGTACCCCTCCGGTGCGGGCCTGCACGTCGGTCACCCCCTGGGCTACATCGCCACCGACGTCTTCGCGCGCTTCCAGCGCATGACCGGCCACAACGTCCTGCACACCCTGGGCTTCGACGCCTTCGGCCTGCCCGCCGAGCAGTACGCCGTGCAGACCGGCACGCACCCGCGTGTCTCCACCGAGGCCAACATCGAGAACATGAAGGTCCAGCTGCGCCGGCTGGGCCTGGGCCACGACAAGCGCCGGTCGTTCGCCACGATCGACCCGGACTACTACAAGTGGACCCAGTGGATCTTCCTGCAGATCTTCAACTCCTGGTACGACGACGAGGCGAGGAAGGCACGCCCGATCGCCGAGCTGGTCGCGCAGTTCGAGTCCGGTGAGCGTGCGGTTCCCGGTGGCCGCTCCTGGGACGCGCTGACCGCCGGCGAGCGCGCCGACATCCTGGGCGAGTACCGCCTGGCGTACGCCTCCGACGCGCCGGTCAACTGGTGCCCCGGCCTGGGCACCGTGCTGGCCAACGAGGAGGTCACCGCCGAGGGCCGCTCCGAGCGCGGCAACTTCCCGGTCTTCAAGGCCAAGCTGCGCCAGTGGAACATGCGGATCACCGCCTACGCCGACCGGCTGCTGGACGACCTGGACGAGCTGGACTGGCCCGAGGCCATCAAGCTGCAGCAGCGCAACTGGATCGGCCGCTCCGAGGGCGCCCGCGTCGACTTCCCCGTGGACGGCGAGCGCATCACGGTCTTCACCACCCGCCCCGACACTCTGTTCGGCGCGAGCTACATGGTGCTGGCCCCCGAGCACCCGCTGGTCGAGAAGTTCACCCCGGACGCCTGGCCCGAGGGCACGCACGACGTGTGGACCGGCGGTCACGCGACCCCGGCCGAGGCCGTCGCCGCCTACCGCGCGCAGGCCGCCTCCAAGTCCGACGTCGAGCGCCAGGCCGAGGCCAAGGACAAGACCGGCGTCTTCATCGGCGCGTACGCGACCAACCCGGTCAGCGGCGAGCAGGTCCCGGTCTTCATCGCCGACTACGTCCTGATGGGCTACGGCACCGGCGCGATCATGGCCGTACCGGCCGGCGACCAGCGTGACTTCGAGTTCGCGCGCGCCTTCGAGCTGCCGATCGTCTGCATCGTCGAGCCGACCGACGGGCGCGGCACGGACACCTCCACCTGGGAGGACGCCTTCGGGTCGTACGACGCGAAGATCATCAACTCCTCCAACGACGAGGTCTCCCTGGACGGCCTGGGCGTCGTCGAGGCCAAGGCGCGCATCACCGAGTGGCTGGAGCGGTCCGGCGTCGGCGAGGGCACCGTCAACTTCCGCCTGCGCGACTGGCTGTTCAGCCGCCAGCGCTACTGGGGCGAGCCCTTCCCGATCGTCTACGACGAGGACGGCATCGCCCACGCGCTGCCCGAGTCGATGCTGCCGCTGGAGCTGCCCGAGGTCGAGGACTACAGCCCGCGCACCTTCGACCCGGACGACGCCGACACCGAGCCCGAGACACCGCTGTCGCGCAACGAGGACTGGGTCAACGTCACGCTGGACCTGGGCGACGGCCCGAAGCGCTACCGGCGTGAGACCAACACCATGCCGAACTGGGCCGGTTCCTGCTGGTACGAGCTGCGCTACCTGGACCCGCACAACAGCGAGCAGCTGGTCGACCCCGAGATCGAGCAGTACTGGATGGGCCCGCGCGAGGGCCAGCCGCACGGCGGCGTCGACCTGTACGTCGGCGGTGCCGAGCACGCCGTGCTGCACCTGCTGTACGCCCGCTTCTGGTCCAAGGTCCTGTTCGACCTGGGGCACGTCTCCTCCGCGGAGCCGTTCCACAAGCTGTTCAACCAGGGCATGATCCAGGCCTACGTCTACCGCGACAGCCGTGGCATCGCGGTGCCGGCCGCCGAGGTGGAGGAGCGCGACGGCGCGTACTACTACCAGGGCGAGAAGGTCTCCCGACTGCTGGGCAAGATGGGCAAGTCCCTGAAGAACGCGGTCACTCCGGACGAGATCTGCGCGGAGTACGGCGCCGACACGCTGCGTCTGTACGAGATGGCGATGGGCCCGCTGGACGTCTCCCGGCCGTGGGACACGCGCGCGGTGGTCGGCCAGTTCCGGCTGCTGCAGCGACTGTGGCGCAACGTCGTCGACGAGTCGACCGGCGCCGTCACCGTGGTGGACGCCGAGCCCGACGAGGACACGCTGCGTGCCCTGCACAAGGCGATCGACGGCGTGCGCGGGGACCTGGAGGGCATGCGGTTCAACACCGCGATCGCCAAGGTCACCGAGCTGAACAACCACCTGACCAAGGCGGGGGTGGCCGTTCCGCGCTCCGTCGCCGAGTCGCTGGTGCTGATGGTCGCGCCGCTGGCCCCGCACATCGCCGAGGAACTGTGGCGCAGGCTGGGCCGCACCGGCTCGGTCGTGCACGAGGACTTCCCCGTCGCCGACCCGGCCTACGTGGTCGACGAGACGGTCACGTGCGTCGTGCAGATCAAGGGCAAGGTCAAGGCCCGCCTAGAGGTCTCGCCGGCCATCTCCGAGGAGGAGCTGGAGAAGGCCGCGCTGTCCGACGAGAAGGTCGTGGCCGCACTGGACGGGGCCGGGATCCGGAAGGTGATCGTGCGCGCGCCGAAGCTGGTGAACATCGTCCCGGCCTAGGTCTTCGGGAGCCTGACCCGGCCGCACGTCGTGACCTCGGCGGACGGCTCCGGGTGATCCCCTACGGGCAGGTTCGGGGTTCCGCTGGAACTCCGGGCCTGCCCGCTGCGTTTACCGTTGAAGAGTGACCTGGCACGGGTCGTGGCCGGTCGGAGGAGGAGTTCGTGGAAGCAGTGATCGCAGTCGTCGCCCTGCTCTTCGTGCTCTTCGTCGTGCTCGGCGTGTACGCCACGGTGAAGGTGGTCGGTGCCGCCAAGCGCCGCGTGGACGAGACGATCACCCACGCCCGGCGCACGGTCGAGGACCACACCCTGCGGGCCAAGTCCTTCGCGCAGCCCGGCGCGGCCGGCGAGCTGGCGCAGCTGCGGCTGAAGCTGCGCACCTCGATGCGCGCCACCCAGGACGCCCTGCACGCGGGCGTGAGCGAGGACGAGTCCCTCAAGGAGTCCCTGGGCCTCTTCGAGCGCCTCAGCGCGCACGGCCACGAACTGGACGCGGAGCTCCGGCGCCTGGAGTCCGAGCCGGACCGTACGACGCTCGGCGCCCGGTTGCCGGAGCTGCGCGAGCGCACCGAGCGCATCGTCGAGGCGGCGGACTCGCTGCGCTGGGCGGTCCGCGACCGGGCCCGCCGGTTCGCCGACGACGACCTGGACAGCCTCAGCGCGCAGATAGACCTGGAGTCCGGCGCCCTGCGGCACTGGCAGACGACGGAATCCACGACGACCGGGTCCTCGGCCGGGCCCTCGACGACCGGATCTTCGGCCCCGGGATCTACCGCCCCCGGATCATCAGCGACGGGGCCTTCAGGGACGGGATCCTCGAAGGCGGAAGCCTCCACGGCGGGGCCGACGGCTGAGCGTCCGTCCTCCCCGCCACCCCCGTGGCCCGAGGCACCCGCCGCCGACGCCGCTGACACGACCGAGCAGACCTGGCCGGACAGCCCTCAGCGGCAGCGGGCCGAGGAGCCGACGAGGCCCGCGATCAACCCGCCGGGCCCCCGCCAGACCTACCCCTGGCAGAAGAAACCCCGTCCCGAGAGCACGACTTGAGCCCGCACGATGCCGCGCCGCTCCGGTCAAGGCTTCACCGCCTGAGCGGGGTCGGGCTGCCGCCCGGGCGCTACGCCAGGTAACCTCCAGCTCATGTCCCGCCATGTCGCTATCGTCACCGATTCAACGGCCTACCTGCCGCCCCGGACGATGGAGCGCCACGGCATCACAGCGGTACCCCTGACCGTGGTCGTCGGCGGCCAGGCGCTGGACGAGGGCACCGAGATCTCGACCCGTTCCCTCGCACAGGCGTTGCAGAAGCGACGCCCTGTCACCACCTCGCGCCCCAGCCCCGAGGTCTTCGCGCGGCACTACCGCGAGGTCGCCGAGTCCGGCGCCACCGGCATCGTCTCCCTGCATCTGTCCGCCGAGCTCTCCGGCACCTACGACGCGGCCGTCCTCGCGGCACGGGAGGCGCCGGTGCCGGTGCGGGTCGTGGACACCGGCATGGTCGCCATGGCACTCGGCTTCTGCGCGCTCGCGGCGGCCGAGGCGGCGGAGACGGGCGGCACGGTGGACGAGGCCGTCACGGCCGCCGAGAAGCGGGCCGGAGCCACGGCCGCCTACTTCTACGTCGACACCCTCGACTATCTGCGCCGCGGCGGCCGTATCGGCGCCGCGCAGGCCCTGCTGGGCTCCGCGCTCGCGGTGAAGCCGCTGCTGCAGCTGGAGGGCGGCCGGATCGGCCCCCTGGAGAAGGTCCGCACGGCCTCCAAGGCGATCGCCCGCCTTGAGGAGATCGCGGCCGACCGAGCGGGCAGCGCACAGGTGGACATCGCGGTCCACCATCTCGCGGCCCCGGACCGGGCGGCGGCGCTGGCGGATCGTCTGCGGGCGCGCGTGCCGGGCTTGGCCGACCTGCATGTCAGTGAGGTCGGGGCGGTGATCGGGGCGCACACGGGGCCCGGGTTGCTGGGGGTTGTGGTTTCGCCTCGGTGAGGGGGCGGTGTGGTGAGGCGGTGAGGCGGGGGTGGCTGGTGACGGGGACTCGGTGACTCCTCGTGGGGCGCGTCTCTTGTGGGTCGCCTCTCTCGTGGGGCCGCCTCCCTGGTGGGGGCCGCCTCCCTCGGGGGGTCGCACGTGGTGAGAGGGCTTTGCATGCGTGTGTCATCACTCGTGCGGGTGGCTGGGTTTTCCACAACTGGGAAGTAATCCCCGGGAATTGAGCAAGATCATCGTGGGTCGGGCGGGGTGTCCGATCCTCGTCGCATGGCACTTCGATCACGTACACGTTCACGTAGCGTCACGCGTCCGGGCACGGGCACGCGGGCCGCCCGCACAGCGACGGTGACCAGCGGTCCGGGGCGCGGCCCGCACTCCGACGGGCGCACCCGTCACCGGCGAGGCACACAGGTCACCGGGAGGGCGCGTCAGCGCCATGCGTCGGCGGAGGAACTGCGGCGCAGGGCGGAGGTGATGTTCGCCGAACGGGTCGGGGAGTGGCGGGAGTCGGGGGCGGGGCCGCCGGGCTGGGACGAGGGTGCGGAGAGGGGCTCGGGCTTCGCTCGCGATCCGGAACTGGCGTATGCGGGTGTGGGCAGTGGGGCGGGTCGGGAGGAGGGTCCGGGGGAGGGGCCTGGGGCTGCTTCTGAGGAGGGTGTTGGTTTGGCCGGGGCCGGGGCCGGGGCCGGGGCCGGGGCTGCGGCTGCGGCTGCTGGTGCCGGGGCTGATGCCGGAGGTGCTGGTGTCGGTGTCGGTGTCGGTGTCGCTGTCGGCGGAAGGGCCGATGGCGGTGGCGATGCCGGCGGCCGGGCGGGTGCTGGTGATGAGGGCCTGGCTCGGGGCGTGGCGGCGGGCGTCGGTCCGGGGGAGTGGCGGGCGCGGGGTGCGTCGGCGTTGCGGGAGCGGATGCCGGTGTGGCTGCAGGCGCGCTGTGGGCTGGAGCGGCGGAACGTGGTCGCGCTCACCGTCGTGCTCGTGCTCGCCGCCGGCTTTGCGGTGCAGCACTTCTGGGCCGGGCGGGCGCAGTCCGTGAGGGCGCCCGAGGTGGTGCGGGCGGCGGCACCGTACGGAGGAGAGGAGCCGACGGGGGAGAAGGGCGGCGAGCCCGGGTCCCTTGCGTCGGGCACCGGTGCCTCGGCGGGCGGTGCGCCCGGGGCAGTGGGTACGGCGGCGCCCGAGATCGTGGTGGACGTCAGCGGCAAGGTGCGCGAGCCGGGGATCCATCGCCTCCCGGCGGGCTCGCGCGTCGCGGACGCTCTGCATGCGGCCGGCGGAGTGCGCCCCGGCACCGACACCGACGCCCTCAACCGGGCACGGTTCCTGGTGGACGGCGAGCAGGTGATCGTCGGCGCTCCGGCGGCACCGGCACCTGGGGCCGGCACGAGTACGGGCACGGGCGGCGCAGCCGTCCCCGGAGCCGCACCCGCCGCGCCGATCCCCCTCAACACCGCGACCGTGGATCAGTTGGACACCCTGCCGGGCGTCGGCCCGGTACTGGCCCAGCACATCATCGACTACCGCACCCAGCACGGCGGCTTCCGCTCGGTGGACGAACTGCGCGAGGTCAACGGCATCGGCGACCGCCGTTTCGCCGATCTACGAAACCTCGTACGGCCATGAGGCAGGACGGCCAGGACAGTCTCGCCCCTGACGGGCCGCCCGCCCGAGCCGCTGTTCATGCGGCGTCGGGACGTCGGCTCGGCGCGGGTCACCCCCGTCGGGACGGCCACGACAGTCTCGCCCCTGACCGGCCGCCCGCCCGAGCCGCTGTTCACGTCGCGTCCGGACGACGGCTGGGCGCGGCCCACCCCCGTCAGGAAGGTCCGACGGACCTGCGTCTGGTGCCGCCGGCCCTCGCGGCCTGGGCGACGGCGGCGCTGATGTTGGGTGCCTCGTGGGAGTGGGGAGCCGGCGCGGCAGCGATCTGCTTGCTCGCGGCAGTCGTCCTGCTGCTCATGCGGCGGGGCGGGACGGGCGCACCGAGCCTCCTGTCACCGTTGCGCTCGACCTGGCCCCGCGTCTCGGCCGCCGCCGTGCTGCTCTGCGTTGCGGCGGCCGCCCTCTCCGCCGCTCTGCACGGGGCCGATCTGCGGCGTGGGCCGGTGCCGGAGCTGGCGCGGGAGTACGCCACGGTCACCGCCGAGGTCGAGATCACCTCCGACCCTCGGCTCACCCGGCCCAGGGTCAAGGGAAACCACATGGCGCCGACCGCCGTGCTGGTCAACGCCGATGTTCGCCGCGTGGAGAAGCGGGACGGCACGGCCGTGGAGACGCGGGCGCCAGTGCTGCTGATCGTCGACGCGGGCTGGGGACAACGTTCCGCGCCCCACTCCTCCGCCACCGATCCCTCCGCGACCCACCCTTCCGCCATTCATCCCTTCGCGACCTACCCTTCCTCCACTCCCCCCTCCTCCCCCCTTTCGTCTCACCCCTCCTCGTCCGACCCCTCCGTCACCCGTCCCTCCCCCTGGCTGCCCCTGCTCCCCTCAACCCGGGTGCGTGTCACCGCCCGGCTTGCTCCCGCCCAGTCGGACGGGGATCGGATCGCGGCCGTGTTGCGGGTGCGGGAGTCGGGCGGGCCGGTGGTCGTGGGGGAGCCGTCGGCGGTGCAGCGGCTGGCGGGGCGGTTGCGGGGCGGGCTGCGGGAGGCGACGGACGGGTTGCCGGCGGATGCGCGGGCGTTGCTGCCGGGGTTGGTCGTGGGAGACACCTCGCGGATCACGCCGGAGCTGGACGAGGCGTTCAAGGAGACGGACCTCGCGCACACGCTCGCGGTGTCCGGCAGCAACCTCACGATCATCCTGGCCCTGCTCATCGGCCCGCCCGGCCTCTCCCAGCTGGCCGAGCGCCGAGGGCTCGCGCCCCGTCTCGGTATCTCACTGCGGACGACCGCGCTGTTCGGCGGCGCGCTCACGCTCGCGTTCGTCGTGGTGTGCCGCCCGGATCCGAGCGTGCTGCGGGCGGCGGCGTGCGGGTCCGTCGCGCTGCTCGCTCTGGCGACGGGACGCCGCAGGTCGCTGATCCCGGCGCTGGCGACCGCCGTACTGCTGCTGGTGCTGTACGACCCGTGGCTGGCCCGCAGCTACGGCTTCCTGCTCTCCGTCCTGGCGACCGGCGCCCTGCTCACCCTCGCGCCCCGCTGGAGCGCGGCACTGCGCGGGCGCGGAGTGCCGCCGCGGCTCGCCGAGGCCCTGGCGGCCGCGGCTGCCGCGCAGGCCCTGTGCGCGCCGGTCGTGGCGGTGCTGTCGGCCCGGGTGAGTCTCGTGGCGGTGCCGTGCAATCTGCTGGCGGAGCTCGCCATCGCGCCCGCCACGGTGCTGGGCTTCGCGGCGCTGGCGGCGGCGCCGTTCGCGATGCCGGTGGCCAAGGCGGCGGCCTGGTGCGCGAGTTGGCCGGCCGGGTGGCTCGCGGGCGTGGCGAGGACGGGTGCCGCGCTGCCGGGCGCGGGTGTGGACTGGCCTGGCAGCTGGACCGGGGCGGCGCTGCTCGCCCTCGTCACGGTGGTCGTCGTGCTCGCCGGCCGGCGGTTGCTGCGGCACCCGTGGTGGTGCGGGGTGTGCGGGGCGCTGCTCCTGCTGGCGGTGGTGCAGCCGCCACCGCTGACGAGGGTGGTCACGGGGTGGCCGCCGCCGGGGTGGCGGTTGGCGATGTGCGATGTGGGGCAGGGCGACGCGACGGTGCTCGCGGCGGGCGAGGGGACGGGAGTGGTGGTGGACGCCGGACCCGATCCGACGCTCGTCGACCGGTGCCTGCGGACGCTCGGGATCACCAAGGTCCCGCTCGTCGTGCTGACCCACTTCCACGCCGACCATGTGGCGGGCCTGCCCGGTGTGCTGCGCGGGCGCGCGGTGGGCGCGATCGAGACGACGGGTCACGAAGAGCCGGTGGACCAGGTGGAGTTCGTGCGCAGGGAGGCGGCGGCCCGGCGGATTCCGGTGACGCGGGCCGCCGCCGGGGAGGAGCGCCGCACCGGGGGCCTGGGCTGGCGGGTGCTGTGGCCGCCGCCGCACCCGGCCCTGACCCCGGACGCCCCGGAGGGCCCGAACGACTCCAGTGTCACCCTGCTCGTCCGGTCGGCGGGGCTGCGGTTCCTGCTGCTCGGCGATCTGGAACCTCCGGCGCAGCGGGCGCTGTTGAGATCACCGGCGGGTTCGCTGCTGGGCGGGGTGGACGTGCTGAAGGTCGCCCACCACGGCTCGGCGTACCAGGATCCGGAGCTCATACGCCGGGCCGCGCCGAGGCTGGCGCTGATCTCCTGCGGAGCGGACAACCCCTACGGTCACCCGGCTCCCGGCACGGTCGCGGCGCTGCGGTCACAGGGCGCCGTCGTGCTGCGGACGGACGAGGACGGGGCGCTCGCGGTCGCGGGTACGGGCGCGGAGCTCGTGGTGGCGGGAGACTGAGGGCATGGATTCCGTAGAGGCTGATGCCTACCTCCGGCGCCTGGGAGCAGAGCACCCGGCGTGGCCCACCGTGGACGTACTGCGTGAGCTGCAACTGCGCCATCTGCAGACCGTGCCTTTCGAGAACCTGTCGGTGCACCTCGGCGAGGAGATCGTGCTGGAGGAGAAGCGGCTGCTGGACAAGGTGGTGGGCGCGCGGCGGGGCGGGTTCTGTTACGAACTGAACGGCCTGTTCGGGGCGTTGCTCCGCGCGCTGGGCTTCGATGTGACGTTGCTCGCCGCGCGTGTCTACGGCAAGGAGGAGCGGCTCGGGATCCCCTACGACCACATGGCGCTGAAGGTGGGCACGGTGGACGGCGGCGCGTGGCTGGCGGACGTCGGCTTCGGGGCGCACAGCCACTATCCGCTGGCGTTCGAGGCGCGGGGTGAGCAGGTGGATCCGGCGGGGGTGTTCCGGGTCGTGGAGTCGGGGCCCGACGCGGCCGGGGTACGCGGCGGGCCGGGTTCGGCGGAGGTGGGGGACCTGGACGTGGTGATGGACGGCAGACCGCAGTACCGGCTGGACCGGCGGCCCCGGGCGCTCGGTGACTTCGTGGCCGGCGCGTGGTGGCACAGCACCTCGCCCCTGTCGCACTTCACGCAGTCGCTGGTGTGCTCGCGGGTGACGGAGGAAGGCGGACGGATCACGCTGAGCGGGCGCACGTTCAAGACGACGGCGGCGGACGGGACGCGTGAGGAGCGGGAGTTGGGCACGGACGAGGAGGTGCTGCGGGTGTACCGGGAGCGGTTCGGGATCGAGCTGGACCGGGTGCCCACGGTGAGCAAGCCCGACCGGGGCGGCTGACCCGGCAGGGTCCCGGGGCCGGCCCGGTGCTGCGCTGCTGAGCCGGCTGACCGTGCCGGCACGGGGGATCGTGGTGGCACGGGGGATCGTGGTGGTGGGGGCGAGCATCCCGGTGGAGCGGGAGGTGCGGCTGATGTGCCCGGGGCCGACCCGGGACTCGCCTCGCGCCGGGTGCCCGAGAATGGCTCCGTGAGCGATGTGAGACATGTGCTGGTGCTGCCCGACCGAGACGCGGCCCAGGAGGCGGCGGAGGCGCTCGGGGAGCGGTTCGGGACCGACGAGGAGCCGCGCCTGGTGCGGGACGCCCTGGCCGGCGAGGACGACGCCGAGGACGCGCAGTGGCTCGTCGTGCTGCGGGACGAGGGCGGGCGGCTCGATCCGGGGGCGCTGGACGAGTTCGCGGGGGAGTGGGACGGGTGGCGGGAGGAGCCGTAACGCGTTCCGCTGGGCAGGGCCGACGAGGGGCCGTCGTGCGGCCGCGGGGCCCATTGTGGCTAGTCGCGCAGTTCCCCGCGCCCCTTGGGCGTTGCCGCACCGCAATGAGCCGTAGCGTTGCGCCGGGCAGGGTCGGCGAGGGGCCGTCGTGCGGCCGCGGGGCCCGTTGTGGCTAGTCGCGCAGTTCCCCGCGCCCCTTGGGCGTTGCCGCACCGCAATGAGCCGTAGCGTTCCGCTGGGCAGGGCCGACGAGGCGCCGTCGTCCGGCTGCGGGGCCCGTTGTGGCTGGTTGCGCAGTTCCCCGCGCCCCTTGGGCGTTGCCGCACCGCAATGAGCCGTAGCGTTCCGCTGGGCAGGGCCGACGAGGCGCCGTCGTCCGGCTGCGGGGCCCGTTGTGGCTGGTTGGGCGGTTCCTCGCGCCGCTTGGGCGTTGCCGCACGGCGAGGAGTCGTAGCGTTGCGCCGGGCAGGGTCGGCGAGGGGCCGTCGTTCGGCTGCGGGGCCCGTTGTGGCTGGTTGGGCAGTTCCTCCGCCCCTGGGCGTTGCCGCACCGCACGGTCGCCCGGTAGGGGTTGTCAGTGGCCCGTGCCATCCTTGTCGCGATGGCCAAGAAGAGTGCGAACGACGACCCCCTCGCCCCCGTGACCCTCGCGGTGGGTCAGGAGGACCTGCTGCTGGACCGTGCCGTGCGGGAGGTGGTGGTCGCCGCCCGTGCCGCCGACGCGGACACCGACGTGCGGGACCTGACCCACGACCAGGTGCAGCCGGGCACGCTGGCCGAGTTGACCAGCCCGTCGCTGTTCGCGGAGCGCAAGGTCGTGGTGGTGCGCGGGGCGCAGGATCTGTCGGCCGACTCGGTCAAGGACGTGACGGCGTATCTCTCCTCGCCCGCCGAGGAGATCACGCTGGTGCTGGTGCACGCCGGCGGAGTCAAGGGCAAGAAGCTGCTCGACGCCGCCCGCAAGGCGGGGGCGCGGGAGGTGGCGTGCCCGAAGATGACCAAGCCGGCGGACCGGCTGGCGTTCGTCAGGAGCGAGTTCCGGGCGACCGGGCGCTCGGCGACGCCCGAGGCGTGCCAGGCGCTGGTCGACTCCATCGGGAGCGATCTGCGGGAGCTGGCGTCCGCGGTGAGCCAGCTGGTCGCCGACGTCGAGGGCACCATCGACGAGGCGGTCGTCGGGCGGTACTACACCGGCCGTGCGGAGGCGTCGAGCTTCACGGTCGCCGACCGGGCCGTCGAGGGCCGGGCGGCCGAGGCGCTGGAGGCGCTGCGGTGGTCACTGTCCACCGGCGTGGCCCCCGTCCTGATCACCAGTGCGCTCGCCCAGGGCGTCCGGGCGATCGGCAAGCTGTCCTCCGCGCGCGGCGGCCGCCCCGCCGATCTCGCGCGCGAGCTGGGCATGCCGCCGTGGAAGATCGACCGGGTCCGCCAGCAGATGCGCGGGTGGACGCCCGACGGAGTCGCCCTCGCGCTGCGTGCGGTCGCCGAGGCCGACGCCGGTGTGAAGGGCGGCGGGGACGATCCCGAGTACGCCTTGGAGAAGGCGGTCGTGGCCATCGCGCGGGCCGCGCGGTCCAGAGGGCGCGGCTAGCGGCGGAAGAGGAGAATCGGGCGTATCAGCCGTATTTCGCCGGACTGGGAAAGGTGGCGAGCACGATGGCTGAACACCCGCACGCGGCTCTCGTCCGCAGGGGCTACGAGGCTTTCCAGAACGGAGACATGGACACCCTGCGGGGCCTGATGACCGGGGACTGCACGCACCATGTGCCCGGCTCCCACCCTCTGTCGGGGGACTACAAGGGGCTCGACTCGATCTTCGAGGGGTACTACGGCCGGCTCTTCTCGGAGACGGACAGAACGTTCCGGGTCGAGCCGCGCAACATCTTCGTGGACGGCCGCGGGCACGCGATGTCCGTGCACCACTTCACCGCCGACCGGGGCGGCAAGCACATCGACGAGATGGGCGGCATCGTCTTCCGGATCGTCGGCGACAAGATCACCGATCTCGACGAGTGTGTCGCGGACATCGAGAAGGGCAACGACTTCTGGTCCTGACGCGGTCGTGCCGAAGGCCCCGGCGCCCGCCCTGGGGAAGGGCGAGGTGCCGGGGCCTTCGATTGAAGCTGCTGGATCCGCACCCGCGTGGCGAACGCAGGCCGCGTGCGAATCCGGGGTGCCGGTCGGGAGCGGATGAGAGAGGGCCCGCTCTGGGTCCTACCGGCGGCTGGATCCGGGAAGCCGGATCCGATCAGACCAGATAAGGGGTTCAGCCCTTGAGGGCAGCGACCTTCGAAGCAAGCGCCGACTTCTTGTTGGCGGCCTGGTTCTTGTGGATGACGCCCTTGGAGACGGCCTTGTCGAGCTGACGCGCGGCAGCGCGCTGGTACTCGACGGCCTTCTCCTGGTCACCCGCGGCAGCGGCCTCACGGGCCTTGCGGATCGCGGTCTTCAGGGAGGACTTGACGGCCTTGTTGCGCAGCCGAGCCTTCTCGTTGGTCTTGATCCGCTTGATCTGGGACTTGATGTTCGCCACTGATTGAGCCTTTTCAGGTTCAGGCACGGGACCGCGAAGGACCCGCACCGGTGATTTTTTCGGGGTGTGCCTCGCGCTGAGAGGGCATGAGACACAGCCACCCAGACTACCAGTGGCCCGGCCGACGGCCCAAAACGGTCCCCGGTCGCCGCCCATGGGACCATGGAACCTACGTATCGATCCGACCCGAGGCATAAGGCGCCTCAAGAGACAGGACCCTGCGTGCCCGCGACCCCTAACAATGTGCCCGAGCCGAGCCGTACCGACCCGGCTCTGATCCGCAATTTCTGCATCATCGCGCACATCGACCACGGCAAGTCCACGCTCGCCGACCGGATGCTCCAGCTGACCGGCGTGGTCGAGCAGCGGCAGATGCGTGCTCAGTACCTCGACCGGATGGACATCGAGCGCGAGCGCGGCATCACGATCAAGTCCCAGGCGGTGCGGCTGCCCTGGGCTCCGACCCACGAGCCCGGTAACACCCACATCCTGAACATGATCGACACCCCCGGGCACGTCGACTTCACCTACGAGGTCTCGCGGTCGCTCGCCGCCTGCGAGGGGACCATCCTCCTCGTCGACGCCGCCCAGGGCATCGAGGCCCAGACCCTCGCCAACCTCTACCTGGCGATGGAGAACGACCTCACGATCATCCCCGTACTGAACAAGATCGACCTGCCGGCCGCGCAGCCCGAGAAGTTCGCAGAGGAGCTCGCCAACCTGGTCGGCTGCGACCCGAGCGATGTGCTCAGGGTGTCCGCCAAGACCGGTCTGGGCGTCGACGCCCTGCTCGACAAGGTCGTGGCCGAGGTCCCCGCCCCGGTCGGCGTCAAGGACGCGCCCGCCCGCGCGATGATCTTCGACTCGGTCTACGACTCCTACCGCGGTGTCGTGACGTACGTCCGTGTCATCGACGGCCAGCTCAACAAGCGCGAGCGCATCAAGATGATGTCGACGGGCGCCACGCACGAGCTGCTGGAGATCGGGACGAACTCGCCCGAGATGCTGTCGGCCGACGGCCTCGGCGTGGGTGAGGTGGGCTACCTCATCACCGGTGTGAAGGACGTCCGCCAGTCCAAGGTCGGTGACACCGTCACCAGCCAGCACAAGGGGGCCACGGAGGCGCTCGGGGGCTACAAGGACCCCAAGCCCATGGTCTTCTCCGGCCTGTATCCGCTGGACGGCTCCGACTACCCCGAGCTGCGCGAGGCGCTGGACAAGCTCCAGCTCAACGACGCCGCGCTCGTCTACGAGCCGGAGACCTCCGCGGCCCTCGGCTTCGGCTTCCGCGTCGGCTTCCTGGGGCTTCTGCACCTCGATGTGATCCGGGAGCGACTGGAGCGCGAGTTCGGGCTCGACCTGATCGCCACCGCGCCCAACGTGGTCTACCGCGTGGTGATGGAGGACGGCAGCGAGCACACCGTCACCAACCCCAGCGAGTTCCCCGAGGGCAAGATCAACGAGGTCTACGAGCCGGTCGTGCGCGCCACGATCCTCGCGCCGACCGAGTTCATCGGCTCGATCATGGAGCTGTGCCAGACCCGGCGCGGCACGCTGCTCGGTATGGACTACCTCTCCGAGGACCGCGTCGAGATCCGCTACACCCTGCCGCTCGCGGAGATCGTCTTCGACTTCTTCGACCAGCTGAAGTCCAAGACCCGCGGTTACGCGTCGCTGGACTACGAGCCCACCGGCGAGCAGACCTCCAGCCTGGTCAAGGTCGACATCCTGCTGCACGGCGACAAGGTGGACGCCTTCTCGGCGATCACCCACAAGGACGCCGCGTACGCGTACGGGGTGCGCCTGGTCGCCAAGCTGCGCGAGCTCATCCCGCGGCAGGCCTTCGAGGTGCCGATCCAGGCCGCCATCGGCTCCCGGGTCATCGCCCGCGAGACCATCCGCGCCATCCGCAAGGACGTCCTCGCCAAGTGCTACGGCGGCGACATCTCGCGTAAGCGCAAGCTGCTGGAGAAGCAGAAGGAAGGCAAGAAGCGCATGAAGATGGTGGGTTCCGTGGAGGTTCCGCAGGAGGCCTTCATCGCGGTGCTCAGCAGCGATGACAGCGCGGGGTCGGGCAAGGGCAAGAAGTAACCGCAGGTAACACCCGGTGGCCCGGCAAAACACCGCAACAGGGGTCCGTCGCACGCAAGTGCGACGGGCCTCTTTGTGTACGCCAGGTGACCCTCTGGAGGAAACGACAGGGCGCGGGCCCTTACGCACTGGCCTGTCGACCTTTAACCTGATCCCTGCTCGATAGTTACTCGCGAGTTAAACAACGTCTCGCGCGTAGGAACCAGCCGCACTGAGCCAGCCGCATCGTCGCGGGCCCCCGGAGGATGTCTTGAGCGACACACAGACACTGATCGAGAACCGCCCGCCGAGCGTGGCGACCCTCTTCCTGGAGCGCGTGGCCGCCACGCCGGACGCCGAGGCGTACCGCTATCCCGTGCCGGCGGCCTCGGGGCAGGGCCCCGAGGAGTGGAAGTCGCTGAGCTGGGGGCAGGCGTCCGAGCGGGTCTACGCCATCGCGGCCGGACTCATCGAGCTGGGCGTCCAGCCCGAGCAGCGGGTCGCCCTCGCCTCCTCGACCCGGATCGAGTGGATACTGGCCGACCTCGGCATCATGTGCGCCGGCGCCGCGACGACCACCGTCTATCCGCAGACCAACGCCGAGGAGTCGGCGTTCATCCTCTCCGACTCCGAGAGCCGGGTGCTGATCGCCGAGGACGCCGCCCAGGTGGCCAAGGCGCAGGAGAAGCGCGCCGAGCTGCCGAACCTGACCCATGTCGTCGTCATCGACGCGACCGGCGTCGAGACCGGCGACTGGGTGCTCAGCCTCGCCGAGTTGGAGGCCCGCGGCGCGGCCCGGCTGGAGAAGGACCCCGAGCTGATCAAGCAGCGGGTCGGTGCGATCACCAAGGACCAGCTCGCCACACTGATCTACACCTCCGGCACCACCGGCCGCCCCAAGGGCGTGCGGCTGCCGCACGACAACTGGTCGTACATGGCGAAGGCGATCGCCGCGACCGGCCTGGTCGGCGCGGAGGACGTGCAGTACCTGTGGCTGCCGCTCGCGCACGTCTTCGGCAAGGTGCTCACCTCCGGCCAGATCGAGGTCGGCCACGTCACCGCCGTCGACGGCCGCGTCGACAAGATCATCGAGAACCTGCCGGTCGTGCAGCCGACGTACATGGCCGCCGTGCCGCGCATCTTCGAGAAGGTCTACAACGGGGTCGCCGCCAAGGCCCGCGCGGGCGGCGGCGCCAAGTACAAGATCTTCCAGTGGGCCGCCGAGGTCGCCCGCGAGTACGCCAAGGTCACCCAGGACAACTTCCGGCGCACCGGCACCCACTCCGCGCCGTTCGGCCTCGCCGCCAAGCACAAGGTCGCCGACACCCTCGTGTACGCCAAGATCCGCGAGGCCTTCGGCGGCAACCTGCGCGCCTGCGTCTCGGGCAGCGCCGCCCTCGCGCCGGAGATCGGCTACTTCTTCGCCGGCGCCGGCATCCACGTCCTGGAGGGCTACGGCCTCACCGAGTCCTCCGCCGCCTCCTTCGTGAACCCGGGCGAGGCCTACCGCACCGGCACGGTCGGCAAGCCGCTGCCCGGCACCGAGGTCCGTATCGCCGACGACGGCGAGATCCTGCTGCGCGGCCCCGGCATCATGGAGGGCTACCACGGGCTGCCGGACAAGACCGCCGAGGTGCTGGAGGCCGACGGCTGGTTCCACACCGGTGACATCGGCGAGCTGTCCCCGGACGGGTATCTGCGCATCACCGACCGCAAGAAGGACCTCATCAAGACGTCCGGCGGCAAGTACATCGCGCCCGCCGAGGTCGAGGGACAGTTCAAGGCGGTGTGCCCGTACGTCTCCAACATCCTGGTGCACGGGGCCGACCGGAACTTCTGCACCGCGCTGATCGCGCTGGACGAGGTCGCGATCCAGGCGTGGGCCGACGAGAACGGGCTGTCCGGGAAGTCGTACGCGGAGATCGTGGCCGCGCCGGCCACCGTCGAGATGGTCGACGGCTACGTCAAGAAGCTCAACGAGGGGCTTCAGAAGTGGCAGACGATCAAGAAGTTCCGGCTGCTGCCGCGGGACCTCGACGTCGAGCACGGTGAGATCACGCCGAGCCTGAAGCTGAAGCGGCCCGTGGTGGAGCGGGAGTACAAGGCGCTGATCGAGGAGATGTACGCCGGTACGCGCGAAGCGTAGGGGAGGGCGGGGGACTGTGCGCCGCCGCGGGTTCGTCGTGGCCCGTCGCGCAGTTCCCCGCGCCCTCGCACGGCGGGCAGCGGGGCCCTAACCCACGAGCCGGCGTATCTCATGGACCCGCGCGCGCAGGTCCGTCAGATCCGGAGGGGTTTCGTCGGAGAGCTGGTCCGCCAGGTCCGCCAACTGTGTGCTCAGCTGCTTGCTCTGGACGTGCACGCGGCTCAGCAGGTGCTCCAACTGCCGGGTCTTGCGGTGCAGATCGAGGAACACCGACACCTTGGCACGCAGCACCCAGGGGTCGAACGGCTTGGTCAGATAGTCGGCGGCGCCGGTGGCATAGCCGCGGAAGGCGTAGCCGGGCTCGTCCTCCGCGCCGGTCAGGAAGATGATCGGGACGTCCTTGGTCTGGTCGAGCCGCTTGATGTTCGTCGCGGTCTCGAAGCCGTCCATGCCCGGCATCCGGACGTCGAGCAGGACCAGGGCGAAGCGCTGTCGCAGCAGCGCCTTCATGGCCTCCTCGCCCGAACGCGCACGGACCAGCGGCTCGTTGAGGGACCCCAGGACGGCCTCCAGCGCGATCAGGTTGTCCTCCATGTCGTCGACCAGAAGGATTCCCGCACGCTCGTCGGTCGTTGCCTCAGCGCTCATGGTGAAGTGGCCTCATTCGGTGATGGTCGGCGGGACCTCTTCCCTCTCGGAAGTGTCCGGTCCCGGTCCTGCGGTGTGATCCGGGTGCGCGGAACGGCCCTCCGGCTGCGCGGCCTCGGGGTCCAGGAGGTCGCAGACGACGGTGAGGAGCTGATCCACGTCCACCGGCTTGGGTACGTAGTCGTTGGCGCCCCGCGCGATGGACTTCTCCCGGTCTCCGGGCATGGCCTTCGCGGTCAGCGCGACGATGGGCAGATGAGCCCACCGCGGGGTGCGGCGGATGGCGGAGATCGTCTCATATCCGTCCATCTCCGGCATCATGATGTCCATCAGGACGAGTTCGACGTCCGGTGTGCGCTCCAGCGTCTCGATGCCCTCGCGGCCGTTCTCCGCGTACAGCACCGGCATGCCGACCCGGCCCAGCACATGGGTCAGCGCGAAGACGTTACGGATGTCGTCGTCCACGATCAGCACCCGCCGGCCCGGCAGCACCTGGCCCGCCCGGCCCGACTGCCACGCCTCCAGCTTGGTCGGCGTCGGCCATGAGTCGTCCGCGTCGTGGGTGGCCGCGTACGGCTCGGCCGACAACTGCTCCGGGACCGGCAGGAGACGGTCCTCGGGCACCGGGCCGGTCGCCGAGTGACCGGGGCTGACGACCGGGACGTACAGCGTGAACGTGGAGCCCTTGCCGGGCTCGCTCTCGGCGACGATACGGCCGCCCAGCAGGCCCGCGATCTCCCTGCTGATGGACAGGCCGAGTCCCGTGCCGCCGTACTTGCGGTTGGTGGTGCCGTCGGCCTGCTGGAACGCCTCGAAGATCACCGGGAGCTTCTCGGCCGCGATGCCGATGCCGGTGTCGGTGACGGCGAAGGCGATCACCTCGTCGCCCTCCAGGGCGTGCAGGTGCTCGGGATCCTTGATCCGCCCCACCCGCAGTTCGACCCGCCCGGTCGCGGTGAACTTGATCGCGTTGGACAGCAGGTTGCGCAGGATCTGCTGCAGCCGCTGTTCGTCCGAGTACATCTCGCGCGGCACGTCCTCGCCGACCGACACCTCGAAGGCCAGCCCCCGGTCGAGGGTGAGCGGGCGGAAGGTGGCGTGGACGTAGTCGAGCAGTTTGATCAGCGGCAGCTTCTTCGGGCGTACGTCCATCCGGCCGGCCTCGATCTTCGACAGGTCCAGGATGTCGTTGATCAGCTGGAGCAGATCCGAGCCGGAACGGTGGATGGTCGTCGCGAACTGCACCTCCTGGTCGGTGAGATGGCCGTCGGGGTTGTCCGACAGGAGGCGGGCCAGGATGAGCAGGGAGTTCAGCGGTGTGCGCAGCTCGTGCGACATGTTCGCCAGGAACTCCGACTTGTACTGGGAACTGGTGGCGAGCAGGGCGGCCTTCTCCTCCAGCTCGGCGTTGGAGCGCTGCAGCTCCGCCTGCTGCATCTGGAGTTCGTCCGTGCGCTCCTGGAGCTGCATCGCCAGCCGCTGGGACTCGCCGAGCAGGGACTCCGTACGGGAGTTGGCGATGATCGTGTTGATGGCGACGGCGATGGTGTTGACGAACTGGTCGAAGAAGGCCAGGTGCACATCGGAGAAGCGGGAGAAGGACGCGAGCTCGATCACGCCGAGGAGCTTGTCCTCGAAGAGGATCGGGATGATGACGACGCTGGTGGGGGCCGCCTCGCCGAGACCGCTGTTGATCTTGATGTAGTCCGGCGGTGCCTCCTCCACGAGGATCCGCTTCTTCTCCCGAGCCGCCTGCCGGACCAGGCCGTGCACCGGCAGGCCGCCCGTCTCGACGGTCGCGCCCTGCGCGGAGCCGTACCCGGCGATGAACGCCAGGCCCTTCGTCGGGACGGTGGTGCGCAGGGACGCGCTCTCCTCGTCCGGGTCGGCCAGGAAGAACGCGCCGTACTGCGCGTTCACCAGCGGGGTCAGCTCGCGCAGCAGCAGGTCGGCGACCTCCATCAGGTCGCGGTGGCCCTGCATCAGAGCGGCCAGCCGGGCCAGGTTGGACTCCAGCCAGTCCTTCGCGCGGGTGGTCTCGCGGAGGTTGGCCACCATCAGATTGATGTTGTCCTTCAGCTCCGCGACCTCACCCTGCGTCTCCACGGTGATCGAGCGGGACATGTCGCCCTGGGCCACCGCGGAGGCGACCTCGGCGATCGCACGGACCTGGGTGGTCAGGTTCGACGCCAGCTCGTTCACGTTCGTCGTCAGGCGCTTCCAGGTGCCGTACACGCCCTCGACCCTTGCCTGGCCGCCCAGCCGGCCCTCGGAGCCGACCTCGCGGGCCACGCGGGTGACCTCGGAGGAGAAGGAGGAGAGCGTGTCCACCATCGTGTTGATGGCGGTCTTCAGCTCCAGGATCTCGCCGCGCGCGTCCACGTCGATCTTCTTGGACAGGTCGCCGTTGGCGACGGCGGTGGTGACCTGGGCGATGTTGCGGACCTGCGAAGTGAGGTTGTCCGCCATGTAGTTGACGTTGTCGGTCAGGTCCCGCCACACGCCGGAGACGCCCAGCACCTGTGCCCGGCCGCCCAGCCGGCCGTCGGTGCCGACCTCGCGGGCCACCCGGGTCACCTCGTCGGCGAAGGCGCGCAGCTGCTGCACCATCGTGTTGACGGTGTCCTTCAGTTCCAGGATCTCGCCGCGGGCGTCGACGGTGATCTTCTTGGACAGGTCGCCGTTGGCGACGGCGGTGGTCACCTGGGCGATGTTGCGGACCTGGGAGGTCAGGTTCAGCGCCATGAAGTTGACGTTGTCGGTGAGGTCTTTCCAGACGCCGGAGACGCCCCGGACCTGCGCCTGACCGCCGAGGTTTCCCTCGGTGCCGACTTCCCGGGCGACGCGGGTGACCTCGTCGGCGAAGGCGGAGAGCTGGTCCACCATCGTGTTGATGGTCGACTTCAGCTCCAGGATCTCGCCCTTCGCCTCGACGGTGATCTTCTTGCCGAGGTCGCCCTGGGCGACGGCCGTGGAGACCAGGGCGATGTTGCGGACCTGCGAGGTCAGGTTGTCCGCCATGAAGTTGACGTTGTCGGTGAGGTCCTTCCAGACGCCGGAGACGCCCCGGACCTGCGCCCGGCCGCCGAGGTTTCCCTCGGTGCCGACTTCCCGGGCGACGCGGGTGACCTCGTCGGCGAAGGCGGAGAGCTGGTCCACCATCGTGTTGATGGTCGACTTCAGCTCCAGGATCTCGCCCTGGGCGTCCACCGTGATCTTCTGCGACAGGTCGCCGTTGGCCACGGCGGTGGTCACCTGGGCGATGTTGCGCACCTGCGAGGTCAGGTTCGACGCCATGAAGTTGACGTTGTCGGTGAGGTCCTTCCACACACCGGAGACGCCCCGCACCTGCGCGCGCCCGCCCAGCTGCCCCTCGGTGCCGACCTCGCGCGCGACGCGGGTGACCTCGTCGGCGAAGGCGGAGAGCTGGTCCACCATCGTGTTCACGGTCAGCTTCAGTTCGAGCAGCTCGCCGGTCGCCTCGACGGTGACCGTACGGGTCAGGTCGCCCCGCGCCACGGCCGTCGTCACCGCCGCGATGTCGCGCACCTGCGCCGTCAGCCGGGACGCCATCGCGTTGACCGCCTCGGTCACGTCCCGCCAACTGCCCGACAGACCCGTCACCTTGGCCCGGCCGCCGAGCCGGCCCTCGGTGCCGACCTCGCGGGCCACCCGGGTGACCTCGCCGGTGAACAGGGAGAGCTGGTCGACCATCTTGTTCACGGCCCGGCCCAGACGGCGCAGGTCGCCGCGTAACTGCCGGCTGCCGTCGTGCAGATCGACGCGCTGGGTCAGGTCGCCGCCCGCCACCGCGTCGAGCACGCGTGTCGCGTTCGCCGCCGGCGCCACCAGGGCGTCGAGCAGATGGTTGACGTCGTTGACGCGGGTCGTCCAGTCGCCCTGGCCCGGGCTGGCGGACAGCCGCTCGTCCAGCCTGCCGTGCCGGACCAACTCCCTTTTGACGCGCTGCACTTCCCCGTTGAAGTGCGAACTGCGGTCCATGATCTGGTTGAAGACCGCCGTCAGTTCGGCCACCACTCCCTCACCGGTCTCCGGGACCCGGCGGAAGTCCCCGTCCCGGGCCGCGGTCATCGCGGCGAGCAGCGGGCGCAGATCCGATGCTCGAATGTGACCGTCTTTCTGTCCTTCTTCGAGCACACGCGTAGCACGGTTCTCACTCATGGCGGCCCACTTCGGTAACTCGGTGCTTATGGGCGAGGCCAGTCTGTCACTCTGTCGGCGTCGACTGAGGCGTATTCGTCCGAACCGCTCGGGGAGCTGTACATGGGGGCCATTCCGGTGCAACGGGAGACCGTCACCCGTGCCTGTGATGCGCCCGCGCCCGAGAACGGCGGCGCGCAGACCCGCACCGTCCTCCCCGGCAGCCCGCTCTCCCCGGGCTCCGCCCGCACCCTCGTGCGCGCCGCCCTCAGCGACTGGGCCGCCTCCGGAGTGCCCGGTACCGAGCACATCGGCGAGCGGCTCCTCGACGACGCCGTGGTGGCCGTCAGCGAACTCGTCACCAACGCCGTCGTCCACGCCGGCACCGAGGTCGAGCTCAGCTGCCGGCTGGAGGAGGACGGCGCCCTCCTCGTCGAGGTCCTGGACCACCACCCCTCACGCGCACCCCGCGACGGGGAGCTGGAGGCGCCGTACGAGACACCGGAGTACGGGCGCGGGCTGCGGCTGGTGTCCCGGCTCGCGGAGTCCTGGGGCGTCACCTACCGAACCGGCGCCAAGACCGTGTGGGCGCGGCTGCCCGCCGAGGACCCCGTGGCGGCCAAGGACGACATCGAGCTGTACGCCGAGGAACGCGCGCTGGAGCGCGGGCTGCGGGTCGCGGAGATCCTCGCCCCGGAGCCCCAGCGGGCCGAGCGCGACCGGGACTGGCTCAACCGGGGTGCCCTGTCCTTCCTCGCCGAGGCCTCCGACCTGCTCGCCGGGCAGCTCGACGAGAACCTCGTCGCCGCGCTCGCCGGCCAGCTGATCGTGCCGCGCCTCGCGGACTGGTGCGCGGTGTGGCTGGAGGACGAGGTCGCCGGGCGCTGGGGCTACGCCCGCTCCGGCGAGGCGGACGGCGGGGGAGGCTGGGCCGTGGACGGCATCGCGGGGACCGGGCCCCGGCTCGCCCGCGTCTGGCACGGCTCGGAGAACCTCATCGAGGAACTCCGCCGCGCCCTGGAGAAGGAGCCGCCGCTGCCGCCGGACAACCACCGCACCGGACCCGTGCCCTACCCCTGGCCCGGCGACGCGCTCGGCCGCCGCCAGACCCACGGCACCGCGCTCGCCTACCGCCTGATCGCCGGCGGCCATCCGCTGGGCACGCTGGTCATCGGGCGGGCCGACCTCGTGCGCTTCCCCGACGAGGTCACCGGACTGGTCGAGGACCTCAGCCGCCGCGTCGCCCTCGCCATCGGCGCGGCCCGCCAGTACGCCCGGCAGGCCACCATCAGCCGGGTCCTGCAGCGCGGCCTGCTGCCCGGCGCCGTCGCCGAGATCCCCGGTGTGGCCAGCGCGCTGGTGTACGAGCCGTGCGACAAGGGCGGCCCGAGCGGCGACTTCTACGACCTGTTCCCGGCCCGCGACGGCCGCTGGTGCTTCGCCATCGGCGACGTCCAGGGCAAGGGCCCCGAGGCGGCCGTGGTGATCGGCATCGCGCGGCCCTGGCTGCGGCTCCTCGCCCGCGAGGGCTACCGCGTCTCCGACGTCCTGGACCGCCTCAACCAGCTCCTGCTCGACGACGCCACGGAGGCCGCCGACGCCGCCGCCCGCGCCCTCGTCGGCCCGGCAGCGCCCGGCGACGGCCCGCAGACCCGGTTCCTGTCCCTGCTGTACGGCGAGCTCACGCCCTTCGAGGGCGGCATCCGCTGCACCCTCGCCTCCGCGGGCCATCCGCTGCCCCTCCTCCTCGGCGCGGACGGCGAGGTCCACACCGCCGCGCAGCCGCAGACCCTCCTCGGGGTCGTCGAGGACGCGACGTACACCAGCGAGACCTTCGAGCTGCGTCCCGGCGACACCCTGCTGTGCGTGACCGACGGCGTGACCGAGCGGCGCAGCGGCTCCCGCCAGTTCGACGACGGCGACGGCCTCGCGACCGCGCTCGCCGGGTGCGTCGGCCTGAACGCCCAGCTGATCGCGGAACGGATCCGCCGGCTGGTGCACGAGTTCGGCGGCCGCCCGCCGGAGGACGACCTGGCGCTGCTGGTGCTCCAGGCCGAGTAGGGGTTCCGGAGATCACCCGCGCGTGCTGGACAATGGAACCCATGCCCTCCGCACTCCCCGACGGCGAGCCCGTTCCCGACGACGGCGCGCTGCCCGCCTCCGCGCTCACCGGGACCGCCGACCGCCCCCTCGGCTTCTATCTGCACGTCCCGTACTGCGCGACCCGCTGCGGCTACTGCGACTTCAACACCTACACCGCCACCGAGCTGCGCGGCACCGGCGGAGTGCTGGCGTCCCGCGACAACTACGCCGAGACGCTCGTCGACGAGATCCGCCTGGCCCGCAAGGTCCTCGGAGACGACCCCCGCGAGGTCCGCACGGTCTTCGTCGGCGGCGGTACGCCCACCCTGCTGGCCGCCGACGATCTCGTACGGATGCTGGGGGCGATCCGCGACGAGTTCGGGCTGGCGCCGGACGCGGAGATCACCACGGAGGCGAACCCCGAGTCGGTGGACCCGGCCTATCTGGCCACGCTCCGCGAGGGCGGCTTCAACCGGATCTCCTTCGGCATGCAGAGCGCGAAGCAGCACGTGCTGAGGATCCTCGACCGCACGCACACCCCCGGCCGCCCCGAGGCCTGCGTCGCCGAGGCCCGTGCCGCGGGCTTCGAGCATGTGAACCTGGACCTGATCTACGGCACCCCGGGCGAGTCGGACGACGACTGGCGGGCCTCCCTGGAGGCGGCGCTGGGCGCCGGCCCCGACCACGTCAGCGCGTACGCCCTGATCGTGGAGGAGGGCACCCAGCTGGCCCGCCGGATCCGCCGCGGCGAGGTCCCGATGACGGACGACGACGTCCACGCGGACCGCTACCTGATCGCGGACGAGGTGATGTCGGCGGCCGGTTTCGACTGGTACGAGGTCTCCAACTGGGCGACCTCCGAGGCCGCCCGCTGTCTGCACAACGAGCTGTACTGGCGCGGCGCCGACTGGTGGGGCGCGGGCCCCGGAGCCCACTCGCACGTCGGCGGGGTGCGCTGGTGGAACGTCAAGCACCCGGGCGCGTACGCGGCGGCGCTGGCGGCCGGGCGGTCACCCGGTGCCGGCCGCGAACTCCTGTCGGACGAGGACCGCAGGGTGGAGCGCGTCCTGCTGGAGCTGCGGCTGCGCGAGGGCGTGCCCCTGGCGCTGCTGCGGCCGGACGGCCTGCGGGCGGCCCGCCGCGCCCTGACGGACGGGCTCCTGGAGCAGGGTCCGTACGACGAGGGGCACGCGGTGCTGACGCTGCGGGGCCGGTTGCTGGCGGACGCGGTGGTGCGGGACCTCGTGGACTGAGCCGGGCGGGCGTCCTACGCCGGAGCCGTGACGAAGTCGATCAGCTCCTCCACGCGTCCCAGCAGCTCCGGCTCCAGGTCCTTGTAGGAGCGCACCCGGCCCAGGATCGCCTGCCAGGCGGCACCGGTGTTCTCCGGCCATCCCAGCGCCCGGCACACCCCCGTCTTCCAGTCCTGCCCGCGCGGCACCCGCGGCCAGGCCGCAATGCCCAGGGACGACGGCTTCACCGCCTCCCAGATGTCGATGTACGGGTGGCCCACCACCAGGGCGTGCTCGCTGGTCACGGACTCGGCGATGCGCCATTCCTTGGAGCCGGGGACCAGATGGTCGACCAGGACGCCCAGCCGCGCGTCCGGGCCCGGCGCGAAGTCCGCGACGACCGACGGCAGGTCGTCGACACCCTCCAGGTACTCCACCACCACGCCCTCGATGCGCAGGTCGTCGCCCCACACGCGCTCGACCAGCTCGGCGTCGTGCCGGCCCTCCACGTAGATACGGCCGGCGCGGGCCACCCGCGCGCGTGCCCCGGGGACGGCGACCGAACCGGAGGCCGTACGGGTGGGGCGTACCGGGGCCGCGCCCGTCGGCCGGACGAGCGTCACCACCTTGCCCTCCAGCAGGAACCCGCGCGGCTCCATCGGGAACACCCGGTGCTTGCCGAAGCGGTCCTCCAGGGTCACCGTGCCCGCCTCGCAGCGGATCACCGCGCCGCAGAACCCCGTGCCGGGCTCCTCGACCACGAGGCCGGGCTCCGCGGGGACCTCGGGGACGGGCCCGGGCTTCTTCTTCCAGGGCGGGGTCAGGTCCGGGGAGTACTGGCGCATTCGGATGACGATAGGAGAAGCGCGGCCCACCCGTCCGGCGGATCAGCGCGACACGCCGAAACGGGTGGCCAGGGCCTCGCGCTGGCGCCGGACGAACCGCGCGTCCACCACCGCTCCGTGACCGGGCACGTACAGCGCGTCCTCGCCGCCCAGGGCGAGGAGACGGTCCAGGGCGGCCGGCCAGCGCGACGGCACCGCGTCGGGACCGGCCTGGGGTTCACCCGACTCCTCCACCAGATCGCCGCAGAACACCACCTCCCGGTCGCCGGGGGTGTCGCCCGGCACGAGCACGACCAGATCGTGGGCGGTGTGGGCCGGGCCCACGTTCGCCAGCAGGACCTGGCGGCCACCCCCCAGGTCGAGCGTCCACTCGCCGCTGACCTGGTGGTGCGGGCGGATCAGCGCGTCCACCGCCTCCTCCGCCGCGGCCGGATCCAGGCCGTTGGTCACCGCGTCGTCCCGCAGCTCCTCGCGCGCCTGCCGGCCGTCGAGCACCGTGTCCATGCCGACCGGGCCGTAGACCTCCGTGCCCGCGAACGCCGCCGCACCGAAGACATGGTCGAAGTGGGGGTGCGTCAGCGCGAGATGAGTCACACGGTGACCGGCGAGCCACTGCGCCTGCGTACGCAGCCGCACGCCCTCCGCGAGGCTGGAACCGGCGTCGACGATCAGTGCCGTGCCGTCGCCCACGACCAGCCCCGCCGTGCAGTCCCAGCCCGGAAGCCGACACCGGCCCACGCCGGACGCCAGCTCCTCCCATCCCAGCTCTTCCCAAGTCACCGTCATGCGGCGACGCTAGCGGGGACACCCGCGTCGAGCACGGCGGACCTGGCCCGGCCTTGCCCGGGGTGTACCCCACCGCCGTACACTGGCCGGGGACGGCTGGCACTCGGATGGACAGAGTGCCAGGAAAGATGCCAAGGGGAACGACCTTCTGGAGGTGTGCGCGAGATGCTGAGTGAACGCAGGCTCCAGGTGCTGCGCGCCATCGTCCAGGACTACGTCGGCACGGAGGAGCCCGTCGGCTCCAAGGCGCTCACCGAGCGGCACAACCTCGGCGTCTCCCCGGCGACCGTCCGCAACGACATGGCGGCCCTGGAGGACGAGGGCTTCATCGCCCAGCCGCACACCAGCGCCGGGCGCATCCCCACCGACAAGGGCTACCGGCTGTTCGTCGACAAGCTCGCCGGCGTCAAACCGATGACCCCGCCCGAGCGACGCGCCATCCAGAACTTCCTCGACGGCGCCGTCGACCTCGACGACGTGGTGGCCCGGACCGTACGGCTGCTCGCGCAGCTCACCCGGCAGGTCGCCGTCGTGCAGTACCCGTCGCTGACCCGGTCCACCGTCCGGCACGTCGAACTGCTCTCGCTGGCGCCCGCTCGGGTGATGCTGGTGCTGATCACGGACACCGGACGGGTCGAGCAGCGGATGGTCGACTGCCCGGCGCCGTTCGGCGAGGCCTCGCTCGCGGATCTGCGGGCGCGGCTGAACAGCAAGGTCGCGGGGCGGCGCTTCACCGATGTGCCCCGGCTCGTCGAGGACCTCCCCGAGGCCTTCGACATCGAGGACCGCGGCACCGTCTCGACCGTGCTCTCCACCCTCCTGGAGACACTCGTCGAGGAGAACGAGGAGCGGCTGATGATCGGCGGCACCGCCAATCTCACCCGCTTCGGACATGACTTCCCCCTCACCATCCGGCCGGTCCTGGAAGCCCTGGAGGAACAGGTCGTCCTCCTCAAGTTGCTTGGCGAGGCCGGGGATTCGGGCATGACCGTGCGGATCGGGCACGAGAACGCCTATGAGGGACTCAACTCCACTTCCGTGGTCTCGGTGGGCTACGGTTCGGGCGGCGAGGCAGTCGCCAAGCTCGGCGTGGTCGGACCGACCCGCATGGATTACCCGGGAACGATGGGAGCGGTACGCGCAGTGGCACGTTACGTCGGACAGATCCTGGCGGAGTCGTAAGTGGCCACGGACTACTACGCCGTGCTCGGCGTGCGCCGCGACGCGTCGCAGGAAGAGATCAAGAAGGCCTTCCGGCGGCTCGCCCGCGAGCTGCACCCGGACGTCAACCCGGACCCGAAGACCCAGGAGCGGTTCAAGGAGATCAACGCCGCTTACGAGGTGCTGTCGGACCCGCAGAAGAAGCAGGTCTACGACCTCGGCGGCGACCCGCTGTCCCAGGCGGGCGGCGCGGGCGCGGGCGGCTTCGGCGCGGGCGGCTTCGGCAACTTCTCGGACATCATGGACGCCTTCTTCGGTACGGCGTCCCAGCGCGGTCCGCGCTCGCGCACCCGGCGCGGCCAGGACGCGATGATCCGGCTGGAGGTCGAGCTCGACGAGGCGGCCTTCGGCACCACGAAGGACATCCAGGTCGACACGGCCGTCGTCTGCAACACCTGCAACGGCGAAGGGGCCGCACCCGGCACCTCCGCCCAGACGTGTGACATGTGCCGCGGCCGCGGTGAGGTGTCGCAGGTGACGCGGTCCTTCCTGGGCCAGGTCATGACCTCGCGCCCCTGCCCGCAGTGCCAGGGCTTCGGCACCGTCGTCCCGACGCCGTGCCCCGAGTGCGCCGGCGACGGCCGCGTCCGGTCCCGGCGCACCCTGACGGTCAAGATCCCGGCCGGTGTCGACAACGGCACCCGGATCCAGCTCGCCGGTGAGGGCGAGGTCGGGCCCGGCGGCGGTCCCGCCGGTGACCTGTACGTCGAGATCCACGAACTCCCCCACTCGACGTTCCAGCGGCGCGGCGACGACCTGCACTGCACGGTCACCATCCCGATGACCGCGGCGGCGCTCGGCACGAAGGTGCCGCTGGAGACGCTGGACGGCATGGAGGAGGTCGACATCCGGCCCGGCACCCAGTCCGGCCAGTCGATCCCGCTGCACGGGCGCGGTGTCACGCATCTGCGGGGCGGCGGCCGGGGCGACCTCATCGTGCACGTCGAGGTCCAGACCCCGACCAAGCTCGACCCCGAACAGGAACGCCTCCTGCGCGAGCTGGCCAAGCTCCGCGGCGAGGAGCGCCCGCAGGGGCAGTTCCAGCCGGGCCAGCAAGGGTTGTTCTCGCGGTTGAAGGACGCGTTCAATGGTCGCTGACCGTTTGTAGGGGTTGCTCGCCGTGCTGGGGGCTGCCGCCCCCAGGCCCCCGCTGTCGGCCTGAACGGCCTCGTCCTGACCCGCCGGACGGGCTGGTCGGTGCAGGCCCGTGCCAAGCGGTAGACCCGATTCGGACTTGTTCGGAGGACGTGACAACATGCCGTCATGTCCTCCGCGCTGACCGATCTTTTCCCCCATCCGATCGTGCAGGCCCCCATGGCGGGCGGCGTCTCCGTGCCGCATCTCGCCGCCGCCGTGTCCGAGGCCGGTGGGCTGGGGTTTCTCGCAGCCGGGTACAAAACCGCCGACGGGATGTACCAGGAGATCAAGCAGCTGCGGGGACTGACCCAGCGGCCCTTCGGCGTCAACCTGTTCATGCCGCAGCCCGAGTACGCCGACGCCGCGGCCGTGGAGGTCTACGCCCATCAGCTCGCCGGTGAGGCCGCCTGGTACGAGGTCGAGCTGGGGGACCCGGACAGCGGCCGGGACGACGGCTACGACGCCAAGCTCGCCGTGCTGCTCGACAACCCGGTGCCCGTCGTCTCCTTCCACTTCGGCGTGCCCGCTGCCGAGGTGCTGGAGGCCCTGCGCCGCGCCGGCACCGTCACCCTCGTCACCGCCACCACCCCGGACGAGGCCCTCGCCGTGGAGCGGGCCGGCGCCGACGCGGTCATCGTGCAGGGCGTCGAGGCCGGCGGCCACCAGGGCACCCATCGCGACCACCCCGAGACCGACGGCACCGGCATCGGCCTGCTGTCACTCCTCGCCCAGGTCCGCGAGACCGTGAGCCTGCCGCTGGTCGCCGCGGGCGGCATCATGCGCGGCAGCCAGATCGCCGCCGTCCTCGCGGCCGGCGCCGGCGCCGCACAGCTCGGCACCGCCTTCCTGATCACCCCCGAGTCCGGTGCGAACGCCCTGCACAAGCAGGCGCTGACCAACCCCCTGTTCGTCCGTACCGAGCTGACGCGCGCGTTCTCCGGACGTCCCGCTCGCGGCCTGGTCAACCGCTTCCTGCGCGAGCACGGCCCGTACGCCCCCGCCGCCTACCCCGAGGTCCACCACCTCACCTCGCCGCTGCGCAAGAAGGCCGCCGCGTCCGGCGACCCGCAGGGCATGGCGCTGTGGGCCGGACAGGGGCACCGGATGGCACGCGAACTCGCCGCCGGGCGGCTGGTGGAGGTCCTGGTCGCGGAACTGGACGCGGCGTCGACAGCGTTGTCCGCCTTCCCGAAGGGCGGTGCCGCCGGATGACCGCGCCGGTGTTCGTCGTCGAGTCGCTGGAGCGGGCCGGCGGTACCGAGTTCGTGCTCGACGGGCCCGAGGGCCGGCACGCCGTCTCGGTGAAGCGGCTGCGGGCCGGCGAGGAGGTCGTCCTCACCGACGGGCTCGGCCGCTGGGCCGAGGGCGTCGTCAAGGCGGCCGAGGGCAAGGACCGGCTGGTGCTGGAGCTCGGTGCCGTGGCCGAGGAGGCCCCCGAGCGGCCCCGGATCACCGTCGTACAGGCCCTGCCCAAGGGCGACCGCGGTGAACTCGCCGTCGAGACCATGACCGAGACCGGCGTCGACGCGATCGTGCCGTGGGCGGCGTCCCGGTGCATCACGCAGTGGAAGGGCGAGCGGGGCGTCAAGGCGCTCGGCAAATGGCGGGCCACCGCCCGCGAGGCCGGCAAGCAGTCCCGCCGGGTGCGCTTCCCCGAGGTCGCGGACGCGGCGACGACCAAGCAGGTCGCGGCGCTGCTCGCGGCGGCCGACCTCGCCGCCGTACTGCACGAGGACCGCGACTACGGCAGCGAGCCGCTCGCGACCGCGGAGCTGCCCGCCGAGGGCGAGATCGTGCTCGTCGTCGGGCCCGAGGGCGGGGTCGCCCCGGAGGAGCTCGCGCTCTTCGAGGCGGCGGGAGCGAAGGCGTACCGTCTGGGCCGTACCGTCCTGCGCACCTCCACCGCCGGAACCGCGGCGACGGCACTGCTCCTCGGCCGCACCGGCCGCTGGTCCTGACACCGGGAGGCACGTCCGCCGTGGAACTCGCCCAAGTACGGCTGCTGGTCACCGACTTCGCCGCGTGCTACCGCTTCTACGCCGACGTCCTCGGTCTCAAGCCGCAGTCCGGGGCGACGGACGGGCCGTACGAGAAGTTCAGCCCCGCCACCGGGTCGGCGGGCATCGCCCTCCAGGACCGGGTCATGATGGCCGAGGTCCTCGGCGAACTCGGCGACGGCGCCACCGGCCACCGCTCCATGGTCGTCCTGCGCGTGGACGACCTGGACACCTACTGCGCCCAGATCACCTCCCGCGGCGCGACCCTCATGCACGGCCCCGCCCCGATGGCCGACCGCATGCGGGTCGCCCACCTCAAGGACCCGGAGGGCAACCTGGTGGAGCTGCAGGAGTGGCTGCTGCTGCGCGGCTGACCTCGCTACGGCGCCGGGCAGCGCCGTGACCCCGGGTGTGCCGCCGGGATGAGCCGGACGTCCTCGCGGCGGACGGCGAAGGACTCCTGGACCGTGCCGTTGTTGCGGGCCGGGTCCCACAGCCAGATCCAGTCGCCGGACGTGCCGAAGGAGAGCACCGGGTGGCCGGTGGCCACGGGGCCGTTCTCCACCGCCACGGTCCCGTCGGACGGCACCGGGCGCACGCACATGAAGTGGCCGTGGATGCCGAAGTAGGCGGGTGGCGCGGTGCCCTGCCGGGCGGCGTCCTCCGCGGCCCGTCCCGCCGCGCTCGCCGCCTGGCCGGTGCCCAGGGCGATCGCGCTCAGGGCGTACACGACGATGATCAGCGTCGCCAGGACGATGGCGAAGAAGCGGTTGCTGGCGTCCCGGCCCAGATGGAAGTGGCGCAGCCAGCCCACGATCGCCACGAAGAACAGCGCGCTGCCCAGCGCGAGCCCCATCGGTTCGGCGGCCACCAGATAGGTGCCGAGGCGCGGCGCGGGCACCGCCTCCACGCGGATGTCGAAGCGGTCCAGATAGGCGTCGTGCATCTGTCCGCCCAGCCAGCCCACCATCGACCACAGCACCGGCACCGACAGCGGCACCAGCCAGGCCGCGTGCCGGGTGAACAAGGTGCGGCGCAGCGCCAGCACCACCCCCGCGCCCGTGAACACGCCGACGGCCAGCAGCAGCGCGCACGCCCACAGCACCCGGGGCGGGGTGTCCCGGCCGACCAGTGCGCCGAAGGCCGCCAGCGCCGTGGTGCCCGCGGCCCCCGCGGCCCACTGGACGCCCCGTCCACGGGCCCGCGTCTCCTTCAGGGTCCGGCCGAGCGGCAGCGCGCCCGCCGTGCTCAGCAGGGCGGGCAGCACCTTCCAGGCGCCGTCGGCCCACACGACGTACATCCCGCAGACGATCGCGAGAACGAGGCCGGCCGCGCCCGCCGTCAACCAGACCAGCCGGACCCGGCGTTCGTGCGGGGACTCGTCGCGTGGCGGGTCCGGGTCCGAGTGCCCCGGCACCCGCAGCCCGTGCGCCTCGGGATCGTAGGAGCGGCCGCCCAGCGTGCGCGCCGCCAGCTCGGTTGCCGCCGCCTCCCGCGAGCGGGGGCCCGCCGGCACGGTCACCGCACGCTGCTCGTCCGCGCCGCCCAGCCGGATCCACAGACGCCCCAGCGTCGGCAGGGCGCGGTGCACGGCGTACGTGGTGCGCGCCGGGCGCTCGTGCTCGACCAGCGCCGCGTCCCGCACCCATGCGCCCAACTCGGCCTGCTGCGCGAGGCGTTCGACTGCCAGGGTGGCCGTGCGCAGGGCGCCGAGACGGGCTCCGTGCAGCCGGACCTCGACGACCAGCGTGGTGCGGTGTGCGGCGGAGGCCGCCGCCTCGTCCTCCCGCGCCGCCCGCACGGTCCAGCCGCGCTCCTCGAACAGGGCTGTCGCATAGGTCACTTCATCCTCGTGGGCGACCACGTCGACGAGCATCCGCACCCGCCGCCGGCGCGGTGGCGCGGGCGGCCCCGCCGCGGGGTCGGCGGCGGTGTCCGTCCCGGACCGGTCGGGGTCGTCCGAGGCGCGGGGCACGGGCAGGGCGCGAGAGGGGGTCCGTGAAGGGGACAACGGTCCTCCGGGCGGGGCGGGTTGGGTGACACCCGATTGTGACGTGCCCGAGCCGTCAGTGGCCGTATGCGCTCTACCGCGTCGGCCGGGACAGTGGCAGGCTCCCCTCCCATGGGGGCATTGAGGAGGATTCGGGGTCGCGCGGACCGGCGTGCGGGGCGCCGCGGGCGCGGGACGCGGGCGGCGGGTGCCGCCGCGCTCGCCGTGATCGCGGTCGGCGGGCTGGGCGCCTGCGACCCCGGCGGACTGAGCAGCGCGACCGTCGCGTTCACCACCGACCAGACCGTGACCGCGGAACTGGAACGGCAGAAGGCCGATGTGCAGTGGCTCAACTGCACCGGCTCCTACGACGGCAACGGCAGCAACTCCAGCGCCACGGCGAGCGAGAACACCGTGGTCAAGGTCGACTGCGAGGGCGAGACCGGCGACGGCAAGGACATCGTCGTCACCGGCCGGATCACCCGCGCCGTCAGCGGCGCCTGTGTGCGCGGCGACCTCGTCGCCAAGATCGACGGCAAGGAGTGGTTCCACGTCAACGGGCTGGGCAACTGCAACGCCACCCCCTCGCCGGTGAACCCCGGCGGCGGACAGCAGCCCGGCCCCACCGTCACGGTGACCGTCACCAGAACCGTCTACTGCGAGCAGCGCCCGAACTGCTGGCCGGAGGGCAAGTGACCGCTTTCCCCGGCCGGAGCGGGCAAGTGATCCAAAGGGCTGTTCGCGCACGCCGCGCTTGCTTAGGGTGATCGGGTGACACAGTCCGCGACGTCTGCCTCGACTTCGGCTCCCCGCCCCCCGGCCTCGTATCTGCGATACCCGCACCTGTGCGGTGACCTGGTCGCCTTCACCGCGGAGGACGACGTCTGGCTCGCCCCCCTCGACGGCGGCCGCGCCTGGCGCGTCAGCGCCGACAACGTGCCGGTCTCCCGGCCGCGCATCTCGCCCGACGGCTCGACCGTCGCGTGGACCTCCACCCGCGACGGCGCCCCCGAGGTGCACATCGCGCCCGTCGACGGCGGGCCCTCGAAGCGCCTGACGCACTGGGGCAGTTGGCAGACCAGGGTGCGCGGCTGGACCCCGGACGGCCGGGTCCTCGCCATCAGCACCCAGGGCCAGGCGGGCAGCCGCCGCACCTGGGCCCACACGGTCCCGCTCGACGGCGGCCCCGCGACCACCCTGCCGTACGGCCCCGTCGGTGACGTGGTGCACGGGCCGCACCTGGTGCTCGCCTCCGCGCCGATGGGTCTGGAGGCGGCCCGCTGGAAGCGCTACCGGGGCGGTACGGCGGGCAAGCTGTGGATCGACCGGGAGGGCGAGGGAGACTTCGTACGGCTCCACGAGGAGCTGGACGGGAACCTCGAGGACCCCGTGTGGGTGGGGGAGCGGCTCGCCTTCCTCTCCGACCACGAGGGCGTGGGGGCCGTGTACTCCTCCCTCGCCGACGGCTCCGATCTGCGCCGGCACACCCCTGTGGCGAGCACCTCCGGCTCGAGCGGTGCCGAGAGCGGCTTCTATGCCCGGCACGCCGCGAGCGACGGCACCCGTGTCGTCTACGCGTCCGCCGGTGAACTCTGGCTGCTGGACGACCTCGACGGGGCCGAGCCGCGCCCGCTGGACATCCGGCTCGGCGGGCAGCGCACCGACCGCCGGCCCTACGCGCTGAACGCCGCCCGCTCCTTCGGGGAAGCAGCGCCCGACCACACCGCGCGCGGCAGCGCCGTCTGCGTCCGGGGCACCGTCCACTGGGTCACCCACCGCTCCGGCCCCGCCCGCGCGCTGGCCGCCGAGCCCGGCGTACGGGCCCGCTCGCCGCGCACCTTCCGGGCGGACGGCGAGGAGTGGGTGGTGTGGGTGACGGACGCCGAGGGCGACGACGCGCTGGAGTTCGCCCCCGCGACCGGACTCGCGCCCGGGGCCACCCCGCGCAGGCTGGCCGCGGGGCAGCTCGGGCGGGTCCTGGAACTGGCCATGGCACCCGACGGGAGCCGGGCGGCGGTCGCCGCGCACGACGGCCGGCTGCTGCTCGTCGAGCGGGAGAGCGGCGAGGTCCGCGAGGTCGACCGCAGCGTGGACGGCGACGTCTCGGGGCTGGTCTTCTCGCCCGACTCGGCCTGGCTGGCCTGGTCGCACCCCGGCCCGCGCCCGCTGGCCCAGCTCAAGCTCGCCAACACCACCGACCTGTCGGTCTCCGAGGCGACCCCGCTGCGCTTCCAGGACTACGCGCCCGCGTTCACGCAGGACGGCAAGCACCTGATGTTCCTGTCCACGCGCGCCTTCGACCCGGTCTACGACGAGCACGTCTTCGACCTGGCCTTCGTGGTCGGCTCCCGCCCGCACCTGATCACCCTGGCGGCCACCACCCCGTCCCCCTTCGGCCCGCAGCGGCACGGCCGCCCCTTCGACGCGCCGGACAAGGAGGAGACCCCCGACAGCGAGGGCACCCCGACCACCCGGATCGACCTCGAAGGGCTCGCCGACCGGATCGTGCCGTTCCCCGTCGAGGCCGCCCGCTACACACAGCTGCGGGCCGCCAAGGACGGCGTGCTGTGGCTGCGCCACCCCGTGCAGGGCGCGCTCGGCTCCTCCCGGGCCACCCCCGAGGACCCCGAGCCCAAGACCGAGCTGGAGCGCTACGACCTCCTCCAGCGACGCGTCGAGCATCTCGCCGACGACGCCGACGACTTCGAGGTCAGCGGCGACGGCAAGCGGGTGCTGCTGTGGACCGACGGCAGGCTCAAGGTCGTCCCCAGCGACCGGCGCGCCTCCGGCGACGACGACAGCGACTCGAACATCACGGTCGACCTGACGCGGGTCCGGCAGCGGATCGACCCGGCCGCCGAGTGGCGGCAGATGTTCGACGAGGCCGGCCGCATCATGCGGGACCACTTCTGGCGGCCCGACATGAGCGGCGTGGACTGGCCGGGCGTCCTGGACCGCTACCGCTCCCTCCTGGACCGCGTCGCCACCCACGACGACCTGATCGACCTGCTGTGGGAGGTGCAGGGCGAGCTGGGAACCTCGCACGCCTACGTCTCCTCACGCGGCGGGTACGGCGGCGGGCCCCGCCAGGGCCTGCTCGGCGCCGACATCTCCCGGCACGCCGACGGCAGTTGGCGCATCGACCGCATCCTGCCGTCGGAGACCTCCGACCCCGAGGCACGGGCTCCGCTGGCCGCGCCCGGCGTCGCGATCCGGGCCGGCGACGCGATCGTCGCGGTGGCCGGCGTGCCGGTGGACCCGGTGACCGGGCCCGGACCGCTGCTCGTCGGCACGGCCGGCAAGGCGGTCGAGCTGACCGTCTCCCCGGCCGGCGGCGGGGACGTACGGCACGCGGTCGTGGTGCCCATCGCGGACGAGCAGCCGCTGCGCTACCACGCGTGGGTCGCGGACCGGAGGGCCTACGTCCACGAGAAGTCCGGCGGCCGGCTCGGCTACCTCCACGTGCCGGACATGCAGGCGCCGGGCTGGGCCCAGATCCACCGGGACCTGCGGATCGAGGTGGCCCGGGAGGGACTCGTCGTGGACGTCCGCGAGAACGGCGGCGGACACACCTCCCAGCTCGTGGTGGAGAAGCTGGCCCGGCGGATCGTGGGCTGGGAACTGCCGCGCGGGATGCGGCCGTACAGCTATCCGCAGGACGCTCCCCGGGGTCCCGTGGTGGCGGTGGCGGACGAGTTCTCCGGCTCCGACGGTGACATCGTCAACGCGGCGATCAAGGCGCTGGGCCTCGGCCCGGTGGTGGGCACCCGGACCTGGGGCGGAGTGATCGGCATCGACAGCCGCTACCGGCTGGTCGACGGCACGCTGATCACCCAGCCGAAGTACGCCATCTGGCTGGAGGGCTACGGCTGGGACGTCGAGAACCACGGCGTCGACCCGGACGTGGAGGTGTTCCAGCGCCCGCAGGACTGGATGGCGGGCAGGGACGCCCAACTGGACGAGGCGATCCGCATCGCACTGGAGGGACTGGAGACCAGCCCGGCGAAAACACCGCCGGCTCTGCCGACCTCATAGGGGCGCGGGGGCCGTATCGATGTGCGGCTCCGCCGCGTGCGCGCGATCAACCCCCACGCACCCGCACCCAGCGACGATACGATGCCTCCCGTAAACCGGACCGGCCCGACCCCCGGAGGGAACATGGCAGGGGAGCCGCAGGACGACTGCTTGTTCTGCAAGATCGTCGCGAAGCATGTTCCGGCGACGATCGTGCGCGAGACGGAGACGACCGTCGCCTTCCGGGACATCAACCCCCAGGCGCCCACCCACGTCCTGGTCATCCCCAAGGCGCACTACAAGGACGCCGCCACCCTCGCCGCCGCCGAGCCGGCCCTCGTCGCGGACGTCCTGCGCGAGACCCGGGCCGTCGCCGACGAGGACCAGCTGGAGAGCTACCGCGTCGTCTTCAACACCGGCGCCGGCGCCGGCCAGACCGTGTTCCACGCGCACGCCCACGTCCTCGGCGGCCGCGGCCTGCAGTGGCCGCCCGGCTAGGTCACGAAGCCGTCATGTCCGTACGTGAGTTGGTCGTCCTCGGGACGGCGAGCCAGGTCCCGACCCGGCACCGGAACCACAACGGCTATCTGCTGCGGTGGGACGGCGAGGGCATCCTCTTCGATCCCGGCGAGGGCACACAGCGCCAGATGCTGCGGGCCGGCGTCGCGGCCCATGACCTGAACCGGATCTGCGTCACCCACTTCCACGGGGACCACTCGCTGGGCCTCGCCGGGGTCATCCAGCGGATCAACCTCGACAAGGTCCCGCACCCCGTCACGGCCCACTACCCGCGGTCCGGCCGGCGCTTCTTCGACCGGCTGCGGTACGCCACCGCCTACCGCGAGACCGTCGACCTCACCGAGGCCCCGGTCGACACCGACGGCGTCATCGCCGACACCGGCGGCTACACGCTGCACACCGCCCTGCTGTCGCACCCCGTCGAGTCCTACGGCTACCGCCTCGTCGAGCCCGACGGCCGCCGCATGCTGCCCGAACGGCTCGCCGCGCACGGCATCAAGGGCCCGGACGTCGGCCGGCTCCAGCGCGAGGGCGTGCTCGACGGGGTCTCGCTGGACGACGTGAGCGAGATCCGGCGCGGACAGCGGTTCGCGTTCGTCATGGACACCCGGCTGTGCGACGGGGTGTACACCCTCGCCGAGGGCTGCGACATGCTCGTCATCGAGTCCACCTTCCTGGACGAGGACGGCGAACTCGCCTCCGAGCACGGTCATCTGACCGCCGGTCAGGCCGCCCGCGTCGCGCTCGACAGCGGCGTACGGCATCTCGTGCTCACCCATTTCAGCCAGCGGTACACCGAACCGGACGAGTTCGAGCGGCAGGCACGGGACGCCGGGTTCGACGGGGAGCTGACGGTCGCGCACGACCTGCTCCGGGTCCCGCTACCGAAACGTCGGTAATACCGCCGTACGATGCTTTGATGCCCCTCCCCAAAGCAGAACTGCACCTCCATATCGAAGGCACCCTCGAACCCGAGCTCGCCTTCGAGCTGGCCGCCCGCAACGGTGTCACGCTGCCGTACGGCGACACCGACGCGCTCCGCGAGGCCTACCGGTTCGAGGACCTCCAGTCCTTCCTGAACCTGTACTACGAACTCATGGCCGTCCTGCGCACCGAGCAGGACTTCGCCGACCTCGCGAACGCCTATCTCGCCCGAGCCGCCGCCCAGGGCGTGCGGCACGCGGAGATCTTCTTCGACCCGCAGGCGCACACCAAGCGGGGCGTCGAGCTGGGCACCGTCGTCGAGGGGCTGTGGCGGGCGCTGGGCGGCAGCGAGGCGAACCACGGGATCTCCACCCGCCTCATCATGTGCTTCCTGCGCGACGACTCCGCCGAGTCGGCGAGCGAGACGCTGCGGGCCGCCGAACCGTATCTCGACCGGATCACCGGCATCGGCCTGGACTCGGCCGAGGTCGGCCATCCGCCGGTGAAGTTCCGCGAGGTCTACGAGGCGGCCGCCGCGCTCGGCCTGCGCCGCGTCGCGCACGCCGGCGAGGAGGGCCCGCCCGCCTACATCACCGAGGCCCTGGACGTCCTCGGTGTCGAGCGCGTCGACCACGGGCTGCGCTGCATGGAGGACCCGGCGCTGGTCGAGCGGCTGGTGCGGGAGCGGGTGCCGCTGACCCTGTGCCCGCTGTCCAACGTGCGGCTGCGGACCGTCGACACCCTCGCCGACCACCCGCTGCCCGCGATGCTCGACGCCGGCCTGATGTGCACGGTCAACTCCGACGACCCGGCCTACTTCGGCGGGTACGCGGGCGACAACTTCGACGCGGTGCGCTCGGCGCTGGGCCTTGACCGGGAACGGCTCCGGGAGCTGGCCCGCAACTCCTTCCTCGCCTCCTTCCTGGAGGACGACGAGGAACTGCGGGCTCGGTACCTGGCCGAGGTGGAGGCGTACGTGTTCTGAAACCCCCTGAAGAGCGCGGGGCAGTATGGATGTGCGGCTCCGCCGCGTGGGCGCGACCAGCCACGATGCAGTCGGCAGTCGCGCTCACGCGGCAGTCGCCGTCTC
Organism: Streptomyces sp. Y7; assembly: GCF_043195415.1. Taxonomy (NCBI): domain Bacteria; kingdom Bacillati; phylum Actinomycetota; class Actinomycetes; order Kitasatosporales; family Streptomycetaceae; genus Streptomyces; species Streptomyces sp. Y7. The sequence continues at coordinate 125,904 of NZ_JBIDDQ010000012.1, forward strand.
GTAGGCGGTCTCTTCGGCACGCGCGTCGACCGGAATCTCCACCACCGGCAAGGTCGGCCTGCCCGCCCGGAGCGCCACCGCCGTCATGGGCACGGAGACGACCAGCAGTCCCACTGCCAGGACGGCACCCATGACCGGGAATCCGGCCTGCGCCGACAGCACGCTCCCGGCCAGCGGGCCCGCCGCCGTGCCCAGCGACGCCGCCGAACCCACGAGCACCGCCCAGCGGCCCCGCGGGTCGAGGGAGGCGGCGAGGCCGATGACGTACGACAGGACGATCGGGTAGATCGTGTTCCAGGCGATCTCGCCGGTCGCGAAGGTCGGCAGGTCGGTGGCGGACGCGCTGACTGCGATGCAGCCCGCGATGAGGACCGTGCCGGCGCCGATCGGCATGGCGAGGCCGAGCCGCGGGCCGAGCGCGCCCGCCCCGGTCACGCCGAGCAGCCCGGCGCCGAGCGCGATGGCGAACACGGCGCCGACCGTGGCCTCCGTCAACTGGGCCTGCGTCAGGCCGATCCGGCCGCTGACGCCCCACAGGGAGTTCTGGGCCAGCGACCAGCACAGCATGCAGGCGGCCAGGACCAGGCCGGCACGGCGATGGGGGAGACGTGCGGCGGGCCGGCGTGACGCGACCGTCGGCGCGTCGACGGGGATACGGCCCGTCAGCGGCCACACGGCGAGCGCGGTGAGGGCGATGGCGGCCAGGGGCTGGCCATGGCCCGCGCCGAGGTGCGGGACCGTCAGATAGACGGCGCCCGCGAGGGCGGAGACGCCGAGCAGACCGGCGGTGGTGGTCCGGTGCGGGTCCTGATGGGCGGCGATCCGGGTGGCGGCGACCGCGGTGGCCGTACCGGATCCGAAGCCGCCGACCAGCACACCGAGGACGACGGCCGGGACGGCGTGCGCGAGGGCCGCGCCGCCGTAGCCGAGCAGGGCCAGGGTGAGGCCGATCCGGGCCAGCCTGCGGGCGCCGACGCGATCGACGCGGGAGGCCAGCAGGAAGCCGGCCGCGGCGGAACTCAGCAGCAGCGCGCTGCCGACGGCACCCGCCTGGGTGGGGGAGAGCGGAAGTCCGGAGTCGAGCCTGCCGACGACGGTCGGCAGCAGATACGGAGCGAGGTACCCGGCCGTGAAAAGGGCAACGAGAGGCCAGGGGGTGGTGCGGGGGGCGAACACGGGCGGTCCCAGGGCATGCGAAAGGAGAGGCACAGATGAGGGGGAGGGGCGCATGCCGTCGACGGACAGGACCGCGCGGGCAATTTGTATCAAGCCGAGGGAGCCGCGAAGAAGTGGGGGCGGAGTGATCTGAGGCACATTCCGTTTGGGGTGGGGGAAGGGGGGTAGCGGAGGTGCTCGCCCGGGCCTTCCTCAGGCGCTCTCAGCTGCGCCAGTGCACCGAACCGCCCCGGCCGCCGGGGGCCCTCGCCTCGATCTTCGCCCGGGTCTCCCGCATCACGGCCACGATCCGTTCCTCGTGCGCGGCGGACAGCCGGGCCACCGGAACCGAGCAGCTGATCGCGTCCTGCGCCGGGGTGTCGTAGCGCAGCGCGAAGCCGAAGCCGACGATGCCGAGGACGCCCTCCTCGCGGTCGATCGACCAGCCGCGCGCCCGCACTTCGGCGAGGTCGGCGGCCAGCGCCTCGCGGCTGGTGCGGGTGTTGGGGGTGAGCGCCCGGTAGGGGCCCTCGGGCAGGTCGCTGTCGGGCCGTTCGGCGAGCAGCGCCTTGCCCAGGGCGCCGACGTGCGCCGGCAGCCGTCGGCCCACCCGGCTGATCGTCCTGAGGTACTCGTGCGACTCGCGCGTCGCCAGATAGGCCACGTCGCGGCCGTCCAGTCGCGCCAGATGGATCGTCTCGCCCAGCGCCTGCGACGCCTCGTCCAGGTACGGGCGCACCAGACGCACGCGCGGGTCGGAGTCGAGGTAGCTGGTGCCGGTGAGCAGGGCGTGGATGCCGATGCCGTAGAGCGAGCCGGTGACGTCGGTGCGGACCCAGCCGCGCGAGATCAGGGTCTGGAGCAGCGCGTACATGGAACTGCGCGGCACCTCCAGCTCGTCGGCCAGCTCCTGGAGGCGCGCGGGGCGGTCGCCGCGCGCGGCGAGGAGTTCGAGGAGCTCCACCGTGCGCGCCGCGGACTTCACCTCGCGCACGCCGCCTGTCTCTGACATGGGCCGATCGTAATCGGACGGAGCGTGCGATTGACGGTCACGGTTCGCGTATCTAATCTCCATTCTTATACGTGGAAGACGTCTACATGGGGAGATGACGAGGGTGAGCCTCGATACGGACACGGACACGATCCGCCGGCTGCGGGACGGCATGGCACGCGGCGTGCTGTCGTTCCCGCTCACGAGCTTCCACGAGGACGGCTCGCTGGACCCGGACGGCTGCCGGGCCCACCTCGCCGCCCAGCTCGCCACCGAACCCGGCGCGCTCTTCCCCGCCTGCGGCACCGGCGAGTTCTTCTCGCTGGACGAGGACGAGTACCGCGTCGTCGTCACCGCGGCCGTCGAGGAGGCCGGCGGCCGGGTGCCCGTGGTGGCCGGGGTCGGTTACGGCTGGGCACAGGCCGCCCGGTTCGCGCGGATCGCCGAGGAGGCCGGCGCCGACGCCCTCCTCGTCCTGCCGCACTACCTCGTCGCCGCCCCACAGGACGGCCTCGTCGCCCAGCTGGAACAGCTCGCGTCCCGGACCAGGCTCCCGCTCATCGCCTACCAGCGGGGCCAGGTCACCTTCACCGCCGACTCGTTGCGCCGCATCGCGCGCATCCCCGGCGTCATCGGGCTCAAGGACGGCCACAGCGACCTCGACCGCCTCCAGCGCCTCACCCTGGCCGCCCCCGAGGGCTTCCTGTTCTTCAACGGAGCCGCCACCGCCGAGATCCAGGCCCGCGCCTACGCCACCGTCGGCGTCCCCGCCTACTCCTCCGCCGTGCACGCCTTCGCCCCCGAGATCGCGAACGCCTTCTTCGCCGCCCTGCGCGACGGCGACCGGAGCCTCACCGACAAGCTGCTGCGCGACTTCTACGTCCCGCTCGTCGAACTGCGCGACCGGGTGCCCGGGTACGCCGTCTCCCTGGTGAAGGCCGCGGCCCGGCTGCGCGGCCGCCCCGTCGGCCCCGTGCGCGCCCCGCTCACCGACCCGTCGCCCGGCGACCTGGCCGAACTCAGGGCCCTGCTCGGCACCGGACTCGATCTCGTGGGAGCCACCCCGTGAACCTGACCGTCACGGACGTACGCCTGACCCCGGTCCTGGTCGCCGACCCGCCGCTGCTGAACACCCAGGGCGTCCACCAGCCGTACACGCCCCGACTGATCGTGGAGGTCGAGACGGCCGACGGGATCACGGGCGTCGGCGAGACGTACGGCGACACCAAGTACCTGGAACTCGCGCGGCCGTTCGCGCGGAAGCTGATCGGCCGCGAGGTCACGGACCTGAACGGCCTGTTCGCCGTCGCCGACGAGGTGGCCGTCGACCGGGCCCGGGTCTCCGGCCAGGTCGACGTCGGCGGGCTGCGCGGCATCCAGAGCGCCGACAAGCTGCGGCTGTCCGTCGTCTCCGGCTTCGAGGTCGCCTGCCTCGACGCCCTCGGCAAGACGCTCGGGCTGCCCGTGCACGCGCTGCTCGGCGGCAAGGTGCGCGACGCGGTCGAGTACAGCGCCTACCTGTTCTACAAGTGGGCCGGCCACCCCGAGGGCGTGCGCGCGGAGAAGGACGACTGGGCTGCCGCCGTCGACCCGGCCGGGGTCGTCGAGCAGGCACGCCGGTTCAAGGAGCGGTACGGCTTCACGTCCTTCAAGCTCAAGGGCGGTGTCTTCCCGCCGGACGAGGAGATCGCGGCCGTGCGGGCGCTCGCCGAGGCCTTCCCCGGGCATCCGCTGCGGCTCGACCCCAACGGGGCCTGGTCGGTGGAGACCTCGCTGCGGGTGGCACGGGAGCTGGGGGACGTCCTGGAGTACCTGGAGGACCCGACCCTCGGCACGGCCGGCATGGCCGAGGTCGCGGCGGGCACCGGGGTGCCGCTGGCGACCAACATGTGCGTGACGACGTTCGCCGAGATCAAGGAGGCGTACGCGTCGGACGCCGTGCAGGTGGTCCTCTCCGACCACCACTACTGGGGCGGGCTGCGCAACACCCAGCAACTGGCGGCGATCTGCCGCACGTTCGGCGTCGGGGTGTCCATGCACTCCAACACCCACCTCGGCATCTCCCTGGCCGCGATGACCCACGTGGCGTCGACCGTGCCGGACCTCCACCACGCCTGCGACTCCCACTACCCCTGGCAGTCCGAGGACGTCCTCACCGAGCGCCCGACCTTCGAGGCCGGCAAGGTCGCCGTACCGGACGGCCCCGGACTCGGCGTCGAACTGGACCGGACCCGCCTCGCGGCACTGCACCAGCGGTGGCTGGATGACGACGGCACCCTGCGCGACCGCGACGACGCGGCGGCGATGCGGGTCGCGGAACCGGAGTGGGTGACGCCGCCGGTGCCGCGCTGGTAGGGCGACCGGGACGGGGTGGCGGCTGAGGTCCGCGGCGCGGGCCGCGGGCCTGGCCCACGGCCCACGGCCCGGGAACCTGCTGGTCGGCCGGGGTGCGGTGGGTGCCGGACCTGCCGAGCGCTCCGGGGCCGGGCGCAGCCGGAGCCGGACGGCGGCCGGCCGGGCCGGGCCCGAGGCCGCCCCGCCCGCACGGACGGGCGGCGCACGCAAGATCGTGGTGGCGTTGTCAGTGGCTTGGTGCACACTGGCCAGATCGGCACCACGTCAGGGAGCGCACCGTGACCACGCCCACCGCGCCCACCGGAAAGGGACCCTCGCCCCAGCGGCCGTCGGCCATGGCGGCGGGACCGTACCGCCGCGCCCAGGTCGACCCTCTCGCCGGGCTGCGCGCACCGGCCGACCCGCCCTGGGACGTGTACCTCACGGGCACCGTCTTCCTGGACATCATCTTCACCGGCCTCGACTCCGCGCCGGTGCGCGGGACCGAGTCCTGGGCGCGCGGGATGGGCTCCAGTCCCGGCGGCGTGGCGAACATGGCCACCGCCCTGGCCCGCCTCGGCCTGCGGACGTCCCTCGCGGCCGCCTTCGGCGACGACCACTACGGCGACTACTGCTGGGACGCGCTGGAGCAGGGCGAGGGCATCGACCTCTCGCCGTCGCGCACGGTCCCCGGCTGGCACTCGCCGGTCACGGTGTCGATGGCGTACGAGGGGGAGCGCACGATGGTCTCCCACGGCCATGAGCCGCCCCCCGAGCCCGTGCCCGTCCCGCAGGGGGCACCGGAGTGCCCGCCCCGCGCCCGTGCCGCCGTCGCCTCCCTGGTGCCCGGCACCCGCGCCCCCTGGATCGCGCAGGCCGCGAGCAAGGGCGCCCGGATCTTCGCCGACGTCGGCTGGGACGACACGGGGGCGTGGGATCTGGCCGGGCTGGCGGACCTGGAGCACTGCGAGGCGTTCCTGCCGAACGCGCAGGAGGCGATGCGGTACACGCGCACCGAGTGCCCCCGCGAGGCGGCCCACGCGCTGACCGAGCACGTCCCGCTGGCGGTCGTCACCCTCGGCGCGGAGGGCGCGTACGCGGTGGACGGCAGGACCGGGGAGACGGCCGTGGTCCCGGCCATCGCCGTCGAGGCCCTGGACCCGACCGGCGCCGGTGACGTCTTCGTCGCCGGGTTCGTCACCGGCACCCTGGCCGACTGGCCGCTCGCCGACCGGCTGGCCTTCGCGGGCCTGACGGCCGCCCTCTCCGTCCAGGAGTTCGGCGGCTCCCTCTCGGCCCCCGGCTGGGCCGAGATCGGCGCCTGGTGGCGGCAGGTCCAGTCCCTCGACCGGCAGGACCCCGAGGCCCTGCGCCGCTACGCGTTCCTGACGGACCTGGTGCCGAAGGACGCGGGACGACCCTGGCCGCTGCGCAGGGCGGTGCCGACGATCGGGTTCCGACGGTCGGCGTGAGCACGGGCCGGTTCAGGAGGGGGTCGCCGGAGCCAGCCCCACGAACGGGCTTCGCGCGACCGGCGTGAGAGCGACACGGTCAGTTCAGTGTCGCCGGGGTCAGCTCGGTGTCGCCGGGGTCAGCACCACGAAGTCCGCCATCGACGGGTCCACGCACACGGCGAGGCGGCCGACGCCCTCGGCATCCTCCGGGCCCATCTGCACACTGCCGCCGTTCTCGGTGACCTTGGCGACCGCCGCGTCGCAGTCGTCGACGTTGAACACCGGGTGCCAGTACGGCCGTCCGCCCGCCAGCGCGAGGTTCTCCGGCGGCAGCTCCATCAGGCCGCCCTGCATCCGCTCCTCGGGCAGCCCGGCGGGCGTGATGATGGTGTACGCGCCACCGCCGCCCGGCAGTTCCATGTCGCTGTACTGCCAGCCGAAGACGCCGCCGTAGAACTCCTTCGCCGCCGCGGCGTCGGTCGTGTACAGCTCGGTCCAGGACAGCGAACCCGATGCGTCCGCCAACTCGAAGCCCGCGTTCTTCCCCGGCTGCCACACGGCGAACTGCCCGCCCAGGGGATCGGTGAACTGCGCCATCCGTCCCCAGTCCTCCAGGTCCATCGGCGCCACCCGCACCGTGCCGCCCGCGCTCTGCACCGCCTGCGTCGTGGCGTCCGCGTCCGGGACGGTGTAATAGATCATCCAGGCCGAACGCGCGCCCTCCTCGGTGAGCTTGCCGAGTCCGGCGACGGTCTTGCCGTCCTTCTTGAACATGCCGCCCTGGAATTCCTCGTCCTCACCCATGGACTCGTACTCCCAGCCGAGCACCGCACCGTAGAAGGCCGCGGAGGCCCGTACGTCGGGAGCGCCCAGGTCGAGCCAGCAGGGGGAGCCCGGGGCCTGGTCGGTGGTGATCATGAAGATTCCCTTCCGCCGATCCTGTATGCCCTCAGCGTGACATCGCCCACCGACACTCGCCCGTCGGCCTTCCTCGCCCCCGGCGGGGCGAGGCGCTCAGGACCTCAGCCCGCCGTCACCGTCGTACGTACCGCGCCGTCCGGCCCCGCCACCAGCACCGGCGTCTGCGCCCCGCCAAGATCGCGCACCGCGGCCCGATCGGCGTCCGAGGCGCTCTCCGCCTCCGTCACGACCGCGGCCGCCTCCAGCGACGTCGCCCCCGACGCCACCGCCATCGCCACCGCCGTCTGCAGCGCGCTCAGCTTCAGGGAGTCCAGGGCGACCGTCCCGGCGACATACGTACGGCCCGTCTCGTCCCGCACGGCCGCACCCTCGGGCACACCGTTGCGGGCCCGCGCGGAACGGGCCAGGGTGACGATCTTGCGGTCCTCGGGGTCGAGCGCGCTGTTGTCGGTCATGAGCTGAGCATACGGAGCGCCACCGGCCCTATCCGGCCACGGGGTACATCGCCCCGCGCCGTCCCTCCGGCGACGCCAGCCACTCCAGCTTGGCCGCCGTGTCCGCCTCGTCCAGCGGTGTGTGCAGCACGATCGACAGATCGGGCCGCACCGGCATCTGCATCACGCTCGACTCCATACACAGCAGGCCGACCAGCGGATGATCCAGCTCCTTGCGGATCTGCCCGGCGTCCTCGATGTCCCGCCGCTCCCACAGCGCGGTGAACTCCGCGCTGGACTCCCTCGCCTCGGCCAGCACGGCCTGGAACCCCTCGTCGTCGGGGGAGGCCGAGCACACGGCCCGGAACTGCGCCACGACCGTCGCCGCGTTCGCCTCCCAGTTCCGGGAGCGCGAGCGATACATCGGGTCGGTGAAGAAGTCGATCAGGCAGTTCCACCGCTTGCCGGGCCGCATGCCGAGCACCGTCGCGGCCGCGTCGTTGTGCAGCACGCCGTTGTAGTACTTGTCCATGATGTGCGCCGGATACGGCATCCACGCGTCGATCAGCCGCCGCAGCCCGTCGCACATGTCCTGCTTCCCGGGCGCCACTTCCGGCGCCGGCGGATTCAGCCCGGCCAGCAGATACAGGTGCCGGCGCTCGGCGTTGCTCAGCCGCAGCACCCGCCCGACGGAGTCCAGCACCTGCGGCGAGACGGAGATCTCCCGCCCCTGCTCCAGCCACTGGTACCAGGAGGCGCCCACCCCGGCCAGCACGGCGACCTCCTCGCGCCGCAGCCCCGGTGTCCGGCGCCGCGCGCCACCGTCGGGCAGTCCCGCCTCGCCCGGGGTCACCCGGGCCCGCCTGCTCATCAGGAACTCGCGCAGCTCGCGCCGCCGATGACTCTTCAGCGTGCCCTCGGACACGTACGGATCCCCCCGGTTCTGTCGGCTGGTGGTGCCACCACCAGGACAACTTCCCGCTCCCCACGGCTATTCCGATGCCAGCAGGCTCTTGCCCATGGCGATCGACACTCCCTCTCCCACCTCCACACCCACCCCCGCGCCCCCGTTCGACACCCCCGGGATGTCGACGCGCGACAGGCTCGTCCTGTTCGTCCTGTGCGCCGCCCAGTTCATGGTCGCGCTCGACTTCTCCGTGCTGAACGTCGCCCTGCCCGTCCTCGGCGCCGACCTCGGCATGAGCCAGTCGGCCCTGCAGTGGGCGGTCACCGCGTTCGCGCTGCCGTCCGGCGGTTTCCTGCTCCTGTTCGGCCGCATCGGCGACCTCTACGGCCGCCGCAGGCTGTTCCTGACCGGCCTCGCCCTGTTCGCCGCCGCCTCGGTGCTCGCGACGTTCGCCTGGGACCCGGCGTCGTTCCTCGCCGGACGCGCCCTGCAGGGCCTCGGCGCGGCGGTCATCGTCCCGACCGGCATGTCCCTGCTGACGACCACCTTCGCCGAGGGCCCCGCCCGGGACCGCGCGCTCGGCATCTCCGGGACGCTGATGTCCCTCGGTTTCACCATCGGCATGGTGGCCGGCGGCATCCTGACCGACGCGCTCGGCTGGCGTTCCACGATGGGCCTGCTCGCGGTCTTCGCCCTGATCGTGCTGCCGCTCGCCCCCGGCCTGCTGCCCGAGTCCCGCACCCCTCAGCGCCCGCACCTCGACATCCCCGGCGCGATCACCGTCACCGGCGGTCTGCTGTCCCTGATCTACGCCCTGACGACGGCCGCCGACCACGGCTTCGCCCGCGCCGACGTCATCGCGACCCTGATCGCCGGCCTCGCGCTCCTGGCGGCCTTCGTGGTCGTGGAGTCCCGCACCACAGCGCCCCTGGTCTCGCTGCCCATGCTGCGCCGCCGCACGGTGGCATGGGGCAACATCGGCGGGCTGGTCACCTTCTCGATGATGTCCACGGTGATCTTCGTGCTGACCCTGTACCTGCAGGAGATCCTGCGCCTGTCGGCCTGGGAGACGGGTCTGGTCTTCGGCGTCCAGGGCATGGTCTCGGTGGTCGCGGGCGCGCTCACCCCGCGGTTCGTCAGCCGTCTCGGCGCCCGCCGCACGCTGGTTGTCTCCCTCGCGGGACAGGGCGCCTTCATCTCCGCCCTGGTGTTCCTGAACACCGCCACCTGGTCCGTCTGGCTCGCCACGGCCGCCGTCTCGCTGGCGAGCATGTTCCACCTGGGCGCGATCATCTCCTACGGCCTGACGGTCACCTCCGGCGTCCCCGACGAGGAACAGGGCCTGGCCACCGGCCTGGTCACCTCCACCCAGCAGATCGGCCTCACCGTCGGCATCCCCCTGCTCGGCGTCCTCGCCACCACCGCCGACGACCTCCTCTCCGGCACCCGCACGACGATGGCCCTGAACGCGGCGATCGTCCTGACCGCGGCGGCCCTGGTGGCGCTGGGCTTGCGGGGCGCGGCTCGCCGCTGACCGAGGGCCCGTAGACGCGACGGCCCACCTCCGACGGAGGAGGCGGGCCATCGCGTCAACTGCGGCCCACGGACGAGGGCTCGGCGGAATCCTTCATGTGATCGAGGAACGCGCACCAGGCCGCGCGGCGAAAAGCGAGCACCGCCGCTTGCGGGCGGGTCGAATGACGCACCAGCAATTCCTCACCGGTCCAGGACGCTTCCAGACACGCCGGCCCGTCGGGATTGCTCGCGCTGCTCTTGCGCCACGCCCACGAACCGCCCACGCCTCTCCTCCAGCCCGGGTGCGGAAGGCCAGCCGCGGCTGTCAGCGGGAGAGAAGGACGACATCTGGGACTCGGCTCGGTCGTCTTCCCCACGGCTGGTGCAGGTACACGCAGCACCTCTTCCAGAGTATCGGGCCGCCATTGGAATGTGGATGACCCAATTCTCGCCAACGTCCCCTGTGACAGCGTGGGTTAGGCGGCCTCTCCTGATTCGGTACGCAGCAGCGCTTCCAGGTCGTCGGAGCCGGCGTCCACTCGAGCGGCCAGCAGACGCAACAGGCTGTCGACGCCGTCCTTGAGCGCGAGGTCCTCCAGTTCCCAGAACCTTTCGAGGTAACGCCCGCTCTCCTCGGGGGCGTTGGTGCTGTAGGTGTCGCCGCGGGAGTTCTCGATGAAGAGCGAGTCCGGCATCTCGTCGGTCTCGAACTCGAAGAGCGTGAACGGACCCATGATGCCGGGGTGCGCTCCGACGCTGAGTGGGAGGATCTGCAGGGTGATCCCGGGTTGAGTCGCCAGTTCGGAGAGCCGCTCCAATTGGGCGCGCATCACGCCGCGTCCACCGACCTGACGCCGCACGACGGCCTCGTCGAGGATGTAGAAGAGCTGACGGTCGCTGCCTGCGCCCGACGTGAGCTGTTCCTGCCGGGCGAGCCTGGCCTCGACGGCCCGGTCCAGTTTCTCGTCGGCGATTCCCTTGTCGTAGGCACGCATGATCGCGCGAGCGTACTCCTCGGTCTGCAGGGGGCCGGGAAGTACCAGGGAGCTGTACTGACGGATGATCGTGGCCGCCGACTCCAGTGCGAGGAACTGCAGGACCTCTTTGCCGTAGAGGTCCCGGTACTCGGTGAACGGCATCTTGCGGCTGCCGCGAGCGAGGTCGAGCAGTGCGTCGATCTTGCGGCGGTCGGTGATCCCGTAGGCGGCCAACAGTGAGCGGAGGTCGTTGATCGAGATGCCGACCTCGCCGGCTTCGATGCGGATGAGCTTCGAAGGGCTCCACTCCATCATCTTCGCCACTTCGCGCTGCGTGAGGTCCGCACTGGTCCGCGCCCTGCGGAGCTCCGTGCGCAGTCGTAGCCGCTGCAGTGCCGCACTTGGCGCGCTCATGTTGGCTCCACCCCCAAATGGACCTGGCGGGGTGCAACATAGCAGAATAGCTGCTTACTCATCGAGACCTTCCGGTCCGGTTGTCTTCTTTCCAGCGGAACCCGAAAGGTGCAGGTCGGCAACTCGGTGTACACCACAGCCGTTCCTGCCCATCAGGTAGCAGAAAGCTACATGGCAGTTTGTCAACTCGCGGACGTGACCCATCAGTCATCCGGGTGACATTGGCGACCTGGCAAAGAGCCCTACCCAGGTGAGCACGGCCCGGCTACGCTGGACTGGACCGGTCGTATGACCCCAACCGGCGGAACCCAAAGGGAGGTTGAGGACAGCAGCATCGAAGTTGACGTCGGCTCAGCCGTCGGGCGTCTCATCCCCTCAGGTCGCGAGCGTCATGGAGCGCCGCGGTCTCCGTGACCTATGGGGACCAGGAAGGAGAGCAGCCCCATGGCCGAGGAAGAGCCGCCGGGGCGTCGCAACAATCGCACATGGAACCAGAGGCTCGCACTCGCGCTTCCCTGGTTCAGTCTGCTCATCGCGATCCAGCAGATGGTGGACTGGGTGCTACCCCGCGTGTGACGAAAGTGGCCCCGACCTGACGGCCGGGGCCAAGTAGGCGGACGCCAACGCATATGTTCCACTCCGAGTTTCCCTGGCCGGCAGCCCGGAGTGGGACTGTCTCGGTTCCGCCAGTCCTTCCATTCTGCCGCTCTCCACGCGCTATGGCGAGGCATCGCAAGTGGGTTGGTGAGGTGTGGCGCGGAAAGCACCCTTCCGGGCCACCGCGAAAGGCCCTCAAGGACGGTCGAGCCGGAGTCGGTCGGCCCTGGGCAGACCCGCCACCACCAGGTCGTACGAGTCTTCCACCAGCTCCCTGAGCAGTTGGTCCGGGAGCTCGCCGTCGGCCGTGACGGTGTTCCAGTGACGCTTGTTCATGTGGTAGCCGGGGACGATCAGGCCGGGGTGTTCGCCGCGCAGGCGGACCGCGTCGTCCGGGTCGCACTTGAGGTTGACCGTCAGGGGCCGGGCGTCCAGGTTCGTCAGGGCGAAGAGCTTGCCGAGGACCTTGAAGACCGAGGTCTCCGGGTTGAAGGGAAAGTCCTCCACGGCCGCGTTGAAGGACAGGCAGAAGGTGCGCAGCTCCTGGGGGGTCACTCGGACTCCTTCTGCTCCTCCGGGGGCACCAGGGGACCCACCGGCTCGACGAGCACGGTCACGATCTTGTTCCGGCGGCCGGCCGCCGCCTCCGCCGTCAGCCGCAGGGTGCGCCCGTCGGGCAGTTCGACCACCGACGACGCCCCGGCGATCGGGACCCGGCCCAGCGCCTTGGCCAGCAGACCGCCGACCGTCTCCACGTCCTCGTCGTCGTACTCGTCGAGGCCGTACAGCTCGCCCAGGTCGGTGATGTCCAGGCGGGCGGTGACGCGGTAGCGGTCCTCGCCCAGCTCCTCCACCGGCGGCAGCTCACGGTCGTACTCGTCGGTGATCTCGCCGACGATCTCCTCGAGGATGTCCTCGATGGTGACGATGCCGGCGGTGCCGCCGTACTCGTCGATGACGACCGCGACGTGATTGCGCTCCTTCTGCATCTCGCGCAGCAGGTCACCGGCGTTCTTGGTGTCCGGCACGAAGAACGCGGGCCGCATCGCCGTCGACACCAGTTCGCTCTCCGCGTCCCGGGAGATGTGCGTCTTGCGGGTCAGGTCCTTCAGATACACCATCCCGACCACGTCGTCCTCGCTCTCCCCGACGACCGGTATCCGCGAGAAACCGGAGCGCAGGGCGAGGGTGAGGGCCTGGCGGATGGTCTTGTAGCGCTCGATGACGACGAGGTCGGTGCGCGGGACCATGACCTCACGGACGAGGGTGTCGCCGAGCTCGAAGACCGAGTGCACCATGCGGCGCTCCTCGTCCTCGATCAGCGACTCCTTCTCGGCGAGGTCCACCAGGGCGCGCAGCTCCGCCTCGGAGGCGAACGGGCCGCGGCGGAAGCCCTTGCCGGGGGTGAGCGCGTTGCCGATGAGGATCAGCAGATACGGGATCGGGCCCATGATGCGGGCCAGCGGCAGCAGGACGTACGCCGCCGCCGTCGCCGTGTTCAGCGGGTGCTGGCGGCCGATGGTGCGCGGGGAGACCCCGACGGCGACGTACGACACCAGGACCATGACGGCTATGGCGACCAGCAGGGCCTCGGTGGTGCTGTCGAACTCCTGCAGGCAGGCGTACGTCACCAGCGCGGCGGCGGCCATCTCGCAGGCCACGCGCACCAGCAGCGCCACGTTCAGATAGCGCGTCGGGTCGGCGGCGACGAGCGCGAGCTTCTCGCTGCCGCGCCGCCCGCCGCGTACGGCCTCCTCGGCGCGGAAGCTGGAGACGCGCGCCAGTCCCGCCTCCGCGCAGGCGGCGAGCCAGGCGACGACCACCAGGGCGATGGCGCCGGAGACGAGTGCGAGACTCATGACACGGTCGGGGCCGGGGAAGGACCGGTCAGGCCCTTCTCCGCACGCCAGCCGTCCACGATGGCCGCCTGGAGACCGAACATCTCGGCCTTCTCGTCGGGCTCCTCGTGGTCGTACCCGAGGAGATGCAGCACACCGTGGACGGTGAGCAGCTGGAGCTCCTCGTCCATGGTGTGCTGCGTGGGCGCCTCGGTTCCCTGCTTGGCGGCGACCTCGGGGCAGAGCACGATGTCGCCGAGCAGCCCCTGCGGCGGCTCGTCGTCGTCCTTCGACGGCGGGCGCAGCTCGTCCATCGGGAAGGACATGACGTCCGTGGGCCCCGGCAGGTCCATCCACTGGATGTGGAGCTGCTCCATGGCGTCGGCGTCCACGACGATCACCGAGAGCTCGGAGAGCGGGTGGATGCGCATCCGCGCGAGCGCGTAGCGGGCGATGTCGAGGATCGCCTGCTCGTCGACCTCGGTTCCGGACTCGTTGTTGACGTCGATCGACATGGTCGTGCGGTTTCTACTTCCCCTTGTGCCCGGCCTTGCCGCGGCCCTTGTGCGTGCCGTTCTGGGTGCCGTGCGTGTTGTCGTACTTCTCGTAGGCGTCGACGATACGGCCGACCAGCTTGTGCCGGACGACATCCTGCGACGACAGCCTGGAGAAGTGGACGTCGTCCAGACCGTCCAGGATGTCCTGCACCTGCCGCAGACCGGACTTGGTGCCGTCCGGGAGGTCGACCTGGGTCACGTCACCGGTGATGACTATCTTCGAGTCGAAGCCGAGGCGGGTGAGGAACATCTTCATCTGCTCGGGGCTCGTGTTCTGGGCCTCGTCGAGAATGATGAAGGCGTCGTTCAGCGTGCGACCGCGCATGTACGCGAGCGGCGCGACCTCGATCGTCCCGGCGGCCATCAGCCTGGGGATGGAGTCCGGGTCGAGCATGTCGTGCAGCGCGTCGTACAGCGGACGCAGGTACGGGTCGATCTTCTCGTAGAGCGTGCCGGGCAGGAAGCCGAGCCGCTCGCCCGCCTCCACCGCGGGGCGGGTCAGGATGATGCGGTTGACCTGCTTCGACTGCAGGGCCTGGACGGCCTTGGCCATGGCGAGGTAGGTCTTGCCCGTGCCGGCGGGGCCGATACCGAAGACGATGGTGTGCTTGTCGATGGCGTCGACATAGCGCTTCTGGTTGAGGGTCTTCGGACGGATCGTGCGGCCGCGGGAGGAGAGGATGTTCTGCGTGAGCACCTCGGCCGGGGTCTCCTCCGGCCCCTCCCCGTTGTCACTGGCTCTGAGCATCGCGATCGAGCGTTCCACTGCGTCCTCCGTCATCGGTTGCCCGGTGCGGAGCACCAGCATCATCTCGTCGAACAGGCGCTGTACGAGGGCGACTTCCGCTGAGTCGCCGACGGCGCTGATCTCATTGCCCCGGACATGGATGTCGGTCGCCGGGAAGGCCGTCTCGATCACGCGCAGCAGGGAGTCGCCGGACCCCAGCACGGTCACCATGGGGTGCTGGGCGGGGACGGTGAAATGTGCTCTCGCCTGCCCCTGCGCGGGTGTGTGAGCTGTGGGTGTCTGAGTCATGGGCCGGCTCGTAGGCCTTGCTCGTCCTCCTCGATATGACTCGCCCGCCACATGGGCGGCCTGGCGATTTCAAGGGTACGCCGGGGGACTGACAGTGCCGTAGGGCTTTTCGCGGGGAGGGTTTTCACGAGCCGCGCCCCGGCGCACACCGGGTGGGCCCGCGGTCACCCAGGGCAGCGGGGACGCGGGCGGGCTCTCAGAAGCCCAGCTTGCGCAGCTGCCGGGGATCCCGCTGCCAGTCCTTGGCCACCTTCACGTGCAGGTCCAGGAAGACCGGGGTGCCCAGCAGCGCCTCGATCTGCTTGCGGGACTTGATGCCGACGTCCTTCAGGCGCTTGCCCTTGGGGCCGATGATGATGCCCTTCTGGCTGGGGCGCTCGATGTAGACGAAGGCGTGGATGTCGAGGAGGGGCTTGTCGGCGGGGCGGTCCTCGCGGGGGAGCATCTCCTCCACCACGACGGCGATGGAGTGCGGCAGCTCGTCGCGGACGCCCTCCAGCGCGGCCTCCCGGATCAGCTCCGCGATCATGACCTGCTCGGGCTCGTCGGTGAGGTCGCCCTCGGGGTAGAGCGCGGGCCCCTCCGGCAACAGCGGGACGATCAGGTCGGCCAGCAGCCCCACCTGCATGTCGCCGACCGCCGAGACGGGCACGATCTCGGCCCACTCGAAGCCGAGCTCCTTGCCGAGCTGGTCGATCGCGATCAGCTGCTCGGCCAGGGTCTTGCTGTCCACCAGGTCGGTCTTCGTGACGATCGCGATCTTCGGCGTCTTCTTGATCGACGCCAGCTCCTTCGCGATGAACCGGTCGCCGGGACCGAGCTTCTCGTTCGCGGGCAGGCAGAAGCCGATCACGTCGACCTCGGCCCAGGTGGTGCGCACCACGTCGTTGAGCCGCTCGCCCAGCAGCGTGCGCGGCTTGTGCAGTCCGGGGGTGTCGACCAGGATCAGCTGGGCGTCGGGCCGGTGCACGATGCCCCGCACCGTGTGCCGCGTCGTCTGCGGCTGGTTCGCGGTGATCGCCACCTTCTGGCCGACCAGAGCGTTCGTGAGGGTGGACTTGCCCGCGTTGGGGCGGCCCACGAAGCAGGCGAAGCCGGCGCGGTGGGAGGCCTCGGACGGCTCGGATGACTGATGGCGAACGCTCATGGGGCCCATTCTCCCTGATCCACAACCCCCCGCCGCACAAGGGAGCGACCGCACCCCGTCGTGTGAGCTTCCGGAAACCCTCGCGCAACGAAACCTCGCGGAAACACATCCGTACGCGAGCGGAAACCCGCGCCCGTGAATCTCTGACGAGCCCCCACACCGTTGGAGACCATCGTGCCCCTCGCCGCCGCAAGCGTCGACACCGGCGACACCGCCTGGCTGCTCGCCGCCACCGCGCTCGTCCTGCTGATGACCCCGGGCCTGGCCCTGTTCTACGGCGGCATGGTCCGCACGAAGAGCGTCCTCAACATGCTGATGATGAGCTTCGTGTCCATCGCGCTGGTCACCGTCGTATGGCTGGCCTGCGGGTACGCGCTCGCCTTCGGGGACGACGCCGGCGGCGGGCTGATCGGCGGTCTCGACCACCTCGGCATGGCCGGTATCGGACCGGACAGCGTCCAGGGGACCGTCCCGACCCTGCTCTTCGCCACCTTCCAGCTCACCTTCGCGATCGTGACCGCGGCCCTGGTCAGCGGTGCCGTCGCGGACCGGGCCAAGTTCGGGGCGTGGCTGGTCTTCGTGCCGGTGTGGGCGCTGCTCGTATACGTTCCCGTCGCCCACTGGACCTGGGGTCCCGGTGGCTGGATCCTCGACGGTCTCGGTGCCCTCGACTTCGCGGGCGGTCTGCCCGTCGAGATCACCTCGGGCGCCTCGGGCCTCGCGCTGTGCCTGGTCCTCGGCCCGCGGCTCGGCTTCAAGAAGGACGCGATGCGGCCGCACAACCTGCCGATGGTCGTGCTCGGCGCCGGTCTGCTCTGGTTCGGCTGGTTCGGGTTCAACGCCGGGTCGGCTCTCGGCGCCAACGGTGTGGCCGCCGCCGTCTTCCTGAACACCCTCGCCGCCGGCTGCACCGGTCTGCTCGGCTGGCTCCTGGTCGAGCACAAGCGCGACGGCCACCCCACCACCCTGGGCGCGGCGTCCGGCGCGGTCGCCGGACTCGTCGCCATCACACCGTCCTGCGGCTCGGTCTCCCTGCTGGGCGCGCTGGTCATCGGCCTCGCCGCGGGCGTCGTCTGCTCCTACGCCGTGAGCTGGAAGTTCAAGCTGAACTACGACGACTCCCTGGACGTCGTCGGTGTCCACCTGGTCGGCGGCGTCGTCGGCACCCTGCTGATCGGCGTCTTCGCGACGGCCACCATGACGGGCGGCGCCGAGGGCCTGCTGCACGGCGGCGGGTTCGGGCAGCTCGGCAAGCAGCTGGTGGCGGTCGTGGCGGTGGCGGCGTACGCCTTCCTCGTCACCTACGGCATCGGCAAGCTGATCGACAAGGTCATGGGATTCCGGGCGAGCGAGGAGCAGGAGCACACCGGCCTGGACCTTACGGTGCACGCCGAGACCGCCTACGATCACGGGGTCCTGGGGCACGGAGCCCCGGTCACCGCGTCCGTGTCCTCGTCCGCTCCCGCCGCGCAGAAGGTCAAGAAGCAGGCATGAAGCTCATCACCGCGATCGTCAAGCCGTACCGGCTCGACGAGGTCAAGACCGCTCTCCAGGAGATCGGCGTGCAGGGCCTGACCGTGACCGAGGCCAGCGGCTACGGCCGGCAGCGCGGCCACACCGAGGTGTACCGGGGCGCGGAGTACCAGGTCGACCTGGTGCCGAAGGTCCGGATCGAGGTCGTCGTGGACGACGCGGCGGCCGAGGACGTCATCGACGCCATCGTGAAGGCCGCCCACACCGGCAAGATCGGCGACGGCAAGGTCTGGGCGCTGCCCGTGGACACCGTCGTACGGGTGCGCACCGGCGAGCGCGGCCCCGACGCGCTGTAGCGGCCAGAACGGCGCCGGGACCGCGCCCTCGGTACGTCGTGGGCCTCAGTCGAACACGAACGGGCCCGGCGACTGCGGCCCGGTCGCCGTGCAGGTGATGGTGATGCCGAAGACGGTCATCTGCAGCGAGCCGCCGAAGGCCTCCAGGCTGTCCCGGGAGGCGACGGTGCCGTTGAGCGGACCGACCTGGACGGGGTCGCCGGCGGCCATCGCCGGGTTCTCGGTGCCGGAGAAGGCGACGGTGCCGCCGCTCGCCCTCACCAGGGTGAGCGTCGAGGCGATCGAGTCCTCGGACAGCGCGATCGGCGCCGTGATCGCGGACGAGTTGACGGTGACGGTGGCGGAGGTGCCGCTCTGCGTCGCGGTGATGCTCGCCTCGCCGCCGCCGAAGCTGCCGCAGTCGGCGGTGATCGTCGCGGTGGCGGGGGTGACGGCGAGGGCGGCGGGCGCGAAGGCGAGGCCGGCGAGGGCGAGGGCCCCGGCGGTCAGGGCCGCACCTGCTCCGATGCGTGTGCGTCTCATGGGATTGCTCCCTTTCGGGGTGGGGGAATTCCGTGGGGGGACAGCTCGGCAGGTGGGTGCGGACACACTGCGAGGCGAGCTGAGTTCCGAGAGCTGACAGCCGGATCCGGGAACCGGGATCTGACGGTCCGTCGGATCCGTCGTTTCCATTGATGCGCCTGGGACGTGGGTCGGCAAGGGTGATTTCCGGCCTCAACTACCGACGGGTCAACCAACGGGTACCGAGGTGGTCAGGTCCTGCTCGGCGACATGTCCTGCAGGCCCACCACGCGCAGCAGTTGGAGGCGCTCGTGGGCGTCCGTGCCGGGGCGGGCGGAGTGGACGACCAGCAGGTGGTGGTGCTGATGGCTGACCATGACCTCGCAGTCCAGCTCCAGCAGGCCGACCAGCGGGTGCAGGAAGCGCTTGGTCGCCTGGTCGCGCCGGGACACCTCGTGCTCGTCCCACAGCCGGGCGAACTCCGCGCTGCCGGCGCGCAGTTCGGCGACCAGCTCGGCCGGCTCCGGGTCGTCGGGACGGGCCGCGGCCACCGCGCGCAGGCTGGACACATGGGCCCGGGCGTGGCCCGCCCAGTCCTCCTCCGGGATGAGGGTGCGCGCGGCGGGGTCGAGGAAGAACAGCCGGATCAGATTGCGCTCGCGCCGCGGGCGGGACATCACGTCGCCGACCAGTGCCTTGGCCATCGCGTTCTGCGCCAGCACCTCACCGATGTCGTTCACCACCTGCGCCGGGGTGTCGTGCAGCCGGTCCAGGATCAGCAGCAGTCCCGGGCGCACATGCGCCGACGCCGTCTCGCGCCGCGGGGGTTCCTCGCCGGCCAGGTGGAACAGGTGGTCCTGCTCGACGGCGGTCAGCCGCAGCGCGCGGCCCAGCGCGGTCAGCATCTGCCGGGACGGGCGCGGACCCCGGGACTGTTCCAGCCGGGTGTAGTAGTCCACCGACATGCCCGCGAGCTGCGCCACCTCCTCGCGGCGCAGGCCCGGCGTGCGGCGCCGGGAGCCGGGCGTGAGGCCCACGTCCGACGGGGTCAGCCGGGCGCGGCCGCGGCGCAGGAAGTCGGCGAGTTCGGCTCGGTTCACCCCTCCAGCCTGCGGCACGGCGCGCGCGTTATCCAGGGACTGCCGATCCCCTGATCAACGGGTCTCTCCCGCCCCCGCCGGCGCCGTCCGAGGGTGGTCGGTGACGAGAGGAGCACATCATGCAGACATTGGTGACGGGTACGACGGGACAGGTCGGCCGGCGCTTCGTACCGAGGCTGCTGGCGCAGGCAAGGGCGGGGGAGCGCGTCAGGGTGCTGGTCCGGGACGCGGCGCGCGGCGAGCCGTTCGCCGATCTCGGCGCCGAGGTCGTCGTCGGCGACCTGCGGGACGCGGAGGTGCTCGGCAAGGCGGTCGCCGGGGTCGACGCCGTCGTCAACGTGGCCGCGGCCTTCCGGGGCGTGCCCGACGAGGAGGCGCGGGCGGTCAACCGGGACGCGGCCATCGAACTGGGCCGCGCCGCCCAGGCCGCCGGTGTGCGCAGGTTCGTGCAGGTCAGCACGGGACTGGTGTACGGCACGGGGAGGGGCCGGGCGTTGACCGAGGACGACGAGAGCCGGCCCGGCGGGACGATGTGGGGCGCCTATCCGGAGTCGAAGGCGCAGGCCGAGCGGGCGCTGCTGGCTCTGGACGGGATGGACGTACGCGTCGGCCGGCTGCCCTTCGTCTACGGCGAGGGCGATCCGCATCTTGCCCAGTCGCTGATGTGGGCCGGGAACTGGGCGGCGACCCAGCGGTTGCACATGGGTCACCACGTGGATGTCGCGCAGGGACTGCTGCGGTTGCTGCACGCGCCGGGGATCGCGGGCCGGGTGTACAACATCGCCGACGACGTGCCGGTGACGGCGGTCGAGCTGCACCAGCTGAACGGGGCCGAGATCCCCGAGGAGCTGTACACCCGCACGGACCCCGACCCGTGGCTGGCGGTCATGTCCACCGAGCGGATCCGGCGGGATCTGGGATACCGACCGGTGTTCCCGTCGGTCTACGCGGCGCGGGAGGCCGGAGCGTTGTGAGACAGCGCCGCGACCGGCCATCGGGCGCCTGCCGGTGCGTCGCGGCTCGCCGCGCAGTTCCCCGCGCCTTCAGTGGCGTCGTCGAACCCTGGGTGACCGGGGATCTTGCCGGGGCGCGGGGGACTGGCACGCTGAGGGCCGGCAGTCAGCGGCCTTGAGGGAACTCGTCGTGGGCGACCGGCGAAGGAGAGATGAAAGCCCAAACCTTCGAAGCGTTGCTCAGGACGAGAGGAGCCCCGATGACCGTCGAGCCAGGCGTCCGCACGGGGGCGGAGAGAGATGCCTCGGTGATTGCACGGTCCCGGGATGAGCCCGAGGCGTTCGCCGTGCTGTTCGACCGGCACGCGGATGCGGTACACCGCTATCTGGCACGGAGGCTCGGCGGCGAGCCGGCCGACGACCTCGTGGCGGAGACCTTCACCACTGCCTTCCAGCAGCGCCATCGGTACGACCCCGCCCGGGCCACGGGTGACGACGCCCGACCGTGGCTGCTCGGCATAGCGACCAACCTGGTCGGCCGGCACCGTAGGGCCGAGGCCCGCCGGTTCAAGGCGCTGTCCCGCGTCCCGGCTCCCGCCGACCACGAGGAGCCGCTGGCCGACCGGGCTGCGGCCCGGGTAGGGGCGCAGGCCGTGCGCCGCGAACTGGCGGCGGCGCTGGCCGCACTGCCCGCGCGTCACCGGGACGTGTTGCTGCTGGTGGCGTGGGGCGGCCTCGGCTATGAGGAGGTGGCCCAGGCCCTGGGTGTCCCCATCGGCACGGTCAGATCACGGCTGCACCGGGCTCGCAGCAAACTGCGCGAAGCGTTGGGCGGATCCGATCCGACGAGACTGCGAGAGGTATCCGGCCATGATTGACGAACTCGAACTCCTGCGCGACTGGGACGCGGACGCGTCCCCGCTCTCCGAACCGGCCCGAGCACAGGCCCGCCACCGGCTGCTCAACACCATTGCGCGCACGGAGCAGCGCTCCGCCCCCGCGCCCGGCCGCCGCCACGCGCTGCGCCTCGCGACAGCCGCGGTGGCCGCCGTGGCGCTCACGGGCACGGCGGTGCTGATCGCCGAGGACGGGCCCGGCACGGGCGGCCGCGCGGGCACGAACACTCCGCCCATGCGCAACGTCGCCGCCGTGACCGTGCTGAACGGGGCGGCGGCACGGGAGAGCAAGTACGAGAAGCCCGTGGCGCCGCGCGACGACCAGTTCATCTACTCGAAGCGGATCATCGAGGAGACGGAGCGGGGGACCGGCGCCGTCAAGACCTACGTGGACGTGAACTGGGACTCGGTGGACGGCTCCAAGCGATCTTTGACCATGGAGCTCGGCCGGGTGATCTGGGAGGAGCCCATGGGCAAGAACGAGGGCGTGTGGCCGCCTCGGCAGTGGAGCGGGCTGAGCAAGCTGCCCACCGACCCGGAGAAACTCCTCTCGGGCATCGTCGGCGTAGGCACGTCCGACAAGTCGATCGACGACTTCACCGCGTGGGATTGGTACGACGCCTACTTCATGCTCGGTGAGCTCCTGAAGTGGCCGGTGCTGCCCGAGGGACTGCGCCCCGCAGCGTACGAGGCGCTGGCCCTGGTGCCCGGGGTCAAGGCGACCCCGGGGATGAAGGACTCCGCCGGGCGCACCGGAGTGGGGATCTCCTACCCCGGGCACGCGTCCGAGAGGGGCAAGTACCTCATCTTCGACCCGGAGTCGTACGCGTTCCTGGGCTTCCGCGGCGAGCGGACCTCGCGTTCGGGGAAGAAGACGTACATCCAGCTGTCGCACGTGGTGGACTGGGCGATCGTCGACCGCTTGAGGCAGCGCCCCTAGCCGGTTCGCCGCCGGCCGCCATCCGGACGGAACCGTCTAGTCCACGCCCTTGATCCTTCCCACCAGCACCGCCCCCGCCACCCCGATCACCGCCGCCACCGCGTACAGCACCCGGTAGCCGCCGAGGTACGTGACGATCGGGGCGGCCAGGGCGGGCGCTGCGACCTGGGGCAGGGCGTTGGCCACGTTGATGACGCCCAGGTCCTTGCCGCGGTCCCGGGCCTTCGGGAGGACGTCCGTCATCAGGGCGAAGTCGACCGACATGAAGACGCCGAGGCCGACGCCGAGCAGGGCCGCCACGAGGATCGCGCTCGGCCAGGTCTGCCAGGCGGCGAGCAGGGCGGTGGCCGCCGCCATCAGGACGCCGGACCAGTGCACGAAGGGCTTGCGGCGGCCCACCCGGTCCGACCAGACCCCGCCCACCACGACCGTGGCCAGCAGGGACACGGCGTTCACCGCGGTCAGGATCAGCACCCCCTGCTCGGGGTCGTCGTGGTGGAGGCGGTCGCGGAGGTAGTAGAGCAGGTAGAGGATCACCAGCGCGTTGCTGAGGTTGATCAGGAAGCGGGTCAGCCAGGCCCAGCCGAAGTCCGGATGGCGGCGCGGGCTCAGCCAGAAGCCGCGGACGAAGGAGCGCCAGGACCACGCCGGCCGGTCCGCGGCGTCCAGCCGGAGGTCCCGGTACCGCAGCACATACGGCAGCACCCCCGCCATCGCGAACACCGCGCACGCCGCGTACCCCGCCGCGATCCCGCCCGCGGCCGTCGCCAGGCCCGTCCCGGCGACCGCGCCGAGGATCTGCGCGGCCCCCAGCCAGCCGCCCACGACACCCCGTTGGAGCCGCGGCACCCGGTCCGGCACACCCGCCGTCACCGCCGCGAAGGCCGCGTTCAGGGTCAGCTGGACCAGGCACCAGCCGAGCGTCATCAGCCACAGCCCGTCGGCGCCCGCCAGCAGCAGCAACGACAGCGCGCCGCCCGCCGCCCCGGCCACGATCCACGGCGTACGGCGGCCCCAGCGGGCCGTGGTGCGGTCCGACAGCGCGCCGAAGAACGGGTTCGCCGCCAGCGACACCACCGCGCCCGCACCCGTCACCCAGGCCAGCAGGGTCTCCTTCGACATCCCCGTGCCGGGCGCGAAGTCCTCCGCCTGCCGGGCCAGCAGGATCTGGAGCGGCCCGTACCAGCCCACCCAGATCGCCACGTTGGCCAGCCCCAGCGCCGTCGTCCAGCCCCCGCCGACCCGGTCGGTCGGCTCGGCCAGGGCGCCGGCCGTCATCCCTGGGCCCGGAGCACGTCCCGCAGCCAGCCGTACGACGCCTTGGGCGTCCGTTCCTGCGTCGCGTAGTCCACGTGGACCAGCCCGAACCGGCGTGCGTACCCCTCGGCCCACTCGAAGTTGTCCAGCAGCGACCACACGAAGTACCCGCGTACGTCCACGCCCGCCGCCACCGCCCGGTGCAGGGCACGGATGTGGCCGTCCAGGTAGGCGATCCGCTCCTGGTCGTCGACGCCCTCGTACGAGCAGCCGTTCTCGGTGATGACGATCGGCGGGAGTCGGTCGCCGTAGCGGTCGCGGAAGCCGGTCAGCAGCTCCGTCAGGCCCTCGGGGACCACCGGCCACCCGAAGTCCGTCGTCGGCACGCCCTCGATCTCCCGTACCGAGAAGGGCAGTTCGGCGGGCATCGTCACTCCGCCGAACTCGATCTCGGTGCCCTGCGGGGCGCCCACGCGGGTCGGGGCGTAGTAGTTGACGCCGTAGAAGTCGATCGGCTCGGCGATGACCTTCAGGTCCGACTCGACGTCCCCGGGCATCAACTCGCCGATGCCGTCCGGATACCGGCCGAGCAGCAGCGGGTCGGCGAAGAGCCGGTTCAGGAGCAGGTCGTAGAAGTCGGCCGCCTCCAGGTCCGGTTGCTCGCGGGAGGCCGGCCAGGTCGGCCCGTGCGAGTTGGCGATGCCGATGTCGGTGGCGCCGGCCGTGCGCAGCGCCCGTACCGCCAGGCCGTGGGCCAGCAGCTGGTGGTGGGCGACCGGGAGGGCGTCGAAGAGGAGCCGCCGGCCCGGCGCGTGGGTGCCGAGGGCGTGGCCGAGCAGGGTGTGCTCGGCGGGTTCGTTGAGCGTGATCCACTTCTGCACCCGGTCGCCGAGGCGCTCGGCGACGACGGACACGTACTCGGCGAACCGGGCGGCCGTGTCCCGCTCCAGCCAGTCCAGCGTGAGGGGCAGATCCCAGTGGAAGAGCGTCGGGACCGGCCGTACGCCCGCCGCGCACAGCTCGTCCACCAGGCGGTCGTAGAAGTCGAGGCCCTGCGGGGAGTTCACCCGGGGCCAGGAGACCGAGAAGCGGTACGCGTCCACCCCCAGGCCCGCCAGCAGCGCCACGTCCTCGCGGTAGCGGTGGTAGTGGTCGCACGCCACCTCGGCCGTGGAGCCGTCCTTCACCGTGCCCGGCTCGGCCGTGAAGGCGTCCCACACGGACCGCTCGCGCTCGTCCGTGGCGCCCTCGATCTGGTGGGCGGACGTCGAGACGCCCCACAGGAAACCGGCCGGGAAACGGGGTATCGGACTCTGCGCGTCGCGCTCATCGATCGCCATGCGCCGGATCATCCGTACCGGCGGTAACGGAAGTCAACGCCCCGGCGTGAACTGCCCGTTACGCGCCTTCCTTGAGCACCCTGGTGATCAGCCTGCGCTGTTCCTCGGTGAGCCGGGGATCCGCGCAGTACACCGTCCTGCCGTCCACGGTGATCTGGTAGCTGAAGCCGTCCGGAACCCCGACCGGGGGTGTGCCCCGGCCGGACGCGACCGCGCTCTCGGCCAGGGCCTGCCACTCCGCCGCGTCGGGCCGTCCCGAGGTGTCCACCTCGGCGTACCGCTCGATGCCCGCGAAGCCGCCCGTGCGCCGTACCTGAATACGCATGGGTCCCTGTCTAGTACGGACTTACGGGATCCGCACCCCGACCTGCTCCCACGCCTTCGACACGGCCTGGAGCTCCTCGCCGCCGTCGCCGAAGCGCTCGCGCGCGGCCTTGACGGTCAGCGCCGCGAAGTCGGTGAACATCGCCCTCTCCGACAGCTCGCCGCCGGTCAGCACGTCGTACCAGACCTGGCCCGCCTTCTCCCAGGCGTGGCCGCCGAGCGCGGTCGCGGCCAGGTAGAAGGCGTGGTTCGGGATGCCGGAGTTGATGTGGACACCGCCGTTGTCGCGGCCGGTGCGGACGTAGTCGGCCATGGTCGCGGGCTGCGGGTCCTTGCCGAGGACGTCGTCGTCGTACGCGCTGCCCGGCTCCTTCATGGAGCGCAGGGCCTTGCCGGAGACGCTCGGGGCGAGGAGTCCGGCGCCGATCAGCCAGTCGGCCTCGGCGGCGGTCTGGCCGAGCGTGTACTGCTTGATCAGGGCGCCGAAGACATCCGACATCGACTCGTTCAGCGCGCCCGGCTGGCCGTAGTACGTGAGGTTGGCCGTGTACTGCGTGACGCCGTGGGTGAGCTCGTGGCCGATCACGTCGATCGGGATGGTGAAGTCGAGGAAGATCTCGCCGTCACCGTCGCCGAACACCATCTGCTCGCCGTTCCAGAAGGCGTTGTTGTAGTTCTCGTCGTAGTGGACGGTGGCGTCCAGCGGCAGGCCGTCGCCGTCGATGGAGTGGCGGGCGTAGGCCTTCAGGAAGAGCTCGAAGGTGGCGCCGAGCCCGGAGAAGGCGCGGTTGACCGTGGCGTCCTGGCCGGGGTCCGCGCCCTCGCCGCGGACCTCGGTGCCGGGCAGGGCGGTGCCGTGCCCGGCGTCGTAGATGGTGCGCAGCGGCTGGTCCGACGGTGCCTTCGCCGTCGGGGCGGCCGCGAGGGCGAACTCGGTCGTGACGCGGCGCCTGCCGCGCAGCTCGCTGTCGCGCATCAGGGTCCGGCGAGCCGGGCCGGACAGTGCGGGGTCGTCGTTGCGGGCCAGTTTGTCCAGGACGTGTGGCGGTACGACGGTGCAGAAGACGGGCTCGAAGCCCCCGTTGGTCGTCATGTGCGGCACCATTGCACTGCGTTAGCTCGCTGTCACTAGTCGCAACCATGATTGGTGAAATATGCGGATAGGGAGCAGCACTCTCCGTGACGAAGTGGTATGGCGCACGTTTTGCCCTTTTCGTCCCCGGGGTCCCGCATACTGATACAGCGCCCCGCATCCGGAGAGGCTCGGCTAGCATGCTTCGCATCATGCGTTTCGGGCTGCTTCTTCTTAGCTGCCGCGGCGAGGGCCTGTAGTCCAGGTCGACTCCCTCCCCGCGGAGCTTCGCGTTGCGTCGTCGGCCGTCCTTTCGGACATCCTGAGGAGCCCCGCAGACATGGCGAACCGCCAGCAGCCCAGCACCATGCCGATCCACAAGTACGGCCGCTACGAGCAGGTCGACATCCCCGACCGGACCTGGCCGGACCGGCGCGTCACCACCGCCCCCCGCTGGCTCTCCACGGACCTGCGTGACGGCAACCAGGCCCTGATCGACCCGATGTCGCCCGAGCGCAAGCGCCGGATGTTCGACCAGCTGGTCAAGATGGGCTACAAGGAGATCGAGGTCGGCTTCCCGGCGTCGGGCCAGACCGACTTCGACTTCGTGCGCTCCATCATCGAGGAGCCCGGGGCCATCCCCGACGACGTCACCATCTCCGTCCTGACCCAGGCCCGCGAGGACCTGATCGAGCGGACCGTGGAGTCCATCAAGGGCGCCAAGCGCGCGACCGTCCACCTGTACAACGCCACGGCCCCCGTCTTCCGCCGCGTGGTCTTCCGCGGCTCCAAGGACGACATCAAGCAGATCGCCGTGGACGGCACCCGCCTGGTGATCGAGTACGCCGAGAAGCTGCTGGGCCCGGAGACCGAGTTCGGCTACCAGTACAGCCCGGAGATCTTCACCGACACCGAGCTGGACTTCGCGCTGGAGGTCTGCGAGGCGGTCATGGACGTCTACCAGCCCGGTCCCGGCCGCGAGATCATCCTCAACCTGCCCGCCACGGTGGAGCGTTCGACGCCGTCCACGCACGCGGACCGCTTCGAGTGGATGCACCGCAACCTGTCCCGCCGCGAGCACGTCGTGCTGTCGGTCCACCCGCACAACGACCGCGGTACGGCCGTGGCGGCCGCCGAGCTGGCGCTGATGGCCGGCGCCGACCGCATCGAGGGCTGCCTGTTCGGGCAGGGCGAGCGCACCGGCAACGTCGACCTGGTCACCCTGGGCATGAACCTGTTCTCGCAGGGCGTCGACCCGCAGATCGACTTCTCCGACATCGACGAGATCCGTCGTACGTGGGAGTACTGCAACCAGATGGAGGTCCACCCGCGCCACCCGTACGTGGGCGACCTGGTCTACACCTCCTTCTCCGGCTCCCACCAGGACGCCATCAAGAAGGGCTTCGACGCGATGGAGGCCGACGCGGCCGCCCGCGGCGTCACCGTCGACGACATCGAGTGGGCCGTGCCCTACCTGCCGATCGACCCGAAGGACGTCGGCCGCTCCTACGAGGCCGTCATCCGCGTCAACTCGCAGTCCGGCAAGGGCGGTATCGCGTACGTCCTGAAGAACGACCACAAGCTGGACCTGCCGCGCCGGATGCAGATCGAGTTCTCCAAGCTGATCCAGGCCAAGACGGACGCCGAGGGCGGCGAGGTCACCGGCGGCGACATCTGGGCGGTCTTCCAGGACGAGTACCTGCCGAACCCCGAGAACCCGTGGGGCCGGGTCCAGGTCAAGAACGGTCAGTCGACGACCGACACGGACGGCGTGGACACGCTGAAGGTGGAGGCCACGGTCGACGGCGTCGACACGGTTCTGACCGGTACCGGCAATGGTCCGATCTCGGCCTTCTTCGACGCCCTGGCGAAGATCGACATCGACGCGCGGCTGCTGGACTACCAGGAGCACACGATGAGCGAGGGCGCGTCCGCGCAGGCCGCCTCGTACATCGAGTGCGCGATCGACGGCAAGGTCCTGTGGGGCATCGGCATCGACGCCAACACCACGCGCGCCTCGCTGAAGGCGGTCGTGTCGGCCGTCAACCGGGCGGCTCGCTGACGGTTCGCTCCGCGGGGGCGCGCCCGGTCGGCCGTCCGCGGCGCCGTCGTGGCTTGTCGCGCAGTTCCCCGCGCCCCTCGAGGGCGTAGTCGCACCCGGAGTTTCCGGGGCCCCGTCCACCATGTTTCGGTGGGCGGGGCCCGCTCATTTCCGGCCATCGATCGGTGCAGGTCACGGAAAGGTCTCGTCCGGGGTACTGACTCCACGTCCACGATGTGGCTAACATCACGCAAGCGCGGCGATGTTGCCGCGGCGTTACGGAGGTGCGACGTGCTGCCAGGACGGGGACGAGACGGCCGTGCCGCCAGGCTTGCGCGCA
The DNA here is from genome assembly GCF_043195415.1 of Streptomyces sp. Y7. Classification (NCBI taxonomy): domain Bacteria; kingdom Bacillati; phylum Actinomycetota; class Actinomycetes; order Kitasatosporales; family Streptomycetaceae; genus Streptomyces; species Streptomyces sp. Y7. Next base: position 154,774 of record NZ_JBIDDQ010000012.1, read on the forward strand.
TCCTGGGCACCCGCACCGCATGGTCGGCCGTGGGCGACGGTGAGTTCTTCTGCCCCGGGTGCGGTGGCGACCGCAACTACCAGCGGCTGACCGGCCATCGCCGCTTCACGCTGCTCGGCGTGCCCGTGCTGCCGCGCGGCGAGACCGCCCCCGTCGTGGAGTGCGCGGCCTGCCGCCGTCACTTCGGCACCGAGGTCCTCGACCATCCGACCACCACCCGCTTCTCCGCGATGCTCCGCGACGCCGTCCACACGGTCGCCCTCGCGGTGCTGGCGGCGGGCGGCACCTGCGCCCGCCCCTCCCTGGAGACCGCCGCGGCCACCGTGCGCGCGGCCGGCTTCGAGGACTGCACGGAGGACCAGCTGAACGCCCTGGTCGAGGCCCTGGCCGCCGACACCGGCCGCGTCTTCTCCGAGCCGTGCGGCGCCGGCCTCGCCATAGAGCTCCACGAGGCCCTGGACCCCCTCGCCCCCCACCTGGCCCCCGCCGGCCGCGAATCGATCCTCCTCCAGGGAGCTCGCATCGCCCTGGCCGACGGCCCCTACACCCCCGCCGAACGCGACGCCCTCGCGACGGTGGGAGCGGCCCTCACCATCTGCACGGACGACGTGACAAGCCTCCTGGCGGCAGCGGCCCGAACACCGTCCTGAGCTTCACAGGTCCGTCTTGGCCGTTCGCCTTCCTGAGCCGCCCACGCTCCCGCACAATCGTGCCGTGCGCCGGAGGGGCGATCGCGTCACGGTTGCCTGAGCGCCTTGTCGAGGTCCGGAAGGTCCTCAGCGCGCCGAAGACGTGGGCTGCTCTGCCTCGTGCGGCTCCGCCCGCGACGGAGGCGTCATGCGGCTTGCGCCGGCCGATTGATGGTTAGAGCCTCAGGGGCAGCCGTCCTTACAGGACTGATCATGGTCGCCAAGTCGACAGACAAGCTGGTCGGGGCCTCGAGCAGTGTTAAGCCTGTCTTCCACTTCTCTCTCAAATGCATAAAACGGGCACCTGGGTGTGAGACTGTCGAGGTGGGCTGAGTACTGGCATCGGGCGAGGGGGCGCTGACGATGGTGACATTCAAGCCGAGGATCTTCATCGGCTCCTCGGGTGAAGCCAAGGACATCGCGCACTCGCTTCGCCAAGCATTATCTGTCTCAGCGGCCCCAATCGCCTGGTTCGACAACGCTTTCACCGTCTCCAAGACCACCATCGAGCGACTGGACGAAATCGCGCAGTCTGAGATCGACGGCGCCGTCCTGGTCCTGACCGCCGATGACCTTCGCGAGCGGGATGGAAACGCGACCCTGACGCCCCGCGATAACGTCATATTCGAGCTGGGGCTCTTTATCGGAGCCGTAGGCAGGGACCGTACGTTCGGGCTGATGTGCAGCCACTGCGCCAACACCCTGGCCCTACCCACTGACCTCCTGGGTGTCACGTGGCTCACGTTCTACAACCCGCGGTGCAACGGGGCCTCCTCGGCAACGGATCCGATCGCCTACTTGAAGCAACTGACGGATGCAGTCCGCGGCGCCGCAGATCAGGTCTTGAGAGGTCTGGAGGCGGCGAAGATATCTCCTGTGCGAGCACCCGGTGTTCCGGACCTGATCAAGGCGTACCCGATACGCAAGTCAGTGACGCGGTATACGTGGAACGAGATATTGCGTGGCGCCAGCCAGCACATTTGGCTCTACGGCATGGCCGAGCACGGTTACGCTGACGACGACGACGTCCCAGAACTCCTGGCTAGCGCGGCCCGGAGGGGGTGCAAAATTCGTGTACTTCTCCTGGACCCGGCTCACAGTGGAACCCTGATGGTTGATCGAGAAGAGGGGAATCCCTCGGGAACCATTGCGCCGCGGATCAGGGCAGCCTTAGCCCGCTTCCAAGTCATGGCCGGCGAATGCGGCGACGCCATGCAGGTGCACGTGTATGAAGGGCCACCCACAGTCAGTATCGTGCGAGGCGACGACCGCATTCTCATCACGCCGTATGTTCGATACATCTCGGGTGACAATACGCCCACATTTGAGCTAGAAAGCGCGGAATCCAATGGCATGTTCGGTCGTTATGCCCGCCACTTTCGGAAAGTATGGGACGATTCAAGGCCATGGAAGGGGTGAAAGATGAATATTTTGAAACGGCGCTCACGCAAGTCGGCTGCGGGTCTCACCATGCACGATGCTGAATTGGTGGAGTCCGAGGTGATCACCGGAGGGCCCAAGCGGTTCATCCGCGAGAAGCTCCGTATGCCAGACGGCGAAGACATCGACTGGTACTACGTCGACACGCCGCACAGCGTCATGATCGTTCCGATCACGGCCGACGGAGACGTCGTGCTCATCCGCCAATACCGCTACAACCTCAAGAAGTACACCCTTGAGCTTCCGGCTGGCACTGTCATGCGCGGAGAAAGTCCCAGGGACGCCGCCCTCCGCGAACTATGGGAAGAAACCGGGTTCAAACTAGCCCGCGAATCTACCCTGGTTGATCTCGGCGACTACTTCGTCCTCCCCTCGGAGACGAATAGGAACGCCCATCTCTTTCTCGCCCCCTCTGTACTTGTCGGTACCACAGCTCCTCCCGGTGACACGCTGATCGAGAAGTATTTCGATATGAGCGTGTGCTCCTTGCCGCTGACGGAAGCACTCGGCAAAATCGGGCATGAGATCCGCGGTATCGAGACAGCTGCTGCGCTTCTCCTGGCGGGCAACGCCGTGAAGAGTGGCGGAGCCTGACGCTCCGCCGGCCGCCCACGCAACGCAGCCCCGTAGCGCTCCTCTGTCGGCAGCCCCCGCGGCAACGAAGCCTGGGAATCACGCCGACGGCATCCGCACGCTCGGTGCAGATCACCCCGACGCACGCTGGGGCCCGCGCAGACTCGCTCTTCTCGCGCTGGCCACCGGCCACCCCCGCCAAGCGGTTGCCGCGTTCCGTCGCAGTACTCCCCAGGGAGTAACCCCCGCGCCGGGACACCCCGCGCAGTAGCCCCCAACTCGCCCTCCCGCCCGACGATTCACCACCCCCCGGCCGGAAGTCTTGAAGTGACTCAGACATCCGACCGGAAGGGGGCCCGTCTCATGGGGGCCGTAGGGACGAGTGTGCGGCGGCGGGGTGTGCCCTGGCTCGTGCTCGGGTTGTGGATCGTGGTGCTGGCGGTCGTGTCGCCGTTCGCGTCGAAGCTCGCGGACGTGCAGCGGGACCGGGCCGTCGACTATCTGCCGGCCAGTGCCGACTCCACGCAGGTGGCCAGGATCCAGGAGCGGCTGCCCGGCGGGGAGGCCACCGAGATGGTCGTCGTGTATCACCGCGACGGCGGGCTGACCGCGGAGGACAGGGCGACCGCCGCCGCGCAGATCGAGCGGATCGCGGGGGAGCACAAGCTCACCGGTGAGCCGCGGGGTGTGCCGTCGCGGGACGGGACCACGGTGATGTACCCGGTCGCCAGCACCGAGCCGGGTACCGACGAGGACGCCCGCGACCGGCTCGTCAACGACATCAGGGACATCGCGCGGGGGAACGACGGGCTGAGCGTGGACGTCGGCGGGTCGGGGGCGCTCGCCACCGACGCGAGCGAGGTCTACAACTCGCTCGACGGGCCGCTGCTCTACACCACCGCCGCTGTCGTCGCGCTGCTGCTGATCCTCATCTACCGCAGCCCGTTCCTGTGGCTGGTGCCGCTCGCCGTCGCGGGCATGGCCGACTACCTGTCCATGGGCGTCGCCTACGGGCTCAACCAGGGATTCGGGACGTCCGTTTCCGGCCAGAGCTCCGGGATCATGACGATTCTCGTGTTCGGAGCGGGGACCGACTACGCGCTGCTGCTCGTCTCCCGTTACCGGGAGGAACTGCGGCGCATCGAGCGGCCCCACGACGCCATGGTCGCCGCGCTCAAGGGCTGCGGCCCCGCCGTGCTCGCCTCCTCCGGCACCGTCGCCGCCGGACTGCTGTGCCTGCTCGCCGCCGACCTCAACTCCAGCCGGGGGATGGGCCCGCTCGGCACCGTCGGCGTGCTGTGCGCCCTGCTCGCCATGCTGACGCTGCTGCCCGCGCTCCTCGTGCTGCTCGGCCGGCGCGTGTTCTGGCCGCTCGTGCCCCGCTTCGGCAGCACCCCCAAGGCCCGCCGGTCCCTGTTCACGGCGATGGGCGGCTCGGCCGGACGCCGGCCCCTCACCGTCCTCGCGGGCGGCGCCGTCCTGCTCGGCGCCCTCGCCCTCGGCACCCTCAGCCTGCCCGGCAACCTCAAGCAGGAGGACTCCTTCACCTCCAAGCCCGACGCGGTCGCCGCCATGGAGACCCTCGCCCGGGCCTACCCCGAGCGCGGCACCCAGCCCATCAGCGTCATCACACCCGAGGACCGGGCCGAGGCCGGCCTCGCCTCGATCCGGGACACGCGGGGCGTCGACAGCGCACAGAAGGGCCGTACCGGAGACGGCTGGACCGAGATCTCCGTCCTGGCCACCGCACCGCCCCAGTCCGCCGGGGAGACCGCCACCATCGAGGCCCTGCGCGAGCGGCTCGACGGCTCCTACGTCGGCGGGCCCAGCGCCCAGCAACTCGACCTGAAGGACACCAACGCCCGCGACCGCCTCGTCGTCGTACCGATCGTGCTGCTGTCCGTGCTGCTGATCCTCGTCGCCCTGCTGCGCTCGGTCGTCGCCCCGCTGATCCTGGTGGCGGCCGTGGTCGCGGTGTGGGCCGCGGCGCTCGGCATCGGCGGACTCGTCTTCGGGCCGGTCTTCGGCTTCGAGGGCACCGATCCGGGGCTGGGACTGCTCTCCTTCGTGTTCCTCGTGGCCCTCGGCGTCGACTACGGCATCTTCCTGATGCACCGGATGCGCGAGGAGTGCCTGAACGGCGCCGAACCGGTCTCCGCGGCACTCACCGCGCTGCGCACCACGGGCGGCGTCATCGCCTCCGCCGGACTCGTCCTCGCCGCCACCTTCGCCGTGCTCACCAGCATGCCGCTGGTGCCACTCGTCGAGCTGGGCTTCGTCATCGCGGTCGGCGTGCTCCTGGACACCTTCCTGGTCCGCACCTACCTGGTCACCAGCGCCAGCGTCGCGCTCGGGCGCAAGGTGTGGTGGCCGGGCCCGCTGTCCCGGGTGCAGCAGCCGGTTCCGCCGAAGGAACCGGAGCGCATGGCCGCGTCCGCCCACTGAACCCACGGGCGCCCCTCCCTCCCGGAGGGGCGCCCCCATCGCGGAGGATGAGCCCGTGCAGGCAGACAGGACACAGGAACGGCCCGGCGTCGGCGACCGGATCATGGCGGCGATCAACCGCGACCCCCGCACCGCCCCGCACGGCACCCGCAACGACGCCGTGCTCGCGGCGGTGCTCGTCGTCGTCGCCGTGTGCATGGCCCTGTTCACCGACGACGGCCGGCGCCCCGACGCCCTCGGCTGGACGCTGCTGATCGCCTGCAACGTGCCGCTGGTGTGGCGGCGCCGGCACCCGCTGCTCGTGCTCGCGGCGCTCGTCGCCCTGGTCGTGCCGTACCACGGCCTCGACAACAACCACCTCGCGCCGACCCCGGCGTCCTACGTCGCGCTCTACACGGTCGCCGTCACCCAGCGCCCCCTGCGCACGGTCCTGACCGGGGCCACGGTGCTCGGCGTCTCCCTGAGCGTGATGCTCACCGTCAACACGCACCAGGCCCTCGAACTCCTGCGCATCTCCGGCTGGATCATCGCCGTCCTCTTCTGCGGCATCGACGTCCGCTACTACCGCCAGTACGTCGCCGCCATCGTCGAGCGCGCCGAACGCGCCGAACGCACCCGCGAGGAGGAGGCCCGCCGGCGCGTCGCCGAGGAGCGCCTGCGCATCGCCCGGGACCTGCACGACCTGCTCGCCCACAGCATCACCCTCATCGGCGTGCAGACGTCGGTGGCCGCACATGTACTGGCGGCCGACCCGGAGCGGCTGGACCGCGCGACGATCGCCAAGGCGCTCGACGACATCGCCGAGACCTGCCGGACGGCACGCGGTGAGGTGCGCGGCACGCTGGACGTGCTGCGCGAACAGGGCGTCTCGGGGGACACCCGCGGCCCGTTGCCCGGGCTGGACGGAGTGCCGGACCTGGTGGAGACGGCGCGGCTCGCGGGAGCGCGGGTCGTCTCGGACGTACGGGTGCGGGAGGCACCGCCCGCCGTGGGCGCCGCGGCCTACCGGATCGTGCAGGAGGCGCTGACGAACGCCGTCCGGCACGCGGGGCCCGAACCGGCCGTGCGCGTCGCGCTGTACGAGGAGCGGGGCGCCCTGCGTCTGTCGGTCACCGACGACGGCCCCTGCCCCGCCCCCGCCGGACGGTCCCCGGGCTACGGCCTGGTCGGGATGCGTGAGCGGGCCCGCAGCGTCGGTGGCACACTCGACGCCGGGCCGCGCGACGAGGGGGGTTTCGAGGTGAGCGCCGTACTGCCCACGGGCACCGGCCCGTCCACCGGCACCGGACCACCCAAGGAGACCGGGTCGGACACCGGACCGCCCAAGGAGACCGGGTCAGGCAGCGGGACCGGAGTGCCCAAGGAGGCCGAGTCGGACACCGGCACCGGACCGCCCAAGGAGACCGGGCCACACAGCGGGACCCGACTGCCCACGGAGACCGGGCCGCGCGGCGGCAGCGGACTGCCCAGGGAGACCGGACTGCCCGTCGGGACCGGCCCGGAGGGGGAGCGGTGATCCGCGTCCTGCTCGCCGACGACCAGACGCTCGTGCGGGAGGCGTTCGCCATGCTGGTCGAGTCGGCCCCGGACATGGAGGTCGTCGGCCAGGCGGCCACCGGCCGGGAAGCCGCGGAACTCGCCCGCGGTTCGCGCGCCGACCTCGTCGTCATGGACATCCGCATGCCCGACCTCGACGGCATCGAGGCGACCCGGCTGATCGCGGCCGACGAGGACCTGGCCGGGGTGCGCGTGCTGGTCCTGACCACCTACGACACCGACGAGAACATCGTGGACGCGCTGCGCGCCGGCGCCTCCGGGTTCCTCGTCAAGGACACCCGCCCGGCCGAACTCCTCGACGCCATCCGTACCGTGGCCGCGGGCGACTCCCTGCTGTCGCCGGGGCCGACGGCACGGCTGATCGAGCGGTTCCTGCGCAGCCCTTCCGCACCGGCGGCCGGTGGACCCGAATGTCTGTCCGAACGTGAACGCGAAGTGCTGACGTTGGTCGCGCGTGGACTCAACAACACGGAGATAGCGGAAGCGTTGGGACTCAGTCCCCTCACGGCCAAGACCCATGTCAGCCGCATCATGGGCAAGCTGGGGGCGCGGGACCGGGCACAGCTGGTCATCGTGGCGTATGAGTCAGGGATGGTGACACCGGGGAGCCTGTGACGGACAGGTAATGTCTGACCCTCCGTCAAGGGAGCTCGATGACCATCCTGAGCCGCACACTCCTGGCCACCGCAGTACTCCTGACCACTCCGCTCACCGCCGCCGGAACCGCCTCGGCGGACACCGGCTGCACGTCCTCCGTCCCGTACGTCTCGGGAGAGGGCGGCTACGACACGTACCGCATCCCGGCCACGATCACGACCGCGCGGGGCACGGTGCTGGCCTTCGCCGAGGGCCGGCACGACGGAGCCGGTGACACCGGCGACATCGATGTCGTCCTCAGACGGTCCCTCGACGGCGGCTGCACCTGGGGTGCGCAGTCCGTGGTCGCCGCCGGGGAGGGCGACACGCGGGGCAACCCGGCGCCGGTGGTCGATCCGCGCACCGGCGCGGTCGTACTGGTCACGTCCTACAACAGCGGGGATGTGACGGAGGCCCAGATCATGCGGGGCGAGGCGACGGCGGAGCAGAGCCGCCGGGTGTTCGTGCAGCGCAGCACGGACGACGGCCGCACCTTCGGCTCCCCGCGCGATGTCACGACGGACGTGAAGCCGGCGAACTGGCGCTGGTACGCGACCGGCCCCGGGCACGCCATCGCGCTCCGGCGCGGCCCGCACGCGGGGCGCCTGGTGGTCCCGTCGAACCACTCGGTGGCCCCGCCGGCGGGCTCCTCCGACACGGGGCAGGAAGCCAAGTACTACGGCGCCCACGCCATCTACAGCGACGACGGCGGACGCACCTGGCAGACCGGCTTCGTCGACGAGACCTATGACGGCTACAGCAACGCCAACGAGTCCACCGCCGCCGAACTCCCCGACGGCAGGGTGTACTTCAACTCCCGCGACCAGCTCGGCACGAGCGCGGGCAACCGCCTCGACAGCGTCTCCAGCGACGGCGGCGAGACCCTGGACCGCCCCTACACGGTCCAGCCCACGCTGAACGACGTGCCGGTGGTGGAGGGCAGCGTCCTCCAACTCCCGGGCACCGGGGCCCCGTTGCTCTTCTCCGGCCCGTCCGTCCCCACCGCCCGCCAGTCGATGGCGGTGTGGCGCAGCACGGACGGCGGGGCGACCTTCACGAAGGTGCTGACGCTGTCCCAGCAGCGGGCGGCCTACTCCGACCTGGTGCGGCTCGACCGGCACACGGTGGGGCTGCTGTACGAGACGGGGCAGGCGGGCACGTACGAGACCATCGAGTTCCGTCGGCTGCCGGTGAGCGATCTGGGCTAGCGGCTACAGCAGCCCCGCTCCGGCCAGGAACTTCCCCACCCGTTCCACCTCCTCCGGCGACAGCGGTACCTGGGGTTCCGCTGTCGCCGGGCAGTCGATGACGCCCCTGAGGTGCAGGGCCGCCTTGAACGCGCCCAGCGCGGACGAGCTGCCGCCCATCCGCTCCGGGTCGCCGACCGTCACCATGCCGAACAGGGCGCACAGGCGTTCCTGCTCGGCACGGGCCGACTCCCGGTCGCCGGAGCGGTACAGGCGGTCGAGGCGGACGTACCCGGCCGGGTCGACGTTGGCGAGCCCCGGCACCGCCCCGTCGGCGCCGACCGCGAGGGCCGCGTCGACCATGAGCTCGGAGCCGGTGAGCACGCTGAAGCCCTTGAGGCCGGGCCGGTTGCGCACGCCCATGACGACCTCGCGGAAACCGGCCAGATCGCCGCTGGAGTCCTTCAGCCCCGCCAGCACGCCTTCGGCGGCGAGGTCCAGGACCACCTCGGCGGGCAGCTTGGTGTGCACGGCGGACGGCAGGTCGTAGGCGATGACCGGGACCGGGCAGGCGGCCGCGATCAGGCGGTAGTGGTGGGCGATCTCGGCGGGATGGGTGCGCGCGTAGAAGGGCGCGGTCGCCACGACGGCGTCCGCGCCCGCCTCCGTGACCTGCCGTACGTGGTCCAGGACCCGCGGCGTCGTCATGTCGATCACGCCGGCCAGGACCGGGAGCCGGCCGGCTGTGTGCTCCACGGCCGTCTCCACCACCAGCCGCCGCTGCCGGTCCGTCAGATACGCCACCTCCGACGTCGAGCCCAGCACGAACAGGCCGTGCACCCCGGCGTCCGTCAGATGGTCGATCAGCCTGCGCAGTGACGGGACGTCCACCTCGCGGTCCGGTGTCAGGGGCGTGCAGACAGGCGGGACGACACCGGTGAGCGGGGTGGGGATCATGGTCAGGGCTCCCTGGAACTGTGGCTCTGTCGTACGAGGTCGCGGGTGGCCTCGCCCTCCTCCACTGGATGGTGACACCTGTAACGGTGCGCGGGGCTCGACGTGGCCGAGAACTCGGGCATCACGTCCGCACATACCCCGTCCGCCTTCCAGCATCTCGTCCGGAAGGGGCATCCGCTCGGCGGCCGGGTCGCCGACGGGACCGGCCCGACCAGCGGGATCGGGTCGATCGGGTCCAGCAGGCCGGGGGTGGCGGAGAACAGGGCGCGGGTGTACGGGTGCCGGGAGCCGTCGGTGACGCGGGCCGCCGGGGCCTCCTCGACGATCCTGCCCAGGTACATCGTGATCACCCGGTCGCTCATCCGCCGCACCGTCTGGATGTCGTGCGAGACGAAGACGAGCGCCAGACCCAGCCGCTCCTTCAGGTCCAGCAGGAGGTTCAGGATCTGGGCGCGCACCGACACGTCCAGGGCGCTCGTCGGCTCGTCCGCCACCACCAGGTCGGGGTCCAGGGCCAGCGCGCGGGCGATGGCGACGCGCTGGCGCTGACCGCCCGACAACTGGCCGGGCAGGGCGTCGGTCAGCGCGCGCGGCAGGCCCACCAGGGACATCAGTTCCCGCACCCGGTCCTCACGCTCGCGCTTCGTGCCGCGTTCGTGCACGTCCAGCGGGTCCCGCAGTATCTGGCGGACCGGCAGCCGGCGGTTCAGCGCCGTCGAGGGGTCCTGGAAGATCATGCCCGTGCCGGCCCCCACCGCCGTCCTGCGCTCGGCCGGCGTCATCGCCCACAGGTCACGCCCCCGGAACGCCACGCTCCCCGACGTCGGCCGCTGCACGCCCACCAGGACCTTCGCCAGCGTCGACTTGCCGCACCCCGACTCGCCGACCACGCCCACCGTCTCGCCGGGCGCGATGGTGAGGTCGGCGCCGGTCAGGGCGTACACCTTGTCCCGGGTGAACAGCCCGCCGCTGCGCGCCTTGTGCACGACGTGCGCGTCGGACAGCTCCACCAGCGCGCCCGCCCCCCGCTCCGCGCCGGCCGTGCCCACCTTGCCCAGGGCCACGTCGCCCGTGCCGCCCACGTCGCCCGTGCCGTCCGCGTCGATCTCGCTCGCGCTCATGTCACCGCCTCGCTCTCCGAGCGGTCCGTCGGCGCCAGAAGGATCGCCGGGTGATGGCAGGCCGCCGTGTGCGTCGGTGTCCCCACCAGGACCGGCGCGTTCGTACGGCACTCCTCGCTCGCCAGCGGGCAGCGGTCCGCGAAGCGGCAGCCCGCCGGGAAGTCGGCGGGGGAGGGGACCACGCCCTTGATCTGTGTCATCCGCTCCTGCGCCGACTCCAGCGACAGCACGCTGCCGAGCAGACCGCGGGTGTAGTGGTGCGCCGGCGCCTCCACCAGGTCGGAGGTCACGCCGGTCTCCACGATCTGCCCGCCGTACATCACGACCACCCGGTCGGTGACGTCCGCGATCAGCGCGAGGTCGTGCGAGACCAGGATCAGGGCGAAGCCGAGCTCCTCCCGCAGCCTGAGCAGCAGCTCTATGATCTGCGCCTGCACGGTGACGTCCAGCGCGGTCGTCGGTTCGTCGGCGACGATCAGCTTCGGGTCCCGGGACAGGGCCATGGCGATCAGGACGCGCTGGCGCTGGCCGCCGGAGAGCTCGTGCGGATAGCTGCGCAGGGTGCGTTCGGGGTCGAGTCCGACCAGCGTGAGCAGTTCGTGCGGGCCGCGCCGGCCGCCGCGGCGCACGACCTGCTTGAGCTGTGAGCGGATCGTCATCGCCGGGTTCAGGGACGACAGGGCGTCCTGGTAGATCATCGCCATCTCGTGGCCCAGCAGCTTGCGCCGTACGCGCATCGGCTCGCCCACCAACTGGCGCTGGTTGAACCGCACATGGCCGCGGACCCGGGCGCCCTTCGGCTCCAGGCCCATCACCGCGAGCGCGGTCAGCGACTTCCCGCAGCCCGACTCGCCGACCAGGCCCAGCACCTCGCCCGGCTGCACCTCGAAGCTGATGCCGTCGACGATGTCCACACCGTTGTGCCGGCCCTCGAACCCGATGGCCAGGTGCTCCACCGCGAGCACCGGCAGCCGGCCCGCGGGCAATGGCCGGGCCCGGGACCGCAGCCGGGCCGCCGCCTGCGTGAGCCCGGGCAGCTGGAGCACCTCACCGCTGCCCGGCTCGGGTGCCTCCAGCCGGTCGTGCTGTTCCTGCACGTCGACCTCGCGCGCGGACGGCGCCGCCCACGCGTCCGAGACGCCCTCGGAGAGGATGTTCAGGCACAGGACCGTCACCAGCATCAGCAGCCCGGGGAAGACGGTCGCCCACCAGCCGCCGGTGAGCACCATGTTCTTGCCGTCCGCGATGACGCTGCCCCAGGACGGGTCCGGCGGCCGCACGCCCGCGCCGATGAAGGACAGCGACGCCTCGAAGACGATCGCCTCCGCCACCTGCACGGTGCAGAACACCAGCACCGGCGCGGCGCAGTTGATCGCCACGTGCTTGATGACGATGTGCGGGGTGCGGGCGCCGATGACCCGTTCCGCCGTCACATAGTCCTCGCCGTACTGGTCGAGGACGTTCGCCCGGACCACCCGGGCCACGGGCGGGGTGAACAGGAAGGCGATTGCGCAGATCAGGACGGTGATGCCGCCGCCGAAGACGGCGACGAGCACGGCGGCCAGCGCGATGCCCGGGAACGCCATCACCACGTCCAGGCAGCGCATCAGCGTCTCGTCCACCGCCTTGCGCGAAGTCGCCGCGACGGCGCCGATCAGGGCGCCGACGACGAGCGCGAGCGCGGTCGCGCCGAGCCCGATCGCCAGCGACCAGCGGGCCCCGTACATCAGCCGGCTCAGGATGTCGCGGCCCAGGCTGTCCTGGCCCATCCAGTGCTCGGCGGACGGATGACCGGTGCCGTCGACCGGCGGCTGCTGGTCGAGCGGGTCGTGCGGGGCGAGCAGCGGGGCGAACAGCGCCACCAGGACGACGACGGCCAGGAAGCAGACGGCCACCTTCGACAGCGGCGGCAGCTTGCGCCAGCCGCGCAGCCGGATGCCTGGCCGGGACAGTGCCTCGGCCAGGCGCTTGCGGTTGAACGTCACGTCGCCTCCCGCAGTCGCGGGTTGACCAGCAGATACAGGATGTCGATGACGAGGTTGACGACGACGAAGCCGATCGCCGTGGTGATGACGACGCCCTGGACCACGGCCGGGTCACCGTTCTTCACCGCGTCGATCATCAGCTTGCCCATCCCGGGCAGGGAGAAGATCGTCTCGATGACGACCGCGCCGCCCAGCAGATAGCCGACGCGCAGTCCGAGCACGGTCAGCGGATTGATCAGGGCGTTGCGCAGCACGTTCCGGCCGACGACGACCCGCGGCGGCAGGCCGCTGCCGATCGCCGTGCGGACGTAGTCCTTGTCCAGTTCCTCCACCACCGAGGTGCGCACGATCCGGGTCAGCTGCGCGGCCACCGGCAGCGACAGCGCCAGGGCGGGCAGGGTCATCGTCTTCAGCCAGCCGGTGAAGGAGTCGGCCGGGTTGATGTAGCCGCCGGTCGGGAACCAGCCGAGGTCGACGGCGAGGTACTGGATCATCAGCAGCGCCAGCCAGAAGCCGGGGGCGGCGACCCCGGTGAGGGAGACGACGCGGATGATCTGGTCGGGCAGGCGGTCGCGGTAGATGGCCGCGGTGACGCCGCCGACCAGCGACAGGACGACCGCGATGCCGAGGCCCAGGAACGTGAGCTGGATGGTCAGCGGCAGCGCGGTCATGACCTGGTCGACGACCGCGCCCCGGGTCAGGGCGCTGGTGCCCATGTCGCCGTGGAGCAGGTCACCGATGAAGGCGACGTAGCGGACGGGCAGGGGATCCAGCAGGCCGTTCTGCTCACGGAAGTCGTGCAGCTGCTGGGGCGTCGGGTTGGCGCCCTGGAAGAACGCGGACGCCGGGTCGACGTCCGAGAACCGCATGACCAGGAACACGAACAGCACGATGCCCAGCATCAGCGGCACGAGCAGCAGAACGCGCCTGGCCAGGATCCTGACGACGGTGATCACTCAGTGGCTCCTAGGCCCACTTGGCCTGGAGGAGGTTGATGCCGGGGTACGGCTGTGCCCTTATCCCGGTGAGCTCCTTCGGGTTCCACGCGGTCATCAGCTCGTTGTGCACGACCGGGTAGAGGACGGCCTGCTCGGCGACGATGTCGATGTAGTCCTGGACCATCGTCTTCTTCTTCTCGGCGTCCGACTCCTGGGTGGCCCGGTCCATGTCCTTGAACAGCGCCTTGGCGACGGAGTTGTCGGCCCACCGCGTGTACTGCATCCACAGGTTCTCGGGCCCGTAGTTGTAATGCATGATCAGATCGGCGTCGAGGCCGAACTGGTTGGGGTTCGAGGCGGCGGCGACGACCTGGTAGTCCTGCTTCTGGTCCATCTTGGTGAAGACGGCCGTGGTCTCCTGCGGGGAGAGGGTCGTCTTGACGCCGATCGCGTCCCAGGACGACTTGATGGTCGGCAGGCAGTCCACGATCCAGCTGACGTTCACCGCCAGGATCTCGATCTCCAGCCCGCTGACCCCGGCCTCCTTCAGCAGCGCCTTCGCCTTGTCCGGGTCGTAGTCGTAGACCGTCTTGGCGGGCCGGAAGCTGGGGTTGGACTGGTTGAGGAAGGACGACGACGGCTTCCCGTGCCCCTTGAGGGCGACCTCGATCATCTTGCCGGTGTCGATGGCGTAGTGCAGGGCCTGGCGGACCCGCACGTCGTCGAAGGGCTTGTGCTTGGTGTTGAACATCAGGAACAGGTTGTTCATCCCCGCGCCGCCCGCGACCGTCAGCCCGCCGCTCTCCAGCTGCCCGACGTTGGCGTACGGGATGTTGTCGGCGATCTGCGCGCCGGCGCTGGCCCCCGAGATCCTCGCCACGCGCGGCGCGGCGTCCACGATCGTCAGCCAGTTCATCTTCTTGAAGGCGGCCTTGCGCGGACCGTTGTAGTCCGCGAACGCCTCGAAAGTGGTGTTGGACTTCGGGTGGTGCGCGGACTGGATGTACGGCCCCGAGCCGATCGCCTTGCCCTTGATGGCCTCGTCCCAGGCGCCCGGCTGGGAGAACACGTGCTTCGGCATGATCTTGGCGAGGGTGAGCCGCGAGAGCCCGTCCGGGAACGGGAACTTCAGCACCAGCTCGACGTTCTGCGCGTCGATCTTGCGCACTTCCTTCAGCCAGCTCACGAAGAAGCCCTTGGCGAGGGTCTGGGTCTTCGGGTCGAGGATCCGGTCGAAGACGAAGACCACGTCGTCGGCGGTGACCGGCTTGCCGTCGTGGAACTTGGCGCCGGCGCGCAGGGTGAACTTCCACGACGTGGCGTTCGGGTCGGCCGGCACCTGGGTGGCGAGCGCGGCGTACGGCTCGCGGGAGATCGGGTCGGTGTCGAGGAGACCCTCGTAGATGTGGTTGTTGGCGGCCATGCAGAAGGCGGACGCCGTCTGGGTGGGGTCCCAGCTGCCGTCGTTGCCGTAGCCGATCACTGCGGTGAGGGTCCGGTTCGCGCCACCGCCCCCACCGGTCTCGTTCGTGGACTCCGGCCCCGACGAGCAGGCCGACAGCGACGCGGAGACGGCGGCGGCCGCGCCCAGCGCGCCGGTGTACTTCAGGAACGACCGGCGGTGCAGCGCCGGCACGTCGTGGGTCACGTCGCGCACGGTTCCTCCAGCGGTGGGTGGTGTGCTCCGGCGATGGGTGGTGCGAGGAGAAGCGAGGAGATACGACGTCCTACGTCCTGACGGTCAGCGCGACCATAGGTGGGGCGATGAGGGCGGTCAAGGGATCTCACACGAATGGCGCATCTGCCACAGGTCGGACCAATGGCGTAGTGAAATGGCGCGAGTTGACCCCCCGTCAGGGGCGTTTACGGGAGACATGGGACGTGGGACGTCCGGGTGCGCGTACGATGCGCCGCATGCCCGGGCAGCCCAGGAACAGTCGTACGTCCGAGGAGTCCAGGAACAGCCGGATCCAGCGCCAGGTCATGCAGCTGATCATCGACCGCAGGCTCCAGGCGGGCGCTCTCCTGCCCACCGAGGCCGAGCTCATGGAGGACCTCGGCGTCAGCCGCAACTCCGTGCGCGAGGCGCTCAAGGCGCTCCAGGCCCTCGACATCGTCGAGATCCGGCACGGCTACGGGACGTATGTCGGCCAGGCCTCGCTCACTCCGCTGATCGACGGGCTGACCTTCCGCACGCTCGCCCGGCACGACCACGACACCGGTGCCCTCGCCGAGATCCTCCAGGTGCGCGAGGTACTGGAGGAGGGGCTGATCCGGCGGGTGGCGGCGACGGTGAGCGAGGGCGAGCTGGACCGGCTGGAAGCGGTCGTGTCCCGGATGGAGGCGGCGGGGCGGGCCGGGCGGCCCTTTCCCGAGCTGGACCGCGAGTTCCACGAGCTGCTCTACGCCTGTCTCGGCAACGACCTGGTGCCGCAGTTGCTCGCCGCGTTCTGGACGGTCTTCCGTCGTGTGAACGGGGCCCGCGGCCGTCCGGACGATCCGTCCCCCGACCTCACGGCCCGATGGCACCGCGACATCGTGACGGCGCTGCGGGCCGGGGACGTGGAGGGAGCGCAGCGGGCGATGGCCGTCCATTTCCGGGGGATCGCGGCGAGGGCGGGGCGCGAGCCGGGGTGAACCAGAGCCCCCGGGAGTCCTCCTCGCCCCCGCCGCCCCTACCCGTCCCGTCCTTCTGGGGCTCCGCCCCGGACCCCGCTCCTCAAACGCCGGAGGGGCTGGGTTTCTTCAGCCCGTCCGGCGTTTGAGGACGAGGCCGTTCAGGCCGATGCGGGGGTCCGGGGGCGCCAGCCCCCGGGGAGAAGGGGGTCAGGAATCGAGAAGCGCTGCCACCGGGCCACGGCTAGCGTGACGGGCATGGACATCAGCATTCACGCCAGTTTTCTTCCGCACGACGACCCGGACGCCTCCCTGGCCTTCTACCGTGACGCCCTCGGCTTCGAGGTGCGCACCGACGTGGGACAGGACAAGATGCGCTGGATCACGGTCGGGCCGGCCGGCCAGCCCGGCACGTCCATCCTGCTCGCGCCCCCCGCCGCGGACCCCGGCGTCACCGACGACGAGCGCCGCGTCATCGCCGAGATGATGGCCAAGGGCACCTACGGCTGGATCCTGCTGGCCACCGGGAACGTCGACGACACCTTCGAGAAGGTGCAGGCGAGCGGCGCCGAGGTCGTCCAGGAGCCCACCGACCAGCCGTACGGCATCCGCGACTGTGCCTTCCGCGACCCCGCGGGCAACCTGGTCCGTATCCAGCAGCGGGGCTGAGCCCGTCCCGCCCCGCGCCCTCGCCGGCCGCGTTCCCGACCGAGTTGCAGATGGAGACCTCACGATGACCGAGCCGCACGTTGCCGACAGCCACGAACTGATCCGGGTGCACGGCGCGCGGGAGAACAACCTCAAGGACGTCAGCATCGAGATCCCCAAGCGCCGGCTGACGGTGTTCACCGGGGTCTCCGGCTCGGGCAAGAGCTCGCTGGTGTTCGACACGATCGCCGCCGAGTCGCAGCGGCTGATCAACGAGACGTACAGCGCGTTCCTGCAGGGGTTCATGCCGAACCTCGCGCGGCCCGAGGTCGACGTCCTGGACGGCCTGACCACCGCCATCACCGTCGACCAGCAGCGCATGGGCTCCGACCCGCGCTCCACCGTCGGTACCGCCACCGACGCCAACGCGATGCTGCGGATCCTCTTCAGCCGGCTCGGCAAGCCGCACATCGGCCCGCCGGCCGCGTACTCCTTCAACGTCGCCTCGGTCTCGGCGCAGGGCGGCTTCACCGTCGACCGGGGCGCCGACAAGACCAAGACCGAGAAGGTCTCCTTCAGCCGCACCGGCGGCATGTGCACGCACTGCGAGGGCCGGGGCCGGGTCTCCGACATCGACCTCACGCAGCTCTACGACGAGACCAAGTCGCTGTCCGAGGACCCGTTCACCATCCCCACCTACACGGGAGACGGGTGGGTCGTGCGGGTCATCGCCGAGTCGGGCTTCTTCGACAAGGAGAAGCCGATCGCGAAGTACACCAAGAAGGAGCGGCACGACTTCCTGTACCGGGAGCCGACCAAGGTCAAGATCAACGGGGTGAACCTCACCTACGAGGGCCTGATCCCCAAGCTGCAGAAGACCTTCCTGTCCAAGGACCGCGAGTCGATGCAGCCGCACATCAGGGCCTTCGTGGACCGGGCGGTCACCTTCGCCGAGTGTCCCGACTGCGGCGGCTCCCGGCTCAGCGAGCTGGCCCGCTCCTCGAAGATCGGCAAGGTGAACATCGCCGACGCCTGCGCGATGGAGATCCGTGACCTGGCCGAATGGGTGCGCGGGCTGAAGGCGCCCTCGGTCGCGCCGCTGCTCGCCAAGCTCCAGCACTCCCTCGACTCGTTCGTGGAGATCGGTCTCGGCTATCTCTCCCTCGACCGGGCCTCGGGCACGCTGTCCGGCGGTGAGGCGCAGCGCACCAAGATGATCCGCCACCTCGGCTCCTCGCTCACCGACGTCACGTACGTCTTCGACGAGCCCACCATCGGTCTGCACCCGCACGACATCCAGCGCATGAACAACCTGCTGCTGCGCCTGCGGGACAAGGGCAACACCGTGCTCGTGGTCGAGCACAAGCCGGAGACGATCGCCATCGCCGACCATGTCGTGGACCTCGGCCCCGGCGCGGGCACGGCGGGCGGCACCGTGTGCTTCGAGGGCACGCTGGCGGGGCTGCGCAAGAGTGACACGGTCACCGGGCGCCACCTCGACGACCGGGCGACCCTGAAGGACACGGTCCGCAAGGCCACCGGCACGCTGGCGATCCGCGGCGCGGGCGCGAACAACCTCCAGGACGTCGACGTCGACATCCCGCTCGGCGTGCTGACCGTCGTCACCGGCGTCGCCGGCTCCGGCAAGAGCTCGCTCGTGCACGGCTCGATCCCCTCCGACGAGGGTGTCGTGTCGGTCGACCAGACCCCGATCCGCGGCTCCAGGCGCAGCAACCCGGCGACGTACACCGGACTGGCCGACCCGATCCGCAAGGCCTTCGCCAAGGCCAACGGCGTCAAGCCGGCCCTGTTCAGCGCCAACTCCGAGGGCGCCTGCCCCACCTGCAACGGCGCCGGCGTCATCTACACCGACCTGGCGATCATGCAGTCCGTCGCCACCACCTGCGAGGACTGCGAGGGCAAGCGGTTCGACGCCTCGGTGCTGGAGTACCACCTCGGCGGCCGGGACATCAGCGAGGTGCTCGCGATGTCGGTGACCGAGGCGGAGGAGTTCTTCCGCGCGGGCGAGGCGCGCATCCCTGCCGCGCACAAGATCGTCGAGCGGATGGCGGACGTCGGGCTCGGCTACCTCACCCTCGGCCAGCCGCTGACCACGCTGTCCGGCGGTGAGCGGCAGCGGCTGAAGCTGGCCACGCACATGGGGGACAAGGGCGGCGTCTACGTCCTCGACGAGCCGACCACCGGCCTCCACCTCGCCGACGTCCAGCAACTGCTCGGCCTGCTCGACCGGCTCGTCGACTCCGGCAAGTCGGTCATCGTCATCGAGCACCACCAGGCCGTGATGGCGCACGCCGACTGGATCATCGACCTCGGTCCCGGCGCCGGTCACGACGGTGGCCGGATCGTCTTCGAGGGCACCCCCGCCGACCTCGTCGCAGGGCGCTCCACCCTCACCGGTGAGCACCTCGCGGCCTACGTCGGCGGCTGAGCGGCGATGTGCATAGACGCCGCACCGGTGCTGGCCCTGCTCTCGTCCCGCTCCCGCCGGTCGCGGGAGTGGACGGGGTGGGAGCCGGCCCGGGAGGATACGGGTGTGGGATCCAGCCGATCGACGTCCGACGAACAGCGCCTGAGCACCCTCGTCGCGCTGCGCCGCGTCCGTGACCGGATGGACCGGGAGTACGCGCAGCCGCTGGACGTCGAGGCGCTGGCACGGGGCGTGCACATGTCGGCGGGCCACCTCAGCCGCGAGTTCCGGGCCGCGTACGGCGAGTCGCCCTACAGCTACCTGATGACGCGGCGCATCGAGCGGGCCATGGCCCTGCTGCGCCGCGGTGACCGCAGCGTCACCGAGGTGTGCTTCGAGGTCGGCTGTTCGTCCCTCGGCACCTTCAGCACCCGCTTCACGGAGCTGGTCGGCATGTCGCCCAGCGCCTACCGGCGGCAGGCGGCGGACGCGACGGACGGCATGCCGTCGTGCGTGGCCAAGCAGGTGACCAGGCCGCTCAGGAACCGGCCGGCGCCGTTCAGCCTCGCGGCCGCGGTCAACGGAGTGGCGCCGGACGACGGTCAGCGCTCGGCATGACGACGGGTCGGGGGCGCCGTCCCCGGTGCGGCGCCCCCGACCCGTCGGTGCCGTGCGCGCAGTGCCGCTACGGC
Organism: Streptomyces sp. Y7; assembly: GCF_043195415.1. Classification (NCBI taxonomy): domain Bacteria; kingdom Bacillati; phylum Actinomycetota; class Actinomycetes; order Kitasatosporales; family Streptomycetaceae; genus Streptomyces; species Streptomyces sp. Y7. The sequence goes on from NZ_JBIDDQ010000012.1 coordinate 174,686, forward strand.
AGGGTCCGCTCGTAGTACTTGTCCTCGTCGGAGTCGTAGATCAGCTTGCCGCCCGCGTCGTAGCCCTTGATGTGGGGTGCCAGGGTGACCTGCTCGTCGAGGACGCCGGACGCCACGAACCAGCCATGGTCGAGGACGGCCTCGGCGGCGGAGTCGCCGTAGGAGACCGTCACCTTGGCCACCGACGGCTTGACCGTGCCGATCAGGCCCCAGCGGAACGGCAGCTTCCAGTTCCCTCGGTCGAGGAACGACTGCTGGTAGAGCTTGCCGTTGTTGGGGTCGACGAAGACCGGGCCCTCGTCCGGGATGGCGTCGGCGTCGTTGCCGACGCTGGTGTTCAGGCCCTGGGTCTCGCCGTCCTTGATGTTGCAGATCAGCCGGGTCATCCGCGGCTCGTCCTTCACGGCGACGACGTACATGCCGTCGCCCGGCGCGTTGGAGTCACCGGTCGAGTTCATCGCCAGGACGATCCGGTAGCCGTCGGCCCCGCCCAGGTCGGTGTCGCCGGGGTGGGTGGGCCCGGACCGGCTGTAGTCCAGGCAGCTCTCCAGCCCGTCCGTCGCCTGCTCGAAGGTGATGCCGTCCAGCAACTGCCCCGGCGTGGCCGGCCGCGCCGGCCCGGTCGGTGTCGGGGACGGTGGGGGCGTGGTGGCCCGCGAGGCACTGGCCGACGGCGTCGGGGTCGCGGCCGTGTGCGTGCCCGGCCCCCCGCCGCTCAGCGCGTACGCCCCGACCGGCATCGCCACCAGCGTGACCAGCACCGCCCCCGCCGCGGCCACCCGGCGCCGCCGCTCGACCACGCCCCGCCCGCGGATCGCCGGATACGGCGCCGGCGAGGGCCGGATCGTGTACGCGTCCTCGGCGAGCAGCTCCCGCAGCCGCCCCTCGAAGTCCCGCTCGTCGTCCGCTTCCTGCCGCTGCTCGTCGTCGTTCACCTGGTGCCTCCCTGCCCGGACGGCGTCATCCGGTCGAGCCCCGGACACGCACGCAATTTCGCCAGCCCCTTCGACGCCTGGCTCTTGACCGTGCCGACGGAGCAGCCGAGCACCTCGGCGACCTCCGACTCCGACAGGTCCTCCCAGTAGCGCATGACGACCACCGCCCGTTGCCTGGGCGGCAGTTGGGCCAGCGCGCTCACGAGCGCACCGCGCTCGTCCACACCCGTGTAGCCCTCGTCGCGCCCCGCCACCTCGGGCGGCGCGGCCGTCAGCGCCTCGGCGACCCGCCGCTTGCGGAACCGGTCGCTGTTGCAGCTGACCAGCATCCGCCGGACGTACGCCTCGGGGTTGTCGGCCCGCGCCACCCGCCGCCATGAGCGGTACGCCTTCGCCAGCGCCGTCTGTGTCAGGTCCTCGGCGTGGTGCGCGTCACCGGTGAGGAGATACGCGGTCCGCACCAGGTGGGACCACCGCGCCCTGACGAACTCCTGGAACTGGGCCTCTTGTTCGGCCTTCATCAAGCACCCTCCCTCGCCCTCCAGACCACCGAGGGCGAGGAATCGGTTGCCCGGTGGGTCAGACGAGCATGTCCGAGAGCAGCGCGGCCGTCTCCGCGATCAGGGCGTCGTCCCACGCCGCGTCCTGCGCGGGCTTGGTCGACAGGACGGCGAGGACGACCGGCGCGCCGTCGGGGGTCCAGGCGACGCCGACGTTGTTGGTGGTGCCGTACGAGCCCGAACCCGTCTTGTCCGCGACGGTCCAGGTCTTGGGCAGCCCCGCGCGGAAGCGTTTGCCGCTGGTGGTGTTGCTCAGCAGCCAGTGGGTGAGCAGGCCGCGGTCCGGGCGGTTCAGGGCGTCGTCGTCGAGGACGAGCCGGCCGTAGGTGCGGCCGATCGCGCGGGGGCTCGTGGTGTCCGTGACCCGCCACGGCTCCGCCGAGTTGAGCTCCGTCTCCCAGCGGTCGAGGCGGGTCACCGGGTCGCCCAGGGAGCGGGCGAAGCGGGTGATGGCGGTGGGGCCGCCGAGTTCGCGCAGCAGGAGGTTGCCCGCGCCGTTGTCGCTGAAGGTGATGGCGACCTCGCACAGCTCGGCGACGGTCATGCCCTCGGCCAGGTGCTCCCTGGTCTTGTCGGAGCCGGACTTCGGCAGGTCCGCCTCCGTGTAGTGGATACGGCGGCGGAGGAACGCGCCGTCCCGGTCGAGGTCCCGCAGGACGGCCGCGGAGGCGAGCGTCTTGAACACCGAGCACATCGGGAACAGCTCGTCGGCGCGGTGGGTGACGGTCTTTCTCGTACGGACGTTGTACGCGAACACGCCCAGCCGGGCGCCGTGCTGCCGCTCCAGTTCGCGCAGGCGGTCGGGGGTGGCGTGGGCAGGGGCGCCGGTGAGGAGCGCGGCGGCGGTGGCGGTGCCCGCGGTGAGCAGGGTGCGTCGGCCTAGGATCTCGGTCTCCTTCGCTCGATTTCGTCAGACGGATGGTGACGATCTCGTCCGACGGTGGTGACGATCTCTTCAGTGATCGACGCCGTACGTCATTCCTTGGTTGCCGTGTCGTAGACCATCGGCCGACAGTCGACGGTGCCCGCGCCCGCCAAAGTGGCCGGTATGGAGAACACCAAGGGCATCAGCAGGGCACGGTTTCTCGCGGGGGGGGGCCACCGCGGGACTGGCGGGGGCGGTGGCGCTGCCCGCGGGGCGGGCCGTCGCGGCCCCCCGGGAGCGGCGGGGCCTGAAGCACCGGGGCGTCGTCTACACCGTCGTCGGCGCGGGGGAGACGCCCGGCACGGCCTGGAGCGCCGCGCGGATGCGCCGGGACGTCCGCCTCATCCGCGACGACCTGCACGCGCACCCAGGCCGCCTACCTGCTCGATCTGCTGGACGTCTTCGAGTCGATGGACCTCTACGGGGCGATGGACCTCTACGGGGCGATGGCCTTCGAGTTCGTCACCCCCGACGCCCCCCACCGCCCCGACCACCCCCGCTACGACCTGGACCTGGCGAGCTACGCCATCACCAAGCCGATCAGAAAGGACCCGAACGACCCGAACTCACCCTGGCACTGGGAACCGAAGGAGGCCCACAGCGCCCTGGCACACCGTTACGCACAGCATCCCTAGGGGCGCGGGGCTGTATTGATATGCGGCTCCGCCGCGCGGGCGCGACCAGCCACAGCGGCGCCGCACCCGACCGACGACCCTCACTCGCAGTACAGGTCCTGCCCCGGCCGCTTCCCCGTCACCAGATACCGGGACACCGCAGCGTCCCCACAAGCGTTGCCGTTCTCCAGATAGGCGTCATGCCCCGTGGAGTTCACGGTGACCATGACGGCCCGCCGCCCAAGAGCCTCACGCAGTTGCAACGCCCCACTGAGTGGCGTGGCCACATCCCGCTCGTTCTGGATCATCAGCACATTCGACGGCCCTCGGTCCGTCACCCGCAGCGGCGCCTCCCGCGGCTGCCACGGCCACGCCGTGCACGGCAGGGCGTTGCGCGGCATGCCCGCGGTGAGCGGGTACTTCGCCCGGCTCTCGGCGACACCCTTCTCGTACACGGCCGCCGACTTCGGCCACGCGACGTCGTTGCAGATCGTCGCGGCACCGACCGCCAGGTAGTTCTGGAGCGCGGACTCCGGCGGGCGCGGCGGAGCGGCCGGCAGCGTGCCGCTCTCGGCGGCCCGCATCAGCTTCGCCGGCACCGGATAGTCGTCCGGGTCGTAGAGGCTGTTCAGCATGGTCTGCCGCAGCACGTTGCCGTTCAGCTCCGCCGGGTTCGCACCCGGCCAGGGAATCGGCTCGCGGTCCAGGCGGGCGGCGAGGGCGAGGAAGCGGGAGCGCACCCGGTCCGGCGTACCGGCGATCCGGTCCGGATTGCCGGGCCTGGACGCCCACTTGGCGAACTCGGGGAAGTTGTCCTCGACGCCCACCTCGAACGCCCGGAGCCAGGCGCGCTCCGCCTGCACGGGGTCGGGGTTGTCGCTGCTGTCCAGCACGATCCGGTCGGTGCGCTGCGGGAACAGCTCGGTGTAGGCGGCGCCGACATACGTGCCGTAGGAGACGCCCCAGGCGGACAGCTTGCGCTCGCCGAGGGCGGCCCGGATGCTGTCGACGTCCCGCGCGTTGTTGAGGGTGGTGATGTGCCGCATCAGCTCACCGCCGTTGCGGGCGCAGGCGTCCCCCAGCCGCCGGCCCATCGCCATGTTCCCGGTGACGGAACCGTCGGGCGCGGGCCAGGGCAGCAGGCTGGTCGCGGACAGGTCACCGGAGTCGACCTCACAACTGACGGGCGTGGACGGCGCGTTGCCGCGCGGTGAGAACCCGACCAGGTCGTAGGCGTCCCGCACCTCGCGCGGCATCAGCTTTCCCTTGTCGGACGGATGGGCGAGGCTGTCCCCGCCTGGCCCGCCGGGGATCATCAGCAGCGCGCCCCGGCGGGCGGAGGGGTTCTCGCTGCGGAGACGGGAGACGGCGATGTCGATCTTCGGGCCGCCGGGGTCGGCGTAGTCCATCGGCACGGACACGGTCGCGCACTCCTGGCGCGGGTCGAGCCCGTCACCCTCGCACTTGGTCCACTTCAGCGGCGCGGGCGCGCCGGTGGCGGACGCGGTGAGCGGGGTGACGAGTCCGAAGACGACCCCGGAGGCGGCGGCGATCAGGGCGGCACTCTTCGTGATCTGCTTCATGCACAGCAGCCTGACGGACCGTGACGGAGCGTCACATCCGGCCAACTCCCGGATCCTCCCTGGGGATTACCCCCGGCCCGCGCTACGCGGAACCCAACCCCAGCACCATGATGATCCGGTCCTCGCCGGGTCCCAGATAGTCCCGGTGGACGCCTCCGTCGGTACCGAATCCCAGGGTGCGGTAGAGCATGATCGCCGCGGCGTTGGTCGGCTCGACCGTCAGCCGGACCTCGTGCACCCGCTCCCTGCGCAGCTGCCGCAGCACCTCCAGCATCAGCCGCTTGCCCAGCCCGCGTCCGCGCTGGTCGGCGCTGACGGCCAGGCTCAGCACCCAGCACACATAGCCGTCCGACGTGGTCACGAAGAGGACATAGCCGTGCAGGTACTCCCCGTCGTCGAGGACCAGGATCCGGTCGCCGTGCACGTCGATGTGCTGGCGCAGCACGAAGTACGGGTACGGGTCCTCGGGGAAGACCTCCCGGTCGACCCTGAGGAGCTCGGGCAGGTCCGTATCGGTGACGCCCCTCATCGTCAGCGGTCGATCGCTGCTGTCGGCGAGGAATGCCTGATCAGCGCGGCGACCCAGAAGAGGGAAACGTTCCTCCGGTACAGCCATCAACTGCCCCCTATGTGATGGAATGGTGTCACTCGTGCGGGTGAGCACCCGTTGCCGGTCGTTTTGGGTGCTCAGTTGGAGATCCGCCCATCTTGAGCAGGGCAATCCGGTGGTTCAAGAGTGCGAGATGCTTATGCCTCGACGCGCTCCCAGTGCGCCTTCCTTTGGTACCGTGAGTGAATGACCCAGAGATCGTCGGGGGGCGTCCAGTTGAAGAACGCTGAGGTGCGCTGGGCGGCATTCGACCCGATCGCCTACGTTGATCACAACTACCGCGACTTACAGGCAGAGGACGCGGAGATCCTGCACATGCTACGGGATCATTTCGGCGATCATTTCCGGAAGCAGGGCAGCGGCCCCGTATCCGGTATCGATGTGGGTGCCGGCGCCAATCTCTATCCCGCTCTCTCCATGATGCCGTGGTGCGACGAGATCACGCTCTTCGAGCGCTCGTCCGCCAACGTCGGCTACCTCAGAAGCCAGGTCGGGTCCTACGACCGCAACTGGGACCAGTTCTGGACCTCTCTGTGCGAGCACGAGGCGTACAACTCCCTTGGTGTGGACCCGCGTGAGCGGTTCTCCAAGGTCGTCTCGGTCGAGCAGGGCGACCTCTTCGACCTGGCGCGGCACGAGCGGCGGTGGTCCATGGGGACCATGTTCTTCGTCGCGGAGTCCATGACCACGTCCCACCAGGAGTTCCGCCTCGGCGTCGAGCGTTTTCTGCGCGCCCTGGCCCCGGGCGCGCCCTTCGCGGCGGCCTTCATGGAACATTCGAAGGGCTATCACGCGGGTGAGCATTTCTTCCCGGCCTGTGACGTGGGAGAATCCGAGGTGCGCGCGAGTCTTGAGGAGTTCGTGGGCGACGTCAAGGTCCAGCGGCTCGAATCCGCGGCCGAAGTACGGGACGGATATTCAGGAATGATCATCGCCTACGGATGGCGCAATAATTCGGACTCGATCATTCCGATCGACTGACCAGTGAATCGTCGCAGTGAATCTTCACAACAGAAGAGGGATATTCCTCAACTGATGGCAGTGCGGCCTGTGTGAGGGGCATGGGATGCAGATCAAGCCACGCCAGCATCTGCTGGACATCTGGCAGGGAGTCGCTCGCCACTCTTTCGACGGGGGAGAGTGGGAATGGGGCGAATGGGGCGGAGAGAGCAGTGTGGCCGACGCCGAGCGGCTGCTCTGCCTGCTGTACCCGGCAACCGAGATCCCCGCGTTCCGGCTCGACGACCCCGACACCACCCAGGAGGACGTCCAGCAGGTCCTGAAGAAGGCCGGCGGACGGCTGGACATCCCGGCCAACCTCGTGACGGCCGCCGCCGACTTCATGCGCACCCACACCGGTGACGACAAGCGGCCCACCTTCGCCGGGGGCTACTACTTCGGCTCGGCGGACAAGAAGAAGGAAGTCACCGAGGAACAACGCCAGTTGGGCGTGGTCGACTCCTTCTCCATGTCGATCACCCTGTGCCTGGCGACCCTCGGCTTCCTCAAGGTCTACGAGACCAGAACCCGGCGCAGCGACGTCCGGGACACCATCGCCGAACTGCGCCAGGCCACCAGCAACCGGCTGACCGCCGCCATGGTGAGCCTGCTGCGCTCCTTCGTCGTCAACGTCTTCGACACCGACTCCTCGCAGGGCCGCACGCTCTCCGAACTCCTCGGCCAGGGGCGGCTGTCGCAGCGCCAGGTGCTGAACATGTTCCAGAGCCGGTTCCGCGCGCTACGCGCGGCGATCGTCGAGAGCGTGTACCTCGGCATCGACGTCCAGGAGGGCCTCAAGGACGAGAACCAGCTGTTCGAGTGCGGCTGGGCCTGGACCATGGTCAAGGACTCGCCCGAGGTCGAGACGACGGAACCGGTCGGACCGCAGCCCGAGGGCGTCGCCAACGCGGTGCCGTACCTGTACTTCACCGTGGTCGCCCTCGACGGTATCCAGGACCTCTTCTCCGACCGCACCCTCACCCTCGGCCTGCTCAACAACGAACAGCAGCGTCTCGCGGAGGCGCTCCGCCTGCGGTGGGAACTGACCCAGCAGTACTGGTCCCGCATCGCCCGCTTCGACGACGACCGCTGGCCCCTGGAGGACATCCCCTGGCGTACGACGGGACAGAAGCTGGAGTCCGAGTACTTCTCCCTCTCCGTCGCCGCCATCCTCGTGCACGACCTGATGCGCCGCCGGGCCACCGACGACGACCTCACCCGCACCGTCGGCATCATGGAGCGCCTCGCCGAGCGCGGCCGCATCACCAGCCGGATGACCCGCGACGACCCCATGGTGCACCAGCTGCACAACGTCGGCGTCGCGCTGCCGCTGCAGGGCAGCGAGCGGCTCGGGCCGCCCATGACCTGGGCCATGACCGACTTCTCGGCCCAGCTGCTGAAGCGGACCGTCCAGCTGTGCACGCTGTCGCGCAACCTCGGCTCGCACGACCGGCTGCTGCGGCTCTCCGAGGACATCTTCGACCACATGTGGCGCCGCCGTATCCGGGACGGCGAGGGCGCCGGTCTGTGGGACAACGTGCACGCCGCGTATCCCGAGGCGGAGATCCACAAACGGCGCGTACCGGTGTCCTGGAGCATCACCGAGCGTGTCACCGAGGTCATGGTGCAGGCCCACGCCATGTACCGCCAGCCCCCGATCCGCAGCCTCGAACTCACCGAGCTGGCAAGGGCGTTGCTCAGTGAGTCCGCGCACCTGCTGGGCAACGAACAGATGGAACCCGCGCCCTCGGACGCCGGCCGGCACGGCATGCAGCTCAGGAACATCGAGGTCAAGCTGCGCCGGGCCCGCAGCCTGGTGGACGAACAGCCGGGTACCGCCTACGCGTTGACGCTCGACGTGCTGGGACAGCTCGACTCGCTCGCCCGCGCCCGCGAAGCCGCGGACCGGGGAGTGTGAACCGTGCTGATCTTCGCCGCCTCCGACAAAGGAGGCACGGGCCGCTCCGTCACGAGCGCCAACCTCGCCTACCACCGCGCGATGGCCGGGGACGACGTCTGCTACCTGGACTTCGACTTCGGCTCACCCACCGCGGCGGCCGTCTTCGACGTGGGCGACGCCCGTCAGGCCACCGAGGACCGCGGACTGCACGCCTACCTCATAGGAGAGGTCAGCGAACCGGCCCGGATCGACGTGTGGGCCGAGACGGAGCACCAGGTGCTGCGGTTCCCGCCACCGGGCAGCGGCCGTCTGGTGCTGATGCCGGGTGACGTCAGCGGCGGCGAGTTCGCCACCAGCGACGACAACCTGCGCCGCTGCGTCGACCTGCTGATGACGCTGTACTACGAGTTCGACCTGGTGATCGTCGACCTCAGCGCCGGCCGCTCCTACGCCGTCGACATGGTCCTGGAGGCCACCGCACAGTCCGAGATGAGCGAGGTCACGGCCCGCTGGCTGGTCTTCCACCGCTGGACCCGCCAGCACGTCGGAGCCGCCGCGAGCCTGGTGTTCGGCAAGCGCGGCATCGTCGCCGGCGGGGTCGAGCGCGGCCACGGCGAGGACGCCCTGCGCAACTCGATCCGCTTCGTGCGGGCCGCCGTACCCGACCCCGAGTCGCCGCTGTGGTCGCAGGTCTCGCCCACCCAGTCGGCGTGGATGCGCAAGACCGACGGCGACCTCAAGCAGCTCGCCTCCACGCACGGCATCGGCTACAGCCAGGTCCTCGGTTCGGTGCCGCTCGAACCGGTCCTGCAGTGGCGTGAGCAGCTCATCACCGACGAGGACGTCCTCGACAGTCAGATCGCCAACCAGGAGACCTGGCAGGCGCTCAGCCAGCTCGCCGGGCGCCTGACCGACGACAAGTACTGGGAGCAGGCGTGAGCGAGGCCGTGTTCCAGGAGACCACCGCGGAGCGGCGCACCCAGTCCGTTCCGCTGGCCCACCTCTCGCTGGAGCTGGGCCACCTTTACATGGAGGACTTCGAGGCGGGTCCGGAGCGACTGGCCGAGCACTTCGCCGAAGTGCGGATCTGGGTGGACGCCGTGCGCGCCTCGGCGGCCCGCCGCAGCAAGCGCCCCCGGATCAGCACCTGCTTCCTCGTCGACGACTACTTCACCCGCTTCTCCACCCCCGCCGAGCTGATCCCGATGGTGCTCAAGGAGGCCGAGAAGGCGGGCCTGGCCATCGACTACCTGGCCCGCGAGTCGGCCTGCGCGGTGGCCGACCGCATCGAGCTCGCCGAATCGGTCATGCACCGCCTCGTCGAGTCACCGCCGCCCGGCAGCTACGGCTCCCGCCCGTCCGTCAGCCACAGCGGCTGGCTCGCCAACGGCCAGCGCACCCCCTCGACGTCCCGCAGCGCGCTCGGCCAGGTCAAGGGCTGGGAGCCACCCCAGGAGACCGCGGCCCGCAACCACTCCATCTTCATGGACGTCGAGCTGTGGTCCGAGAAGGACGGCCGGCGCCTGTGGTCCTGCCCGTTCCTGGCCGCCGTCTGGCAGCTCGCCCGGCTCGGCCTGTTACGACACCTCGGCGACGCCGTGCTGACCCCCACCCAGTGGGAGGGCGGCGAGTTCCCGCAGGACTGGGACCGGCTGGATCCGCTGATCAGGCTCACCGACACCAAGGCGGCCTTCAGCGCCTACCGCACCTGCACCCTGATGCCGAACCGCTTCCTCGCCGTCGAGGACGCCGTACGGCTCATCCTGGACCAGATAGACGTCGACGCCGGCGCGCTCCAGCAGGTCGCCGAGCGGTCCGCCGGTGAGGGGATGCCGGTGCCCCCGGCGGTCGCCCAGCGCGCCACCTACGTCTTCTACGAGGAGCCCGGCGACTCCTCCGAGGCTGAGGGGACCTGAGATGACGGCGGCCCTCGGACAACCCGCGCGTTCGGTCCTCGCCTGCGGCGAGGTGCGCACCTGTCTGCTGCCGTCCCATCAGGCGCTGGACATCCGGGCCGCCGCCCAGCTGCTCAGGCTGCGCGCCGACGAACACGTCCGGGTCTCCGAGCGGCCGTCGATGTACGCCGTGTCGCCCGAGGTGCTGACCGGCGTGGACTGCAGGCTGCCCGCCGCCAACGGCTCCAAGGTCCGGGCCGTCGGTACGGTGGCCGCCCGCGCGGCACTGACCGAGGGCCGACTGCTGCAGTCGACGGCCTACTTCAGCCTGCCGGCCTCCGGCCCCGACACACGTCGCCCCTGGGGTCAGTATCTGGTCCGCCCCGGTCTGGTCGAGCCCTTCGGCAAGCTGCCCCAACAGGCCACCGCCGACGGGGTGTTGCGGGGAGCGGGGCGTGGCGAGCTGGACCTCGGGATGATCGCCGAAGGGCTGCTGGCCGAGCTGCGCCGGCACCCGCTGCTGGATCGCCGGGTGCCGTTCAAGTCCAGTCCCACGAGGCTGCGGTGGGTCGCGCGGCGCACCTCCGACGGGGAGCGGGCGTCGCTGGTGAACTTCACGGTGGCCGAGGGCGGGCTGCGCATGATCGAGCTACGCCTGCCGGAGCATGTTCCGGCGGCATCCGTGGCGGGCATTTGCGAAGATCTCGCCCTGCACGACTGGCTTTTGACGACTGTTCAGCACATGCTTGACAACAGTCGGCTCGGTGCGGCGGACGGACCCTCGGTGGTCGAGACGCTGCAACCGGTCGTCGTACATCTGCTGCATCTGTGGATGCCGCGCGCGCACGTGGACCCCGCGCTGGGTCATGTGTGGGACGTGCTGGAAGAGAAACCGGGGTTCTCCCGACAGTGGGAGAACCTGAGCCGGCGCATCCGAGATCGACTGGCCCTCCAGGCCGTGGCGACGCCGCACCAGGCGCTGAGCGCACGCTGAGGGACCGGTACCGGAAGAGACACCCGACGGGGGAAGAGAGATGAGTGGAGCGTCATCGTTAGGAGCGGGAAGTAACGGACACGCGGTACCGCGCCAGGATCAGCGCATGCCGAAGATGTTCTGGCGGATCCTGATCACGGCCGGAGCGGCGGGCGGCGCCTTCCTGCTCACCAGCATTCTCAGCGAGGACGACGGCAACATCTGGCAGTGGGTGGCGTCCATCGTCATCGGCAGCGCGGCGCTGATCGTGCAGTTCCTCATCGACTTCGGCGAGCGCTTCGAGAAGGTCGACACCCGCTTCAACGAGATTCTGGCGGCGACGACGCTGTTCAGCCAGGTCGACGGTTCGGTGCTGCGGTCCGACGAGGTGACCCGGCTGGTCCTCGGCTACACCAAGGTCCGGGAGCAGGGCGGCGACATCGTGCAGGCCTTCGCCGAGAAGGAGCTCGGCCGGCTCGCCAAGATGATGGAGGGGCTCGGCAGCGGCAGCGCGGACTGCCCCGGCGAGAACCACGAGTGGCTGATCGACATCACCGACTGCGTGAAGATGACCCTCGACGCCACCAGTACCTCGGTGGACCGGGAGTTCTGGAACAGCGGGCCGGCCGAGCGGTACCTCGCCGCGCAGGAGAAGGCGATCAAGCGGCGCGGTGTGGAGATCCGGCGGCTGTTCATCGTGCGGGACCCCGACGAGGTCACGCCCGAACTCAGAGCGCTGTGCGACAGCCATCGCCGGCGGGGCATCGACGCGCGGATCGCGGTGCGGTCCCTGATGCAGTCCAACCCCAGGGTGAGCGACTTCATCGTCTTCGACGGGGAGCTCTGCCACGAGACCAAGCCGGACCAGGAGAACAACCCGGACAGCACGCTGCTGAGCACAGAGCCGGACCACATCGAGGACCACATCACCCAGTTCACCGAGCTGTGGGCGGAGGCGGAACGTCAGCAGACGGCTCCGCGGGTCACCTCAGAGATGTGAGAAAACCTGCCCAGGCAGAGGCGGGGACGAGGAGTACGGGGCTGTCCGAGGCCAGTTTGGAGTCTCGGACAGGGATGATGCCGGGGACTCCGTCGGCTACCTCGACGCAGGATTCGCCGCCGCTGCCCCCGCTGTAGGTGCTTTTGCGCCAACGGGCCTTGCTCAGGTCGTACGCCTGCATCGTCTGTAGTCCTCCGCCACCGACTCGATCAGTGCCAGGGACGCGTCCAACGACAGTGCAGCGCCCCTCAGAAGATCGTAATCCGCCTGTGTTTGGTTCACTACAGCCGGATCGTCCAACAGACTCCCCGAAAACACGCCCTCTGTATAGGCAGTTGGTGGGGCGTCCTCGAACCGCATCAGGGTCATCATCTTGCCCATCTGGGGATGGGCCCCCGCCGAGAAGGGCAGCGCCTGGACCAGTACCTTGCGCTCCCGCACCATCGTCGCCACATGATCCAACTGCTCGGCCATCACTGCGGAGGAGCCGACAGGGACGCGCAGGACCGTCTCGTGCAGGATCGCCCAGTACACCGGCCTGGCGGCGTCCGAGAGGATCTGTGCGCGTTCCTGGCGCAGCCCGACCATCTGCTCGATGTACTGATCCGTCGCGAGCGGGTTGCTCGCCAAGTAGATGGCGCGGGCGTAGGCGGGCGTCTGGAGAAGCCCTGGCACGACAGCCGGCGCCCAGTCGCAGATCCTGGTTGCCAGTCGCTCCAACTCGGCAGCGTGCGCGAAATACTCCGCGTACCGCTGTTCCTTGATGAGCTTTCGCCAAAGTCGCTCGAAAATACCGTCGGTTTGCAGGGCCTCATCAATCCGCTCGGCGACATCTCGTTGTGGCTTTCGAATTGCCTGTTCGAACTGGCCGATGTATCCACCGGAGACAAATACCCGGGAACCCAGTTCCACCTGAGTGATCCCGGCGTTCTCCCGGCGCCGCTTCAGTTCCGCTCCGAAGAACTCCCACGCCGCCTGACGTGAACCGTTGGCCATGGCCAACCCCCTTGCGCTGCCCTGCACTTGTAGGGCACAGACTCCTGCCGAGTGTAGGCGCCGCAGGTCACCATGGAGATGGAAAGGGTGAAACCCGAATTCGAGGGGAGTCAGGTGACGGCACGACACTCGGCGCGCTGCGTCGAAGAAGCGGAGGAAGTAGTGAAGGAATTGCGGGCGGCGCTGGAGAAGGCAGGAATTACGCTCCCGACACTCCGGATCGATCCGGCGAGTCTTGCGCGAGAAGCTCCTTGCCCGCTCGTCGAATTGGGCCGATGTTCCGTGGAGACCGCGAGGCGGCTCGCGGCGGCACTGCGATGAAGCCGCCCATCGGGTCGTACGTGATCGACACTCGTTCGGGTCGGATCGGGATCGTGATGGGACACGAGGGACCGTATGTGCAGCTGAGACCGTACGGCGGCGGCAAGGAGTGGGACGCGGAGCCGGCGGCCGTGCGCAACGCGACGCCCGCCGAGCGGCTGCGCGCCGCGACGGCCTACGCGAACGCACGCAGCAGGGGTGAGGTTCCTTGACGTAGGGGGGTGCGCATAGGGTGCGGCGGCATGGCCTTGTGGAGATGGAGAAGGCGTGGTGTGAAGGCGGCCCGCCGCTACCCCGTGCCGCTCACCACGCACCAGCTGTGGATGGTGTCGCTGAGCGCGCCGGTGAGCCGGGACAGGAGCGCCTCGCGGACGACGCTGTACCCGTATGTGCGGATCGACGACGACAGTGCCCGGCGCTGGCTGGCCGACCAGTGGGAGATCACCTCACGTGAGGAGCTGGTCGGTCGGCTGGACGACCTGTCGCGCAGTGGTTACCGGGCGCGGGCGTACCGGCAGATCGGCGTCTCGCCGCTGGCCTGGGACGCCGCGCTGTACGTGGACATCACCCGGCGTGGCTTCGCCTGCGGGCTGATCGGCGAGGGCGACGCCTGGACCGCGCTGAAGAACATCGTGCCGACGGTGGTGCGGCAGTACGCCTCCTGGCAGGAGTACGCCGATCACTATCTGCTCGGGCGGCGGGTGTGGCGGGAGGGGCTGCGGGACGCGGCGGAGTCCGATCTGCCGGCCTCGCAGGCGGTCGCCGACGAGCATCTGAGGGCCCTCCTGGACCCGGCGAACCGCGCCAGCCCGTGGAACCAGGCCCCCTGGGACGCCATAAGCCACCCCGACCGCACCCGCTGAGTCGTGCCGTACGCGAGAATGACCCCATGAGTCTGTTCCGCGACGACGGCATCGTGCTGCGCACCCAGAAACTCGGTGAGGCGGACCGGATCATGCTGTGCTTTCCCGGGGGACAACCCCCGGACCCCCGGCCGGAACAGCGCGGAGGCGGGCGATGAGTCTCTTCCGGGATGACGGCATCGTGCTGCGCACCCAGAAACTCGGTGAGGCGGACCGGATCATCACGCTGCTCACCCGGGGGCACGGGCGGGTGCGGGCCGTGGCGCGGGGCGTGCGGCGCACGAAGTCCAAGTTCGGTGCCCGGCTCGAACCGTTCTCCCATGTCGACGTGCAGTTCTTCGCGCGAGGCAGCGAGCTGATCGGGCGCGGTCTGCCGCTGTGCACGCAGAGCGAGACCATCGCTCCGTACGGCGGCGGGATCGTCAGCGACTACACCCGCTACACCGCCGGGACGGCCATGCTGGAGACCGCCGAGCGGTTCACCGACCATGAGGGCGAGCCGGCGGTGCAGCAGTATCTGCTGCTGGTCGGGGCCCTGCGGACCCTGTCCCGCGGCGAGCACGCGCCGCACCTCGTTCTCGACGCCTTCCTGCTGCGGTCGCTCGCCGTCAACGGCTACGCCCCGACCTTCAGCGACTGTGCGAAGTGCGGCATGCCCGGCCCGAACCGCTTCTTCTCGGTCGCCTCCGGGGGCTCGGTCTGTGTCGACTGCCGGGTGCCCGGTAGCGTCGTACCGTCGCCGCAGACCCTGGAACTGCTCGGGGCGCTGCTTACGGGAGACTGGGAGACCGCGGACGCCTGCGAGCCGCGGCACGTCCGGGAGGGCAGCGGGCTGGTGTCGGCCTATCTGCACTGGCACCTGGAGCGCGGGCTGCGGTCGCTTCGGTACGTGGAAAAGTAGAGGGAGACGACAAGCACATGGCGGTAAGTGGGTTCCTCGGGCGCCGGCGACGCGAGTACAGCACGCCGGAGCCGCACCCGTCCGGCGCCCGCGCGCCGAAGCTCCCGGGTGAGCTGATCCCGAAGCATGTGGCGATCGTCATGGACGGGAACGGCCGCTGGGCCAAGGAGCGCGGTCTGCCGCGCACCGAGGGCCACAAGGTCGGCGCCGAGCGTGTGCTGGACGTCCTCCAGGGGGCCATCGAGATGGGCGTCGGCGCGATCTCGCTGTACGCCTTCTCCACCGAGAACTGGAAGCGCTCGCCCGACGAGGTGCGCTTCCTGATGAACTTCAACCGGGACTTCATCCGCAAGACCCGGGACCAGCTCGACGAGCTGGGGGTGCGGGTGCGCTGGGTCGGCCGGATGCCCAAGCTGTGGAAGTCGGTCGCCAGGGAGCTGGAGATCTCCCAGGAGCAGACCAAGGACAACGACAAGCTGACCTTGTACTTCTGCATGAACTACGGCGGCCGGGCCGAGATCGCGGACGCCGCGCAGGCCCTGGCCGAGGACGTACGGGCCGGGCGGCTGGACCCCTCCAAGGTCAGCGAGAAGACCTTCGCGAAGTACCTCTACTACCCGGACATGCCGGACGTGGACCTGTTCCTGCGCCCGAGCGGTGAGCAGCGCACCTCCAACTACCTTCTCTGGCAGAGCGCTTACGCCGAGATGGTCTTCCAGGACGTGCTGTGGCCGGACTTCGACCGGCGTGACCTGTGGCGCGCGTGCGTGGAGTTCGCCTCGCGCGACCGGCGGTTCGGCGGCGCGATCCCGAACGAGGAACTGCTCGCCATGGAAGGCCGCACCGAGGAGAGCTGATCTCCCGGACACAGCCGAAGGGCCCCGCTCCACCGAGGTGGAGCGGGGCCCTTCGGCTGTGTCCGGCTCGACCCAGGTCGTACTTGCCGTCCATGCCGGCCTTCGTGGTGGCGGTGTTGCCGTCGCCGCCGCCGTGAAGAGATCGCGAAGAGGTCACTGGGAGTTCATGTTCTGGCCAGCTGGCCGAAATTGTTCAGTTGTTGGCGGCCGCGCACTCCGCGCAGGTGCCGAAGATCTCCACCGTGTGCGCCACGTTCACATAGCCGTGCTCGGCGGCGATCGCGTCCGCCCACTTCTCCACGGCCGGGCCCTCGACCTCGACGGCCTTGCCGCACATGCGGCAGACGAGGTGGTGGTGGTGCTCACCGCTGGAGCAGCGGCGGTAGACCGACTCGCCGTCGGACGTGCGCAGGACGTCCACCTCGCCGGCGTCGGCGAGGGACTGCAGGGTGCGGTAGACCGTGGTCAGGCCGACCGAGTCGCCCTTGTGCTTGAGCATGTCGTGGAGCTCCTGCGCGCTGCGGAACTCGTCGACCTCGTCCAGGGCCGCCGCCACGGCGGCCCGCTGCCGCGTCGCGCGGCCCTTCACGGGCGGTCCAGCGGTCGTCACCGGTATGCCTCCTCACGTCTGCGCCTTGCCGGGCCATTGTGCCAGCCCGGGCCGAGCGCGGTCAGACGCTCACCTTCCCGTCGCTCTCCCTGCTGGCCGGAATCGCGCACTCCGCCGGGTCGCCGGAAGGTTGCGCCGCCGCCAGGGCGCGGGCCCTGCGCCGGGCCAGCGGGGTCGCCAGCGCGGTCAGCGCGATGAACGCCCCGATGGTCAGCAGCACGATCGTCGCGCCGGGCGGCACGTCCTGGTAGTACGAGGTCACGGTGCCGCCGATGGTCACCGTGATGCCGATCGCGACGGCGATGGCGAACGTCGCCGCGAAGCTGCGGGTCAGCTGCTGCGCCGCCGCCACCGGCACCACCATCAGCGCGCTGACCAGCAGCAGGCCGACCACGCGCATGGCGACCGTCACGGTCACCGCCGCGGTGATCGCCGTCAGCAGGTTCAGGGCGCGCACCGGAAGCCCGGTGACCCGCGCGAACTCCTCGTCCTGGCTCACCGCGAACAGCTGGCGGCGCAGGCCGAGCGTGACGAGCACCACGAACGCGGCGAGGGTGATGATCGCCGTCACGTCCGACTCGCTCACCGTGGACAGGGAGCCGAAGAGGTACGACGTCAGGTTCGCGTTCGAGCCGTTCGGTGCGAGGTTGATCAGCATCACACCGCCGGCCATGCCGCCGTAGAAGAGCATCGCGAGGGCGATGTCGCCTCGGGTGCGGCCGTACCAGCGGATCAGCTCCATCAGCACCGCGCCGAGCACCGACACCAGCGTCGCCATCCACACCGGTGACCAGGACAGCAGGAAGCCGAGGCCCACGCCGGTCATCGCGACGTGGCCGATCCCGTCGCCCATCAGGGCCTGACGGCGCTGGACGAGGTAGATGCCGACGGCGGGGGCGGTGATGCCGACCAGGACGGCGGCGAGCAGCGCCCGCTGCATGAATGCGTAGTTCAGGAAGTCCATCAGCTCAGCAGTCCCGTCCGGATCGGTTCGGCGTCGTGAGCCGCGTGCGGGTGTACGTGGTCGTGGCCGGGCAGCGCGTGCTGGCCGAGCGCCTTCGGGGGCGGCCCGTCGTGCATGACGCAGCCGTCGCGCAGGACGACCGCCCGGTCGATCAAGGGCTCCAGGGGGCCCAGCTCGTGCAGTACGAGCAGGACCGTCGCACCCCCCGCGACCTGCTCGGTGAGCGTGCGCGCGAGTACTTCCTGGCTGGCCAGGTCCACGCCCGCCATCGGCTCGTCCATGATCAGCAGCTCGGGCTCGGAGGCCAGGGCGCGGGCGATGAGCACCCGCTGGTGCTGGCCGCCGGACAGGGCGTTCACGGAGTCCTTCACCCGGTCCGCCATGCCTACCAGCTCCAGGGCGTGCCGTACGGCCGCGTGGTCGGCCTTGCGGAAGACGCCGAAGCGGGTGCGCGACAGGCGGCCCGAGGAGACGACCTCGCCGACCGTGGCGGGCACGCCGCCGGCGGCCGTCGTGCGCTGCGGGACGTAGCCCACCCGCGCCCAGTCGCGGAACCGGGCCCGCGCGGTGCCGAACAGCTCGATCTCGCCGGCGCTGACCGGCACCTGGCCGATGACGCTGCGCACGGCCGTCGACTTGCCGGAGCCGTTGGCGCCGAGCAGCGCGACGACCTCACCGCGGCGCACGGTGAGGTCGATGCCGCGCAGGACGGGGCGCGAGCCCAGCTCGGCGCGGACGCCGCGCAGCGATATGACGGGCTCGGTCATGCCGTCCTCCGTAGGGTCGGTCATTTGGCTCCCAGGGCGGTCTTCAGGGCCGTGAGGTTGGCCTCCATGACCTGGAAGTAGTCGTCGCCCTTGGACTTGTCGGTGATGCCCTCGAGCGGGTCGAGGACGTCCGTCTTCAAGCCGGCGTCGTCGGCGAGGGTCTTCGCGGTCTTGTCGGAGACGAGTGTCTCGTAGAACACGGTGGTCACGCCGTCGGCCCTGGCCTCCTTCTGGAGCTCCTTCATCCGGGCCGGACTCGGCTCGCTGTCCGGGTCGACGCCGGTGATGGCCTCCTGGGTCAGGCCGTAGCGCTCGGCGAGGTAGCCGAAGGCGGAGTGGTTGGTGAAGAAGACCTTGGACTTGGTGTCCTTGAGCCCGTCCGCGAACTCGGTGTTCAGCTCGCCGAGCTTCTTGACCAGGGCGTCCGTGTTCTTCTTGTAGTCCGCGGCGTGGTCCGGGTCGGCCTTCTCGAAGGCGCTGCCCACACCCTTGGCGATCTCGGCGTACTTCACCGGGTCCAGCCAGACGTGCGGGTCGAGGGCGTGCCCCTCCTCCTCGGAGTGGGCCTCCTCGCCGGCGTGGTCGTGCTCGACGTCGCCGTGGTCCTCCAGCGCGGTCAGCGTGGCGGCGTCGATCTTCGTGTCGAGGCCGGCCTGGCCGATGGCCTCGTCGACCGAGGGCTGGAGGCCCTTGAGGTAGAGGGCCGCGTCGGAGTCCTCGAGCTGGGCCCGCTGCTGGGCGCTGATCTCCAGGTCGTGCGGCTCCTGGCCGGGCTCGGTGAGGCTGGTGACCTTCACGTGCGAGCCGCCGATCTGCTCGGCGAGGAAGGCCATCGGGTAGAACGACGCGACGACGTCGAACTTGTCCGTGTTGCCCGCGGCGGCGCTGTCCGAGGAACAGGCGGAGAGGGTGCCGATACCGACTGCGGTGACGGCCGCGAGGGCGATCCCGGATATGTGAGGTCGTCGTACGTTCATGACAGTCATTTTCAGCAAAGTTGGAAACGGTTGTCAACAAGCGTGAGCGGCCGTCCACAGAGGGCTACCGATTTGATTGAGGGGGAGTGCCCGCCGGTACCCTGAAGCATTCGCTGTGAAGCGCCTCGCTTCGTCGCCCGTCGTCGTAATGAAGAGAGCACCGTGGCCGCCGACAAGATCGACACCATCGTCAGCCTGAGCAAGCGCCGTGGCTTCGTATTCCCCTGCAGTGAGATCTACGGCGGCCAGCGCGCCGCCTGGGACTACGGGCCGCTGGGTGTCGAGCTCAAGGAGAACCTCAAGCGCCAGTGGTGGCGCTACATGGTGACGTCGCGCGAGGACGTCGTCGGTATCGACTCGTCCGTGATCCTGGCCCCCGAGGTCTGGGTCGCCTCCGGCCACGTCGCCACGTTCACCGACCCGCTCACCGAGTGCACCTCCTGCCACAAGCGGTTCCGCGCGGACCACCTGGAGGAGGCGTACGAGGCCAAGAAGGGTCACCTCCCGGAGAACGGCCTCGCGGACGTGAACTGCCCGAACTGCGGCAACAAGGGCCAGTTCACCGAGCCCAAGCAGTTCTCGGGCCTGCTCTCCACCCACCTCGGCCCGACGCAGGACTCCGGCTCCATCGCCTACCTGCGCCCCGAGACCGCCCAGGGCATCTTCACCAACTTCTCCCTCGTGCAGACGACTTCCCGTCGCAAGCCGCCGTTCGGCATCGCGCAGATGGGCAAGTCCTTCCGCAACGAGATCACGCCCGGCAACTTCATCTTCCGCACCCGCGAGTTCGAGCAGATGGAGATGGAGTTCTTCGTCAAGCCGGGCGAGGACGAGAAGTGGCAGGAGTACTGGATGGAGCAGCGCTGGAACTGGTACACCGGCCTGGGCCTGCGCGAGGAGAACATGCGGTGGTACGAGCACCCGAAGGAGAAGCTCTCCCACTACTCCAAGCGCACCGCTGACATCGAGTACCGCTTCCAGTTCGGCGGCAACGAGTGGGGCGAGCTGGAGGGTGTGGCCAACCGCACCGACTACGACCTGAACGCCCACTCCAAGGCCTCCGGCCAGGACCTCGCCTACTACGACCAGGAGGCCGGCGAGCGCTGGACGCCGTACGTCATCGAGCCCGCGGCCGGTGTCGGCCGCGCGATGCTGGCGTTCCTCCTCGACGCCTACGTCGAGGACGAGGCGCCGAACGCCAAGGGCAAGATGGAGAAGCGCACGGTGCTGCGCCTGGACCACCGCCTGGCTCCCGTGAAGGTCGCGGTCCTGCCCCTGTCCCGCAACCCGGAGCTCTCGCCCAAGGCCAAGGGCCTCGCCCAGGCCCTGCGGCAGAACTGGAACATCGAGTTCGACGACGCCGGCGCCATCGGCCGCCGCTACCGCCGCCAGGACGAGATCGGCACCCCGTACTGCGTGACGGTCGACTTCGACACCCTCGAGGACAACGCCGTGACGGTGCGCGAGCGCGACTCCATGAAGCAGGAACGCATCTCCCTGGACCAGATCGAGGGCTACCTGGCGAGCCGCCTGATCGGCTGCTAGCTCGGTTCATGTGCAGGCCGCGGGTTCGACGCGGCCGGTCGCAGAGTTCCCCGCGCCCCTCAGGGCGCGGGGAACTCTGCGTTCACAGGTCCAGGTCGGTGTAGAGGGCGGCGTGGTCGGAGGCCGCATCCGCCCTGGTCTTCACCGTGTCGAAGTGATCGATGCCCGTGGCGGAGATCCCACGGGTCTCGAGGCCCACGTGCTGCACTTCCTTCCACAACGACGGCGGCAGCATCAGGTAGTCGAGCTTGTCCCGTTCGCTCTTGCACTGCCCGTGCGTGCCGGGCTTCCCGTGATAGGCGGGGTGGTCCATCACGTCGCGCAGACCGGTGTCCCGCAGCACCGCGATCGGTTCGCTGTCGGGGAAGTCGTTGAGGTCCCCGGCGACGATGACGTGCGGGGAGCGCTCCAGCGCGGCCCGGTAGATCTCCGCGACGCGCTTCGCCTGGGCCAGCCGCAGGAACGGGTTGTCGTCGGCCATGCTCTTCAGATGGTTGCCCAGGACCACGAGGTTCGTGTCGTCCAGTTCGATCTCGAACTCGGGACAGTCGCGGCTGAAGAGGCGCTTGTCGGCGCGCTCGGGGTTGGTGTCGAAGACGTGGGAGCGGATGGTCGTGATCGGGTGGCGGCTGAGGATCCCGATGTCGATGCCGCGCGGGTCGTTGCCGTCGATCAGCATGCTGTACGGGTACGGTCGCCTGCCCAGGGACTCGCCCAGGACCTGGGTGTTGAAGCGCTCCAGGGTGAGCCGGTCCTCGACCTCGACGGTGAGCAGGATGTCGGCGTCGACCTCCGCCACGACCCGGCCGGTGTTGTGCACGGCGGTCCAGTCGAGGTTGTCGCGGACGAGGTCCACCCATCCCGTCCAGTCGGCGCGGCCCTTCGCCTTGAGGGTGATGGCGATGTCGTCCTGCACCCGCCGTGAGGTGAACAGCGTGTGCTGGCCGCGGGTCTCGTTGATGACGAAGTGCCGAGTGCTGTCCTTGTCGCCGTCGTAGATCCCGTGCTTCTTGATGAGTTCGGCGATCCGGTCCTTGTCGGGCTTGTAGTCCGCCTTCTCCAGAAGGGAGACCAACTCGGCGTAGTGCTCCAGGACTTCCTGCTGTTCCTTGTGGTCCTGCATCCCGAAGACCTTGAGCCGGCGGAAGAGGTTCTCGGTGTTGAAGGTGGCGATACGGACGGCCATGGCGCGCCTCCTCGGGCGGCGCAGAACTACCGCGCGGCCGGCGGCAGGCGCCGCCGCGATCACTGCACGCCGACAGTTTCCATTGTCCGAGGGGTGCGCAGGGGTGTCCAACGGAGCCGATTGGTCCGGCAGCCAGGTCGTCGATTGGCCCTGTAGGGGGATGCGGCTGCCGCGGCAGGCTCGGCCGCATGAGTCTCGCCTTCCTTCTCACCACCCTTGTCGTCGTGGCCACTCCGGGCACCGGTGTCGTCTACACGCTCGCCGCCGGACTCTCCCGTGGGCGGCGGGCGAGTGCGGTGGCCGCACTCGGGTGCACGCTCGGGATCGTGCCGCACATGGTGGCCACCGTCACCGGCGTCGCCGCGCTGCTGCACGCGAGTGCGGCCGCGTTCCAGGTGCTGAAGTTCGCCGGGGTCGCCTATCTGCTGTTCATGGCGTGGGCGACGATCCGGGACAAGGAGGCCCTCGTGGTGGAGGAGGACGGCGAGTCCCTGTCCGCGGGGCGGGTGATCGTGCGCGGGGTACTGATCAATGTGCTCAATCCGAAGCTGACGATGTTCTTCTTCGCCTTCCTCCCGCAGTTCGTGGACCCGGGCCGGGCGGACGCAACCGCGCGCATGCTCGCGCTCAGCGGGGTGTTCATGGCGGTGACGTTCGTGGTCTTCGCGGCGTACGGCGTCCTCGCGGCCTCCGTGAGCAGCCACGTCACCTCCCGGCCCCGGGTGATGACGTGGCTGCGGCGGACCTTCGCGGGATCGTTCGTGCTGCTGGGGGCGAAGCTGGCGGTCAGTGCGCGTTAGCGGGTGGATGGCGAACACGGTGAACGCGGCGAGCTCCGCGCGTCGCTGACCCGCGCGCATGGGCCTTGTGCAGGAAATTCCCCGGGCAGGCACAGCCCTTTTGTTGTTCGCGATCTCCGCAACAACCGTCCGTCCCACAGCAATTTCTGATGACTGTCGCCGGACACCGCTGGCTAGGTTTGACCGCGTTCACGCAAGGAGTGTTCGAGAAAAGAAAAGGACATGTCCGTGGTCAAAAAAGGGATTTCCCGCACGGTGCCGCTTGATTCACCGGTGTTCTCCCGCCGCAGGGCACTCACGTCGCTGGCCGGTGCCGCCGTGGCCGGCGCCGCGCTCGCCGCGGGTGCGCCTCCGGCCCTCGCCGCGGACGGGGACGGCCCGACCCCGCCGGAGGAGCGCGCCGGCGGCCTGCCTCTGGTCATCCACAACAACAGCGGTGAGTACGCCAACCGCAACATCCACCTGTACATAGTCGGCAGCCGGGGCGACCGTCAGGTCCGGGTCACACCCCGCGGCACGGTCGAGCCGGTCAAGGTCTCCGACAACAAGGACAACGGCTTCACCGACTACGCCATCCCGCTCGACGCCCGCGGCACCACGCGGATCCGGCTGCCGCACATGTCCGGCCGGATCTACGTCTCCCTGGGCGGCAAGCTCAAGCTCAAGGCCGTCCAGGACGGGGCCGGGCGGCCCGCGCTCCAGCATCCGGCGGGCTGGGTGAAGAACGACCCCAACTTCCCCGTGCTGCACGACTTCGTGGAGTTCACGCACAACGAGTCCGGCATGTTCTGCAACACCACCATGGTCGACATGTTCAGCGTGCCGCTGATGATCCGGCTCTCCGGGAACCGGGACCAGACCACCGGCAGGATGCGGCAGGGCGGCCGGGCCCGCATCTTCCGGGCCATGGAGAACACCGCCGGCTTCGGAAGGCTGGTCGTCGGCGAACGGCGGGTCATCGCGCCGAGTCACGGCCTCGACGCGGGCCGGTTCGGCAAGCACTACTTCGACCCGTACATCGACAAGGTCTGGCAGGCCTATCGGCAGCAGCCGCTCCATGTCCGCACCGTCGCGGGTGCGTTCACCGGCCGGGTCGACAACGGCAGGCTCACCTTTCACGGCCCGGCGACGGTCTCCTTCGCCAAGCCCTCCACCCGCGACGTGCTGTTCTGCGACGGCGCGCTCGCCGCGCCCAACGACGGGGTCACCGGTCCGGTCGCCGCGATCCTGGGCGCCGGCTTCAACCGCTCCACGCTGCTCAGCCACCCGAGGCAGCCCACCACGCGCGCGGCGGACTTCTACAAGCCGGAGATCACCAACCACTACGCGCGGGCCATCCACGCCCAGATGGGCAACGGCAAGGCGTACGGCTTCGCCTTCGACGACGTGGCCGAGTGGGCGTCGTACATCCAGGACACCCAGCCGCAGGCCATGCACCTGACGCTGACCCCGTTCTGACGGGCCGGTACGGCCGCTCTCCTCTCCCGATCCACTGACGAAAGGCGATCTGTCATGCCCGTCATCCGTCGTACGCAGTCGGTTCTCGCCGTCACCCTGGCGGCGGCCGTTCTCGGAGTCGCCCAGGCGTCGCCGGCGTCCGCCGTCCCGTTCGGCAAGGTCCATCAGGGCAAGGCGACTTTCTACAACGACGCCGGCACCGGGGCCTGCGGAAAGCCGCTCGACGCCGCGACCCAGATGCTCGTGGCGGTCTCACCGAAGTGGTGGAAGGCCGAGAACCCGAACCGCGACCCGCTCTGCCACGCCAAGGTCCGGCTGACCTTCCGCGGAAAGACCATCACCGTCCCGGTCAAGGACAAGTGCATGGAATGCGGGCCGCACCACATCGACCTCAGCCAGCCGGCTTTCGCGAAGCTGGCCAATCCCGCCAAGGGCGTCATTCACAAGGTCAAGTGGAAGTTCGTCCGCTGACCGGCCCGCTCCCTCGCCCGCTGACCACCGATTCATTCCATCCGTTCAACAGCCCATTCAGTCAGGGAGTTTCCACCATGCCGAAGATACGTACCGCCCATGCCCTTCTGACCGCCGTGCTGCTGGCGACGACAGGTGCCGGGCTCACCGCGGCGACCGCTTCCGCCGCGCCTGCCGAACTCGCCGCGCCCGCCGCCCAGGGCGACTTCGTCGTCAGCAAGGCGGAGTACAACAGGATGTTCCCGAACCACAAGCCCTTCTACAACTACGAAGCCCTGGTCAAGGCGATGAAGAAGTACCCGGCCTTCGCGGACAAGGGCAACGCCAGGACCAAGAAGCGGGAGGCGGCCGCCTTCCTCGCCAACGTCCACCACGAGACCGGCGGCGGGCGCTACATCGTCGAGCAGAACGAGGCCAACTGGCCGTCGTACTGCGACACCACGCAGCCGTACGGCTGCCCGGCGGGGCAGTCCGCGTACCACGGTCGCGGGCCGATCCAGCTCAGCTGGAACTTCAACTACAAGGCCGCCGGTGACGCGCTCGGTATCGACCTGCTCCACAAGCCGGGGCTGGTGCAGAAGAACCCCGTCGTGGCGTGGAAGACGGGACTGTGGTTCTGGATGACCCAGTCCGGCGCGGGCACCATGACCCCGCACAACGCCATGGTCAAGGGCAAGGGCTTCGGCCAGACGATCCGCAGCATCAACGGCGCCATCGAGTGCAACGGGGGCAACCCGGCCCAGGTGCAGAGCCGGGTGAAGACGTACAAGAAGTTCACGAGGATCCTCGACGTCAAGCCGGGCAAGAATCTCAGCTGCTGACCCGCTGAGCCGGTGCCGGACGCCCGTGAAATCCCCGGGCGTCGGCACCCCGACGCCACACCATGCCCGTAGCACCCCCCACCTTCATCGGAGCCGAATCCATGAGACGTACCGCGATGCTGGTCAGCGTCCTCAGCCTCGCCGCCCTGGGCGCCACCGTCGGGCCGGCGCAGGCGGCGCCCGCACCCGCCGCCAACGAGACCCGTGCCACCTCCTTCTCCGACCAGGAGCAGGACAGGGCCCTGGAGTTCTGGACCGACGCCCGGCTGAACGCCGCCAAGGCGATGGCCGCGCCCGTCACCGTCCCTCGGGCCCCGGCCGTCACGTCGTCCGCCACCGACGACGGAGGGCCTCGACTGTCCGTCCCGCCGGTGGTCCACCCCGACGCGGAGACCACCGCGCCAACTGGGATGTCGCCTTCGCCGCCCTGCGCAAGCGTGACGGCCGCCCGGTGGCCAGGATCGTGGGCGGTGCGCAGGGCATCAAGTTCAATGCGCCGACCGGGCGTTACGTCCATTCCTTCGGCTACGGCGGTTCGCGCGCCGAGGGCAACGGCGAGCGGCTGAACCACTGCCAGGGCAAGGAACACCGCGACCTCGGGCGCCCCGGCTCCACCATGTGGGGCATCGACTGCGTGCAGACCGGCGGGTCCAGCGGCGGTGCCTTCCTCGCCGAGTTCAAGGCCGACAAGGGGGTCGGTGTTCTGGTCGGCAACATCGCCGTCGGCACGGACGTGAGCGAGTACCACCCGCGTCTCGGCGACCGCGCCCGCAAGCTCTACCGGGCCGCGAGCAGGGCCTGATTCCCGCCCGGGGCGGCGTTCCTCTCCCTTCCCCGCCTCTGGGCTTCCCGGAACACCGGGCGCCGGCACGGGTTTTCGTGCCGGCGCCCGGTGTTCCTCATGTGCGTGCCGGAACCACTGGCCGCGGAGCCGGAATAAATCCCGGAATAAATACCCCGGCACTTATGGGTGTTGACCGGCGCGGAATTCGGCTGCCACGCTTTCGATATGATTCGTACTCGTCAATTGCTGACCCTGATGGTCGGCGCAGCGGCACTGGCTCTGGCGGCCCCGAGTGGAATGGCCGGGGCAAAGAACAGTTCCGCCGTCACCACACAGCCGGTCGCGGCCGCTGCGGAAAAGCCGAACATTGTCTTCGTCCTCACCGACGACATGTCCTCGAATCTCCTGCCGTACATGCCGGAGGTTCGGAAACTCCAGTCGCAGGGCATGACGTTCAGCGACTTCGTGGTCAGCAACTCGCTCTGCTGCCCGTCCCGGGCGTCCCTCTTCACCGGCCGGTACCCCCACAACACCGGAGTCCTCAGCAACGAGGGGCCGAACGGCGGATTCGGCGCCTTCCACGACGCCGGAGAGGAGCGGGACACCTTCGCCACGGCCCTGCAGGCCAAGGGCTATCGCACGGCCATGATGGGCAAGTACCTGAACGGCTACAGCCCCAGCGACACCGTCGCGGGTCAGAAGCCGTACGTACCGCCGGGCTGGAACCAGTGGGACGTCGTCGGCGGTGGCTATGAGGGCTACGACTACAAGCTCGCCCACAACCACAGGATCGAGTCGCACGGCGACCGGCCCAAGGACTATCTGACCGACGTGCTGAGCAAGAAGGGCACGGCCTTCGTCAGGAAGTCCGCGGCGGCGAACAAGCCGTTCCTGCTGGAGATCGCGCTCTTCACGCCGCACGGCCCCTCCACGCCCGCGCCCCGCCACGAGAACGCCTTCCCCGGCCTCGAGGCCCCGCGCAGCCCCGCGTTCGACAAGCTGCCCACCAACGCCCCGCCATGGCTGGCCCGGCAGGACCGGCTGACCCAGCAGGAGAAGAACACGATCGACCGGAAGTTCCGCAAGCGCGCCCAGGCGCTCCAGTCGGTCGACGAGATGATCGGGAAGCTGCGAGGCGCCCTGACCCGGGCCGGCGTCGCCGACGACACCTACCTCGTCTTCGGCTCCGACAACGGCTTCCACCTGGGCGAGTACCGCCTCAAGGCGGGCAAGCAGACCGCCTTCGACACCGATGTCCGGGTACCGCTGGTGATCGCCGGACCCGGTGTCGCGCAAGGCAGGACGAGCAACGCCCAGGTGTCGAACATCGACCTCGCGCCCACCTTCCAGCGGATCGGCGGCGCCCCGGTGTCGTCCCGGGTGGACGGGCACAGTCTGCTCCCGCTCCTCGACGGAGGCCCCGACTCCAGCTGGCGCACGACCAACCTGATCGAGCACCGCCACGCCGACAGGTCGCCGGGCGACCCCGACAACGACGGCGGGGAGAGCATCAGCCCGCCGAACTACCACGCCCTGCGCACCAACTCCCACACCTACGTCGAGTACGGCAGCGGAGAGAAGGAGTACTACGACCTCCGCACCGACCCCTACCAGCTCCACAACACCGTGAGGCAGCTGAGCGGGGCCCGCCTCGACACCCTGCACGACGCGCTGACCCGACTCAAGAACTGCCGTGGCGACGGTTGTTGGAGCGCCGGGAACCCGTAGATCCTCTCCCTGGGACGCCCCCGCCGCGTAGTGTGGGCGGGGGCCGTCCGCAGGCACGGGACAGGCCGGGGCGGCGGAGTGCGGGTGACGAGTGCTGATGGTCGACGGAGGACTCGTCCTGCGTACGGATGCCGGTGAGCGGACGTCCGGTGGCGGCCGGTGAAGCTCTCCACCCGGCTCGCCTTCACCGTCGGCGGCGGCGTACCCGTGCTGGTCATGGCCTGCGGCTGGCTGCTGCTGAGCGTCATAGGCGATGACCTGCGCCAGCAGCAGGACGCTCAGCTGCAAGCCCGTGCCACCGTCGTGGCCAAGAACACCAAGAACTACCTGGACGCGGCCGGGACCGGGCAGCCGGTGGTCGAGAAGGCCCGCCGGCAGCGGCTCATCAAGTCCACCAGCGGCATGGGCGTACGGGTCACCGGACCCACGGCCACGCTGCGAGCCGGTCCCCAACTCCCGCCCGCGCAGTTGCCGTACAGCGCCCCGAAGCCGCTGGAGGTGACCGTCGAAGGCCGGGACTGGCTGGTCCTGTCGCTGCCCGTCGCCATCGACCGGAAGCGGGACCGGCCCAACCTCTGGCTGTACGCACCGGACACCGTCGAGGAGGAGTTGGCGCTGGTGCGCCGACGTGTCTACGTCGGGGCCGCGCTGGCCCTGCCGCCGGCGGGAGCGGCGGCCTGGGCCATCGCGAACCAGGCCGTGCTGCCGCTGCGCCGGCTGCAACGGCGTACCAGCGGACTCGACCCGCGCATCAGCTCGGCCCGCCTCGAGCACCGCCCCACGCGCATCGCCGAGGTCGACGACCTCGCGCTCACCCTGCAGACCGTGCTCAACCGCTACGACGAGCAGGTGGCACGCACCGGGGAGGCTCTGGCCACGGCCCGGTCGTTCGCGGCGGCGGCCTCCCATGAGCTGCGCAATCCGCTGACCAGCATCCGCGCCAACCTGGACGTCCTGGCCGGCCCGTTCGAGCTCGATCCGGCGGAACGGGCCGAGGTACTGGCCGAGTTGGTGGTCGAGCAGGAGAGGCTGGTCGGCCTGCTCACCATGCTGCGGACCCTGGCGCAGGGCGATCTGGTCGAGGCGGAGGCGTTCGCGCCGCTGGACCTGGGGGAGCTGGTGCACTCCTGCGTTGCCGGACTGCGCCGCGCCCATCCCGAGACCGAGGTGTCCGTGCGGGCGGCGTCGGGACTGATCGCGCACGGCTGGGCGGAGGGGCTGCGCTCGGCCGTGGACAACCTGCTGACCAACGCCCGGGTGCACGGCAGGGTCGGCGAACGCGCCGCCACCATCGCGGTGACCCTGCGGCAGTCCGGCCGGCCGGGTGAGCGGACCGCGGTACTCACCGTGGACGACGACGGCCCCGGCGTCCCGCCCGAACGCCGGGAGAAGATCTTCGAGCGTTTCTGGCACGGTCCGGACAGCCCCGGCTCCGGCCTCGGCCTCACCCTCGTCGCCCAGCAGGTCACCCTGCACCAGGGGCAGGTCTCGATGTCGGACCGTCCGGACGGGCAGCGCGGCACCCGCTGCGAGGTACGGCTGCCGCTGACCGGCGTGCGGGAGTTCGAGCACACACTGCCGTTGCTGCGCCGCGACTGGTTGAGCGGCACGGCGGAGGCATCCGGAATTAATCCCGGCCGAGACTGATTAATTCCGGCTCGAATTCGCCTCACCCGGGGGCGACGAATGAGGGATCGGTCATTACTGCGCTGAATTAATCCCGCCCGGCGTCGATTTTTCCCGCGCGGATTCCTTGAGAACGGCACCTCCTCCTCGTCATGGTTTCAGAGACACGGTCGGATCCCGGGAAGAGAGGAACGCCGACGTTGGACGGAACCACCGCGGTGGCCCACACGATGTGGCGGGCGCTGCATGTGTGGAAGCGGACGCTGGGCAAGGGCGTGCACACACTTCCGGTGCCGCCGACGACGGGTATCGGGCTGAGTGTGCAGGTGAGCGGCATTCTCGCCGTCCACGGGGGCCGCGGGGACACGCGGGAGACGGTCCTGCTGCCGGAGGACGTCTGCCTCACCCCCGCGGAACAGGACCGGCCGCTGGTCGTGTCCCCGAGAGGGAACAGGCCCGCCGTGATCGCCTCCCTCGCCATTCCCGAGGCGATGGTGCGCCGGTTCGCCGGCGAGGAATTCCGGATGGGGGAGCGGCAGTCCCCGCACCCCTGTCCCGCTGTCACCTCCGACCCGGTGCTCGCCGAGATGGTGAAGGCGGTGGTGGCTGCCGGTGAACTCGGCGCCGACGACGTGTACGCGGACTCGGCGGCGCGTTTCATCCTCGCCCACCTCGGCATTCCGCGGTCGCGCGCCGCCGCCCCGAAGGAGCCGGCGCGCGGTCTCACCCACCAGCAACTGGACACCGTCACCTCGTACATGAGGGCCAACTTCGCGCGGCCCGTCACCCTGGACGACCTCGCCGCCCTGGTCTCCTTCAGCCGCTTCCACTTCCTGCGCTGCTTCAAGAACGCCACGGGCGCCACGCCCTACCGGTATCTCACCGAGCTGAGGATCGCGTCGGCGCGAACACACCTGGAGAACGGCACCGAGACCATCGCGGCCATCGGCCAGCGCTGCGGCTTCTCGGGCTCCGAGCACTTCTCCCGGAGCTTCCGCCGGGTCATGGGCTGCACACCGTCGCAGTACCGCGCGACACGGCTCGCATCGCCTGCGGCGGGGCACGCTCCAGCGTAGAGTCCCCGTCGCTTCGGAGCGTTGCCTCCCCTGCATACGCTTATCGCGGCAGCGGGATGCACGCGATGAGTGGCGAGCGGTCTCGGACCAACGGGCAGTGAACCGGGGATCGGTTGGGCCACGCGAGGCGTTGCGCCCGCAGGCGTGGGCAACGCCCTGAGAGGAGCGACGCATGGCCGGCAGGGCCGGACGAGTTCTCGTGGCCGACGACGACGTCAGCACACGACGTTCGCTGGAACGCGGACTCCGGCTGGGGGGTTTCGAGGTGACGCTGGCCGGTGACGGCCGTTCCGCGATGGAGTCGATGAACAGACTCCGTCCGGACATCGTTGTCCTCGATGTCTGCATGCCCGACCTGAGCGGCATCGACGTGTGCCGGACACTGCGCGAGAACGGGGACGACGTGCCCGTGCTCATGCTCTCCGGACTGGACGAGGTGGCCGACAGGATCGCCGGGCTGCAGGCCGGCGGCGACGACTACCTGGTCAAGCCCTTCGCTCTGCAAGAACTGACGCTGCGCCTGCACGCCCTCCTGCGACGGCGTCCCCCCGCCGCGACGGACCGGGTCCGGGTGGGCGGCCTGGTCGTGGAACCGTCCGCCAGCCAGGCGTGGCTGGACGGGCAGCTCCTGCACCTGACGCCCCGCGAGTTCCACCTCCTGGAGATGCTGGCCCGGAACGCGGGCCTGGTCCTCACCCGCGGCCAACTGCTCGAACACGTCTGGGGCTACGACGCCCGTGTCCGGACGGACGCCGTGGACACGTTCGTCAGCTATCTGAGGCGCAAGACGGAGGCAGCGGGGCGTCCCCGCATCCTGCACACGGTGCGCGGTGTCGGTTTCGTGCTGCGGGTGGACAACGGCCCGAGCTGACCGCCCGTCCACCGTGCCGGGAGGGGCGGTTCAGGAGGGGCGGGTCGCGATCACAAAGATTCCACAAGAACGGTCCCTACTTTCCTCTTTGCGGCGGCGGGGGTTGCCGCGAGGAGGGGGGAGACATGCCGAACGCGACACGCAACACCACATGGGCACGGGGGCAGTACGGGGACCGGATGCTGGGCCTGCTCCGCGAGTTCGGCCCGCTGACGCGGAGCGAGTTGGGGGAGCTGTCAGGACTGTCGCGCACCACCCTGTACGAGGTCGTCAGCAGGCTCGTGGACAGTGGCCAGGTGATCGCCGCGGTGCCGGACAGCACTCCGCGCGGGCGGGGCCGTCCGGCGGAGAAGCTGATGGTGAACCCGGAGGCCGGCCGCGTGCTCGGGGTCGACTTCGGACGGCGGGCGGTTCGCGTGGTCGCGGTGGCGGGAGACCGCGACGACTCGGGGCGCGACTCCCTGGAGCACCACGACGCCATCAGTACGGCGAGTGAAGCGCATTCCCCCACGGCCCGGTGGCAGGACCGTCTCGTCATCGCGCGTCGGCTCGTCGGCACCCTGACCGGCGGACGACCGCGACTCGATGCCCTGAGCGGTGTGGGAGTCGCGGTGACGGGCCCGGCGACCGACGCGCGCGCCCCGCTCGACCAGCGGGCCATGGCGGTGATGATGGGGCGGGGCCTCGGCACCCGGGTGCGGATCGACAACGCCGCGCGGCTCGCGGCCCTGGCCGAGACGGTCTGGGGTGCGGCGCGCGGACAGCGAGACGTGCTGTACCTGGAACTCTCGGACCCGGTCGGTGGGGCGCTGGTCAGTGGTGGCGTGCTGCACCGTGGCGCACACGGCCGGTCGGGGGAGTTCGGGCACATCACCGCGGAGCCCGGAGGCGCGAAGTGCCCCTGCGGTGGGCGGGGTTGTCTGCAGACCGTCGCCTCGACCACGGCCATGCTGGACGCGTACCGACCCGGGGCGGACCTACCTGACTTGCTGGCCGCGTCGGGTTCCGGGGACCCGGCCGCCCATGCGGTGCTACGCCGGGCGGGCACCCACGTGGGAAGGGTCCTGGCGGGTCTGGTCAACGCGCTCGAACCCGGCATCGTCGTCGTGGGCGGCGAACTCGTCACCGTCGGCCCGACCCTGATGGAGTCGGTGCGGCGTGAACTGCTGGCGAACGTCGTACGGTGCGGCTCGCGGCCGTCGCCGCTCGTCCGGCCCGCGGAGTTGGGCGACCATGCCGCCGCCCTCGGGGCCGCGGCACTCCTGCGGCAGCCCGGCAGGGCTCCTTCACATGCCGTCGGAAAAGGACTTGGCGCGGCGGTCGGAATGTCGGGCGGGCTGCGCGCGAATTAAAGACCGGCAGAACCGGATTTAATTGACCGCATTCGATCTGGAATGGAAAGCTCGAATGAGTCGAATCAGTCCTCGGCTCGCGCCGTTCGGGCTGCTCATCACCCGAACTCCGACCGGATGGGAACGGAAAAGAATGCGCATATCCAGGTACCTCGCCACGGTTCCTACGGTCACCGCGGCCACCACCGCGTGGTCGGCCACCTCCGCCGGCTCGGCCTCGACGGCACCGTCCGCTGCATCGCTGCGAGCAGACGTGTTCAAGCTGACGAACGTCGAACGGGTCAGGGCCGGTACCGCGCACGGGACGTACGGGACGCAGGACTTCGGCGCCAAGTTCTGACACGGGAGCGTGAAAGCCATGCGCAAGCTGCGCTTACTCGTGGTGCTGCTCGCCGTCCTGGCCACGTTCGCCTCCACCGGGAGCAACCAGGCCGACGCGAGCGCGTCCACCGCCGCTGCGAAGAAGAAGGGCGTCAGCGCCTGGAAATTCAACGGCGTCACCGGGGCGATGGCCGACGCGAACGTCGGCTGGTTCTACACCTGGGCCTCGGACAAGCAGAAGATCAAGCCCCCGCCCGGCGTCGAGTTCGTACCCATGATCTGGGGCCGTGACTTCGTGACCGAACCACATCTCGCACGAGCCAAGGCACAGGGCAGGACCCTGCTCGGATTCAACGAACCCGACCGGGCGGACCAGGCGGGGATGTCCGTGAAGGAGGCCCTCGATCTGTGGCCCCGGCTGCAGTCGACCGGAATGCGCCTCGGAGCACCCGCGGTGGCCACCGGCGGTGACCTGGCCGGCGGCTGGCTCGACCGCTTCATGAAAGGCGCCGCCGCCCGCGGCTACCGGGTCGACTTCATTCCCCTGCATTGGTACGGCTCGGACTTCAACGCCCAAGCCGCGACCGGTCACTTGAAGAGCTATCTCCGTGCCGTGCACCAGCGCTACAAGAAGCCCATCTGGCTGACCGAGTACGCGCTGATCGACTTCTCCAGTGGTACGCCGAAGTATCCGACCGAGGAACGGCAGGCCGCTTTCGTGAAGAAGTCGACCGCGATGCTGGAGAAGCTGCCGTACGTCAAGCGGTATGCGTGGTTCACGCTTTCCACGCAGCGAGGCCATGGCACCGGCCTCTACAACGGCACGAGGGCCAACCGTGTGGGTGCCGCCTACCGCGCGGCGCGGTAGCGAGAAGCCTCTTCCCCTTTCATTCCCTCTCTGGCACGCCGGCGCGCGGATGATCCCCGCCGGCGTCAAGGGTGCGGGCCACCGCGCCAATGTCGTCCCGGTCACCGAGTCGGCCGACAGGATCCTGAAGGCCGTGGAGCGCGAGACCCTGCGGTGCGACGCGAGCTACAAGATCGTCACCCTCGGGGTCACGGCCCACTACAAGAGGAATGCCGTGGTGGCGGCGGTGCGGTGGTTCGTCAAGTCCGCTTGGCGAGCCTCCGCCTGCGCCCGATCCCGCGCCCGCGTTCCAAGTGGATCAGCAGTGGGCTGCTGCCGAACAGGCTGAGGCGCTGGACGTGCACGGGCGAAAGGCCGAGGGGCAGGGCGTGGCCCAGGCCGGCCGCCTCGGGGAGCAGGACGACGGCGCGGCCCTCGTCGGTCAGGACGCGGGCGAGTTCGTGCCACCAGCGCTCCGGGTGCCCGGCGAGCCGGCCGCCCGCGCCGACCTGTTCTCCCCAGGGCGGGTTGCACAGGACCCGGTCGACGCTGCGGTCGGGGAGGGGGAGGGCGCCGGCGTCGCCGTGATCGACGGTGATCGGGAGCCCGGCCGCGTTCTGCCGCGCCGTCCTTCTCGCCGTCGGGTCGAGGTCGAAACCGAGCAGGGTGGTGCCCGGCGCCCTGTGGTGGGCCTCGATCAGCAGCGTGCCCGCGCCGCAGCAAGGGTCCAGCACCCGCTGTCCCGGCCGCAGTTCGGCCGCCTGGGCCATCGCGGCGGCGACCGGCGGATGCAGGGTCCCCGGGATCGTCGCGTTCTTGTAGGCGCGCCGGTGCGCCGGACGCCGGCCCAGGCGCAGCAGCAGGCCGGCGTGGGTGCCGTCCAGGGTCAGCCGCCAGCCGCTGTGACCGGGCGGGGGCGGCTCGCCGTGCCGCCGCGAGTGGTACGGCAGCCCCGCCCGCTCGGCCAGCACCCGGCCGACGGTGTCCTCGACGTCGTACCGGTTGTACGTCCGGCGTCCCAGGAAGGACGCCGAGATCTCGATGCCGTCGCCGAGGCCGGGCGGGCCGCCGTGCCTGACGCGCTCCCGCACCAGTCCCTCCAGGTCGACCGCGCGGGCCAGTTCGGTCAGTCCGGTCAGGTCGCTCCGGTGCGGGCCGACGTCGTGCCGGCGGTGGGCCAGCAGGAAGACATCGTCGGCGGTCCGAAGCCGAAGGGCGATGCCGTCCGCTGACGAGAAACCCACCTCGCGGTGGCCGATCCAGTCGATGGTCGCGGAACCCGTCCGCAGAATCTCGGTGCCGAGGGCGGACTCCAGCCCGCGTACGCACCGAGCCACCAGGAACACGCGCGGTGTGCGCATGATGCCGTCTTCTCCCACGTCGAAGCCCGGGACGGTGGAGGACCGTCCCGCATCGCCGGCGCCGGGGTGTTCCGCGTCGTGCCGACGGAGCGGCTAGCGCAGGGGGAAGAAGGAGGTCGTCATCATGATCGAAAAGCGTATCAGTCGGACAGGTTTCCGTGAGAGCCTGCGGCATGGCCATCATCCACCACACCACCCTCAAGCCGACGAAGTTGGAACTGCTCACCGCGTGGCTGCCCTCCCGCCCCTGGTACGCCGGTGCAGGTGAACCCCGGCTCGCCAAGGCCGGCGGCTTCCGGCTGGACGACCCCGACGGCGAGGTCGGGATCGAGTTCATGGTGATCAGCGATGACTCCGGTCCCGAGGCGGTCTGCCATCTGACCCCGCTGACCTATCGCGGAGCGCCCCTCGACGGCGCCGAGCACGCCCTCGTCGGGACCATGGAACACGGGGTGCTGGGACCGCGCTGGGCCTACGACGGCTGCCACGACCCGGTGCTGGCCGCCCAGTTGTGGGCGCTGATCGAGGGGCGGGTGCAGGCGCAGGCGCAGAGCGTCACCGACGCCGTCGACCGCGAGGTCACCCGCTCGTACACGGGCTCGGGACTCGCGACGGGGCAGGGTGCCGTTCCGGCCGTGGAGGACTCGGCGGAGGGCACGCTGCTGGCCGCGCCGGACGGGACGACCCTGCGGCTGCACCGCGTCCTGCGGCCCGCCCCGCAGGGCGAGCCGCTGCTGCCCGAAGGAGCCCTGGGCCATGTCGGCGGCGCCTGGCAGCTGCCGGACGGCACCCGCGCGCACGGCCTGTTCGCCGCCCTGCACGCGGGCACCCCGGGCTGATCAACGGCCCTGCAACGACCTGACGTTGTCGCCGAAGGTCCAGTTCTTCGAGCCGTCCCAGTTGATCGACCAGGTCATCAGGCCCTTGAGCGAGGTGCCGTAGTGCCGCCAGGCCTGGGCGACGAGGGACGGTGACATGTGGCCGCCGCCCGCGCCGGGCTGCGCGGGCAGGCCGGGCACCTGCTTGTCGTAGGGCACCTTGATGGTGGTGCCCTGCACTACAAGGCCCTTGTTGAGACAGTCCGTCTGGGCCGTGAAGCCGGCGACGGTGCCCGCCGAGTAGGAGTCGCCGGAGCAGCCGTACATGCTGCCGTTGTAGTACTGCATGTTCAGCCACCACAGGCGGCCGTTGTCGGCGTACTTCTTGATGACGGGCAGGTACGCGCCCCAGATCGAGCCGTAGACGACGCTGCCGCCGGTGACGTACGCCGTCTCCGGGGCCATCGTCAGGCCGAAGTTGGACGGCATCTGCGCCAGGATCCCGTCGATGATGCGGATCAGGTTGGCCTGGGACGTGGAGAGCCGGCTGATG
This sequence comes from Streptomyces sp. Y7, assembly GCF_043195415.1. Lineage (NCBI taxonomy): Bacteria > Bacillati > Actinomycetota > Actinomycetes > Kitasatosporales > Streptomycetaceae > Streptomyces > Streptomyces sp. Y7. The sequence goes on from NZ_JBIDDQ010000012.1 coordinate 211,554, forward strand.
TTCCCGCTGCCCACCAGGCCCGTCTCGATGTCGATGTCGATGCCGTCGAAGTTGTACTTCTTCAGGATCGGCACGATCGTCGCGACGAACCTGTCCGCGACGGCCGTGGAGTTGAGGTCGATGCCGGCGGTCGCGCCGCCGATGGACAGCAGGATCGTCTGGCCGGACGCCTTGGCCGCGCACATCTCCGCAGGGGTGGCCACCTTCACCCCGCTGTCCATGCCGTCCTCCCACAGGGCGGTGCCGTCGGAGCGGATGACCGGGAACGCCGCGTTGATCACGTTGTAGCCGTGCGCGGCGATCCGGGAGTCGGTGATCGGGGTCCAGCCGAAGGGCGGGTGGACGCCGTTGGCGGCGCCGTCCCAGTTCTCCCAGTAGCCCTGAAGGACCTTGCCGGACGGCTTGGACCTGACCGCGCAGGTGTCGGCGGCGGACGAGGGGGCCGCAGTGGGGAGCTGGGTGAGACAGGCGGTCGCCAGTGCCGCGGTGAGCAGGCTGAGGGCGCGTCGGAGCATACGGGGCCTCCCGGTGGGGGTCGGGGCGGGCGATGTCGTAGGCATGACAGTGCTCGTGGTCCAGACCTTTCGTCAATAGGTCTGGACCACACGAGGTGCGCCGGGAGAGGTCGCGGACAAATATGGAATGACAGATATTGAAATCTGTCAGCTGTTAGGGCATGGTGGAGGCATGACGATGCACACCCGCACCCTCGGAACCACCGGCCCCCAGGTCTCCGCCCTCGGCCTCGGCTGCATGGGCATGTCCGCGCTGTACGGCGACGCGGACCGGACCGAGTCGATCGCCACCGTCCACGCCGCCCTGGAAGCGGGCGTGACACTGCTCGACACCGGCGACTTCTACGCCATGGGCCACAACGAGATGCTGGTCGGCGAGGCCCTGCGCACCGCGCCCGCAGCCCTGCGCGAACAGGCCCTGGTCAGCGTGAAGTTCGGCGCCCTGCGCTCCCCGGACGGCGACTGGGCCGGCTACGACGGCCGCCCGGCCGCCGTGAAGAACTTCGCCGCCTACTCCCTCCAGCGCCTGGGCGTCGACCACATCGACGTCTACCGGATCGCCCGGCTCGACCCCGACGTACCGATCGAGGAGACCGTCGGCGCGATCTCGGAACTGATCGAGAAGGGCTATGTCCGCCACGTCGGCCTCAGCGAGGTGGGCGCCGACACCATCCGCCGGGCCGCCGCCACCGCCCCCGTCGCCGACCTCCAGATCGAGTACTCGCTCATCTCCCGCGGCATCGAGGAGTCGGTCCTGCCGACCACCCGTGAGCTGGGCATCTCCATCACCGCGTACGGCGTGCTGTCCCGCGGGCTGATCTCCGGCCACTTCACCCGCGACCGGCAGCTCGGCGCCAACGACTTCCGGGCCTACTCGCCCCGCTTCCAGGGCGAGAACCTCCAGCACAACCTCGACCTCGTCGAGGCGCTGCGGAAGATCGCCGAGCAGAAGGGCGTCTCCGTCGCCCAGATCGCCATCGCCTGGGTGCTCTCCCGCGGCGACGACATCGTGCCGCTCGTCGGCGCCCGCACCCGCGAGCGGCTCACCGAGTCGCTGGGCGCCCTGGACGTCACGCTGGACGACGCCGACCTCGCGGCGATCGAGCGGGCGGTGCCGGCGGACGCGGCGGCCGGCGACCGCTACCCGGCCCCGCAGATGGCCCACCTGGGCAGCAAGTGACCAGTCCCGTGCCAGGTACGGTCTAGGGCATGCCACCGACGCCCCAGACCCTGACCGCCGAGCGCATCCTCGAAGCCACCGAGGAGGTGCTGCGCCGCCACGGCCCGGCCAAGGCCACCGTGGTCGACGTGGCCCGCGCGCTCGGCGTCAGCCATGGCAGCGTCTACCGGCACTTCCGGACCAAGGCGGCGCTGCGCGAAGCGGTCACCAAGCGGTGGCTGGACCGGACCACACAGGTCCTCGCGGCCATCGTCGCGGCACCCGGCCCGGCACCGGAGAGCCGGGTGCGCGAGTGGCTCGCGGCGCTCTTCGCCGCCAAGCGCCGCAAGGCGTTCGACGACCCGGAACTGTTCGCCACGTACACGGTGCTGACCACCGAGACCGCCGAGACGGTCGTCGGCGAGCACATCGCCGAACTCACCGGCCAGCTCACCGAGATCGTGCGCGCGGGCGTCGCCGCCGGAGCCTTCACCGCCGAGGACCCGGCCGTCACCGCGGGCGCCCTGTTCCGGGCGACCGCCCCCTTCCACGACCCGCACTACGCGCGCGAGTGGGAACAGCCGGGCGCGGAGGACGACTTCGAGGCCCTCGTCGACCTGCTGCTGCGCGGACTGCGGGTGCGCGGCTGAGCCGTCACAGGGCGTCGAGTGCGCCCGTCCCGCGGCCGAGGTAGGTCACCGGACCCGGGTCGGTTACGGCGATCTCATGGAAGCCGAGACGGTCGTAGAACGCCCGCGCGGGCTTGTTGGCCGTGACCATCGACAGGTGCACGGCCGCGACGCCCCTGTCCCCGAGGGCCCGCAGCAGGGCGCGCATCAGCGCGCGCCCGTGGCCCCGGCCCTGCCAGTCGGGCAGCAGGTCGATGTGGAGATGGGCCGGGTAGGCCGCGACCTCCCGGACGAGCATCCGCTCCGGGTGGTGCAGCAGCCCGACCATCTCCTCGTCCGGCGTGCGCGGCGGCCCGTCCGGCAGGGGATACCGGCCGGCGACCGACGGCAGCCACTCGGTGCGGAACGCCGTCACGAAGCGCGCGGTGTCCGCGGCGCCCACGACATAGCCGACCGCCCGCCCGTCCCCGTCGTCCAGGACGAACGACAGTTCCGGCTCCAGGACGGCGTACGGGATCGCGAAGGTCGCGGGGAAGATGCCGGGGTCCCGGTAGTGCGGTCGGCTGTCGCCGCCCACGTGCGCCGTGCGGACACAGATGTCCTCGACGGCCTCGCGGTCCCCCGGCCGGTAGAGGCGGACGTGCGTCATCCGTCGGAATGCTCCTCGCTCGGGTCCACCGTGGCCTGGTGCGCCTCGGCCAGATGCTCCTCGGCCTTCAGCCAGGGCAGGAACTGCGCGCCCTTGCGCCAGCCACAGGTGTCACATCTGACCGTGCGCTGCGTGCCCCTGCGGAGTACCCGTACGACGTGCTCTCGTCCGTGGTGGTCCCAGCGGCTCACCTTGCTCGTGTTGATCTCCAGCATGACGCCTCCAGCGTCCGAGGACATCGAGTCTGTGTGCGCGGCCTTGCGCAGCAAGGAGTGTGCAGCAAGACCAACATCAACAGGGACTCCGCCCCGGCGAGTTGACCAACCTGTGGCCACACCCTCACAACTCGATCAGGAGATCGTGCGCGGCAGACGCAGGCTGAGCAGGCCCGTCAGCGCCACCCCGGCCAGCTGGACCAGCAGCGTCGTCACCAGCGCGTCCCGCATGCCCGCCCCGGGGACCAGGGAGAGGAACAGCGTGCCCAGGGTCGCCACGCCCAGCGCCAGCGCCGACTGCTGGGTCGTGATCATCACGCCGCTGCCCACGCCCGCCCTGGCCGGCGGCACCTCGGAGAGCACGATCCGGAAGACGACGGGCAGCTGAAGAGCCTGACCGGCACCGGCGATCGCCGCGCCGGGCAGCAGTCCGAGCAGGCTCAGGTCGGGCCAGGAACGCCAGACGGCCAGCGCGATCAGGGCCACGCCGACGCCCTGGATCGCGGCGCCGGCGGTCACGATCCGGGTGCCGTGGCGGGCCACCAGCCGCGGGCCGGCCAGCGAGACGCAGAAGAACGCCACCGCCATGGGCACCAGCGCCAGCCCCGCCCCGACCGGACCGAGCCCCGCGCCCTGCTGCAACGCCACCGCGATCACGAACATGAAGCCGCTGAAGCCGATCGAGAACGGCACGATCATCACCAGACCGCGGCGCAGCGACAGCAGGGCGAACAGGCTCGGCGGCACGAGCGGCGTACGGCCCCTGCGGTCCGCCCTGCGCTCCACCGCGTAGAACGCCGCCGCCACGAACGGGAACGCCGCCAGCGACAGCCACGTCCACAGCGGCCAGCCCGCCGCGCGGCCCTCGGTGAGCGGGGCCAGCAGCGTGATCAGGGCGGCGGCGAGCAGGACCGTGCCGGGGCCGTCGAGCGGCTCCGGGTGCTGGGAGCGGGTCTCGGGGACCGCGCGGGCGGCCAGGAACAGGCCGACCAGGACGACGGGCACGTTCACCAGGAACACCGAGCGCCAGCCGGTGCCCCAGATGTCCGCCGCGACCAGGACGCCGCCGAGGATCTGCCCGGCGACCATCGACAGGCCGGCCGTCGCGCCGTACAGCCCCATGGCCTTCGCGCGCCGCGGGCCGCTGGTGGCCGCCTGGATGGTGGCCAGGACCTGCGGCAGCATCGCCGCTGACGCCGCGCCCTGCGCGACCCGCGCCGCGACGAGCGTCCACGCGCTGGGCGCGAGACCGCACGCCAGCGACGTCAGCCCGAAGGCCGCCATACCGCCGAGGAACAGCCGCCGCCGGCCGAAGAGGTCACCGAGCCGCCCGCCGAGGACGAGCAGTACGGCGTACGCCAACCCGTAGCCCGCGACGACGAGTTCGAGCACGGCCTCGCTCGCCGCGAGGTCGTGGCCGATGGTGGGCAGCGCCACGTTGACGATGAAGAAGTCGATGAGGGGGAGCGCTGCCGCGAGCAGCACCGTGAAGAGGCCGAGAGTGCCGAGTGCGGGTGGTGCGTCGGCGGTCCGGGCCTTGAGCGGAATGATGGTTTCGGTCACGCTCTCGAGCCTGCGCCCGTTCCGAGACGGGTACCAGAGTGTCCTTATCCTGGTAGCGGAAGCACCTGGAAACAGGGTGCGAGCGGCTGCAGGCTGGAGGCATGACGACCGTGGCACAGGAGACGACAGGCCCTCGCGCTCCGGCAGCATCGCAGATCCGGCGCCATGAACTCGCCGCCTTCCTGCGCCACCGCCGCGAGCACATCACCCCCGAGCAGGTCGGCCTGCCCCGGGGCAGCCGGCGCCGCACACCCGGCCTGCGCCGCGAGGAGGTCGCGCAGCTCGCCGCGGTCGGGGTCACCTGGTACACGTGGCTGGAGCAGGCCCGGGACATCCAGGTCTCCGTCCAGGTCCTCGACGCCCTCGCCCGCACCCTGATGCTGGACCCCAGCGAGCGGTCGCACCTCTTCCAGCTCGCCGGTGCGGTGGACCCGACTCCCGCGACGGCCTGCCCGTCGGTGACGCCCGCGATGCGTGCCGTACTGGAGCAGCTGGAGCCGTATCCGGCGTGCCTGCAGAACAGCCGGTACGACATCCTCGCCCACAACCGCACCTACGGCCTGCTGCTGTGCGACCTGGAGGCGGTGCCGCCCGAGGACCGCAACTGCATGATCCTGTCGTACACCCACCAGGACTGGCAGTCCTCGATCGTGCACCTGGAGGAGACCCAGCGCCTGATGGCCGCCCGCTTCCGGGCCGCGATGGCCGGTCATCTCGGCGAGCCCGCCTGGAAGATGCTCCTGGGACGCCTGCGCACGGAGTCCCCCGAGTTCCGCGAGGTGTGGGAGCGCCACGAGGTGGTGTCCCACCGCAGCAAGCGCAAGGAGTTCCTCAACCGCCACGTGGGCCGCATCCTGGTCGACCACACCGACCTGTGGCTGAGCCCGGACGTCGGCCCGAGGATGGTGACGTACGTCCCGGCGGACGAGGAGTCGAGGGTACGTCTGGAGAAGCTGCACGCACTGACGCTGACGAGGGCAACGCCCTGAAGGGCACGGAACGGCGCCGGGCGCGGCCCTGAAGGGGCGCGGGGAACTGCGCGACCAGCCCCGACGCACCGATGGCCGACGGACTACGCGACAACCCGGGACGCATGGCGAATCTCGGCCGACTCCAGCGTCTCGGCCGTCCGTTCAGCAGTCCTCCGCGCCCACGGCCCACTCGTGACCGCCCCCACGACGAGCACCAGCAGCCCGCACCCCGTGAGCACCCACCACCCCGGCCCCGCGGCGGACACGAACGACTCCTTGTACGACGACGTCCCGACGCCCGCCGCCAGCACCGCCCCGATCACCGCCACCCCCAGCGTCTGCCCGAGCTGCCGGCTCGTGGACGCGACGGCCGCCGCGACCCCCGCCTGGGCCCGCGGCATCCCCGACACCGCCGTATTGGTGATCGGCGCGTTCACGAACCCGAAGCCGATGCCGAACAGCACGTACCCGAGCAGCAGCGTGACATTGGACGTCTCCGCCTCGAACAGGGCGAACATGGCGCAGCTCGTCGTCATCGCCACGCCCGCCACCAGCAGTGGCAGCCGCGGCCCCCGGGTGCCCACCAGCCGCCCGGACAGCGGCGCGCACAGGAACATCGGCGTCGCCATCGGCAGCATCCACAGACCGGCGTGCAGCGCGTCGAGGCCGCGCACGTTCTGCAGGTACAGCGTCGACAGGAACAGGAACCCGCCCAGCGCGGCGAACGCGCCGATCGCGATGAGCGTGGCCCCGCTGAACGGCACCGACCGGAAGAACCGCAGGTCGATCAGGGGCTCGGCACGGCGCGGCTCGTACCAGAGGAGGCCGAGCAGGGCCGCCGCCGCGACCGCCGCGAACGGCAGCACCGAGGCGAACCCGGTGTTCGGCGCCTCGATGATCGCGTACGTCAGCGCGCCGAACAGCGCGATCACCAGCAGCTGTCCCACCGGGTCCAGGCGGCGGGCCTTGGGGGCCCTGGACTCGGGGACGAACCGCAGGGTGAGCAGCAGGGCCGTCAGGCCCACCGGCAGGTTGACCCAGAAGATCGCGCGCCAGTCGACCGCGTCCACGAGCAGGCCCCCGACCAGCGGTCCCGCGGCCATCGAGATGCCGACGACCCCGCCCCACACGCCGATCGCCCGCGCCCGCTCACGCGGGTCGGTGAAGGTGTTGGTGATGATCGACATCGCGACCGGATTGAGCATCGAACCGCCGACCGCCTGCACCATCCGGAAGACGATCAGCCAGTCGAGACTCGGTGCGAGGGAGCACAGGGCCGAGCCGATGGTGAACAGGACCAGGCCGGTCATGAAGACGCGTCTGCGGCCGATCCGGTCCGCCGTGGAGCCGGCCAGCATCAGCAGCGAGGCCAGGACGAGGGTGTAGGCGTCGATCGTCCACTGCAGACCCGAGGTGCTCGCGCCGAGGTCGCGCTGCATCGCGGGGAGGGAGACGTTGAGGGCCGTGGTGTCGAGGCTCACGATCAGCAGGCTCATGCAGCAGATCGCGAGGACCAGCATCCGGCGGCGGGGGCTGAGCTCCGGCATTCTTGAATAGTACGCCTAACTAATGAATTTCGCCGCACCCGGTCCGGTACGTGAGAATGGGTGGATGCCCACGACCGCCTCGCCCTTGCAGATCGGCCCCCACACCGTCCGGCCGCCCGTCGTCCTGGCCCCCATGGCCGGGATCACCAACGCGCCCTTCCGCACCCTGTGCAGGGAGTTCAGCGGCGGCAAGGGGCTGTTCGTCAGCGAGATGATCACCACTCGTGCGCTGGTCGAGCGCAACGAGAAGACCATGCAGCTGATCCACTTCGACGAGACCGAGAAGCCCCGCTCGATCCAGCTGTACGGCGTCGACCCCGCCACCGTCGGCAAGGCCGTCCGCATGATCGCGGAGGAGGACCTGGCCGATCACATCGACCTGAACTTCGGCTGCCCGGTCCCGAAGGTGACGCGCAAGGGCGGCGGCTCCGCGCTGCCGTTCAAGCGGAACCTGCTGCGCGCGATCCTGCGCGAGGCCGTGAGCGGCGCGGGCGACCTGCCGGTCACGATGAAGATGCGCAAGGGCATCGACGACGACCACATCACCTACCTCGACGCCGGCCGGATCGCCGTCGAGGAGGGCGTCACGGCCATCGCGCTGCACGGGCGCACCGCCGCCCAGCACTACGGCGGCACCGCCGACTGGGAGGCCATCGCACGGCTCAAGGAGCATGTGCCGGAGATCCCCGTGCTCGGCAACGGCGACATCTGGTCGGCCGAGGACGCGGTGCGCATGGTGCGCGAGACCGGCTGCGACGGCGTGGTCGTCGGCCGCGGGTGCCTCGGGCGGCCCTGGCTGTTCTCCGACCTGGTCGCCGTCTTCGAAGGACGTACGGAAGACATCGCGAGGCCGACCCTGCGCGAGGTCGCCGACGTCATGGTCCGGCACGCCACCCTGCTCGGCGAGTGGATCGGCGACGAGGCGCGGGGCGTCATCGACTTCCGCAAGCACGTCGCCTGGTACCTCAAGGGCTTCGCGGTCGGCTCCGAGATGCGCAAGCGGCTCGCCATCACGTCCTCGCTGGCGGAACTGCGCGGCGGTCTGGACGAGCTGGACCTCGACCAGCCCTGGCCCGCCGGCGCCGACGGGCCCCGCGGCCGTACGTCCGGCAACAACCGGGTGGTGCTGCCGGACGGCTGGCTGAAGGACCCCTACGACTGCGCGGGCGTCGGCGAGGACGCGGAGCTGGACACCTCCGGCGGCTGACGGGCCGGGTGCGCTGCGGCGGGGCTACTTCGTCGGGCTCGGCGTGGAGCCGTAGGCCGTCAGGAAGCGGTCCCGGAAGGAACTCATCTTCCACACGGGGGCCTTCGGCGCGGGCTGGAGGCCGTCCGTCCAGTTCCAGTCGGCGATCCTGTCCAGCACCTTCGGGTCCTTGGCGACGATCGAGATCGGCACGTCCCGGCTGGCCCGCACGCCGCTGACCCGGGACATCGGCTGGTGGTCGCCGAGGAAGACGAGGACGGTGTCGTCGGTGCCGTAGCGCTCCAGCCACTGGGTGAGGCTGGTGACGGAGTACGAGACGGACTTGCCGTACTCCTGCTTGGAGCGGGTGGAGTCGGAGATGATGTCCGCCGGCTCGACGCCCGCCTTCTGGATGGCCTTGAAGACCGAGCCGTCGCCCAGGTCGTCCCAGTCGACCATCTTCGGGATCGGCGCCCAGGGCTGGTGGCTGGAGGTCAGGATGATCTCCGACATCAGGGGCTTGTCGCGCTCCTTGCCGTGCACCTGGCGCTGGAAGGCTTCCAGGGCGTACTGGTCGGGCATCGTCGACCAGCTGAACTTCGGTCCCTTGTAGCCGAGTTGGAAGGCGTTGTAGACCTTGTCCAGGCCGTAGTACTTCTGTTCCGGCCAGCTCTTCTGCACGCCGGGCATCACCCCGACCGTGTCCCATGCGCCGGTCTTCTTGAAGACCTTGGTGAGGCTGAGGTGGTCGCTGGCCATGACCGTGCGGTAGCGCTGCTGGTTGTCGATCCACAGCCCGGACAGGGTGGTGGAGTGGCCCAGCCAGCTGTTGCCGCCGAACGTCGCCGACGTCAGCCAGCCGCTCTTCGCGTGGAAGCCGGCCTTCGCCAGGGCCTCGGTGCTGGTGTCGAGGGTGCTCGTGACGCCGGGGGCGATCTCCGGGTCCTCGATCGCGCTGCGGCCGTAGCTCTCGATGAAGGTGAAGACGATGTCCTTGCCGCGCAGGTCGGGGACGAGCTGGGCGGGCGGGGTGCTGCCGAAGGTGTCCGCCCTGGCGTCCTTCGCGAACTGCGCCTCGTCGCGCAGGGTGTCCATCGCCCGGCGGGCGTGCACCTTGACGACTCCGGCGGTGTGGTCGGCGGCGATCGGCACGCCGGCGACCTGGATGCCGAACGCCGTGCAGGTGATCCAGACGGTGCCGGCTATCAGGGCGCCCTTGGACGCGTCCGCCTTGTGGCGGGCCAGTACGTCGGCGACGCGGACGGTGGACAGGGCGACCAGGGCTATCAGGAGTACGGCGAGGACGATTAGGCCGACGGTGAGCAGCACGGTCGTCGTGTCGCCCATCGAGTCCTTCATGTACGACTGGGCGTCGTCGAGGAGTTCCCAGTCCAGGACGATGTTGAAGTGCCGGCCCAGGTACTCGTTGAAGCCCATGTCCAGCAGGTTGAGGATGGTGAGGGCGCCCAGGAACGCGCCGGTCGTCGCCGCGACGACGATGCGGGGGCGGCGGGGGAGGCTGAGGAGGATCGCGGCGCCGATGACGGCCTCCGCGGGGAGGCGTACGAACTCCCTGAGCCTGAGGTTGCCGAGGGTGTTCGGCATCTGGAGGCAGAGGTAGATGAGGGCGGCGGCGAGGAGGGTGAGCGTCCAGCGGAGGTAGGGACGCCGGGCCCGCACCTCCTCGGCTCCGCCTTCACCCGACGCACCCCCACGGGGCCCACCCGCCCCACCCGTGCCACTCTCGTCGCCGACTGCGGGTGGCCCCACAGGGGGCTGATCGCCGTCGGCGGCCGCGGGGGTGTGGGCTGGTTGTTGGTCCGTGGCGGGCTGGTCGCCGGCGCCGGCTGCGGGTGTGTGGGGCTGCTGGTCCGTGGGGGGCTCGTCGCCGTCGGCGACTGCGGGTTCGAGGGCCCGGTCGTCTGTCGCGGGTGCGTGGGGTTGACCGTCTGCCGACGCGGGTTCGTGAGGCCGTTCGTCCGCCGTGGGCTGCTGAGGCGGTTCGTCCGCCGTGGGCTGGTGAGGCTCAGCGGCTGTCGGGGGCTCGTCACCGGCCGCTGCGGGCTCGTTCGGCTGCTCGTCCGGTGGGGGGTCTTCCGGGGACTTCTTCTCGGTGGGGGCCTCGTCGGTCAAGTCGTCGTTCGTGCTGGTGGATTGACGAAAGCGCGTGAAGACAGGCACCCGAAGGTCCTTCCGTGCGAGGCCCCTGCTGGAGTTGTGGCGGGCCTCGCTGGGGAGGCTGAGGGCCCGCCATCTCCTCGTACGGGCCGGCCCGCACCCATGTTCAGCCCCCGCGCCCCAGCGCTCGGCAAACACCCGGCAAACGGCGGGCCAACAGGCCCGAGGCACCCCGCCACGGCGACGAACCCCGCCGGGATGACCGGCCAACGCGCCCGCGGCCGCCGATGGCGCTGAGCCTCAGACGGCCCGCCGGCCGCCCCTTGAACCCGCGGTCGTCCACGGTGATGAGCCTTCGACGGACGGTCGGCCGCCCCTCGAACCCGCGGTCGTTCACGGCGATGAACCTTCGATGGCCGGTCGGCCGCCCCTTGCACCCGCGGTCGTCCACGGTGATGAGCCTTCGACGACCGGCCGGCCGTCCCTGAACCCGCGGTTGCCGCCGGCGAGCCTTCGACGACCGGTCGGCCTCGCTCGTCCGCAGCCGCCGCCGACGAGCCCTCGGCGGACAGTCGGCCTCGACTCCGTGGCGGAGGGGCAAGCCCACGCGCCCGCGACAGATGGCCGGCCCCTCGAACCCGCAGTCGCCGACGGTGACCAGCACCCTCCGGGGCCACCCGCAGTCGGCGACGAGTGTTGCACGGGTGGGCGGGTG
>NZ_JBIDDQ010000013.1:0-210419 GCF_043195415.1 Streptomyces sp. Y7
CCACCCCCACCACTCCCGCCCTCCACGCAACCACCGTCGCCTCCCTCGCCGCCCCCGTCCTCCGTGCCTGGGACACCCTCCCCGCCTGGGCTCGTGACGAGGCCCCCCAGCCCGACACGGCGACCCTCTGCCACGGTGATCTCCACCTCGGCCAGCTCGTCCGGCATCCGGCCCGGGACGGCGCCTGGCGGCTCATAGACGTCGACGACGTCGGCGTGGGCGTGCCGGCCTGGGACCTCGCCCGCCCGGCCGCCTGGTTCGCGTGCGGGCTGCTGCCGCCCGACGAATGGCACCGGTTCCTGACCGCCTACCGGGCCGCCGGCGGCCCGGCCGTGCCCGCCGACGGCGACCCCTGGCCCGCGCTGGACGTTCCCGCCCGCGCCCTCACCGTGCAGACGGCCGCCCGCGCGATCACGAAGGCGGCGGCCGAGGGACGCCGCCCGGACGAGATCGAGCAGGCTCTCGTCGACGCCTGTGACCGAATGGCTTCCGTCCCCCCGGAGTTGGTCCGAGAAGAGGCGAAGTAGGGTGCAACCGACCGCAGCCGGACAGAGTCTGTCCTGGCGATACACGAAGCAGGACCGACCGGCGAGGAGTTGAGCCGAGCATGCAGTGTCCGAAATGCCATGCGCCGATGCACACGTACAACCGCAATGGTGTCCAGATCGAGCAGTGCAGTGGCTGCCGCGGGATCTTTCTCGACTACGGCGAGCTGGAGGCGCTGACCCGCCTGGAGTCCCAGTACGCCCAGCCCGCACCGCCGCCCCCGGCCGCCCCGCAGGCGTACCCGGCGGCCGCGCCGCAGGCCCCCGCCTGGGGTGCCCCGCACGGTGGCCACCACGGCGGTCACTACGGCCACAAGCGGCACAAGAGCTTCGGCCACATGCTGTTCTCCAGCTGAGCCGCACCGGCACGACGAAGCCCCCGGTCATCGACCGGGGGCTTCGGTGTGTGGACGATACTGGGATTGAACCAGTGACCTCTTCCGTGTCAGGGAAGCGCTCTCCCGCTGAGCTAATCGTCCGCGGGACCACAACCCGCAGGTCGTGGGTGTTGCGTGCGCGATACTGGGATTGAACCAGTGACCTCTTCCGTGTCAGGGAAGCGCTCTCCCGCTGAGCTAATCGCGCGGGTCAGACCTTCGATGATCTGTCGAAGATCCAGTGGACGATACTGGGATTGAACCAGTGACCTCTTCCGTGTCAGGGAAGCGCTCTCCCGCTGAGCTAATCGTCCTTGGAGGTGGAGACGGGATTTGAACCCGTGTAGACGGCTTTGCAGGCCGTTGCCTCGCCTCTCGGCCACTCCACCAGGAGTGTAGGGGTTCGGGATGATCCCCTGTTCCTTCGAGCGGACGACGAGGCTCGAACTCGCGACCTCAACCTTGGCAAGGTTGCGCTCTACCAACTGAGCTACGTCCGCTTGTCGTTTCGTTCCGCTCCCGCGGCCCGGCGACGTGTTGAACTCTAGCGGATTCCGGGGCCAGCACAAAAACGCGTTTGTGCAGCGTGCTGCGCTGCGCCTGCTCAGGGACCCGGGGGAGCTCCCCGAAGGGACATGGCCAGGTCACCCGCAGGACACCGGCCATAGACTCGACTGCGTGCTCGACCTCCCTCCCCTCGCCCGCTTCGGCGACCGCGTCGCCACCGGCCTCCTCGATGTCACCAGTGACCCCGCGGCCCTGGACTCCACTGGTTTCTGGGCCGTCTGCGCCGACTTCGAGGGCGGTCTGACCTGCGCCCGCTTCCGCGACGTACGCGAGGAGCCGGTGCCCGCGCCGGTGCCGGGGGAGTGGCTGGGGCCCGCGGTCGATGACTGGACGTCGTCGCTCGATCGCGCCGCGTACACGGCGGGCGTACGGCGTATTCGCGAGCACATCGCGGCCGGCGAGGTCTATCAGGCGAACCTGTGCCGGGTGATGAGCGCGCCGATCGGGGCCGGCGCCGATGTGGACGCCCTGACCGCCCTGTTGGCCCGCGGCAACCCGGCGCCGTATGCAGGAACGATCCGGCTGCCGGAGCACGGGGTCGAGGCAGCCACCGCCTCCCCTGAACTCTTCCTGCGGCGCGACGGGCGTGTCGTGGAGTCCGGGCCGATCAAGGGCACCGGGCGCACCGAGGCGGACCTGCTGGAGAAGGACTTCGCCGAGAACGTGATGATCGTGGACCTGGTGCGCAACGACATCGGCCGGGTGTGCGCCACCGGGACCGTGACCGTCCCCGATCTGTGTGCCGTGGAGAAGCACCCGGGCCTGGTGCACCTGGTGTCCACCGTGCGCGGCGAGCTGCGGGCCGGCATCGGCTGGACCGAGCTGCTCGACGCCGCGTTCCCGCCCGGCTCGGTCACCGGCGCCCCCAAGTCGAGCGCCCTGCGGATCATCGACGCGCTGGAGACGGCGCCCCGCGGACCGTACTGCGGCGGCATCGGATGGGTCGACGCCGACCGGGGTGTCGGCGAGCTGGCCGTGGGGATCCGTACGTTCTGGATCGACCGGGCCGAAGGCATGCTGCGGTTCGGCACCGGCGCCGGGATCACCTGGGGATCGGATCCCGAGGGGGAGTGGCGGGAGACCGAGCTGAAGGCGTCCCGGCTGCTCGCGGTAGCGTCGGGTGCGTACGAGGTGAGTGGAGAGGGACTGCAATCGTGAGGATCTGGCTCGACGGCGGGCTCCAGGACATCGAGTCCGCCCGTGTCTCCGTCTTCGATCACGGCCTGACCGTGGGCGACGGCATCTTCGAGACCGTGAAGGCGGTGGACGGCCGTCCGTTCGCGCTGACCCGGCACCTCGACCGGCTGACCCGCTCGGCGCTCGGCCTGGGTCTGCCCGAGCCCGACCACGACGAGGTCCGCCGCGCCTGCGCCGCCGTCCTGGAGGCCAACCCGATGCCGCTCGGCCGGCTGCGCATCACCTACACCGGCGGCCACGGCCCCCTCGGCTCGGACCGCGGCGACCAGGGCCCGACCCTCCTCGTCGCCCTCGGCGAGACCTCCCGCCGGCCCGACTCGACGGCCGTGATCACCGTCCCCTGGACCCGCAACGAACGCGGCGCCCTGACCGGCCTGAAGACCACCTCGTACGCCGAGAACGTCGTCGCCCTCGCCCGCGCCCATGAACACGGCGCGAGTGAAGCGCTGTTCGCCAACACCGTCGGTCAACTCTGCGAGGGCACCGGCTCGAACGTCTTCGTCGTCCTGGACGGCGAGATCCACACCCCGCCGGTCGCCTCGGGCTGCCTCGCGGGCATCACGCGCGCGCTCACGGTCGAGTGGACCGGGGCCAGGGAGACCGACCTGCCGCTGGACGTGCTGGAGCGGGCCGAGGAGGTCTTCCTCACCTCCACGCTGCGGGACGTCCAGGCCGTGCACCGTGTCGACGACCGGGAACTGCGGGGCGCGCCGGGCCCGGTGACCGCCAAGGCCATGCGGATCTTCGAGGAGCGGGCCGGCGACGACCTGGACCCCTGAGGTCCGGAAAATGGGCTGCCGCGCGTCGCCGGGGTGGGTAGAACACCCCTGATGACCACGACCCTGCGGCCGACCGAGCCGCTTCAGCACCACGCGGACGGGACGCGCTCGCGCCGCTACCAGGTGTGCGTGAACAGCCGTCCCGTCGGCGGGATACGCCTCGCCACGCACGCCCAGTACGGCCCGACCGTGGCCTGCGTCTCCGAACTGCGCATCGAGGAGCCGGACCGCAGGCGCGGCCGTGCCACGGTGGCCGCCCTCGCCGCCGAGGAGGTACTGCGCGGCTGGGGCTGCAAGCGTGTCGAGGCGTCCGTGCCCGGCGGCGCCGACGGAGCGCTCCGGCTCGCCACGACCCTCGGGTACGTCGTGCGCAGCCGCAACATGACGAAGCGGCTGAACGGCACACCGCCCGAACTTCCCGTGGGCAGCGTGCCCCGGGCCATGACCGAGGCCGAGTTCGGCCCCTGGCTGGCCTATGAGCGCGAGGAGTTCGCGCGCAGCCTGATCGCGAGCGGGGTGCCGCCCGCCGACGCCCGCAAGAAGGCGGACGACGGGCACAAGAGGTTCCTGCCGGACGGGCTCGCCACCGAGAACACGCTGATCAGCGTGCTGGAGCACGAGGGGAGCCCGGTCGGCAGGCTGTGGCTGGGCCTGTGGCCCGACACCGCGTACGTGCTCGATGTCGAGGCCGACCCGCGCTTTCGCGGCCAAGGGCACGGACGTGCCCTGATGCTGCTGGCCGAACAACAGGCCGCCGCCGGCGGCAAGGACCGCGTCGGTCTGCACGTCTTCGCCGGCAACGCCCCGGCGGAGCGGCTCTACGAGTCCCTCGGCTACGAGACGACCGCCTACAACCTGGGCAAGGATCTGCTCTAGCCCGAGCCGAGGGCTCGCCGGCGGCGAAACTCCCGAGGGCGGGGGCCTCCCGCTCAGCGCTACGCCCCCTCCGCCAGCAGGCGGTCCGCGATCTCCTCGATGCGGGCGCGCAGGCCTTGCTGGCTCTTGCCGCCGTCCAGGCGCTCGCCGTCGATCACGTAGGTCGGTGTGCCGGTCACGCCGATCGCCTTGCCCTCGGCCTGGTCGGCGTCGACGATCAGGATGTGCCGGCCGTCGATCAGCGCGGTGTCGAACTCCTCGGCGTCCAGACCGAGTTCCCGGGCCGCCTCGACCAGGAAGGGTTCCCCCTCACGGTCCAGCTCCTCGACCCGGCCGAGCACGGCCTCGACGTACTCCCAGCCCTTCCCCTGCTCCAGCGCCTCCTCGGCGGCCTGCGCGGCGGCGAAGGCGTGCTTGTGCTTCTCCAGCGGGAAGTGCCGCAGGCGCAGCTCCAGCCGGTCGCCGTAGCGGGCGCGCAGGGCGCGGAGATCGTCCAGGGCGCTGCGGCAGTCGGGGCACTGCAGCTCGCACCAGACGTCGAGGACGGGGGCGGCGGGGCGGTCGGGGGAGGAGTCGCTCATGGCCCCAGTCTCCCAGCCCTCGCCCGGACGACCCAATCCGACCTGGGCCTCCGGCCAATCCGACCTGGGGCTCCGGCCGGGGCCGGCCCGGAGGCCGCGACACGACCGGCACCTGCGAAGGAGGCGACCCGGAGATGTCCCTGATGTCGGGCCGAGGCATGGCCGGGCGGGGGCGGGACGGTGCAGGATGGAAGGGACGAAGTGCCCTGTCCCGACCCAGCCTGCCTGGAGGCCCGGATGATTGCCGAGACCGTCTGTTCAGCCGTCGCCGCGGCCGGCCTGGGCATCGCGGCGGTCACGGCGTACCGCAAGCGTTTCCTCGCAGCCACGCGCATCGCCGCGTACTCGCTGGTGCCCCTCGGCCTGGTGATGACCGGAGTCGTCGAGTGGCTGGCGGACACCGCCTTCAGCCCGACGGCCTGGGCGGGCTTCGGAGTCCTCGGGGTGTCCTGGATGCTCTTCGCGACCACCCGGGCGGTGGAACGCCGCCGCGGCGGCACCCGCAAGGAACGCAAGGAGGCCCGCGCCGCCGCGCGGCGCGACGCGGTGGCCCCCACGGCCTCGGCGCCCTCGCTGGGCGCGGGCTCCCGTCAGTCGACCCGGCCCGCGACCGCGCCCAAGGCGGAGAGCGGGGAGGACTTCAGCGACATCGAGGCCATCCTCAAGAAGCACGGCATCTGACCGCTGCGTCAGGGCTGAAACGACACAGTGGGTCGCGCCGCGTCCGTAAATGATCACGACTCGAAGCGGACATCACGGAATCCAGCGAACTCCCGCTCATTCCGGGCGTGTTGATCGCGTGATGACGGGGACTTGCGTCATCATCGCCGCGAGATGCTGGACACGACACAGAGCGAGGCCACACCGTCTCAGGACGAGCCTCGCGGGTGCCTCTTCGCCCTTTCCCAGCCACCGCTGATGATCTTCCTTGCGGTGATCGGGTGTCTGCTGCTCATGGCTGCGCTGCACGATCTGCTGCTGCTCTGAGCCGTACCCGCGGCCCCCGGCGCCACCCGCCGGGGTCCGCGTCGACACACCTGTCGTGCCGGGCGGACCGTTCAGCCGGCCGCTTCCTTGCGACGCGCTCGGTAGGCGGCCACATGCAGACGGTTTCCGCAGGTCCGGCTGTCGCAGTACCTGCGCGACCGGTTGCGGGAGAGATCGACGAAGGCGTGCCGGCAGTCGGGCGCCTCGCAGCGCCGCAGCCGCTCCTCCTCGCCCGCCACCACGAAGAACGCCAGCGCCATGCCGCAGTCCGCCGCGAGATGGTCGGCGACGGAGGCGCCGGGGGCGAAGTAGTGCACATGCCAGTCGTAGCCGTCGTGGTCGGTGAGCCGAGGGGTGGTGCCCGCGGCGGCGACCAGTTCGTTGATCAGGCCCGCGGCGGTCCGGGCGTCCGGAGCCGCGAAGATCGCGGCGAACCGTCCGCGGACCTTGCGCACCGCCGACAGATCGAACTCCGACAGCACCCCGACATCGCTGATTTCGTGCTTTCGTACGAAATCTCCTAGAGCGGCGACATCCGCCAGTCCGTCCGACGCCTCGTCGTCCTCCGGCACGGTGTTCACCAGATCCACCACGGCATCGAGCGCACACCGGGTGTCATGGGTGATCAGCACGTTTCGCTCCCTGGCCTGGTGGTCGGGCGGGGTGCCCGCCGATGCTGGCCGATGGTAGTGGCTCACGGAACCCCTACCCGGGCCGCGCCCGTGCGCGGCTGTTCCGATTACAACGCCACAGCGGCGCCGACGGTTCCCGCGCGGGCGCACCCGTCCCGCCTCAGGCGCCTCTCCCGCCCCGCGAGCCCCCTCACCCACACGCACACCAGCGCCGCCCCCGCGATGCGGAGACGGCGCTGCTGCGTGCCGTATGCGGTTGTCTTGGCCCGAGCCGTCTCCCCGAGTCGACGGCGCCGGGCGGCTTGTGGGGGACCTCGCCCTAACTCTCCGCCAGGATGTGGGACAGCTCCTGATCGAGGTCGAAATGCCGATGTTCCGTGCCGGGAGGCACGGCGGCATCCGTCCGCTTCAGGAACGACTCCAGAGCTCGCGCGGGCGCCTCCAGCAGCGCCTCGCCCTCCGGAGAGCTCAGGGCGATGCAGACGACGCCCTGACCATGACTGCGCGACGGCCAGACGCGGACGTCGCCGGTGCCGGTGGGCCGATGCAGCCCCTCCGCGAGGAGGTCACGGGCGAACACCCACTCGACGGTCTCTTCAGCTCCGGTGTGGAAGGTGGCGTGCACGGCGTAGGGGTCGGCCGTGTCGTACCGCAGGCCTGCGGGGACAGGCAGGGAGGACTCGCTCGACACAACGAGGCGCAGGTGCAGCTCGCAGCTGACCGTGGTGTTCATAAGCGCCAGGGCCTTTCGCTCAGTGTGCGCTCGGGGATTCGCACGTCGGCGAAATCGACATGCCACCTACGGTGCCGTTGTAAACCCCTCTGAGTGTTTTGCGTGTCTTTACGTAACTCTTCCGGCCGAGAACCTGTTCGCGAGGTACGCCCATTCCGGTGACTGGTTTCGGTCCGGTAGGGTTTGGCCGTATGAATACGGGGAGTAACGAGCCGGGCGATGTTGCCATGGCTGCGGACGAGACAGAAGTGGATGGTGTGAAGGACGACAGCGAGCAGGGGCTCGGGTCGCGAGCGCCGGAGTTCATCAAGGCGCGTAGAGCGCTGCATCTGAGCTGGCAAGTGGGCGTGTTCGTGATCGGCCTGGCGATAGTCGTCGCCGGCATCATCCTGCTGCCGTTGCCGGGCCCGGGCTGGGTGATCATCTTCGCCGGCATGGCCGTCTGGGCGACCGAGTTCGTCTGGGCCCAGCTGGTGCTGCGCTGGACCAAGCGCAAGGTCACCGAGGCGGCCCAGCGTGCCCTCGACCCGAAGGTGCGGCGCCGCAACATCATCCTGACGACGATCGGCCTCGTCATCGTGGGCGCGATACTCGCGTTCTACCTCTGGAAGTTCGGCTTCGTCATGCCCTGGAAGATCAAGGACCAGTGATCCGCGAGGGGGGTGCGTCGGTCGGCCGGTGCGCGTTCGCGCTGGTCACCCGCACCCCCTGACATGGGGTAATGTTCTTCCTGCGTCCGGGCGATTAGCTCAGTGGGAGAGCGCTTCGTTCACACCGAAGAGGTCACTGGTTCGAACCCAGTATCGCCCACCCGGAACCGACGGCCCGTCTGCGAGAGTGCAGACGGGCCGTCGGCGTTCTCGCGTCGTGGTCCCGGGGGCCCGCGCCCGCCGACGCCCGTCCCGCGACTCGTCGGGGGTCGCGCGGCCCGTTGGCCGGCGGCCGTGCGCCCGCGCCACCCCGCCCCGTTCGGCCCGCCGACCGCACGCCCCCTCACCTGCGGCATCGCCTCGTGGGTCGGACCGGTCCGACCTCACGCGCCGTCAACTGGGCGGCCCGGCCCGCAAGAAATTCCTGTCCGAATCATTGACGCACCCCGGGGCCCTCCGTAACTTGTGCCAGCAAGCGCTTACTTGAAACGATTCATGCAGGCGGCAACGACGCTGCGGGGAGGCCCGACTGTGGGAACCAACAGGAATGTCGACAGGCGCACGATCCTGAAGGCGGCCGGTGCCACGGCCGCCACGATCGGGCTCGCCTCGACCACGGCGTGCGGGGGCGACGGGGGTGCCTCCGCCGACGGAACGGTGACGATCCGTTACGCATGGTGGGGTGCCGAGGACCGTGCCGAGCGGATCAACAAGACCATCGCGCTCTTCGAGAAGAAGTACCCGAAGATCAAGGTCAAGACGGACTTTCAGCCGTACACCGACTTCTGGAAGAAGTTCAACACCCAGGCCTCCGGGGGGAATCCGCCGGACGTGTTCCAGAATGCGATTGGATTCCTGCGCAAATACGACGCGAAGAATGTGCTGCTCGATCTCGGTGAGCAGGTCGAGGCCGGCAACCTGTCCATGGACGGCTTCCGCGCGGGCCTGGACAAGTTCGGTGAGATCGACGGCAAGCTCCTCGGTGTCCCGGTCGGCTCCAACTCCATGGCCCTGGTCATCGACAAGCCCGTCTACACCAAGGCGGGCGTCAAGCCGGAACAGGGCTGGACCTGGGACGACTTCGACGCGGCGATGAAGCGGATCCGCGACCGGACCGGCCGCGCGGGCGACAGCGGCATGTACGGGGTGATGTACCTCTACGACCTCTACCTCCGCCAGAACGGCAAGGCGTTCTTCACCGAGGACGGACTCGGGTTCACCGAGACGGATCTGACGGACTGGTGGACCAAGGCCGAGAAGGGCGTCGAGGAGGGCGTCTATGCCGACGCCAAGAAGGTCGCCCAGATCAAGCCCAAGTCGGCCGTCTCCGCAGAGCTCGCCGGTGGCGAGTTCACCTGGGACAACTTCACCGTCCGCTACACCTCCGAGGGCAAGAGCGAGTACGGCCTCGCGCCCATCCCGACGACGGACGGCAAGAAGACCGGCCAGTACCTCGGCTCCCTGATGCTCAGCGCCTCCAAGCGCACCGAGCACCCGAAGGAGGTCGCCCAGTTCATCGACTTCATGGTGCACGAGCCCGAGGTCGCCAAGATCATGGGCTACGACCGGGGTGTGCCCGCCACACAGGCCCAGTTCGACGCGTTCCAGCCGACGGACGAGGTCAACAAGGGGATCGCCGCCTACGAGACCTCCCTCGTCGAGGCGGGAGTCCTGGAGCCGATCACCCCGCACCCGAACGGCGCGGACATCTGCGAGGCCGCGTTCCTGCGCATCGCCGAGGAGCTCGCGCTCGGCAAGCGCTCGGTCGACGAGGCCGTCAAGCAGTTCTTCACCGAGTCGAAGACGGCTCTCGTCGTCTGATGGGGATGACCGTGACACACGCCCCTGCGACGGAGGACCTGACCAAGGACTCCGAGCCGCGGCACGGACCGGTGAAGCCCGAGCGACCCGCCGCCCTCAAGCGGCGGGTCCGCCGGGAGAACCTGGCCGGCTACCTCTTCATGTCCCCGTGGATCGCCGGGTTCCTGCTGCTCACCGCCGGCCCGATGATCGCCTCGCTCTACTTCGCCTTCACCGACTACAACCTCTTCGACGCGCCCAAGTGGATCGGACTCGACAACTTCTCCGAGATGTTCGGCGATCCCCGCTGGCGCCACTCGGTGCAGGTCACGCTCTGGTACGTCGTCGTCGGCACGCCCCTGAAGCTGCTCGCGGCGCTCGGCGTGGCCCTGCTCCTCGCGCAGAAGCGACGCGGCCAGGCCTTCTACCGTGCCGCCTTCTACGCCCCCTCGCTGATCGGCGCGAGCGTCTCCGTCGCGATCGTCTGGAAGGCGATCTTCTCGGACGACGCGATCGTCGACCGTACGCAGAAGATCTTCGGGATCGACGTCGGCGGCTGGACCGGTGACCCGGACCTGATCATCTACAGCCTGGTGGCGCTCACCGTCTGGCAGTTCGGCGCCCCGATGGTCATCTTCCTCGCCGGCCTCAAGCAGGTTCCGCGCGAGCTCTACGAGGCGGCCGAGGTGGACGGGGCCGGCAAGTTCCGCCGCTTCTGGAACATCACGCTGCCGATGATCTCCCCCGTCCTCTTCTTCAATGTCCTGCTGGAGACCATCCACTCCTTCCAGATCTTCAGCTCGGCGTACATCGTCGGCGGCGGCGCGGGGGGCAACGCCTGCGGTCCGGCCGACGGCTCGATGGTCTACACCTGCTACCTCTACGTCCAGGGCTTCGAGAACAGCCGTATGGGCCTGGCCTCCGCCATGGCCTGGATGCTGCTCGTCGCGGTCGCCCTGGTCACGGCGGTGCTGTTCTGGTCCCAGAAGCGCTGGGTGCACTACGAGGAGGGCGCCCGATGAGCACCACCGAACTGTCGACCTCGCGGGCCGGGGCACTGCGCCGCAGGCTGCCCGGCTCCGCCGCCTGGCACATCGGGTCCCTGCTGATCCTCGCGGTGATCCTCTACCCGGTGATCTGGGTCGTCGGCGGCTCCTTCAAGAAGAGCGAGGACATCGTCGGCAGCCTGGATCTGTTGCCGGGGGACCCGGTGCTGTCCAACTACACGAGCCTCGCCGACGGCATCGCCGACATCTCCATCTCCACCTTCTTCTTCAACTCGCTGTTCCTCGCGGTCGGCTCGGTGATCGGGATCGTGGCGTCCTGCTCGCTGACCGCCTACGCCTTCGCGAGGATCAGGTTCGCGGGCCGGAATCTGCTGTTCACGCTGATGATCGGCACGCTCCTGCTGCCGTACCACGTACTGCTCATCCCGCAGTACGTGCTGTTCCGCAACATGGAGATGATCAACACGTACACCCCGCTGCTGCTGGGGAAGTACCTCGCCACCGAGGCGTTCTTCGTCTTCCTGATGGTGCAGTTCATGCGCAATCTGCCCAAGGAGCTCGACGAGGCGGCCCGCCTCGACGGCTGCGGGCACTTCAGGATCTACTGGTCGATCATGCTGCCGCTGTGCCGGCCGGCCCTCATCACCAGCGCGATCTTCACCTTCATCAACGCCTGGAACGACTTCATGGGCCCGCTGATCTACCTCAACGAGCCCGACAAGTACACCGTCTCCCTCGGCCTGAAGATGTTCGTCGACCAGGAAGGGCTCGCGAACTACGGCGGCATGATCGCCATGTCGCTGGTCGCCCTCCTGCCGGTCCTCGCCTTCTTCCTGGCCTTCCAGCGGTATCTGATCGACGGCATGGCGACCTCCGGACTGAAGGGCTGAGGCGGTCACGATGGCCCGAGCACGCACCAAGGCACGTACGGCAGGCGGGGAGTCCGTGTTCGCCGAGCGGTTCGCCCTGTTCGCCGAATGCCTGCTCACCGGGGTGTGGATCGCCGTGGCCTGCCTCGGAGTGGTGACCTATCCGGCCGCGCTCGCCGCCGGGGCCCGGCATCTGCACCGCAGGATCGCGCACGAGAGCGGGGGGCTTCGGGAGTTCGTCGCCGACTTCCGGGTGGCGGTGCGCCGCGGCTGGGTCGTCGGGCTCGCCGGGTGGGCCGTGGCCGCCGCGGTCCGGGTGGACGTCCAGGCCGCGCGGGCCGGGATTCCCGGTGGGCCGCTCGTCGGGGCGATCGGGCTGTTCGCGTTGCTCGTCGCCGTCGTGGCCCTGCTGCGGGCGGCGGCCCGCTGGACGCCGGACGCCGGCTGGTGGGCGCTGCTCACGGGGGGCGGGCGCCGTACCGTGCTCGACCCCGCCGGGTCCTTCCTCATCATCGGCGGGCTGGCCGTCGTGGCCGCCTCCGCCTGGTTCGCCGCGCCGCTCGCGGCCCCGGTGCTCGGGGCCGTCGTGGCGGCGGCCGTCGCCGTGGAGGAGCGGTACCGGCACCGCTGAAAGGCCGTGCCCCCGCACGAAGCCGGCAGTGCGGAACGGCCGCGCCCGCAGGAAGTCGGTGCCGCTGACGGGCGGTGCCCGTTCGCAAGGTCGGCGCCCGGGGCGCCGCACCTCTCTCTGTCATGCCCCTGACCATCCCCTGCACGCGCACGGAAAGGAAAGGCCATGTCCCCCATCCCCCGCAGGTCCCTTCTCAAGGCGGCCGCGGTCGCCGGAGCAGCCGCACAGTTCAGCTGGGCACTAGGAGCGAAGGACGCGCAGGCCGCGCCCGTGGCCGAGGCCGCCGAAGCGGAGCCCGTGACCCTGGACTGGCTGGAGGACGGCGGCCTCGGCGCCGCGCCCGGCTCCACCGTCGGCGTCCCCTGGCCGAAGGGCGCGTACCAGGAGGACCAGACGTTCGCCCTGACGGACGCCGACGGCAAGGCCGTCCCCGTGCAGTCGTGGCCGATCGCCCACTGGCCCGACGGCTCCCTCAAGTGGACGGCGCACGCGGTCGGTTCGGGCGACGGCAGGCTCACCCTCACCGCGGGGGAGCCCGCCGCCCCTGCCAAGAAGGTCACCGTCGACAGGAGCGGCGGGACCATCGACGTCTCGACCGGAGTCATCACCGTGCGGATCGGCAAGTCGGGCGCGACCCTCGTCAAGTCGGTCACCCGCGGCTCCACGGAGATCGCCAGGAACGGACGGCTCGTGCTGATCCGGCAGCCCGAGATCGAGGACGAGGACCAGGGCGCGGTCAGGACCGAACGCTTCGAGGGGGCGATCTCCGAGGTCACCGTCGAACAGGACGGGCCGGTCCGCGCGGTCGTCCGCATCGACGGCAAGCACCGCAGGGGCAGCCGCAGCTGGCTCCCCTTCTCCATCCGGCTCTACTTCTACGCGGGCGCCGACTCCTTCCGCATGGTGCACACCATCACCTACGACGGCACGCAGGAGCCGGGCCGGGCGAGCGGCGACTTCATCCGCGGCATCGGCGTCCGCTTCACGGTGCCCATGCGGGACCAGTCCTACGACCGGCACATCCGCATCGGCGGCGAGGGCACCGGCCTGCTCCGCGAGGCCGTCAAGGGCATCACCGGACTGCGCCGCGACCCCGGGGCCGCCGTACAGGCGGCGCAGTTCGCGGGGGAGAAGCTGCCCGACCCGGCCACCTGGGACCAGCGCGTCACGACCCGCCTCCAGTACATCCCCGAGTGGGGCGACTACACCCTCTCCCAGCTCTCCGCCGACGGCTTCACCCTGCGCAAGCGCACCAAGAAGGGCCACGGCTGGATCGGAGCCGGCGGCGGGCGGCGCGCCTCGGGGTTCGCCTACGTCGGCGGTGTCGGCGGCGGACTCTCGCTCGGGCTGCGGGACTTCTGGGAGAAGTACCCCGCCCAGCTCGACATCCGCGACGCCCACACCGACGCGGCCGAGGTCACCATGTGGCTCTGGTCGCCCGAGGCCCAGCCCATGGACCTGCGCTTCTACCACGACGGCATGGGCCAGGACACCTACCCCGAGCAGCTCGAAGGGCTCAACATCACCTACGAGGACTACGAGCCGGAGTTCGGGACGCCGTACGGCATCGCCCGTACGTCGGAGCTGCTGTTCTGGGCCAACGAGTCGACGCCTGCACCGGAGACCCTGGCCCGCCAGATAGAGGCCGTCCGCGTGCTGCCGCAGCTCGCCGCACCGCCCGCGCAGCTCATCAAGGCCAAGGTCTTCGGGCCGGGGCTGTACTCCGAGCCGGACCGCTCCACACCCGCCAAGGCGAAGATCGAGGACCACCTCGACTTCCTCTTCACCTACTACAAGGACCAGGTGGAGCAGCGCCGTTGGTACGGGTTCTGGGACTACGGCGACATCATGCACACCTACGACACCGTCAGACACCAGTGGCGGTACGACATCGGCGGCTACGCCTGGGACAACTCCGAACTCTCGCCCGACCTCTGGCTCTGGTTCGCGTATCTGCGCTCCGGCCGCGCCGACATCTTCCGCTTCGCCGAGGCGATGACCCGGCACACCGGCGAGGTCGACGTCTACCACCTCGGCGAGTGGGCCGGCCTCGGCACCCGGCACGGCGTCCAGCACTACGCCGACAGCGCCAAGCAGCAGCGGATCGCCAACACGACGTACCGCCGCTACTACTACTTCCTCACCGCGGACGAGCGGGTCGGCGACCTCATGCACGCCAACGTCGACTCCGACGAGACGTTCCTCGTCCTGGACCCGATCCGCAAGATCCGCACCGAGCCGTACACGCCCGACCGGCACGCGCTGTCGATCGGCTTCGGCACGGACTGGAGCGGGCTCGTCTCGGCGTGGCTGACGGAGTGGGAGCGCAAGGGGCCCAAGTGGGAGAAGGCAAAGGCGCGGGTGCTGTCGACGATGGAGACCATCGCCGCGCAGCCGAACGGGTTCGTGCAGGGCAGCGGGCTGTACGACCTCGACACCGGCAGGTTCGCGATCGCCCCGGAGCCGGTGGTCGGGGTCTCGCACCTGTCCGCCGTCTTCGGGCTCAACGAACTGTGCGCCGAGCTGATCGACCTCGTCGACATGCCGGCGTTCAACGAGGCGTACTTCGACTACTGCCGGTACTTCAACGCCACCAAGGCGGAGCAGGCGGCGCGGTACGGGTCGAACTTCGGGTCGCTGCTGCTGTTCCAGGGGCACTCGCGGCTGGACGCGTACGCGGCCGTGCGGACGGGGGACGCGAAGCTGGCCGCCCGCGCGTGGGAGAAGTTCTACAACTCCGACGGGTACAAGGAGTCGGCGCCCTGGAAGACGGAGGCGCTGAGTGGGCCGACCGCCTTGGTACCGGGTAGTGAGGCCGCTTGGGTGTCGACGAATGACACGGCGCTGTACGGGCTTGCCGCCATCGAGAACCTGGCGCTGCTCGGGGACAGGATGCCGTGACGGTTCGTGGGGAACTGCGGACCGCTGTGGCTGGTCGCGCAGTTCCCCGCGCCCCCTTCAGGGGCGTTTCAGTGCATGTTGGTCAAGAATTCCCGCATCTTGCGGGCGTCCCTGAGGCGTTGCTCGTACGTCGCTCCGATGGCCAGCAGGAGGAGGCCGGCCAGAGCCGGCGGTACCCAGCGGGGGAGGGCGTCGGTCACCTGGGCGATGTACGGGGCGAGTTCGTGCAGGGCGTCCAGGGCCAGGACCGCGCCGCCGAGCAGCAGCGGTGCCTGGAGGTGGTGGCGGGCGCCGAGCAGGGTGATGGCCAGGGCCGCGAGACCCAGCAGCAGGGGCCGCGTCCACTGCGGGTCGCCCCAGGCCGCGAGGAGGCTCGGCACGAGGGTGGCGGCGAGGCCGGGGCCGTACGCCGTCCAGGACGAGGTCTGCGCAACGCGGCGCCTGCGCAGGGCGCCGACCAGCAGGGCCGGGACGGTGACCGGCAGGGTGTACGCCTCCGGCGTGCCGACGTCCCAGGCCGCCAGGCGCACCCACGTGGCCAGGACGAACAGCGCGGCGGAGGCGTAGGCCACGGACCGGCGTTCCGGGCGGACGGCCGTACCGGCGGCGATCACACCGCACAGCGCCAGCACCAGGGCCAGCATCGGCAGGTCCGCCGGTGCCGCGGCCAGCGCGACGGCGAGCAGCGCGGCGAGGGCGCCCGTCACCTCGACCGGTACCGTCGCCCGCGCGTCACCGAGCCGTGCCGCGAGCAGGGCCGCGGCCACCGGGACCGCCAGGACCAGCAGGGCCACGTACTGCGGCTGCCAGCCGGCCGCGGCCCCCGCCGCGCAGCAGAGTGCGGCGGCGAACGCGAGCCCGGCCGGAGCCGTGACCGGAGCCAGGTGCGCCTTCCAGGAGGCCGCCGCGAACAGCGCCGTCAGCGCGGCCGACACGGTGAGGGTCGCGGCCTCGGTCGTCAGCGCGAGGAAGGCGAGGGGGAATGAGGTGAGCAGGGCGAGGACGGTGGCGGTCGCGCGGGGGGCGGGGACGCCGATCGTGGTGCCCGTGGCTGCCCCCGGCGCTTCCGTGGTCGGGGGCCCTGCCGCGGGTTGTTCGGAGAGGGCCGCGGCGGGTTCCCGGGTGACGGGAGCGGCTCCTTCGGCCGGGGCCGACGTGGACGTCTGCGCGGAGGTCGACGACGGCTCGTTCTCGGTCCCCGGCCGCTCGGACGGTCGTATCCACGCCGCACCCGCGAGCGCTCCGGCCGTCGTGATCGTGAGCGTCACCAGGCCCACGGGGTAAGGGACTTCGAGTACCGCGGGAAGGACCAGAGCCGTCGCCCACGCGGGCACCAGCGCGCCGGTCAGGGCACGGGTCCGCCACACGGTGTCGCGTGCCACGACGAGCAGCACGGCGGCCACCATCACCAGGACCACGGGTACCGTCACCGCGTGAGGCGGCCACGGCGCGTCGACCGTCACCGCCTGCCGCATGTCGATCGGAGCTCCGGACCACACCTGCTCCGCCCAGGCGACCGGACCCACCAGCGCGATCCCCACCAGCGGCAGCGTCCACAGCAGGGCGAGGCCCTGTACGGCGGCGGAGGCCCGGGTGAGCCCGTCGCGCACCACCCGCGGCAGCCGGTCCACCCGCACCGCCGCCAGCAGGGCGATCCCGCACGCCACATACGCGGGAACCGTCCACGCCTCAGGCAGCACGGAGCGGGCGCTGCCGCCGAACGCGGCGACGACGAGGAGACCGGCGGCGACGGACAGGCCGAGCGCCTGCTTGGCGGCGACCTCCCGCCACGCCGCGGTGACCGCGATGCCCGCGGCGAAGAGGAGGAGCGCCGCCGCACGGGCGGCGGCGCTCGGGCCGGTGGCCGTCCAGGACAGCCAGCCGGCGGCCCACACGCCCCAGGCGCCCATGCCGTACGCACCGGTCATCGCGGTGATCCGTACGGAGCCGGCGGGCACCCGGAGCGCCACACCCGCGTCGAGCCCGGCCGTCACCAGCACGGCGGCCGTGATCGCGAAGAGGCTCGCGTCGGCCGCCACCGCCCCCAGGGTGAGCGGGAGTTGGGCGACGAGCAGGGCGGCGGGCAGGGGCAGACGCAGCTCCGAGGTGCGCGGCAGCAGACCGTAGGCCGTCCACAGGGCCGCCAGCACCGCCGAAGCGGCCGCGAGGTAGCCGGTGGCGTCCACGTCCGCCAGGCCCACCTCGTGCAGTGCGTAGGCGTCCAGCACCGTCAGGGCGAGCCCGAGGCCCGCCACCGACTCGGCCGTCGACCGCAGCCCGCGCTTCAGCAGCGGCACCGGCGCGGCGAGCACCGCCACCGTGACCGCGCCGAGCACCAGAGCCCGCCCGGCGATCCCCATGTGCCCCCAGCTGACCAGCGTGAACGCCATCGCGGCGATCGTGAGGAGGACACCGCCCAGCACCAGCAGGACGTTCTGGACCCGGGGCGCCGAGGCCTCGGGCCGGGGCGGGGCGAGAGGCGCCGGGGCGGAACGGGGCGCCGCCGCTTGCAGCGCGGTGACCAGCCAGGCTCGGCGGTGCAGCAACTGGGCCCGGCGGGAGTCCAGTTGGCGCAGCTCGAGGTCGAGGAGCCGCAACTCCTCGGCCGGGGGCGGAAAGTGCGTCATGGCAGGAGTGTGGTCCGCGTCACGCCGCAGGGCATGAGTGTGCGTACTCAGTACGTACTCAGATGCGGCGGAAACCACCTGACGGGGGCAGACTCGGCTCATGGACTGGAGCCACTACCGCTTCCTCAGCCTGTGGGCCCTGCCCGCGCCGCCGGCGGCCGTCTACGACGCGCTGCAGCAGGCCGAGGACTACCCGCGCTGGTGGCCCCAGGTGCGCGAGGTGACCCGGATCGACGACACCAGCGGCGTGATCACGATCCGCTCCCTCCTGCCGTACGCCATGACGTTCACCGCACGCGAGGTGCTCCGGGACCGGTCCGCCGGGGTGCTGGAGATCGCCATGAGCGGGGACATCGACGGCTGGGCCCGCTGGACCGTCACCGCGCGCGGCGGCGGTAGTCTGGCCCGCTACGAGCAGGTCGTCGACGTGAACAAGCCGCTGCTGCGGCGGCTCGCGGTACCCGGGCGGCCTGTCTTCCGTGCCAACCACTGGCTGATGATGCGCTCCGGACGGCGCGGACTGACGGGCTACCTGGCCGGTGGTCGGCAAGCGGTTTGAAGGAAACGCGCGGGGACCTGTATTGTTCAGTGCGTTCCCGGGCGATTAGCTCAGTGGGAGAGCGCTTCGTTCACACCGAAGAGGTCACTGGTTCGAACCCAGTATCGCCCACCGGGAAGAGGCCGGTCCGCCGTGGCGGACCGGCTTTTTTCGTGTGGTGGCGGACCTTCCTTCCTCATGCCGCCGCCGGCAGGTCCGGGCGCAGTGGCCACGCCGGGTCCACCGCCTCCTCGCTGCCGCTGCGGGCGAACCACGCCTGCAGGCCGCGTGCCTGTGCCGCGTGCCACACCGCCTGGAGCGTGTGCAGTTCGGCGGGGGACAGGCGCTCCAGCCGGGCAGCGAAACGCCGTCCCACGGCCCGTACCACCTCCAGCGAGGCCAGTGCGTCGGCCGCCGCCTCGTGCGCGCCGTCCAGCGTGACGCCGTAGTGCGCGCACAGGTCCGTCAGCGTGCGGCGGCCCTTGCGGTAGCGGTCCAGGTGTTTGTCGAGGACGCGCGGGTCGAGCACCAGCATCGGCGTCGCCTCGAACCAGCGGTCCAGGGACGACGCCCGATGGCGGCGCAACTCGCGGTCCAGCAGTGTCAGATCGAACGGTGCGTTCATCACCACGATCGGCCGGTTCACCGCGGCCTGCGCCGCCAGTTCCCCGGCTATCTCCTGCATCACCGGCGCCGGCCAGCGGCCGTTGCGCTGAAGATGCTCATCCGTCAGTCCGTGCACCGCCGTCGCCGCCTCCGGCACCGGCACGCCCGGGTTCACCAGCCACCGGGTCATCCTCGGCCGGGCGCCCGGGGCGTCCTGGACGACGACGGCCGCCGAGACGATCCGGTCGGTCTCGACGTCCACGCCTGTTGTCTCCGTGTCGAATGCCGCCAGCGGGCCCTCATACCAGCACGCCATACCTACACAACCCCTCGTTCACCCACGGCAGCTGACGTACCGTCTTCTGCCCGTTTGGTGATACCCGGGCCGTTTGCGGCGTACGCCGGAAGGACACAACAGGAGTGCGGGTCTTTGCAGTTCAGCGGCCCGGTACGGGGATTCACCTTGCGTGGAAGGCTGTTGGTCATGGCGATAGCGCAGCCCGAGCGGGGCGGGCTGCTGCCCGAACGTACGGGCCCCCATCGCGGTTCACTCGCCACTACCGCCTGCATGGAGACCTTGCAGGTGGGCTATCTGCACGCCGTCGCGGCGGCGTCCGGCTGCTCGCTGTCCCAGCCCTTTCCGGACAACGGCATCGACTGGCACGTCAGCCACAGCGCGCCGGGTCACACGGTGGACGACGAGGTCACCATCAAGGTGCAGCTCAAGGCCACCTACCAGCTCGCACCCAATCCGCCCGGCCGCTTCTTCTCCTTCACGCTCGACAACGACCATCTGGCGAAGCTCGCCCGTACCCCGGTCTCGGTGCACAAGATCCTGGTCGTGATGATCGTCCCGCGGTCGCAGGAGCAGTGGCTGCGCGCCGGCCACGACCGGCTCGACCTGCGGCACTGCTGCTACTGGGTCAACCTGGCGGGACACCCGATCACCGGGCGGCGCCGCACCACCGTGCGGATACCGACCTCACGCATCTTCGACGACCGGGCGCTCTGCGAGATCATGACGCGGGTCGGGACGGGAGGTAAACCATGACGCATCGCCCCCTGGAGGAGCCGGTACGACCAGCGAGGCCGCACCCGGTCGACGCGTCCTGGGAACGTCCCCCCGAGCCCGGCGACGTCGACCCCGCCGTCCTCAGCGCCCTGCTGCACCGGCACGGCTGGCAGCGGCGCGGGGGAGCGGCGGGACGCTACGGCCGCTGGACCCCGCCCGGACCCGGCGGCAACGGCACCAGCCTGCTCGTGCCCGAGTCCCGCGCCTTCCCCGACAGCGACGACCTGCTCGGCGAGGCGCTCGTCGCGCTGTCCCGCAGCGGCATGCCCTCCGCCCGTGAGGTGCTCGTCGGACTCGCCGTGCCCAGCGACGAGGTGCGCTGGTGGCGGGACGCGCCGAGCGGACCGGCCGGGGCCGCGCCCTGGACGGTCGAGGAGGAACTGCGCACCGCGGCCCGCCAGATGCTCCTCGCCGCCGCGCTCGCCACGCGCGCGCGTGCCGGCTACTACGGCGCCCGGCACCGCCGCTCCGCCGCCGCGATGCTGGAGAGCGTCCTCGTCGGCTCCGGCGCCGGCGGCCACCACCTCGCCGCCTTCGTGCCGGTCGGCGCGGGACGCCCGCTCGCCGTCCGACTCCACCAGGCCCTCTACGCCGCCCGCGAGGCCATCGACTACCAGCGGGCCACCGGCGGCATGGACGCCTTCGACGGTGCCGTGGAGGCGGGCGTCAGCCGGGAGCTCACGGAAGCGCTGGTGGTGCTGGTGCGCGGCACCGAGGGCGCCCGTATCGCCGTCGACTGGTCACCCGCGGCCGGGGTGCCCGCGGACTGCGCGGCCGGCGTCGAGCCCGTCGAGTTCTCGCCGGGCGACCTGCCCGTGCTGCGCGAGGCCGGGGCCCGCTATCTGCGTGAGGAGCCGTCCGTACCGGTCAGGATCACGGGCGCCGTCGTACGCATGCGCCGCTCCGGGCCGCGCGGGGAGGGCACCGTACGTCTGCGCGTCATCGCGGGCGCCGAGGTGCCGCACGTCCGGCTCACCCTGGATGAGGAGGCGTACCGCATAGCCGGCCACGCCCACCTCGTCGGTCTCCCCGTGCGAGTGCACGGTCGCCTGGAGAGCCGCGGCGGCTTCCGCAAGATCACCGACGCCTCCGGCGTCGTACCGGTCCAGGTGGACGAGGCCGAGCGGGACCGGCTGATGAAGTCGCTCCAGGAGGATCTGGACTTCTTCGAGGAGGCGTGCGGCGGAGAGGACGCGGGGGATTGAAGGGCGTGAGCTGTTCGACGCGGGGGCGGGCAGCGCACTGAGGGGTGCGAAAACTGCGCGACCAGCCACGACGAAGCCGCAGACGATCCGCCGACCAGCCCGGCTCTCCCTGCGGAGCGCTGACGTGACCGTTTCGCGGTCGGCCCTCCGAGGTCGGTACGATCGCGTAATGCGCGCGCTCCTGGTATGGCGCCGCACCCCACCTTCAGTCAGGAGAGACCGGTGTCAGACGTCCGTGTGATCATCCAACGCGATTCCGAGCGGGAAGAACGCGTGGTGACGACGGGCACTACGGCCGCCGACCTCTTCGCCGGCGAGCGCTCGATCATCGCCGCGCGCGTGGGCGGCGAGCTCAAGGACCTGTCGTACGTGCTCGCCGACGGCGAGGAGGTCGAGGGCGTCGAGATCTCCTCCGAGGACGGCCTGAACATCCTCCGCCACTCCACCGCGCACGTGATGGCGCAGGCCGTGCAGGAGCTGTTCCCCGAGGCCAAGCTGGGCATCGGCCCGCCCGTCAAGGACGGCTTCTACTACGACTTCGACGTCGAGAAGCCGTTCACGCCCGAGGATCTCAAGGCCATCGAGAAGAAGATGCAGGAGATCCAGAAGCGCGGGCAGAAGTTCGCCCGCCGCGTCGTCACCGACGAGGCCGCCCGCGAGGAGCTCGCCGCCGAGCCCTACAAGCTGGAGCTGATCGGCCTCAAGGGCTCCGCGTCCTCCGACGACGGCGCGGACGTCGAGGTCGGCGCAGGTGAGCTGACGATCTACGACAACCTCGACGCGAAGACCGGCGACCTGTGCTGGAAGGACCTCTGCCGCGGTCCCCACCTGCCGTCGACCCGCGCGATCCCGGCGTTCAAGCTGATGCGCAACGCGGCCGCCTACTGGCGCGGCAGCGAGAAGAACCCGATGCTCCAGCGCATCTACGGCACCGCCTGGCCGTCCAAGGACGAGCTGAAGGCGTACCTGGACTTCCTCGCCGAGGCCGAGAAGCGCGACCACCGCAAGCTGGGCAACGAACTCGACCTCTTCTCCATCCCGGAGCAGATCGGCTCCGGCCTCGCCGTCTTCCACCCCAAGGGCGGCATCATCCGCCGGGTCATGGAGGACTACTCGCGCCGCCGGCACGAGGAGGAGGGCTACGAGTTCGTCTACACCCCGCACGCCACGAAGGGGAAGCTCTTCGAGACGTCCGGGCACCTGGACTGGTACGCAGACGGCATGTACCCGCCCATGCAGCTCGACGAGGGCGTGGACTACTACCTCAAGCCCATGAACTGCCCGATGCACAACCTGATCTTCGACGCGCGCGGCCGCTCCTACCGCGAACTGCCGCTGCGTCTGTTCGAGTTCGGCACCGTGTACCGGTACGAGAAGTCGGGCGTCGTGCACGGCCTGACGCGCGCGCGTGGCTTCACGCAGGACGACGCGCACATCTACTGCACCCGCGAGCAGATGTCGGAGGAGCTCGACAAGACGCTCACCTTCGTCCTCGGCCTGCTGCGCGACTACGGCCTCACCGACTTCTACCTGGAGCTTTCCACCAAGGACCCGGAGAAGTTCGTCGGCTCCGACGAGGTCTGGGAGGAGGCCACGGAGACGCTCCGCCAGGTCGCCGAGAAGCAGGGCCTGCCCCTGGTCCCGGACCCGGGCGGCGCCGCCTTCTACGGTCCGAAGATCTCCGTCCAGACGAAGGACGCCATCGGCCGGACCTGGCAGATGTCGACCATCCAGCTCGACTTCAACCTGCCGGAGCGTTTCGACCTGGAGTACACCTCCGCGGACGGCTCCAAGCAGCGCCCGGTCATGATCCACCGCGCGCTGTTCGGTTCCATCGAGCGGTTCTTCGCCGTCCTCCTGGAGCACTACGCGGGCGCCTTCCCGGCGTGGCTGGCCCCGGTCCAGGCGATCGGCATCCCGATCGGCGACGGGCACGTGGACTACCTGGAGAAGTTCGCCGCGGCCGCCAAGAAGAAGGGCCTGCGGGTCGAGGTCGACTCCTCCTCGGACCGTATGCAGAAGAAGATCCGCAACGCCCAGAAGCAGAAGGTGCCCTTCATGGTCATCGCGGGCGACGAGGACATGGCCAACAACGCCGTGTCCTTCCGCTACCGCGACGGCTCGCAGGAGAACGGCATCCCGTTCGAAGACGCCCTCGCGAAGATCGCGCAGATCGTCGAGGAGCGGGCGCAGGTCTGATCCGGCCGACCACGATCAGGAGGCCCCCGGGAGCTCAGCTCTCCGGGGGCTTCGTGTCGCTCTCGCGGGAGAAGATCTGCAGCAGCCAGGACGAGAACGACCCCGTCACCGCGCCGAGCAGGGCCAGCCCGCCGGCCATCATGACCATCGCGATCGCCCGGCCGCCCGTGGTCACCGGCGTGATGTCTCCGTAGCCGACCGTGCTGATCGTCTCGGCTGCCCACCACACCGCGTCCCCGAACGTGCGCATGGTGGCACCGGGCGCGCCGCGTTCCTGCTGGTAGACCGCGAGGGCACCGGCGAAGCCGAGGAGCAGGGTGGACAGGCTCGCGTAGGCGATCACGCGCGCGTGCAGGGACAGCCGAGGCTCCCCCTGCCGGTGCTGGATGGCGTCGTAGAGCGGCACGATCCGCAGTGGCCGCAGCAGGGGCAGGACGACCACGACCGTGTGCAGGAAGTGCGTTCTGGCGAAGCGCAGGAAGCGCCCCCCGATCAGCCGCCAGCGCACCAGGTAGTCCACGGCGAACAGCAGCCAGAGCGCGAGCATCGCGTAGAGGCACAGGTCCTTCCAGAAGGACGGCATGCCCACTGCGAGGACGCGGGCGGCGTAGGCGGCCAGGAAGAGCAGCGATGCCAGGAACAGCGGGATCTCGGTGCGCTGCTCCCAACGGGAGTAAGGGCTGTCGTCGTCCACCGGCCCAGCTTGGCCGGTGACGGCCCTCCCGTCGCCCCGGCGACACGCCGCGAACGGACGAAGCCATATGCTTCACGCATGACGAGTGAGCCGGAGCAGCAGTGGGGAGTGGGGATCCAGGACGCGTTCCAGCGCCTGTGGACGCCCCATCGGATGGCCTACATCCAGGGTGAGAACAAGCCGACCGGTCCCGGTGCCGACGACGGCTGCCCCTTCTGCTCCATCCCGGCCAAATCCGACGAGGACGGCCTGGTCGTCAAGCGCGGTGAGCAGGTGTACGCGGTCCTGAACCTGTACCCCTACAACGGCGGCCACCTCATGGTGGTGCCCTACCGTCACGTCGCCGACTACACGGACCTCACCGAACCGGAGACCAGTGAGCTCGCCGCGCTGACCAAGCAGGCGATGACGGCCCTGCGGACCGCCTCGGGCGCGCACGGCTTCAACATCGGCATGAACCAGGGCACGGTCGCCGGCGCCGGCATCGCGGCCCATCTGCACCAGCACATCGTCCCGCGCTGGGGCGGCGACACGAACTTCATGCCGGTCGTGGGTCACACCCGGGTGCTGCCGCAGCTGCTGGCGGACACGCGGAAGATGCTGGCGGAGGTCTGGCCGACGGCCTGACTCATCGGCCTGTCCGGCGTGCGAGGACGCGGCCGTTCAGTCCGAAAAAAGGGGGGTCTGGGGGGCGTAGTCACCCAGACCCGCCCCACGCTGTCGGACCGGCGGAGCCCTACGCGTCGTAGACGTCGGCCTTCCGGGGCGACGGATCCTGCACGGCCGTGCTCAGGAACGAGGACCGCGCACCGAACTTCTCGGTGTCCACGCCGTTCTCGGCCAGTACCTTGATCGCCGCGGAGTGCACCACCCGCAGCACCGGAGTGGCGGCGCGCAGGGCGTCGTCCGCCATGAACCGGTGCCGCCACGGCTGGTCCGCCCACGCGTGCCGCAGCCCGAACGGCTCCGGCAGCCCGATCGTCCCACCGAGCCAGTTCAGCAGCGGCGGATACCAGGAGATCGGGGCCCGCACCGCCAGCCGTACCACCTCGTCGGTGTTGACCAGGGGCAGCTTCACCTTGCGGGTCTCCCACGGCTTGAACGACTTGGTGACCTCCTTGGTCGGCGCCTCGGGCTTCTCCTGGAACAGCCCGTTCACCGGACCGAGGGCGTGCCCGGTCACCTCGATGCGCAGCGTCTCGTGCAGCACGGTCACCGTGATCAGCATCGTGATGATCAACTGGCCGTCCCACAGCGTCCACTGGACGCCCAGATAGTGCCGGTCGCCGCTGCCGAACTGCTGCTTGTTGCAGATGTCCTGTATGGCGTGGGACTTGACCTGGTACGCCTCGACGTCCGTGCCCTCCGGCCGGGACACGGCCTTCGCGCCCTCGGCGATCGGCGTGACGACCCAGTGCCGTATCGAAGGCTTCGGGAAACCGCCGGTGTTGAGCGGGCCGCGCTCCAGCATGCGCAGTTGGTCATGGACCGCGCGGATCACGTCCCAGCTGCGGAAGGGGTGGATCTCGCGGGTGGAGTCGGCGGCCACCAGGTCCTCGGCGAGCTGCCAGCTGCCCCAGCGTGTGCCCATGCCCAGTATCCCCTTGGGCCCGGCGTAGAACACGGAGTTGGACTGCTGCTCGGCGCTGAGCTTGGCGAGGGACTGCCGCAGCTGCTCGGCCTGCGTCTCGGTGGGGCTGGTCGGCACGGCCTCCGGCACCTTCGCGCCGACGCTGCTGCCGGCCAGCAGGCTGTCCCACCGCTCCCGCAGATCCCGTGCGGTGCGCTCGCAGACCTGCTTGGCCCAGAACCAGCCGACGACCGGCATCAGGACACAGGCTCGCGCGTACCACGCCCAGAAACCGCTGAACGGCATCCGGAGCAGGAAGAGCACGGCGAACGCGCCGGCCGCGACGAGCAGTACGGAGGCGAGCGCGCCGCCGCGCTTCGCGTCCCGCTTGACGATGGTGGTGCGCAGCGTGAAGACCAGCAGCCACAGCAGGAGCCCGGGCAGGAACAGCACACCGCAGACGACCATGATGGCGCTGAGCATCCGGTCGCGGCTCTTGCGGATGTTGTTGGCGGCCAGCGCGTGCTCGACCACGACCTGCGGCTCGGTGCCGAAGGACTGGATCAGGGGCTTGCGGCCGGGGCCGAGCATGCGGTCGACCACGGCCCGCGAGTAGGCCTCACCCAGATTGGGCCGGAAGATCTTCGCCCAGCCGCGACCGGCCTTGACGTCGGTCTTGTGCCATTCGTTGTCGGCCTTCTTGATGTCCTCGTACGGATTGTCCCGATAGGCCGCCGAGGCGAGCGCGAACGTCGCCGTCTGCCCCTCGCCGGCCGTGCGAGGCACCTGCGGACCGAAGATGTCCGCGTAACCGCCCTCAACGGTCATTCCCGCCCCCAGTCGCCGCACTGTCGCTTCTGCGGCCTTCCCGACTTCCGTACCGCGCACACCTGTTGATCAATGATCAGAGTATCTCCCGCCACCGACAATCGTCGGCGGACGGCCGAAGCCCTCCGCCGACGCGGAGGGGAGAACTCGGTCGCGCCCGGCGCCAACCGCTAGGCGTCGCGCGCCTCTTCACGGATCCTTTCGGCGATCTGCTGCGGCATCGGTTCGTGCCGCGCGTACGAACGGTTGAAGCGTGCGGTGCCGTGCGACAGCGACCGCAGGTCCACGGAGTACCGGCCGATCTCGATCTCGGGCACCTCGGCCTTGATCAGCGTGCGGTTGCCGCTGGTCTGCTCGGTGCCGAGGACACGGCCCCGCCGCCCCGACAGGTCGCTCATCACGGCGCCGACGTACTCGTCGCCGACTAGCACGGACACCTCCGCCACCGGCTCCAGCAGATGGATCTTCGCGTCGCCCGCCGCCTCCCGCAGCGCCAGCGCGCCGGCGGTCTGGAACGCGGCGTCGGAGGAGTCCACCGAGTGCGCCTTGCCGTCCAGCAGCGTGATCCGGATGTCGACGAGCGGATGGCCGGCCGCGACGCCTCTGGCCGCCTGGGCCCGGACGCCCTTCTCCACCGACGGGATGAACTGCCGGGGCACCGCGCCGCCGACCACCTTGTCCACGAACTCGATGCCCGAGCCGCCCGGCAGCGGCTCCACCTCGATCTCGCAGATCGCGTACTGCCCGTGACCGCCGGACTGCTTCACGTGCCGGCCGCGGCCCGCCGACCGGTCGGCGAACGTCTCGCGCAGGGAGACCTTGTGCGGCACCAGGTCGACCTGGACGCCGTAGCGGCTGCGCAGCCGTTCCAGGGCGACGTCCGCGTGCGCCTCGCCCAGGCACCACAGCACCACCTGGTGGGTGTACTGGTTCTGTTCGAGGCGCATCGTCGGGTCCTCGGCGACCAGCCGGGACAGGCCCTGCGACAGCTTGTCCTCGTCCGCCTTGCTGTGCGCCTCGATGGCCAGCGGCAGCAGCGGATCCGGCATCTGCCAGGGCTCCATCAGCAGCGGGTCGTCCTTGGCCGACAGGGTGTCGCCGGTCTCCGCGCGGCTCAGCTTCGCCACACACGCCAGATCTCCGGCGATGCAGTGGCTGAGCTGGCGCTGCTGTTTGCCGAAGGGGGCCGAGAGGGCGCCGATCCGTTCGTCGACGTCGTGGTCCTCGTGCCCGCGGTCCTCCAGGCCGTGCCCGGACACGTGCACCGTCTCGTCGGGGCGCAGGGTGCCGGAGAAGACGCGGACCAGCGAGACCCGGCCGACGTACGGGTCGGACGCGGTCTTCACGACCTCGGCGACCAGCGGCCCGTTCGGATCGCACAGCTTCAGCTCGCGCGGCTTGCCGTCCACCGTGGTCACCCGGGGCGCCTCGCGTTCCAGCGGGGTCGGGAAGCCCCGCGTGATCAGCTCCAGCACCTCGACCGTGCCGAGGCCCTGGCGAGCACCGTCGGCGGCGGGCGCGGCGGCCAGCACGGGGAAGAAGGTGCCGCGCGCGACGGCCCGCTCCAGATCCTCGATGAGTGTCTTGACGTCGACCTGCTCGCCGCCGAGATACCGGTCCATGAGGGTCTCGTCCTCGCTCTCGGCGATGATCCCCTCGATCAGTCGGTTGCGGGCCTCGTCGATCTCGGGGAGCTGGTCCTCGCCCGGCTCGGACTCCTTGCGCTCCCCGGAGGAGTACTCGAACAGCTTCTGCGACAGCAGCCCGATCAGACCGGTCACGGGCGCGTGCCCGTCCGGACCCTGCGGGCCGTGCAGCGGCAGATACAGCGGGAGCACCGCGTCCGGGTCGTCGCCGCCGAAGGCCTCCGCGCAGATCCGTGTCATCTCCTCGTAGTCGGCCCGCGCGGCCTCGAGATGCGTGACGACGATCGCGCGCGGCATCCCCACGGCCGCGCACTCCTCCCACACCATGCGGGTCGAGCCGTCCACGCCGTCCGAGGCGGAGACGACGAAAAGGGCCGCGTCCGCGGCTCGCAGACCGGCCCTGAGTTCCCCGACGAAGTCGGCGTATCCGGGGGTGTCCAGAAGGTTGACCTTGATGCCGTCCCACTCGACGGGCACCAGGGACAGCTGTACCGAGCGCTGCTGCCGGTGCTCGATCTCGTCGTAGTCCGAGACCGTGCCGCCGTCCTCCACGCGGCCCGCCCGGTTCACCGCCCCCGCCGTGAGCGCGAGGGCTTCCACCAATGTGGTCTTGCCCGATCCGGAGTGGCCGACCAGCACCACATTCCGTACGGACGCGGGTTGGTCGGCCGCCGTAGCCCTGCCGGCGGCCCCAGGGTGTGCGTTCGCCTTGTCGCCCATGATCCTGCCTCCCGTGCACGGTGAGGTCACTGTGGGCGCGGACATCAGGCCGATCCGCGTGCGATGGCGGCTCCGATGACGCCCGCGGTCCTTCGAGCTTTCCACTCCCGTCACGGTGCGTCCATACGGCGGACGCGATCCTGCCATCGGGGACCGGTGGACCGGTGCCGCCGGCGGCCTGTACGAGTGCCCGGCGGTCGCACGCACGCGCGCGTGGCTACGATGGGCCAGCCGGTGGCCAGCAGGGGCCGCCCGGCGTCACACCGACCCTCGGGAAGGCCATGCTGAACAAGTACGCGCGTGCATTCTTCACGCGTGTCCTCACACCGTTCGCCGCGTTTCTGATCCGGCGGGGCGTCAGCCCCGACACCGTGACGCTCATCGGCACGGCCGGTGTGGTCGCGGGCGCGCTGGTCTTCTACCCCCTGGGCGAGTTCTTCTGGGGCACGGTCGTGATCACGCTCTTCGTGTTCTCCGACCTCGTCGACGGCAACATGGCCCGCCAGCTCGGCCGCTCCAGCCGCTGGGGCGCCTTCCTGGACTCCACCCTCGACCGGGTCGCCGACGCCGCGATCTTCGGCGGCTTCATCCTCTGGTACGCCGGTGACGGCGACGACCTCGTGCTGTGCGCCGTCTCGATCTTCTGCCTGGCCAGCGGCCAGGTGGTGTCGTACACCAAGGCGCGCGGCGAGTCGATCGGCCTGCCGGTCGCCGTCAACGGTCTGGTCGAGCGCGCCGAGCGGCTGGTGATCTCGCTGGTCGCGGCCGGTCTCGCGGGTCTGCACAAGTTCGGCGTGCCCGGCATCCAGTACCTGCTGCCGGTCGCCCTGTGGATCGTCGCGGTCGGTAGCCTGGTGACGCTGATCCAGCGCGTCGTCACGGTCCGCCGCGAGTCCGCCGAGGCGGAGGCCGCCGCGGCGGCGCCGGAGACGTCGCAGAACGCCTCTCACGGGAGCGAGGCCGCCAAGTGAGTGCTCAGGAGCGGCTCACGGACGCGCTGTACGGACTTGGCTGGGGCACCGTCAAGAAGCTCCCCGAGCCCGTCGCCGTACGGCTCGGCCGCACCATCGCCGACCTCGCCTGGAAGCAGGGCGGCAAGGGCGTCAAGCGGCTGGAGAGCAACTACGCGCGCGTGGTGCCCGACGCTAGCCCGGAGCGGCTCGCGGAACTCGCGCGCGCCGGCATGCGCTCCTACCTGCGCTACTGGATGGAGTCCTTCCGGCTGCCCGCCTGGAGCCCGGAGCGCATAAAGGACGGCTTCGACCCCAAGGACGTCCACTACCTGACCGACGGGCTGGCCTCCGACCAGGGCGTCATCCTCGCCCTGCCGCACCTCGGCAACTGGGACCTCGCGGGCGCCTGGGTCACCACCAAGCTGGAGACACCGTTCACGACGGTCGCCGAACGCCTCAAGCCCGAGACGCTCTACGACCGTTTCGTCGCCTACCGCGAGGGCCTCGGCATGGAGGTCCTGCCGCACAGCGGCGGCACCGCCTTCGGCACGCTGGCCCGCAGACTGCGCGACGGCGGCCTGGTCTGCCTGGTCTCCGACCGCGACCTGTCCGCCTCCGGCGTCGAGGTGGACTTCTTCGGTGCCACGGCCCGGATGCCGGCCGGTCCCGCGCTGCTCGCCCAGCAGACCGGGGCGCTGCTGCTGCCCGTGACGCTCTGGTACGACGAGTCGCCCGTCATGCAGGGCCGGGTGCACCCCCCGATCGAGGTACCCGAGTCAGGTACCCGGGCCGAGAAGACGTCTGTCATGAC
Source organism: Streptomyces sp. Y7 (assembly GCF_043195415.1). Lineage (NCBI taxonomy): Bacteria > Bacillati > Actinomycetota > Actinomycetes > Kitasatosporales > Streptomycetaceae > Streptomyces > Streptomyces sp. Y7. Next base: position 30,602 of record NZ_JBIDDQ010000013.1, read on the forward strand.
ACAGGCGCTGGCCGATGCCTTCGCCTCGGGGATCGCGGAACATCCGGAGGACTGGCACATGCTCCAGCGCTTGTGGCTCGACGACCTGGAACCACGACCATCGGCCGCCGGCGCCCGGGACGGGGAACGTCCGTGAGGATCGGCATCGTCTGCCCCTACTCCTGGGACGTCCCGGGTGGCGTCCAGTTCCACATCCGCGACCTCGCCGAGTACTTCATCCGGCTCGGCCACGAGGTGTCCGTCCTGGCCCCCGCCGACGACGACACCCCGCTCCCGCCCTACGTCGTCTCCGCGGGCCGCGCCGTCCCGGTGCCGTACAACGGCTCGGTCGCGCGCCTGAACTTCGGGTTCCTCTCGGCCGCCCGGGTGCGCCGCTGGCTGCACGACGGCCGGTTCGACGTCATCCACATCCACGAGCCGACGTCACCGTCGCTCGGCCTGCTCGCCTGCTGGGCGGCGCAGGGCCCGATCGTGGCGACCTTCCACACCTCCAACCCGCGCTCCCGGGCCATGATCGCCGCGTACGCCATCCTCCAGGCGGCCCTGGAGAAGATCAGCGCCCGCATCGCGGTCAGCGAGTACGCCCGCCGCACCCTGGTGGAACACCTCGGCGGCGACGCGGTCGTCATCCCCAACGGCGTCGACGTCGACTTCTTCGCCACGGCCGAGCCCAACCCCGCGTGGCAGGGCGACACGATCGGCTTCGTCGGCCGCATCGACGAGCCCCGCAAGGGCCTGCCGGTGCTGATGCGGGCCCTGCCGAAGATCCTCGCCGCCCGTCCGCAGACCCGGCTGCTGGTGGCCGGCCGGGGTGACGAGAAGGAGGCGGTGGAGTCCCTGCCGGCCGAGCTGCGCTCGCGCGTGGAGTTCCTCGGGATGGTCAGCGACGAGGACAAGGCCCGCTTCCTGCGCAGCGTCGACCTCTACATCGCTCCCAACACCGGCGGCGAGAGCTTCGGGATCATCCTGGTCGAGGCACTGTCGGCGGGCGCCCCGGTCCTCGCCTCCGACCTCGACGCCTTCGCCCAGGTCCTCGACCAGGGCGCGGCAGGCGAACTCTTCGCCAACGAGGACGCGGACGCCCTCGCCGAGGCCGCCGTACGGCTCCTGGAGGACCCGGCCCGCCGGGCCGAGCTGCAGAAGCGGGGCAGCGCACACGTCCGCCGCTTCGACTGGTCGACCGTCGGCGCGGACATCATGTCGGTGTACGAGACGGTGACCGCGGGCGCGGCGGCGGTGGCGGCGGACGACCGGCCCTCGGGCGGCGGCAGCGGGCTGCGGGCCCGGCTGGGGCTGGCGCGGGACTGAGCGGCGCTGCCGGCCGGCCCGGGCCGAGGGGTGCGCCGGCCCGGGCGGGCCGGCGCGGAACCGACCGCCGCCGCGTCGGGTGAGCAGGTGCTCCGGGGCACGGGCGGGCCGAGCGGTTCGCCCGTGGGGGCACCCCCGTAGGCTTTCCGCCCGTGACCGCAACTCTCATCTGGATCCTCGTCGCCCTCGTGGCGATCGGCCTCTACCTGAGCTGGACCGCGGGCCGCCTCGACCGGCTGCACGCCCGGATCGACGCGGCACGGGCCGCCCTCGACGCACAACTGCTGCGCCGCGCCTCGGTGGCCCAGGAACTGGCCACCTCCGGCGTGCTCGATCCGGCCGCGTCGATCGTCCTCTACGAGGCCGCGCACGCCGCCCGGCAGACCGAGGAGGAGCAGCGGGAGGTCGCCGAGAGCGAGCTCAGCCAGGCGCTGCGGGCCGTGTTCGCCGAACCCCAGCAGGTGGAGGTCGTCCGGGAGGCGCCGGGCGGCGAGGAAGCCGCCCGTGAACTGACCGAGGCGGTGCGCCGGGTACCGATGGCCCGGCGGTTCCACAACGACGCCGTACGGGCGGCCAGGGCGCTGCGCCGGCACCGCAAGGTGCGCTGGTTCCGGCTGGCCGGGCACGCGCCGTTCCCGCTGGCGTTCGAGATGGACGACGAGCCGCCCACGGCACTCGTCGAGCGGGCCGCCTGACCGGCCCTTACGCCGTCAGGGCCGGGAAAACGATCCACCGCCTTGTCATTGGCCCTTGCTGTGGCCTGGTCCGCTCCCGTTTCCTCGATGCTTGCAGTAACCCTTCTTCACCGTGTGAGGTCACCCGTGTCCAACTCCGAAAACCAGGCCCCCGAGATCGGCACCGCCCGTGTGAAGCGCGGCATGGCCGAGCAGCTCAAGGGCGGCGTGATCATGGACGTCGTCACGCCGGAGCAGGCGAAGATCGCCGAGGACGCGGGCGCCGTCGCCGTCATGGCCCTGGAGCGGGTCCCCGCCGACATCCGCAAGGACGGCGGCGTGGCCCGGATGTCCGACCCCGACATGATCGAGGGCATCATCGAGGCCGTCTCGATCCCGGTCATGGCCAAGTCCCGCATCGGCCACTTCGTCGAGGCCCAGGTCCTGCAGTCCCTCGGCGTCGACTACATCGACGAGTCCGAGGTCCTCACCCCGGCCGACGAGGTCAACCACAGCGACAAGTTCGCCTTCACGACCCCGTTCGTCTGTGGCGCCACCAACCTGGGCGAGGCCCTGCGCCGGATCGCCGAGGGCGCGGCCATGATCCGCTCCAAGGGCGAGGCCGGCACCGGCAACGTCGTCGAGGCCGTCCGTCACCTGCGCCAGATCAAGAACGAGATCGCCCGGCTGCGCGGCTTCGACAACCACGAGCTGTACGCCGCCGCCAAGGAGCTGCGCGCCCCGTACGAGCTCGTCAAGGAGGTCGCCGAGCTCGGCAAGCTCCCGGTCGTGCTGTTCTCCGCCGGCGGTGTCGCCACCCCGGCCGACGCCGCGCTGATGCGCCAGCTCGGCGCCGAGGGCGTCTTCGTCGGCTCCGGCATCTTCAAGTCCGGCGACCCGGCCAAGCGCGCCGCCGCCATCGTGAAGGCCACCACCTTCTACGACGACCCGAAGATCATCGCGGACGCGTCCCGCAACCTCGGCGAGGCCATGGTCGGCATCAACTGCGACACCCTCCCCGAGGCCGAGCGCTACGCCAACCGCGGCTGGTAAGCACAGGTAACCCACCCATGAACACTCCTGTCATTGGCGTCCTGGCTCTCCAGGGCGACGTACGGGAGCACCTCATCGCCCTGGCCGCGGTCGACGCCGTGGCCAGGCCGGTGCGGCGCCCCGAGGAACTCGCCGAGATCGACGGCCTCGTCATCCCCGGCGGCGAGTCCACCACCATCTCCAAGCTGGCCGTCCTGTTCGGCGTGATGGAGCCGCTGCGCGCACGCGTGCGTGACGGCCTGCCCGTCTACGGCACCTGCGCCGGCATGATCATGCTCGCGAACAAGATCCTCGATCCGCGGTCGGGTCAGGAGACGATCGGCGGCATCGACATGATCGTGCGCCGCAACGCCTTCGGCCGCCAGAACGAGTCCTTCGAGGCGGCACTCGACGTGAAGGGCGTCGCGGGCGATCCTGTGGAGGGCGTCTTCATCCGCGCCCCCTGGGTCGAGTCCGTCGGCGCCGAGGCCGAGGTCCTCGCCGAGCACGACGGCCACATCGTCGCGGTCCGTCAGGGCAACGCGCTGGCCACGTCGTTCCACCCGGAACTGACCGGAGACCACCGCGTGCACGGTCTGTTCGCCGACATGGTGCGCGCGAACCGGACAGCGGAGTCCTTGTAGGATCTCTGGCGTTCGTTCATAGATGGGTTACGCGAAGGAGACAGGCAGATGTCCGGCCACTCTAAATGGGCCACGACGAAGCACAAGAAGGCCGTGATCGACGCCAAGCGCGGCAAGCTCTTCGCGAAGCTGATCAAGAACATCGAGGTCGCGGCGCGCATGGGCGGCGTCGACATCGAGGGCAATCCGACTCTCTACGACGCCATCCAGAAGGCGAAGAAGCAGTCGGTCCCGAACAAGAACATCGACTCCGCGGTCAAGCGCGGTGGCGGTCTCGAGGCCGGTGGCGCGGACTACGAGACGATCATGTACGAGGGCTACGGTCCCAACGGTGTCGCGGTGCTCATCGAGTGCCTCACCGACAACCGCAACCGCGCCGCCTCCGACGTCCGCGTCGCCATGACCCGCAACGGCGGCAGCATGGCCGACCCGGGCTCGGTGTCGTACATGTTCAGCCGCAAGGGCGTCGTCATCGTCCCCAAGGGCGAGCTGAGCGAGGACGACGTCCTGGGTGCGGTCCTGGACGCCGGCGCCGAGGAGGTCAACGACCTCGGTGAGTCCTTCGAGGTCATCAGCGAGGCCACCGACCTGGTCGCGGTGCGCACCGCCCTGCAGGAGGCCGGCATCGACTACGACTCCGCGGACTCCAGCTTCGTGCCGTCCGTCCAGGTCGAGCTGGACGAGGAAGGCGCCAAGAAGATCTTCAAGCTGATCGACGCGCTCGAGGACAGCGACGACGTGCAGAACGTCTTCGCCAACTTCGACGTCAGCGACGAGATCATGGAGAAGGTCGACGCGTAACGCTGTCGCGAGCTGAGCGGTTTCGAGCGGGCCGGTGGGACACATCCCACCGGCCCGCCGCTCTTGTCAGTGGCAGCGGATAGCCTGGCGAGAGTCAAAGATCGCCGTCCACGGGCCGCAACCAGCGATTGAGGTCCGACGGCGCTCAGCCAGGTCGGCGAGCGGCGGCGGTTCGGCCGCACGGAGGGGAGGGGCACGGGGTGCGCGTACTGGGGGTGGACCCGGGGCTGACGCGATGCGGTGTCGGCGTGGTCGAAGGCGTCGCCGGACGCCCGCTCACCATGCTCGGCGTCGGTGTCGTACGGACGCCCGCGGACGCCGAGTTGGGTCACCGCCTCGTCGCCGTCGAACAGGGCATCGAGATGTGGCTGGACGAGCACCAACCCGAATGCGTCGCCGTGGAGCGGGTGTTCAGCCAGCACAACGTCCGGACGGTCATGGGCACCGCCCAGGCCAGCGCCGTCGCCATGCTCTGCGCCGCCCGCCGCGGCATCCCCGTCGCCCTGCACACCCCCAGCGAGGTCAAGGCCGCCGTCACCGGCTCCGGCCGCGCCGACAAGGCACAGGTCGGCGCCATGGTCACCCGCCTGCTGCGGCTCAGCGCCCCGCCCAAGCCGGCCGACGCCGCCGACGCCCTCGCACTCGCCATCTGCCACATCTGGCGCGCCCCCGCGCAGAACCGGCTCCAGCAGGCAGTCGCCCTGCACACCGCCAAGGCTCCCTCGAAAGGCCGTCCCGCATGATCGCGTCTCTCAGCGGCCCGGTCGCCGCACTCGCCCCCGACTCCGCGGTGGTGGAGGTGGGCGGGATCGGCATCGCCGTCCAGTGCACCCCGAACACCCTCTCGGGCCTGCGGATGGGCCAGCAGACCAAGCTGGCCACGTCCCTCGTGGTCCGCGAGGACTCGCTCACCCTGTACGGCTTCGCCGACGACGACGAGCGTCAGACCTTCGAGCTGCTCCAGACCGCGAGCGGCGTCGGCCCGCGCCTGGCCCAGGCCATGCTGGCCGTGCACTCGCCCGACGCCCTGCGCAGAGCGGTGGCCACCGCCGACGAGAAGTCGCTCACCGCCGTGCCCGGCATCGGCAAGAAGGGCGCCCAGAAGCTGCTGCTGGAGCTGAAGGACCGCCTCGGCGAGCCCATCGGCGCGCCCGCCGTCGGCGCCCCGGTCAGCCAGGGCTGGCGCGACCAGCTGCACGCGGCACTGATCGGCCTGGGCTACGCGACCCGCGAGGCCGACGAGGCGGTCGCCGCGGTGACGCCGCAGGCCGAGGCCGCCGAGGGCACCCCGCAGGTGGGACAGCTGCTGAAGGCCGCTTTGCAGACCCTGAACAGAGCCCGCTGACCCGGCGGCGCCCCGCAGCGGATCGAAACCGCCGCTGCCCGGGACGCCCCGACCCTCGTACGCCCCATCCGGCCGCGACCCCGAGACACACTCCGTGCCGTGTCTTGCGGGGGCCGACCCCCGGACCCCCGGCCGCCCCTATCGTCCGGCGCTTTCATCGCTAGGAGAACCGCAGTGAACTGGGACGACACCACCGACACCCCCGCCGCCGAGCGGCTCGTCGGTTCGTCCGCCGACGGTGAGGACCAGGCCGTCGAGGCCGCGCTGCGCCCGAAGGACCTGGGCGAGTTCATCGGCCAGGAGAAGGTCCGCGAACAGCTGGACCTGGTGCTGCGCGCCGCACGCGCGCGGGGCGCCACCGCCGACCATGTGCTGCTCTCCGGCGCCCCCGGCCTGGGCAAGACCACCCTCTCGATGATCATCGCGGCCGAGATGGGCGCCCCCATCCGCATCACCAGCGGCCCCGCGATCCAGCACGCCGGCGACCTCGCCGCGATCCTCTCCTCCCTGCAGGAGGGCGAGGTCCTCTTCCTCGACGAGATCCACCGCATGTCCCGGCCCGCCGAGGAGATGCTGTACATGGCGATGGAGGACTTCCGCGTCGACGTGATCGTCGGCAAGGGGCCCGGCGCCACCGCCATCCCGCTGGAGCTGCCCCCGTTCACCCTGGTCGGCGCCACCACCCGGGCCGGTCTGCTGCCGCCGCCACTGCGCGACCGCTTCGGCTTCACCGCGCACATGGAGTTCTACGAGCCCGCCGAGCTGGAGCGCGTCATCCACCGCTCGGCGAACCTCCTCGACGTCGAGATCGAGGCCGACGGCGCCGCCGAGATCGCCGGCCGCTCCCGCGGCACGCCCCGTATCGCCAACCGCCTGCTGCGCCGGGTACGCGACTACGCCCAGGTCAAGGCCGACGGGATCATCACCCGGGACATCGCCGGGGCGGCCCTCGCCGTGTACGAGGTCGACGCCCGCGGCCTGGACCGGCTGGACCGCGGAGTCCTGGAGGCCCTGCTCAAGCTGTTCGGCGGCGGCCCGGTCGGCCTGTCCACGCTCGCTGTCGCGGTGGGGGAGGAGCGTGAGACCGTGGAAGAGGTCGCCGAACCCTTCCTCGTACGGGAGGGCCTGCTCGCCCGGACCCCGCGCGGACGCGTCGCGACGCCTGCCGCGTGGGCGCACCTCGGCCTGACCCCGCCGCGCTCGTCAGCTGCGGGAAACGGACAACAGGACCTCTTCGGGGCGTGACGGGGCGGTGACGGCGAGCTTGGTGGCCGGAGTAGGAACCCCGGTGCCATGCTGAGCGTTGTTCCATGCGCGGAGACTCGCTTAGACTCCGCCGATGCCGCCTTTGTCGGCGGCAGAAAATCCCCCAACCATCAGGCCGCTCAAGATCGCGGTCGTGTGAAGGAAGTTCCGACCCGTGAGTCTCGTGACCCTCCTCCCGTTCATCGTGCTCATCGGGGCCATGTTCCTGATGACCCGGTCTGCGAAGAAGAAGCAGCAGCAGGCCGCCGACATGCGGAACCAGATGCAGCCCGGATCCGGTGTCCGCACCATCGGTGGCATGTACGGCACCGTCAAGGAGGTCAGCGACGACACCGTCCTTCTTGACGCCGGCCCGGGCGTGGAGCTTCTCTTCGCCAAGAACGCGATCGGTGCCGTCCTCTCCGACGACGAGTACAACCGCATCGTCCACGGCATCGAGCACGACCTGAAGTCCGACGTCGTCCCGGACGACGCCTCCTCCCTCACCGAGACCGACGCGACCGACGCTGCCGCCGCCTCCGACGAGAAGGCCGTCGACCTCGGTAAGAAGGACGAGAACGACGAGGCCGAGGAGCCGTCCGACGCCTCCGTCGCCGCCAAGGCCGACGACGAGCCGAAGAAGACCGACGGCGACTCCGACGCGAAGTAGCCATGTTCCGGGGCGCGCGGGCCACGCCTGCGCGCCCCCGGGCATGCCGACTTCGCACGGGATCCCGACACCATGTCATGGCCGTCCGCCCGTCGATCCGGTGTGAGGCGGCCCGAGAGGGAGTACGAGAAGGTGGCAGCACCTAAGAAGGGCCGGAGCGCGAGCGCCCAGAGCAAGCCAGGGCGCTCGCTGGCCCTCATCCTGATCGCCATCGCGGCGCTCACCGGAGGGATGTTCGCCTCGGGGCACACCACTCCGCGACTCGGTATCGACCTGGCCGGCGGCACGAGCATCACGCTTCGCGCGGTCGCCGAGCCCGGCCAGGAATCCGCGATCAACAAGACCAACATGGACACCGCGGTCGAGATCATGGAACGCCGTGTCAATGGTCTGGGTGTCTCGGAGGCCGAGGTACAGACCCAGGGCGACAAGAACATCATCGTCAACATCCCCAAGGGCACCAACTCCAAGGAAGCCCGGGACCAGGTCGGCACCACCGCCAAGCTCTACTTCCGTCCGGTGCTGCAGCGTGAGGCCGTCGGTGAGGCGGCGCCCACCCCGAGCGCCAGCCCCAGCGGGACCGGCACGCCGAGCGCGTCCGCCACCGACAAGGCCAAGGACTCCGCGACGTCCGGCTCCGGCACCCCCTCGGCCACCGCCACCTCGCAGGGCCGCGCCGTCACCGACGCGCTGAAGGCGGACTCCACGCCGTCCGCGAGCGGCAGCCCCGAAGCCTCCGGCAGCCCTTCGCCGTCCAGCACCTCCGGCACCTCCACGAGCGGGCTGGAGAAGCAGTACGCGGCGCTCAACTGCGCCGACCCGAAGCAGCGCGCCACCGCCGGCCAGGGAGCCAAGCAGGGCGAGCCCACCGTCGCCTGTGGCCAGGACGGCAAGGTGTGGAGCAAGTTCCTGCTGGGCCCGGTCGACGTCGACGGCACCGAGATCAAGAAGGCCCAGGCGACCTTCGACACCCAGGGAGCCGCGGGCTGGCAGGTCGACATGACCTTCAACTCGGCCGGTGCCAAGAAGTTCGCCAGCACCACCTCCAAGCTCGCGCAGCAGACCAGCCCGCAGAACGAGTTCGCGATCGTTCTGGACGACGAGGTGGTCTCCCACCCGTTCGTCCAGGGCGCCATCGCCGGCGGCAAGGCGCAGATCTCCGGCAGCTTCACCCAGGAGGAGGCCCAGAGCCTCTCCAACATGCTGTCGTACGGCGCCCTGCCGCTGTCCTTCGAGGAGGACAGCGTCACCACGGTGACCGCCGCGCTCGGTGGTGAGCAGCTGCACGCCGGTCTGATCGCCGGTGCGATCGGCCTCGGCCTGGTCGTGATCTACCTGCTGGTCTACTACCGCGGCCTGTCGCTGATCGCCCTGCTGTCGCTGCTGGTCTCCGCGGCCCTGACCTACACGATCATGGCCCTGCTCGGCCCGACCATCGGCTTCGCGCTGAACCTGCCGGCCGTCTGCGGAGCCATCGTCGCCATCGGCATCACGGCGGACTCGTTCATCGTGTACTTCGAACGCGTCCGCGACGAGATCCGCGAGGGCCGCTCCCTGCGCCCCGCGGTCGAGCGCGCCTGGCCGCGTGCCCGGCGCACCATCCTGGTCTCCGACTTCGTGTCGTTCCTCGCCGCCGCGGTGCTCTTCATCGTCACCGTCGGCAAGGTCCAGGGCTTCGCGTTCACGCTCGGCCTGACCACGCTGCTCGACGTGGTCGTGGTCTTCCTGTTCACCAAGCCGTTGCTGACGATCCTGGCCCGCACCAAGTTCTTCGCGAACGGTCATCCGTGGTCCGGTCTCGATCCCAAGCGACTGGGAGCCAAGCCGCCGCTGCGCCGCAACCGCCGTCCCGCCAGCCCTGTCGACCCGAAGGAGGCGTGAGATGTCGAAGCTCGGCAACCTCGGCGCCCGACTGCACCGTGGCGAGGTCGGCTACGACTTCGTCGGCAACCGCAAGATCTGGTACGGCCTCTCCATCCTGATCACCATCACGGCCATCGTCGGCCTGGCGGTGCGCGGCCTGAACATGGGCATCGAGTTCCAGGGCGGAGCCGTCTTCAACACCCCGAAGACCAGCGTCTCGGTCGCTCAGGCGCAGGAGTACGCGGAGGAGGCGTCCGGTCACGACGCCATCGTCCAGAAGCTCGGCAGCGGTGACGACGCCAAGCTGCGCATCCAGGTCTCCGGCATCGACACCAACCAGGCGGACAAGGTCTCGGCCGAGCTGGCCGAGAAGCTCGGCGTCAACGAGAACGACGTCACCGGCGAGCTGGTCGGACCCAGCTGGGGTGAGCAGATCGCCAACAAGGCCTGGCAGGGTCTCGGGATCTTCCTGGTCCTCGTGGTGATCTATCTGGCGATCGCGTTCGAGTGGCGCATGGCACTCGCCGCGTTCGTCGCGCTGATCCACGACATCACCATCACGGTCGGCATCTACGCCCTCGTGGGCTTCGAGGTCACACCGGGCACGGTGATCGGTCTGCTGACGATCCTCGGTTACTCGCTCTACGACACGGTCGTCGTCTTCGACAGCCTCAAGGAGCAGACGAAGGACATCACCAAGCAGACCCGCTGGACCTACAGCGACGTCGCCAACCGCTCGATCAACAGCACCCTGGTCCGTTCGATCAACACCACGGTGGTCGCGCTGCTGCCGGTGGCGGGCCTGCTGTTCATCGGTGGCGGCTTCCTCGGCGCCGGCATGCTCAACGACATCTCGCTGTCGCTGTTCGTCGGTCTCGCCGCGGGTGCGTACTCGTCGATCTTCATCGCCACGCCGCTCGTCGCCGACCTCAAGGAGCGCGAGCCGCAGATGAAGGCCCTGCGCAAGCGCGTGCTCGCCAAGCGGGCGCAGGCCGCCGCACAGGGCGAGGCCCCGGAGGCCCCGGTCACCGACGAGCACTACGACGACGAGCCGGAGGACGCCGCCCCCGCGGTCGTCGGCCCCCGCAACCAGCCCGCGTCCCGTGGCCGGGGCCGTGGCCGACCCTCGGGGAAGCGTCGATGACCGACATCAAGGAGCTGCTCCTCAGCCGTATCCGTGACGTCGCGGACTACCCGGAGCCGGGCGTGATGTTCAAGGACATCACCCCGCTCCTGGCGGACCCGGCGGCGTTCACGGCGCTCACCGACGCGCTCGCGGAGATCGTCGCCGACACCGGCGCCACGAAGATCGTCGGCCTGGAGGCCCGCGGCTTCATCCTCGGTGCTCCGGCCGCCGTCCGCGCGGGCGTCGGCTTCATCCCCGTACGCAAGGCGGGCAAGCTCCCCGGAGCCACCCTCAGCCAGGCGTACGACCTGGAGTACGGCTCCGCGGAGATCGAGGTCCACGCCGAGGACCTGACCACGGGAGACCGCGTCCTGGTCGTCGACGACGTCCTCGCGACCGGTGGCACCGTCGAGGCATCCCTCCAGCTCATCCGCCGGGCCGGAGCGGAGGTCGCAGGGGTGGCGATCCTCATGGAGCTCGGGTTCCTGGGCGGTCGGCAGCGACTCGAGCCTGCTCTGGCGGGCGCGCCTCTGGAGACGTTGATCACCGTCTGAGGCCGTCCCAGCGAGGTGAGGGCGGGTACTCCGGGCTTTCCCGGAGTACCCGCCCTTCTTCGTTGCGTGCATCGCATGAGCGAATCTAAATGTCATGTCTTGATCAATCGGCTCAAATGTTGCTCAAGATCCTTGAGGTCCACGGGAGGTGGTTGGAAAGATCGATATCGACCACCCGCTCGCCTGACCAGCCCACTTGTGGGTGCGAGCGGGAACCCGAAAACGGAGGATTCAAGTGTTGATCTCGCGCAAGATTGTCACGGGGGCAGTGACGCTGGTGTCTGCGGCAGCGATTACCGCAGCGGCGGCGCCCGTGAACGCGGCTCCCGCGAGCGCCGCGTCCGAGGCCGCCGGCACGCGCTGTTCGAGCTCCTGGAAGAACGCTGGTGCCGTCCCCGGCCGCTGGAGCAAGGTCAAGGACTCCACCTGCAGCATCATCGGCCATGACGGCTTCAAGATCGGCTATCAGTGGAAGGTCGAGCGGGGTACCCGGATCTGTGTCAAGGTCAAGGGCTTCAACGCGCAGCACAAGCTGAAGTGGTACGACGCCGGCTGCGCCAAGAGCGGCAGCGTCAGGGTGCCGTGGGGGAACGTCGCCGACATCAAGGAGATGAAGGTCAAGGGCGCGGCCCTCTTCAAGTGGCGCTGAACCGCGCCACTGAGGTGTGAACGACCGCACGGCCGGGCCGGGGCCCGACCGTACCGGTGGTCGCGCGCCGACTGCGTAGGGTGACCGAGGCGGGCCCGGAGGAATCCGGCGCCCGCCTCGTGTGTTTCTCGCGTAGACGGCCCTCACATCGGCCTGAAGGCGATCCTGTGGCTCAGGATCGCTACCATGGGGTCTCCGGAGCCTGACCGGGGGACCCGGATCGCGCACGAGGAGTCCTCTTGCCAGACGAGGCCCAGCACCTGACCGCCGCCAAGCCCGAGTCCGCCTCGGCACCGGCGGCCAAGCCCGCGCCGAACGCGCCACACGCGAAGAACGACTCGCGCGGGACGGTCGAGCATGCCCAGTCGGCGCCGGTCGACAAGCCGGCCGAGCCGCCTCGTCCCAAGCCCGCCTCGTCGACGCCGGCGGTGCGTCCGAACACCGGGCAGCCCGCCCGCACCGGCTCCTCCAACCGCGTGCGCGCCCGTCTCGCCCGCCTCGGCGTCCAGCGCTCCAACCCGTACAACCCGGTGCTCGAGCCGCTGCTGCGCATAGTCCGCAGCAACGACCCGAAGATCGAGACCGCCACGCTCCGCCAGATCGAGAAGGCCTACCAGGTCGCCGAACGCTGGCACCGCGGCCAGAAGCGCAAGAGCGGCGACCCCTACATCACGCACCCGCTGGCGGTCACCACAATCCTCGCCGAGCTGGGTATGGATCCGGCCACCCTGATGGCGGGCCTGCTGCACGACACCGTCGAGGACACCGAGTACGGCCTCGACCAGCTCCGCCGCGACTTCGGTGACTCCGTCGCGCTGCTCGTCGACGGCGTCACCAAGCTGGACAAGGTCAAGTTCGGCGAGGCCGCGCAGGCCGAGACCGTGCGCAAGATGGTCGTCGCCATGGCCAAGGACCCGCGCGTCCTGGTCATCAAGCTCGCCGACCGCCTGCACAACATGCGCACCATGCGTTACCTCAAGCGCGAGAAGCAGGAGAAGAAGGCGCGCGAGACGCTGGAGATCTACGCACCGCTCGCCCACCGCCTCGGCATGAACACCATCAAGTGGGAACTGGAGGACCTCGCCTTCGCGATCCTCTACCCCAAGATGTACGACGAGATCGTACGGCTGGTGGCCGAGCGGGCACCGAAGCGTGACGAGTATCTGGCCATAGTGACCGACGAGGTCCAGCAGGACCTGCGCGCCGCCCGCATCAAGGCGACCGTCACCGGCCGCCCGAAGCACTACTACAGCGTCTACCAGAAGATGATCGTCCGCGGCCGTGACTTCGCGGAGATCTACGACCTGGTGGGGATTCGTGTCCTTGTCGACACGGTCCGCGACTGCTACGCCGCCCTCGGCACCGTGCACGCGCGATGGAACCCGGTCCCCGGCCGGTTCAAGGACTACATCGCGATGCCCAAGTTCAACATGTACCAGTCGCTGCACACGACGGTCATCGGCCCCAACGGCAAGCCGGTCGAACTCCAGATCCGCACGTTCGACATGCACCGCCGCGCCGAGTACGGCATCGCCGCGCACTGGAAGTACAAGCAGGAGGCCGTCGCCGGCGCCTCCAAGATCCGCACGGACGTGCCCAAGTCCGGCAAGGGCAAGGACGACCACCTCAACGACATGGCGTGGCTGCGCCAGCTCCTGGACTGGCAGAAGGAGACCGAGGACCCGGGCGAGTTCCTGGAGTCCCTGCGCTTCGACCTGTCCCGCAACGAGGTGTTCGTCTTCACCCCGAAGGGCGACGTCATAGCGCTCCCGGCCGGGGCCACCCCGGTCGACTTCGCGTACGCCGTCCACACCGAGGTCGGCCACCGCACCATAGGAGCACGGGTCAACGGCCGGCTCGTACCGCTCGAATCCACCCTGGACAACGGCGACCTCGTCGAGGTCTTCACCTCCAAGGCAGCCGGCGCGGGCCCCTCCCGCGACTGGCTCGGCTTCGTGAAGTCCCCGCGCGCCCGCAACAAGATCCGGGCCTGGTTCTCCAAGGAGCGCCGCGACGAGGCCATCGAGCAGGGCAAGGACGCCATCGTCCGCGCGATGCGCAAGCAGAACCTGCCGATCCAGCGCATCCTGACCGGTGACTCGCTCGTCACGCTCGCCCACGAGATGCGCTACGCCGACATCTCCGCGCTGTACGCGGCGATCGGCGAGGGCCATGTCTCCGCACAGAACATCGTGCAGAAGCTGGTCCAGGCGCTCGGCGGCGAGGAAGCGGCCACGGAGGAGATCGACGAGTCGGTCCCGCCGACCCGCAGCCGCAGCCGCAAGCGCCGCTCCAGCGCCGACCCCGGCGTCATCGTCAAGGGCGTCGAGGACGTGTGGGTCAAGCTCGCGCGCTGCTGTACGCCCGTACCCGGCGACCCGATCATCGGTTTCGTCACGCGGGGTAGTGGTGTATCGGTTCACCGCAGCGACTGCGTCAACGTGGAGTCACTGTCCCGTGAGCCCGAGCGCATCCTCGAGGTCGAGTGGGCGCCGACGCAGTCCTCGGTCTTCCTGGTCGCCATCCAGGTCGAGGCCCTCGACCGCTCCCGGCTCCTCTCGGACGTCACCCGCGTCCTGTCCGACCAGCACGTCAACATCCTCTCCGCGGCCGTCCAGACCTCCCGCGACCGCGTCGCCACCTCCCGCTTCACCTTCGAGATGGGCGACCCGAAGCACCTCGGGCACGTCCTGAAGGCCGTCAGGGGAGTGGAGGGCGTGTACGACGTGTACCGCGTGACGTCGGCGCGCAGCCGGTCGTAGCGGTGCCGTAGGAGCAGACACGAGAAGGGCCCCGTACGACACGTACGGGGCCCTTCTCGTCGCAGCGGTGCCGGCGGGTGTCAGCCGCCGAACTCCTGGAGGCCCTTCAGCGCCTGGTCCAGCAGCGCCTGGCGGCCCTCCAGCTCACGCGCCAGCTTGTCGGCCTTCGCGTTGTTGCCCTGGGCGCGCGCCTGCTCGATCTGGCCCGTCAGCTTGTCCACGGCGGCCTGGAGCTGGCCGGTCAGCCCCTCGGCACGCGCGCGTGCCTCCGGGTTGGTCCGGCGCCACTCGTTCTCCTCGGCCTCCTGCAGGGCCCGCTCGACGGCGTGCATCCGGCCCTCGACCTTCGGCCGGGCGTCGCGCGGCACATGGCCGATGGCCTCCCAGCGCTCGTTGATCGAGCGGAAGGCGGCACGCGCGCCCTTCAGGTCGCCGATCGGCAGGAGCTTCTCGGCCTCGCCGGCCAGCTCCTCCTTCAGCTTCAGGTTCTCGGCCTGCTCGGCGTCCCGCTCGGCGAAGACCGAGCTGCGGGCCGCGAAGAAGATGTCCTGGGCACCGCGGAAGCGGTTCCACAGGTCGTCCTCGTGCTCGCGCTGGGCGCGGCCCGCGGCCTTCCACTCCGACATCAGCTCGCGGTAGCGCGCGGCCGTCGGACCCCAGTCCGTCGAACCGGACAGCGCCTCGGCCTCGGCGACCAGCCGCTCCTTGGTCTTGCGGGCCTCCTCGCGCTGCGCGTCCAGCTGCGCGAAGTGCGCCTTGCGCCGCTTGGAGAACGCCGAACGGGCGTGCGAGAAGCGGTGCCACAGCTCGTCGTCGGACTTGCGGTCCAGCCGCGGCAGACCCTTCCAGGTGTCCACCAGCGCCCGCAGCCGCTCACCGGCGGCCCGCCACTGGTCGGACTGCGCCAGCTCCTCGGCCTCGACGACGAGCGCCTCCTTGGCGTGGCGCGCCTCGTCCGACTGCTTGGCCCGCTGCTGCTTGCGCTCCTCACGGCGCTTGTCGACCGTCTCGACCAGCTTGTCCAGGCGGGTCCGCAGGGCGTCCAGATCACCGACCACGTGGTGAGCGTCGACCTGCTCACGGATGTGGTCGATCGCGGTCTGGGCGTCCTTCGCCGACAGGTCGGTGGTCTTCACCCGCTTCTCGAGGAGGCCGATCTCGACAACCAGGCCCTCGTACTTGCGCTCGAAATAGGCCAGCGCCTCATCAGGAGTGCCTGCCTGCCAAGAGCCGACCACCTGCTCGCCGTCGGCCGTACGCACGTACACGGTCCCCGTCTCGTCGACGCGGCCCCACGGGTCGCTGCTCACAGCGCCTCCTCCACATGATGCCTCGCGAAGGGCTCGTGTCCCCCGGGCATCGTCCACAGTTTCGTCACGGCCAACATAGGCGACCGGCGGGTTGCCTGTCCGCATCCCGCGCGACCGAAATTTCGCAGTTGGCGGTCAGGATTTCGTGACCGTCGCCTTGTTGATCACGACCGTCGCGTTCGGTGCGCCGTCGCCCTGGCCGGTGCTCTCACCCGCGTCGGCAATCTTCTTGAGTACCTTCATGCCGGATTCGGAAACGGTACCGAACGGTGTGTAGCTGGGCGGAAGCTGACTGTCCTGGTACACGAGGAAGAACTGGCTGCCGCCGGTGTGCTTCTGGCCGGTGTTCGCCATGGCCACGGTGCCCGCCGGGTAGATGTTGTCCTTCAGGCTTTTGTCCTTCAGGTTCTCGTCCGGAATGGTGTAGCCGGGGCCGCCCGTGCCGACGCCCGTCGGGTCGCCGCACTGCAGCACGTAGATGCCGTTGGTGGTGAGCCGGTGGCACTTGGAGTGGTCGAAGTAGCCCTTCGCGGCGAGGAACTCGAAGGAGTTCACCGTGTGGGGCGCGGCCGACGCCTTCAGGTCGATGTCTATGTCACCGCACGTCGTCGCGAGCTTCATCGCGTACTTCGCCGACTTGTCGACGGTGAGCGCCGGCTCCTTCTTCCAGGTCGCCGTCTTGACCTTGCCCTCGGCGGGCTTCTCGCACGGGTCCGGGGCCTTGCTGGTGGGGCTCGCGCTCGGCGTGACCTCCGCGCCCGCGTTCTCCTTGCTGTCGTCGCCCTTGAGGACGCCCGTCGTGTACAGCGCGAGGCTGCCGATGACGACCACTCCGAGCACCGACGCGATCACCGAGTTGCGCATGCGCGCTTTGCGTCGGGCGGACGTACGCCGCTGCTGCTGCCGCAAGAACTTCTCCCGGGCGAGCTGACGCCGCCGCTGTTCCTGGCTGACCACCGGGTTCTCTCCTCATGCGTCGTAAGTGTCGACCGGTACGCGTGTGTTCATTGAGCCGACCGCCTGCGTGTGCCCCGTACCGTATATGGGTTCGCTGAGGAATCGGCAGCGCCGGTAGGCTCTGTCGACAGGCGGAGTCCGCCGACAAACCACCCGTGTCGACACAAACGAAGGACGATCGTGCTCATTGCCGGGTTCCCCGCCGGGGCCTGGGGGACGAACTGTTATCTCGTCGCCCCCGCCGCCGGTGAGGAGTGCGTGATCATCGACCCGGGCCACGAAGCGGCCCCCGGAGTCGAGGAAGCACTGAAGAAGCATCGGCTCAAGCCCGTCGCCGTCGTCCTCACCCACGGCCACCTCGATCACGTGGCCTCGGTCGTCCCCGTGTGCGGCGCGCACGACGTGCCGGCCTGGATCCACCCCGAGGACCGGTACATGATGAGCGACCCCGAGAAGTCGCTCGGCCGCTCCATCGGCATGCAGCTCATGGGCGAGCTGACCATCGGGGAGCCGGACGACGTCAAGGAGCTGACCGACGGCGCCAAGCTGGAGCTGGCCGGCCTGGAGCTCACCGTCGCGCACGCGCCGGGCCATACCAAGGGGTCGGTGACCTTCGGCATGCCCGAGGCGGCGGACATCCCGCCGATCCTGTTCTCGGGCGACCTGCTGTTCGCCGGCTCCATCGGACGCACCGACCTGCCCGGCGGCGACATGGCCGAGATCCTCGACTCGCTGGCACGCGTGTGCCTGCCGCTCGACGACTCGACCGTGGTGCTGTCCGGCCACGGCCCCCAGACGACCATCGGCCAGGAGCGCGCCACCAACCCGTATCTGCGGCAGGTGGCCGCCGGCCCGGGAGCCCAGGAAGCTCCCCGACGAGGAATGTGACGAGACCTTCCGTGAGCACCTTCAAGGCCCCCAAGGGCACGTACGACCTGATCCCGCCGGACAGCGCCAAGTACCTGGCCGTCCGTGAGGCGAT
This sequence comes from Streptomyces sp. Y7, assembly GCF_043195415.1. Classification (NCBI taxonomy): domain Bacteria; kingdom Bacillati; phylum Actinomycetota; class Actinomycetes; order Kitasatosporales; family Streptomycetaceae; genus Streptomyces; species Streptomyces sp. Y7. Next base: position 48,524 of record NZ_JBIDDQ010000013.1, read on the forward strand.
CGCCGCGCCCCTGCGCAACTCCGGCTACGGCTACATCGAGACGCCCGGCTTCGAGAGCGTCGAGCTGTTCGCGCGCGGTGTCGGTGAGTCCACCGACATCGTGACCAAGGAGATGTACGCCTTCGAGACCAAGGGCGGCGACAAGCTCGCCCTGCGCCCCGAGGGCACGGCCTCGGTCCTGCGCGCCGCGCTGGAGGCCAACCTGCACAAGGCCGGCAACCTCCCGGTCAAGCTCTGGTACTCCGGCTCCTACTACCGCTACGAGCGCCCCCAGAAGGGCCGCTACCGCCACTTCTCCCAGGTCGGCGCCGAAGCGATCGGTGCCGAGGACCCGGCGCTGGACGCCGAGTTGATCATCCTGGCCGACCAGGCCTACCGCTCGCTGGGCCTCAGCAACTTCCGGATCCTGCTGAACAGCCTGGGCGACAAGGAGTGCCGGCCCGTGTACCGCGCGGCCCTCCAGGACTTCCTGCGCGGGCTCGACCTGGACGAGGACACCCGGCGCCGCATCGACATCAACCCGCTGCGCGTCCTGGACGACAAGCGCGAGTCGGTGCAGCAGCAGCTCACCGGCGCCCCGCTCCTGCGCGACTACCTGTGCGACGCCTGCAAGGCGTACCACGAGGAGGTCCGCGAACTGATCACCGCCGCGGGCGTCTCCTACGAGGACGACCCGAAGCTGGTGCGCGGCCTGGACTACTACACGCGCACCACCTTCGAGTTCGTCCACGACGGTCTGGGCTCCCAGTCCGCGGTGGGCGGCGGCGGCCGCTACGACGGGCTGTCCGAGATGATCGGCGGCCCCGCGCTGCCGTCCGTCGGCTGGGCGCTCGGCGTCGACCGCACGGTGCTCGCCCTGGAGGCGGAGGGCGTGGAGCTCGAACTCCCGTCGTCCACCAGCGTGTTCGCCGTGCCGCTCGGCGAGGAGGCCCGCCGGGTCCTGTTCGCCAAGGTCACCGAACTGCGCAAGCTCGGCATCGCGGCCGACTTCTCCTACGGCGCCAAGGGCCTCAAGGGCGCCATGAAGAACGCCAACCGCAGCAACGCCCGCTACACGATCGTCGCCGGCGAACGCGACCTCGCTGAGGGCGTCGTCCAGCTCAAGGACATGGAGTCCGGCGAGCAGGCGGCCTTCGGCGTCAACGAGATCGTGGCGGAGCTGGAAGCCCGATTGGGCTGATTCCGCACCAGGGGCGGGGACCGTCAGGTCCCCGCCCCTTGCGTTCCGTCCCTGTCCTGAACTGAGCGCCTTTACCGGACTGCGCGTATGTCCTTATACGCAGCGAACGGTGGGCACGCGTGCGTGTACGGCACAATGTGCCGTGTCCGGAGAAACTCCAAGTCTCAAGTGACGGATCGGCGTGATGAGCAAGACGACAGTCAAAGACGTCTCCACCGAGCCCGAGTCGGAGCCTGCTCAGGTAGCACCGCGGTCGGTGGGCGGCAGCCGTGCCCTCGCCCTGATGCTGGTGATCACCGGCGCGGCGGGGCTGCTTGCCGCGTGGGTCATCACGATCGACAAGTTCAAGCTGCTCGAGGCCAAGGTCGAGGGCAAGACGTTCACCCCGGGATGCAGCCTCAACCCGGTCGTCTCCTGCGGCAGCGTCATGGAGAGCAAGCAGGCCGCCGCCTTCGGGTTCCCCAACCCGATGCTCGGCCTCGTCGCCTACGGCATCGTCATCTGCGTCGGCATGACCCTGCTCGGCCGCGCCCGCTTCCCGCGCTGGTACTGGCTCACCTTCAACGCCGGCACCCTCTTCGGCGTGGTCTTCTGCGCCTGGCTGATGTACCAGTCGCTGTACAACATCAACGCGCTGTGCCTGTGGTGCTCGCTGGCTTGGGTCGCGACGATCATCATGTTCTGGTACGTGACCTCGTTCAACGTCCGCAACGGCTTCCTGCCCGCGCCGAACTGGCTCAAGGGCTTCTTCGGCGAGTTCACCTGGGTCATGCCCGTGCTGCACATCGGCATCATCGGCATGCTGATCCTGACCCGCTGGTGGGACTTCTGGACCAGCTGAGCCCGCCGCTCGGGGGCCGGGTGGGATTGTCAGTGCGGTGATTTAGGGTTTCCAGCGTGGAGCCCGACCTGTTCACCGCCGCCGCAGAAGATCGCCAGGAGAAGGACCCAGCCGGCAGTCCCCTGGCCGTGCGCATGCGCCCGCGCACCCTGGACGAGGTGGTGGGCCAGCAGCACCTGCTGAAACCCGGCTCACCGCTGCGCCGGCTCGTCGGCGAGTCCGGCGGCGGCCCCGCCGGACCGTCCTCCGTGATCCTCTGGGGCCCGCCCGGCACCGGCAAGACGACCCTGGCCTACGTCGTCTCCAAGGCCACCAACAAGCGCTTCGTCGAGCTCTCCGCGATCACCGCAGGCGTCAAGGAGGTCCGCGCGGTCATCGACGGCGCCCGCCGTGCCACCGGCGGGTACGGCAAGGAGACCGTCCTCTTCCTCGACGAGATCCACCGCTTCAGCAAGGCCCAGCAGGACTCCCTGCTCCCGGCGGTCGAGAACCGCTGGGTGACCCTGATCGCGGCGACCACCGAGAACCCCTACTTCTCGGTCATCTCGCCCCTGCTGTCCCGCTCCCTCCTGCTCACCCTCGAACCCCTCACCGACGACGACGTCAGGGGCCTGCTGCGGCGGGCGCTGAGCGACGAGCGCGGTCTGAAGGACTCCGTCGCCCTCCCCGAGGACACCGAGGAGCACCTGCTGCGGATCGCCGGCGGCGACGCCCGCCGCGCCCTGACGGCCCTGGAGGCCGCCGCGGGGGCCGCCCTGGACCAGGACGAGAGCGAGATCAGCCTCCAGACGCTGGAGCAGACCGTCGACCGCGCCGCGGTGAAGTACGACCGCGACGGCGACCAGCACTACGACGTGGCCAGCGCCCTCATCAAGTCCATCCGCGGCTCCGACGTCGACGCCGCCCTGCACTACCTGGCCCGGATGATCGAGGCCGGCGAGGACCCCCGCTTCATCGCCCGTCGCCTGATGATCTCCGCCAGCGAGGACATCGGCCTCGCCGACCCGAACGCCCTGCCGATCGCGGTCGCCGCCGCCCAGGCCGTCGCCATGATCGGCTTCCCCGAGGCCGCCCTCACCCTCAGCCACGCCACCATCGCCCTCGCCCTGGCCCCCAAGTCCAACGCGGCGACGACGGCGATCGGCGCCGCCATGGACGACGTACGCAAGGGGCTGGCAGGCACGGTGCCCCCGCATCTGCGCGACGGGCACTACAAGGGCGCCGCCAAGCTCGGTCACGCCCAGGGATACGTGTATCCGCACGACCTGTCCGAGGGCATCGCCGAGCAGCAGTACGCCCCGGACGCCCTGAAGGACCGGGAGTACTACACACCGACCAGGCACGGCGCCGAGGCGCGGTACGCGGACGCCGTCGAGTGGACCAGGAAACGCCTCGGTCGCAAGCGGTCCTGAGCACCCTGTAAACTTCTCCGAAGTGCTGTGTCCCGTGCTGTCAGAACGGGACGGTCAGCCGGAGCCGGACCAGGACGCAGTCCCGGATCGGTCCCAGGAGCGTCGCGCACCGTCGATCGGTGTCGCGGGCAGCCCACCACCACTCGTCGCAGGACGGGACCGGTCGGTGGGCCACTCGCGTGCTGCACGTATGTGCCCAGACCAGGGGAGCGGCTGCCCACCCCGTCCAGCAGGACGAGGAGGGTTTCCCCGGCTGCGGATGCGACCTCCCTCAACCCTGACGAGCCGAACACTGAGAAATGAGAGATTGTGGCGAACCAGTCCCGCCCCAAGGTCAAGAAGTCGCGTGCCCTCGGCATCGCGCTGACCCCGAAGGCCGTCAAGTACTTCGAGGCCCGTCCCTACCCGCCGGGTGAGCACGGCCGTGGCCGCAAGCAGAACTCGGACTACAAGGTCCGTCTGCTGGAGAAGCAGCGTCTGCGTGCGCAGTACGACGTGTCCGAGCGTCAGCTCGTCCGCGCCTACGAGCGTGCCTCCAAGGTTCAGGGCAAGACCGGTGAGGCCCTGATCATCGAGCTCGAGCGTCGTCTCGACGCCCTGGTCCTGCGTTCGGGCATCGCCCGCACCATCTACCAGGCCCGTCAGATGGTCGTTCACGGCCACATCGAGGTCAACGGCCAGAAGGTCGACAAGCCGTCGTTCCGCGTCCGTCCCGACGACGTCGTGATGGTCCGCGAGCGCAGCCGCGAGAAGACCCTCTTCTCCATCGCCCGTGAGGGCGGCTTCGCCCCCGAGGGTGAGACCCCGCGCTACCTCCAGGTGAACCTCAAGGCCCTGGCGTTCCGCCTGGACCGTGAGCCGAACCGCAAGGAGATCCCGGTGATCTGCGACGAGCAGCTCGTCGTCGAGTACTACGCCCGTTGATCCTTCAGCGGCCGTAGGACACCTGCGCCTCAGCCCGTCGTCTCCCCGCCCTTGCGGGTGGGAGAGGCGGCGGGCTCTCGCATGTCCGGGGCGGCGTTGGCCGGCCGCGCCGATCCCCGCTGCGCGGACGGGGCCTCCGGGTGCCGCCGCCCCAGCGCCCGGTGCACCGCCTCCTCCCGGCCGAGCGCGCCTCCCCGCCGCAGGCACTCCTCGTACCGCTCGTCGCCGAGCCGTTCCCGCGCCGCCGTCTCGCACAGCTCGTGCGGCGCGTTGAAACAGGCCGAACCGAACAGCGGCAGCCCCACCGACGGCCACATCCCCGCCGCCGCGCCCTGCAGCACCGCCGCCTCCGCCGGGTCGCCCTCCGCGCCCGTGACCAGGGCCAGCAGCTCCACGGCCAGCACCGAGCCGAGCAGATCGCGGAAGGAGTGGGCGTTGCCGAGACACTCCCTCAGCAGCGTGCGGGCACCGGTCAGATCGCCGTCGGCCCAGGCCGCGTACGCCAGGACGTACAGCGCGTAGGAGCGCGCCCAGCGCTCGCCGTGGTCCTCGCACACCTGACGGACGTCCTCGCACAGCCGCACCGCGTCCGGCAGATCGCCCCGGAACGCCCGCGTCATCGCCAGCTCGATCTGGCCCATCAGCACATTGCTGTTGAGCTCGCCGATCTCCTGGTAGCGGGCCAGCGCCGAGCGCAGCAGCGTCTCCGCGCGTTCCATGTCGTCCGACACGAGCGCCAGACAGCCCGTGCGGTGCTCGGCGTACGCCACCGCCGTGGGGTCGGCGGCGCTCTCCGCCTCCTCCCGGCACTCCAGCAGCGTCCCGAGCGCCGGCACCGAGTCGCCCTGGAGGATCGCCACATAGCCCAGCACCCACAGGGCCTTCAGCCGGGACCGCTCATGACCGCTGTCCAGCGCCACCGCCTGCTCCAGCCAGTGCCGCCCCTCGGAGAGCCGGCCGCAGCCGACCCAGTAGAACCACAGCGAGCCCGCGAGGTAGTGCCCCAGATGCGCCTCGTCCGGCTCGCTCAGGCAGTACTCCAGGGCGCTGCGCAGGTTCGGCAGCTCCGCCTCGACACGGGCGGCCACCTCACCCTGCCGGGGCGAGAACCACTCCAGCTCGCACCAGGTCGTCAGGCCCAGATACCAGTCGCGGTGCCGACGCCGCAGCCGGCCCGCGTCACCGGTCGCCTCCAGCCAGTCGGCGCCGTAGGCCCGGATCGTGTCCAGCATGCGGTAGCGCACCCCGGTCCCGGTCTCCTCACGCGCGACCACGGACTGCGCGAGCAACTCGGAGAGCACGTCGAAGACGTCGTCGGAGTGCAGACCCTGACCGCCGCACACGTACTCCACCGCCTCCAGGTCGAAGCGGCCCGCGAACACCGACAGCCGTGCCCACAGCAACCGCTCCTCGGGCGTGCACAGTTCATGGCTCCAGCCGACCGCCGTGCGCAGCGTCCGATGGCGGGACGGAGGCCCTCCGGGGATCGAGTGCGGCCGGGCGTCCTGACCTCCGTCGGTCAGCAGCCGGAACCGGTCGTCCAGCCGGACCAGCACCTGCGCCGGCGACAGCATCCGCAGCCGCCCCGCGGCCAGCTCGATCGCCAGCGGGATCCCGTCCAGGCGACGGCACACCTCCCGTACGTCGCCGTCGTCCCGCACGGTCAGTCCGTACTGGGCCGCCCGCTCCACGAACAGCCGCACGGCGTCGTCCTCGCCCAGCGGCGCCAGCGGCAGCAGCCGCTCGCCCGCGATGCCCAGCGGCCTGCGCCCCACCGCGAGCACCCGCAGCCCCGGCGCCCGGCGCAGCAGATCCGTCACCAGCTCCGCGCTGGCCTCCAGCAGGTGCTCGAACCCGTCGAGGACCAGCAGCAGTTCACCCTCGCCGAGCCGGTCCAGCAGCGTCTCGCGGGGGAGACGGGTCGTGTGGTCGGTCAGGCCCAGGGCCTCCACGACCGCGTAGTCGACGAACTCCGGATCGCGTACCGGCTCCAGCTCCACGTGCCACACACCGTCGCCGGGCGCGCACAGCGCGGCCGCGCGTGCCGCCAGCCGTGACTTGCCGACGCCGCCGGCGCCGGTCACGGTCACCAGCCGTGCGGTGCCGAGGGCCTCGGCGAGGTCGGTCAGTTCGGCCGAGCGGCCCACGAACGTGCTGAGCTCCAGGGGCAGATCGCCGGAGCCGGGGGAGTGGGGGCGCAGTTGATCCCGCATGGAATACGGAGCGTACTGAAGCGTGTTCGGTCCGTACAATCACTTCTCGCGACCCGGCCCCGCGCGGGCGGTAATCCGGTGCAGAACGGCGGCCCCGGCGCGATAGGCTCGGTGCACGACTTTTTCGATGTAGACCGATGTAGAGGCACGTTTCAGGGAGCGGGTGCACACAGTGTCCGGTGGAGAGGTTGCCGGGATCCTGGTGGCCGTCTTCTGGGCGATTCTGGTCTCCTTCCTCGCCGTCGCGCTGGCGAGGCTGGCCCAGACGCTCAAGGCGACCACCAAACTCGTCGCGGACGTGACCGACCAGGCCGTCCCGCTCCTGGCAGACGCCTCCTCGGCGGTGCGCTCCGCGCAGACCCAGATCGACCGGGTCGACGCGATCGCCTCGGACGTCCAGGAGGTCACGTCGAACGCCTCCGCGCTGTCGACCACCGTGGCCTCCACCTTCGGCGGCCCCCTGGTCAAGGTCGCGGCCTTCGGCTACGGCGTGCGCCGGGCCCTCGGCGGCCGCAAGCAGGAGGACGTGCCCGCGAAGTCGCCCCGGCGTACCGTGATCGTGGGCCGGACGGTCCCCACCGCACGCCGCAAGCGGAAGTAAGGACTGAGACCGAGCGATGTTCCGCCGTACGTTCTGGTTCAGCACGGGTGTCGCCGCCGGTGTCTGGGCCACCACCAAGGTCAACCGCAAGCTCAAGCAGCTGACGCCGGAGAGCCTCGCCGCCACCGCGGCGAACAAGGCCCTGGAGACCGGTCAGCGCCTGAAGGACCGCGCGGTGGGATTCGCGCTCGACGTCCGCGACAACATGGCCCAGCGGGAGGCCGAGCTGGAGGACGCGCTCGGGATTCAGGACAACCCCGAACTCCCCGCGCCCCGGCGGTTGACCGCCATCGAGAACGACCGCAGCAACCCGAAGTACGTCGACAACCCGACGTACTCGTACAACCGGAATGAGGACCACTGATGGAGTCGGCCGAGATTCGCCGCCGCTGGCTGAGCTTCTTCGAGGAGCGCGGGCACACCGTCGTCCCTTCGGCGTCGCTCATCGCGGACGACCCGACTCTGCTCCTCGTCCCGGCCGGCATGGTGCCCTTCAAGCCCTACTTCCTGGGTGAGGTCAAGCCGCCCTTCGACCGCGCCACCAGCGTGCAGAAGTGCGTGCGCACGCCGGACATCGAAGAGGTCGGCAAGACCACCCGGCACGGCACCTTCTTCCAGATGTGCGGCAACTTCTCCTTCGGCGACTACTTCAAGGAAGGCGCCATCAAGTACGCCTGGGAGCTGCTCACCAGCCCCCAGGACAAGGGTGGTTACGGCCTGGAGCCGGAGAAGCTCTGGATCACCGTCTACAAGGACGACGACGAGGCCGAGCGCATCTGGCACGAGGTCGTCGGCGTGCCGAAGGAGCGCATCCAGCGCCTCGGCATGAAGGACAACTACTGGTCCATGGGCGTCCCCGGACCCTGCGGCCCCTGTTCCGAGATCAACTACGACCGCGGCCCCGAGTTCGGCGCCGAGGGCGGCCCCGCCGTCAACGACGAGCGGTACGTGGAGATCTGGAACCTCGTCTTCATGCAGTACGAGCGCGGCGAGGGCATCGGCAAGGACAACTTCGAGATCCTCGGCGAGCTGCCGAGCAAGAACATCGACACCGGGCTCGGCCTGGAGCGACTCGCCATGATTCTGCAGGGCGTGCAGAACATGTACGAGATCGACACGTCCATGGCCGTCATCAACAGGGCCACCGAGCTGACAGGTGTCGCCTACGGCGACGCCCACGGCTCGGACGTCTCCCTGCGCGTGGTCACCGACCACATGCGGACGTCCGTGATGCTCATCGGCGACGGCGTCACCCCCGGCAACGAGGGCCGCGGTTACGTCCTGCGCCGCATCATGCGCCGCGCCATCCGCAACATGCGCCTGCTCGGTGCCACCGGTCCGGTCGTCAAGGACCTGATCGACGTCGTCATCGGCATGATGGGCCAGCAGTACCCCGAGCTCATCACCGACCGCGAGCGCATCGAGAAGGTCGCCCTCGCCGAGGAGAACGCCTTCCTCAAGACGCTCAAGGCCGGCACCAACATCCTCGACACGGCCGTCTCCGACACCAAGGCCACGGGCTCCACCGTGCTGGCCGGCGACAAGGCCTTCCTGCTCCACGACACCTGGGGCTTCCCGATCGACCTCACCCTGGAGATGGCCGCCGAACAGGGCCTCTCCGTGGACGAGGACGGCTTCCGGCGCCTGATGAAGGAGCAGCGGGAGCGCGCCAAGGCCGACGCCCAGGCCAAGAAGACCGGCCACGCCGGCGCCGGCGCCTACCGGGAGATCGCCGACAAGACCGGCGAGACCGAGTTCATCGGCTACAGCGACACCGACGGCGAGTCCACGATCGTCGGCATCCTCGTCGACGGCGCCTCCTCCCCGGCCGCCACCGAGGGCGACGAGGTCGAGATCGTCCTCGACCGCACCCCGTTCTACGCCGAGGGCGGCGGTCAGATCGGCGACACCGGCCGCATCAAGGTGGACACCGGTGCCGTGATCGAGATCCGCGACTGCCAGAAGCCGGTCCCGGGCGTCTACGTCCACAAGGGCGTCGTCCAGGTCGGCGAGGTCACCGTCGGCGCCAAGGCCCACGCCTCGATCGACTCCCGTCGTCGTACGGCCATCGCCCGCGCCCACTCGGCCACCCACCTCACCCACCAGGCCCTGCGCGACGCCCTCGGCCCGACAGCCGCCCAGGCCGGTTCCGAGAACCAGCCGGGCCGCTTCCGCTTCGACTTCGGTTCCCCCTCCGCCGTCCCGACGGCCGTGATGACCGACGTCGAGCAGAAGATCAACGAGGTGCTCGCCCGCGACCTCGACGTGCACGCCGAGGTCATGGGTATCGACGAGGCCAAGAAGCAGGGCGCCATCGCCGAGTTCGGCGAGAAGTACGGCGAGCGGGTCCGCGTCGTGACCATCGGCGACTTCTCCAAGGAGCTGTGCGGCGGCACCCATGTGCACAACACCGCCCAGCTCGGCCTGGTGAAGCTGCTCGGCGAGTCGTCCATCGGCTCGGGTGTCCGCCGTATCGAGGCCCTGGTCGGCGTGGACGCCTACAACTTCCTCGCCCGTGAGCACACGGTCGTCGCCCAGCTCCAGGAGCTGATCAAGGGCCGCGCGGAGGAGCTCCCGGAGAAGGTCTCCGCCATGCTCGGCAAGCTGAAGGACGCCGAGAAGGAGATCGAGAAGTTCCGCGCCGAGAAGGTGCTCCAGGCCGCCGCCGGTCTCGCCGAGTCCGCCAAGGACGTGCGCGGCATCGCCGTCGTCACCGGTCAGGTCCCCGACGGCACCACGCCGGACGACCTGCGCAAGCTGGTCCTCGACGTGCGCGGCCGCATCCAGGGGGGACGTGCCGCCGTGGTCGCCCTGTTCACCGTGAACAACGGCAAGCCGCTGACGGTCATCGCCACCAACGACGCCGCTCGTGACCGCGGCCTCAAGGCCGGTGACCTGGTCCGCACCGCCGCCAAGACCCTCGGCGGCGGCGGTGGCGGCAAGCCGGACGTCGCCCAGGGCGGCGGCCAGAACCCGGCCGCCGTCGGCGAGGCCGTCGACGCCGTCGAGCGGCTCGTGGCGGAAACGGCCAAGTGAGCGAAGACACACAGGCAAAAGGCGACGGCCGGGGCATGCGCCGCGGCCGTCGCCTGGCCATCGACGTGGGCGACGCCCGTATCGGCGTCGCCTCGTGCGACCCCGACGGGATCCTCGCCACCCCGGTCGAGACGGTCCCGGGCCGGGACATCCCCGCAGCTCACCGGCGGCTGAAGCAGCTCGTCGAGGAGTACGAGCCCCTCGAGGTCGTCGTCGGCCTGCCCCGCTCCCTCAAGGGGGGCGAGGGCCCCGCCGCGGTCAAGGTCAGAGGCTTCGCCCAGGAGTTCGCCCGCATGATCGCGCCCGTACCGGTCAGGCTCGTGGACGAGCGGATGACGACCGTGACGGCCAGTCAGGGACTGCGCGCCTCGGGCGTGAAGTCGAAGAAGGGCCGCGCCGTGATCGACCAGGCAGCCGCTGTGATCATCTTGCAGCAGGCGCTCGAATCCGAACGGGTGTCAGGTAAAGCTCCCGGCGAGAGCGTCGAAGTGGTTATCTGATCGCGATACGGTAACGTTCCGCGCGATGCGCCGGTGTTCGAACAGCTGGCGCACAAAGAGAGGCGGGACGGGAGCCGGATCTTCAGCAGCCGCGCATCCGCCGCCTCGCGGCTCTAGGGGATCGATGACTGAGTATGGCCGGGGCCAAGGCTCCGAACCGTGGCATCCGGAGGACCCGTTGTACGGGGACGGCGGATGGGAAGGGCAGCAGGCCCACACGGGCCAGCAGGCTGCCTACGGCGGCCAGCAGCAGCACTATCCGCAGCAGCCGCAGCAGCAGCACTACGGCGAGTGGGGTCACGGCCAGCAGGATCCGTACGGCCAGGCTCAGCAGCAGTACCCGCAGCAGTACGACCAGCAGCAGTACCCGGGGCATCCGCAGCAGCAGTCGTACGACACCAACGGCTGGCCGACCGGCACCCACCAGCAGCCCCAGTACCCCGACCACTCGGACCCCTACGGGCAGCAGGCCGCGGCGTACGGCGGCGAGCAGGCCGACTACTACGGCACCCCCGACGCCTATCCGCCGCCCCAGCCGCCGAGCCGGCGGCAGGCGGAGCCCGAGCCGCCGGAGACCGACTGGGATCCCGGCCCCGACCAGGGCGAACACGCCTTCTTCGCCGGCGGCGGCGACGATGACGACGACTCCGACGACGACCCGGGGGACGGCCGCGGCGACCGCCGGTCCCGGGGCGGCAAGCCCAAGAAACGGCGCAGCGGGTGCGCCTGTCTGGTGGTCTCCCTGGTCTTCGCGGGCGGCGTGGCCGGAGTCGGATATTTCGGATACCAGTTTTACCAGGATCGTTTCGGCTCGGCGCCGGACTACGCCGGGGGCGGCACGGACGAGACCGTCACCGTGGAGATCCCCAAGGGCGCCCTCGGCAACGAGATCGGCCAGCGGCTCAAGCAGGCCGGGGTCGTCAAGAGCGTCGACGCGTTCGTCGCCGCCCAGTCGCAGAACCCCGACGGCAAGACGATCCAGGCCGGCGCCTATCTGCTGCACAAGGAGATGTCCGCCGAGAGCGCCGTCGAGATGATGCTCGACCCGAAGAGCCAGAACAATGTCCTGGTAAAGCCGGGTGAGCGGAATATCGCCGTCTACAAGTCGATCGACGAACAGCTCGATCTGTCGGCCGGCACCACCAAGAAGCTCGCCGAGAAGAATTACAAGAGCCTCGGACTGCCGAGCTGGGCGAACGACAACAGTGAGATCAAGGACCCGCTGGAGGGCTTCCTCTACCCGGGTACCTATCCCGCCGCCAAGGGCATGAAGCCGGAATCGGTCCTGAAGGAGATGGTGTCCAGGGCCGCGGCCAAGTACAAGACGCTCGACCTGGAGGCCAAGGCCAAGGCGCTCAAGCTGGACAGCCCGCTGCAGGTCATCACCGTCGCCAGCCTGGTCCAGGCCGAGGGCAAGACCAACGACGACTACCGCAAGATGGCGGAAGTGGTCTACAACCGCCTCGACCGCTCGAACCCCGAGACCTATGGTCTGCTGCAGTTCGACTCGACCTTCAACTACCTGAAGGGCGAGAGCAACATCAATATCAGCGAAGACGAGATCAACAGCAACCAGGACCCGTACAACACGTACACGCAGAAGGGTCTTCCGCCCGGACCGATCGGTAACCCGGGTGACGGTGCGATCACCGGAACGCTGAATCCGACGGATCAGGGCTGGTACTACTTCGTCGCCGTCGACGGCGTGAGCAAGACCGAATTCGCGAAGACGCACGACGATTTCCAGAAGCTCAAGGACAAGTTCAATGAGAGCTCGGGCAACTGACGCCCGCCGGGCCGCCGTTCTCGGCAAGCCCATCGCCCACTCCCTCTCCCCGGTGCTGCACCGCGCGGCCTACGAGGAACTCGGGCTCACGGACTGGTCGTACGACCGGTTCGAGATCGACGAGGCCGCGCTGCCCGGGTTCTTCGCGGAGCTCGGGCCGGAGTGGGCCGGACTGTCCCTGACCATGCCGCTCAAGCGGGCGGTCATGCCCCTGCTCGACGGGATCAGCGAGACGGCGGCCTCGGTGGAGGCCGTGAACACGGTCGTCCTCACCGAGGACGGCCGACGCGTCGGCGACAACACCGACATCCCCGGCATGGTCGCCGCGCTGCGCGAACACGGCGTCGAGCAGGTCGACTCGGCCGCGATCCTCGGTGCCGGGGCCACGGCGTCCTCCGCGCTGGCCGCGCTCGCGCGCATCTGCACCGGCGAGGTCGTGGCGTACGTACGCAGCGACGCCCGCGCGGCCGAGATGCGGCAGTGGGGCGAGCGGCTCGACCTCGACGTCCGCACCGCCGACTGGGCAGACGCGGACCGGGCGCTGCACGCGCCGCTGGTGATCGCGACCACCCCCGCCGGTACGACGGACGCCCTCGCCGGCGCCGTACCGGAACGCCCCGCCACCCTGTTCGACGTGCTCTACGACCCCTGGCCCACCGCACTCGCGGCGCGCTGGTCCATGTTCGGCGGTGCCGTCGTCAGCGGTCTCGACCTGCTCGTGCACCAGGCGGTGCTGCAGGTGGAGCAGATGACAGGCCAGTCCCCCGCGCCCGTCGAGGCCATGCGAAAAGCGGGCGAGCGGGCTCTCGCGAACCGCTAGGATCCGCTGAGTTCCGCAGGGGGCGGAGAGGGATCGAGGGGGAGTACGAGCAGTGTCCACTGGTGTGCCGCTGGCGTCCGGCAAGAGTGAAATATTCGAGATCGTCCTGCAGTTCATGCCGGACTGGGTGCAGATTCCGGTGCTCGTCCTGGTCATCCTGCTCGTCGTCGGGTCGTGGGTCTACAACCTGAAGCGCAAGATCGACCGGCGCCGCGCCGTACGCCGGGCGCAGGCCCTCGGGGCTGTCCAGGCCGCCCCGCAGCACGGCCAGGGGCGAGGCGCCGACTACCTGGGCCCGTACGCCCCGCAGCAGCAGGCCCAGCCGCAGTCGGCGCAGCCGAGCGGCGCCGACTTCCTGGGCGCGTACGCCCCGCAGCAGCAGGCCCGGCCGCAGCCGGCGCAGCCGAGCGGCGCCGACTTCCTGGGCGCGTACGCCCCGCAGCAGCCGCAGGGCAACAGCCCCGCGTGATCCGCGCCGGCGTCCGGCGCCGTCCGTTTTCCGTCCGCCTGGTGGACCGGCGGCCGGGGACCGGTGCCGGACGTGGGAGGATCGAAGGTGGCGGGCCGGGGCCGCGCACCTGGTCGCGCCGTCGACGTACGTGAGGACACGCGTACGCAGGGCAGTACCAGGGCGCGAGCACTGAGGAGCACCGTTGAGCAGGTTGCGCTGGCTGACCGCGGGGGAGTCCCACGGTCCCGCACTCGTGGCGACGCTGGAGGGCCTTCCCGCCGGCGTGCCGATCACCACGGAGATGGTGGCGGACCACCTGGCCCGGCGCCGGCTCGGCTATGGACGCGGTGCGCGCATGAAGTTCGAGCGCGACGAGGTCACCTTCATCGGCGGCGTCCGGCACGGCCTCACCCTCGGCTCCCCCGTGGCGATCATGGTGGGCAACACCGAGTGGCCCAAGTGGGAGCAGGTCATGGCGGCCGACCCGGTCGACCCGGAGATCCTCGCCGGCCTCGCCCGCAACGCCCCGCTGACCCGTCCGCGTCCCGGCCACGCCGACCTCGCGGGCATGCAGAAGTACGGCTTCGACGAGGCCCGCCCGATCCTGGAGCGTGCCTCGGCACGGGAGACCGCGGCCCGTGTCGCCCTCGGCGCCGTCGCCCGGTCGTACCTCAAGGAGACGGCCGGCATCGAGATCGTCAGCCATGTCGTCGAGCTGTGCTCCGTGAAGGCCCCGCAGGGTGTGTACCCGACGCCGGCCGACGTCGAGAAGCTGGACGAAGACCCGCTGCGCTGCCTCGACGCGGACGCCTCGAAGGCGATGGTCGCGGAGGTCGACCAGGCCCACAAGGACGGCGACACCCTCGGTGGCGTGGTCGAGGTGCTCGCCTACGGCGTCCCCGTGGGCCTCGGCTCGCACGTGCACTGGGACCGCAAGCTGGACGCCCGCCTCGCCGGTGCGCTCATGGGCATCCAGGCGATCAAGGGCGTCGAGCTCGGCGACGGCTTCGAACTCGCCCGCGTGCCCGGCTCCAAGGCGCACGACGAGATCGTGAACACGCCCGACGGGATCCGCCGGGTCTCCGGCCGCTCCGGCGGCACCGAGGGCGGCCTCACCACCGGTGAGCTGCTGCGGGTGCGCGCCGCGATGAAGCCGATCGCCACCGTGCCGCGGGCCCTGCAGACCGTCGACGTCGCGACCGGCGAGGCCACGCAGGCCCACCACCAGCGCTCCGACGTCTCCGCGGTCCCGGCCGCGGGTATCGTCGCGGAGGCCATGGTGGCGCTCGTCCTGGCCGACGCGGTGGCGGAGAAGTTCGGCGGCGACTCGGTGGCCGAGACCCGCCGCAACGTCCAGTCGTACCTCGACAACCTCGCGATCCGATGAGCGCAGCGCCTGTGGTGGTGCTGGTCGGGCCGATGGGCGTGGGCAAGTCCACGGTCGGACAGCTGCTCGCCGAGCGCCTCGGCGTCGGCTACCGGGACACCGACGACGACATCGTGGCCGAGCAGGGCCGGACCATCGCGGAGATCTTCGTCGACGAGGGCGAGCCGGCCTTCCGCGCCATCGAGAAGCAGGCCGTGCAGCGGGCGCTGACCGAGCACGACGGTGTCCTGGCACTGGGCGGCGGCTCGATCCTCGACGAGGACACGCGCGCGCTGCTGGCCGGGCAGCGGGTCGTCTACCTGTCGATGGACGTCGAGGAGGCGGTCAAGCGCACCGGCCTGAACGCCGCCCGTCCGCTGCTCGCGGTCAATCCGCGCAAGCAGTGGCGGGACCTGATGGAGGCCCGCCGCCATCTGTACGAGGGGGTCGCCACGGCCGTCGTGGCCACCGACGGCCGTACGCCCGAAGAGGTGTCTCAAGCCGCCCTGGACGCACTGGAGTTGAAGGACGCATGACTGAGGCAGTGACGCGGATCCAGGTCGGCGGTACCGCGGGCAGTGAGCCGTACGAGGTACTGGTGGGCCGTCAGCTCCTGGGCGAGCTGGGCGGGTTGATCGGCGCGCGGGTCAAGCGGATCGCCGTGATCCACCCGGAGGCGCTGGCCGAGACCGGCGAGGCGCTGCGGGCCGATCTGGCCGAGCAGGGCTACGAGGCGGTCGCCATCCAGGTGCCGAACGCCGAGGAGGCCAAGACCGCCGAGGTGGCGGCCTACTGCTGGAAGGCGCTGGGCCAGTCCGGGTTCACCCGCTCCGACGTGATCGTCGGTGTCGGCGGCGGCGCGACCACCGACCTGGCCGGGTTCGTGGCGGCGACCTGGCTGCGCGGAGTGCGCTGGATCGCGGTCCCCACCACCGTGCTGGCCATGGTGGACGCGGCCGTCGGCGGCAAGACCGGCATCAACACCGCCGAGGGCAAGAACCTGGTCGGTGCCTTCCACCCGCCGGCCGGCGTGCTGTGCGACCTGGCCGCCCTCGACTCGCTGCCGGTCAACGACTACGTCTCCGGTCTCGCGGAGATCATCAAGGCCGGCTTCATCGCCGACCCGGCGATCCTGGAGCTGATCGAGGCCGACCCCGAGGCCGCGCGCACCCCGGCCGGCCCGCACACCGCGGAGCTGATCGAGCGCTCGATCCGGGTCAAGGCCGAGGTCGTCTCCTCGGACCTGAAGGAGTCGGGCCTCAGGGAGATCCTCAACTACGGCCACACGCTCGGCCACGCGATCGAGAAGAACGAGCGCTACAAGTGGCGGCACGGCGCCGCCGTGGCCGTCGGTATGCACTTCGCCGCCGAACTCGGCCGTCTCGCGGGACGGTTGGACGACGCGACGGCGGACCGGCACCGCACGATCCTCGAATCGGTGGGCCTGCCGCTGCACTACCGCTACGACCAGTGGCCCAAGCTGCTCCAGGCCATGAAGGTCGACAAGAAGTCGCGCGGCGACCTGTTGCGCTTCATCGTCCTCGACGGTCTGGCCAAGCCCACCGTCCTGGAGGGGCCGGACCCGGCCGTGCTGCTCGCCGCGTACGGCGAAGTCGGCCAGTAAGTCCACCGAATCACCGTTCCGTCCGATTCGCCTGTGGCGATGGGCACTTCAGACCGCCCCCGGCCGTTCACCAAACGGTGGCCGGGGGCGGTACCGTTCGGTAGGGGGCGGGTCGCGAGCCCGCTGCCAGCGCCAATGGCCATGGAAGACGAGACGGAGTGGCACCGGATGCAGCATGCAGTGGGTTCTCCGCTGCCGCCGCCCCATCAGTCGGGGCACGGCTGGACGCCGGCCGCGCACGACCCGGGGGCGCACCACCCGGGCGGGCACCCGGGACCCGCCGCACACCAGGGTCCCGTCCCGCATCAGGGACCCGGTGCTCATCAGGGACCTGCCCCGCATCAGGGTCCCGCTGCTCATCAAGGACCCGCTGCTCATCAGGGCTCCGCGCCCCATCAGGGCTCCGCGCCGCCCCCGCCGCCCCCGGCGCCGGGCTTCGCACCCCCCGGACCGGTTCCGCACACCCCGCACCATGTCCCGGCCCCGCAGGCGCCCGAGACCACGGGCCATGTACCGCTGCCGCCCGGCGGTCCCGTCGGCATGCCGAGCGTGCCGCCCGCGACCGCGACACCCGACCCGACGACCACGACCATCGCGGTGCTGCTCATCGGTCCGGCCGGGGCCGGCAAGACGAGCGTCGCCAAGTACTGGGCGGACCACCGCCGGGTCCCCACGGCCCACATCAGCCTCGACGACGTGCGTGAATGGGTCCGCTCGGGCTTCGCGGACCCCCAGTCCGGGTGGAACGACCACTCCGAGGCCCAGTACCGCCTGGCCCGCCGCACCTGCGGCTTCGCCGCGCGGAACTTCCTGGCCAACGGCATCTCCTGCATCCTCGACGACGCGGTCTTCCCCGACCGCCCGGTCGTCGGCCTCGGCGGCTGGAAGCGGCACGTCGGCCCCGGGCTGCTGCCCGTGGTGCTGCTGCCGGGCCTGGAGATCGTCCTGGAGCGCAACGCCGAACGCGCGGGCAACCGCCGCCTCACCGACGAGGAGGTGGCGCGGATCCACGGCCGCATGGCGGGCTGGTACGGCTCGGGCCTGCCCATCATCGACAACTCCCAGCTCGACGTCCCGCAGACCGCCCAGGTCCTGGACGACGTACTGGCCCGCTCGATCGCGAGCCCACCGAACTGGTAGCCGACGCGATCGGGTCGGCGTGAAGGGGTGCGGGACTGTATCGATGTGCGGCTCCGCCGCGCGGGCGCGAGCCCTCCACTCACCCGCACACGGCTCACAACCTCAGGCGGCACCCTCTCGTCCGAACGGCTCTCTCCCAACCGGCACAAACCGGACGAGCCTCCTACGCTCGTGTCATGTCAGAGGTGTACGCCGCCCGCCGAACCCGCCTACGGGAACGCTGCCAAGCCAGCGGCAGCGCCTCCGCGCTGATCTCCCGCCCCGCGAACGTCCGCTACCTCGCGGGCGCCGCCCCCCAGGACTCCGTGCTGCTCATCGGCAGGTCCGAGGACCTGCTCGTGTGTGTCGGCCCGCCCGACGACCGGCCCGCCGAGGGTCGCCCCGACGAGGCCCTGCGGACGCACATCCTGCCCGGCGCGGCCGGTGACCCCGCGGTCGCGGCGGCCGACCTCGCCGAGGGGCAGGGCGGTGACTCCCTCGCCGTGGAGGAACACCACCTCACCGTCGCCCGGCACAGAGCCATCCGCTCCGTCGTGCCCCGTCTGCGCCTGGCCGACCTCGGCGGCGCGGTCGAACAGCTCCGGGTGGTCAAGGACGAGGAGGAGATCTCCTGCCTGCGTATCGGCGCCGAGATCGCCGACCAGGCGCTGGGGGAGCTCCTCGAATCCATCCTCGTGGGCCGCACCGAGCGCCATCTCGCCCTCGAACTCGAACGCCGCCTCGTGGACCACGGCGCCGACGGCCCCGCCTTCCCGACCGCCGTGGCCACCGGCCCGAACTCCGGCCGACGCGCACACCGGCCCACGGACCGCCGGGTCGAGGAGGGCGACTTCCTCTCCGTGTGCCTGGGGGCGACGTACCGCGGCTACCGCTGCGAGATCGGCCGCACCTTCGTCATCGGCACGTCCCCCGCCGACTGGCAGATCGACCTGTACGACCTGGTCTTCGCAGCCCAGCGGGCCGGACGGGAGATGCTCGCACCCGGCGCGGCCTACCGCGACGTGGACCGCGCCGCGCGGCAGGTGCTGGATTCCGCGGGGTGCGCGGAAGGCCTTCCGGCGCTGACGGGGCACGGTGTGGGACTCGAAATCGACGAGGACCCGCAGTTGGCTCCCGCGGCCATGGGTAAACTGGACGCTTGCGTGCCGGTCACCGTCGAACCGGGGGTCCACCTCCCGGGCCGGGGCGGCGTCCGGATCGATGACACGCTCGTCGTTCGCCCCGAGGCGGACGGCGGACCCGAGCTACTCACCATCACGACCAAGGAGCTGCTCGCGCTTTAGCTTTTCAGCTACGTGCGTGCGCCGGGGTCGTCCACGTCAGTCCAGGAGATTCCGCAACCGTGGCTTCCACGAACGACCTCAAGAACGGCATGGTGCTCAAGCTCGACGGCGGCCAGCTGTGGTCCGTCGTCGAGTTCCAGCACGTCAAGCCCGGCAAGGGCCCGGCCTTCGTGCGCACCAAGCTCAAGAACGTGCTGTCCGGGAAGGTCGTCGACAAGACCTTCAACGCCGGCGTGAAGGTCGAGACGGCCACCGTCGACAAGCGCGACATGCAGTTCTCGTACATGGACGGCGAGTACTTCGTCTTCATGGACATGGAGACCTACGACCAGCTCATGGTCGACCGGAAGGCCGTCGGCGACGCCGCGAACTTCCTGATCGAGGGCTTCATGGCCACCGTCGCCCAGCACGAGGGCGAGGTGCTCTTCGTCGAGCTCCCGGCCGCCGTCGAGCTGGTCATCCAGGAGACCGAGCCGGGTGTCCAGGGCGACCGCTCCACCGGTGGCACCAAGCCCGCCACCCTGGAGACCGGCCACCAGATCCAGGTCCCGCTCTTCATCACCACCGGTGAG
This sequence comes from Streptomyces sp. Y7, assembly GCF_043195415.1. Lineage (NCBI taxonomy): Bacteria > Bacillati > Actinomycetota > Actinomycetes > Kitasatosporales > Streptomycetaceae > Streptomyces > Streptomyces sp. Y7. The sequence continues at coordinate 68,273 of NZ_JBIDDQ010000013.1, forward strand.
AAGATCAAGGTCGACACCCGCACGAGCGACTACCTCGGCCGGGTGAACAGCTAAATTGGCTGCCCGCAACACGGCCCGCAAGCGCGCCTTCCAGATCCTCTTCGAGGGTGACCAGCGCGGAGCCGACGTCCTGACGGTTCTCGCGGACTGGATCCGGCTCTCCCGGGCCGACACCCGGCAGCCGCCGGTGAGCGAGTACACGATGCAGCTCGTCGAGGGCTACGCGCAGCACGCGAGGCACATCGACGAGCTGATCGCGCAGTACGCCGTCGGCTGGACGCTCGACCGCATGCCGGTCGTGGACCGCAACATCCTGCGGCTCGGCGCGTACGAGCTGATCTGGGTCGACGAGACCCCGGACGCCGTCGTGCTGGACGAGATGGTGCAGCTGGCGAAGGAGTTCTCCACGGACGAGTCGCCGTCGTTCGTCAACGGCCTGCTCGGCCGTTTCAAGGACCTGAAGCCCTCCCGCGTCTTCTTGTGTCCCTGGGGCCCTCTCGGGCGTCAGAACGCCGCCTCGGTGGCCTCGACCCCATGGGTTTCGGCCACCCCGGCGGTACGTTTCTGCTCAGGCCTGAAGGGCTCAGCCCTCGTCGGCGTGGGAGACCGCGCGGCGCGCGTCCGCGTCCAGGACGCCCCAGCTGATCAGCTGCTCGGTCAGGACCGAGGGGGACTGGTCGTAGATGACGGCGAGTGTGCGCAGGTCGTCCTGGCGGATCGAGAGCACCTTGCCGTTGTAGTCACCGCGCTGCGACTGGATGGTCGCGGCGTAGCGCTGAAGGGGACCCGCCTTCTCGGCCGGCACATGAGCCAGCCGCTCCAGGTCCAGGACCAGCTTCGGCGGCGGCTCGGCGGCCCCGCCCGGAGTGGTGCCCGGCAGCAGCTCCTGCACCGGGACGCCGTAGAAATCCGCCAACTCGGCAAGGCGCTGTACGGTCACGGCACGGTCACCGCGCTCGTACGAACCGACCACGACGGCCTTCCAGCGTCCCTGGGACTTCTCCTCGACACCGTGGAGGGAAAGGCCCTGCTGGGTGCGGATGGCCCGGAGTTTGGCCCCGAGCTGTTTGGCGTATTCGCTGGACATATAGCTCCCCGGACACTGTGTCGACGCGGCGTGGCTTGGGTTCCATGCCGCGCGGTTGGTAACTCACTGTGAGGTTACGCAGCGTTACTCTGGCGCGTCAAGCCGAATGGTCCACACCGACGCTTCCGTGCTATCGGTGGCCGATTGGGCCAAGGGGGTGATGAGACGCCCTCCGGTGGCCTGCTACGGTGGATGGCGCAAACCAGACGTCCTTTAAGGTCCGTCCCGTGAGGCGGAGAAGGAGGTCCTTTTCGTATGGACAGGCAGCAGGACACGCAAGCGTCCGACGCCAGGCCCGTTCTCGAAGGCCCTGACATCGCGCGGGTGTTGACCCGCATCGCCCACGAGATCGTCGAGCGCGCCAAGGGCGCCGACGACGTGGTGCTCCTCGGAATTCCCACCCGAGGCGTCTTCCTCGCCCAGCGGCTCGCCGCCAAGCTCGAGGAGATCACCGAGCGCAAGATGCCGGTCGGCTCGCTCGACATCACGATGTACCGCGACGACCTGCGCATGCACCCGCCGCGTGCGCTCGCCCGCACCGAGATCCCCGGTGACGGCATCGACGGCCGCCTCGTCATCCTCGTCGACGACGTCCTGTTCTCCGGCCGCACCATCCGCGCCGCGCTCGACGCCCTGAACGACATCGGCCGTCCGCGCGCGGTCCAGCTCGCGGTCCTCGTCGACCGGGGCCACCGCGAACTGCCCATCCGCGCCGACTACGTCGGCAAGAACATCCCCACGTCGCTGCGGGAGACGGTCAAGGTCCAGCTCGCCGAGGAGGACGGTCGCGACACCGTGCTGCTCGGTGCCAAGCAGACCTCCCAGTAGCGCCCCCGGCGTACGCGCTGTCGTACGCCCGCTCAGTGCGCCCTCCGGCGCACCCGTCTGCCCCAATTCTCCTGAACTGCCTTACGGAGCCTGACAGATGCAGCGTCATCTCATCTCGGCCGCCGACCTCACCCGCGACGACGCCGTCCTGATCCTCGACACCGCCGAGGAGATGGCCCGGGTCGCCGACCGGCCGATCAAGAAGTTGCCGACCCTGCGCGGCCGCACCGTCGTGAACCTCTTCTTCGAGGACTCCACGCGCACCCGCATCTCCTTCGAGGCCGCCGAGAAGCGGCTGTCCGCGGACGTCATCAACTTCTCCGCCAAGGGGTCGAGCGTGTCCAAGGGCGAGTCCCTGAAGGACACCGCCCAGACCCTGGAGGCCATGGGCGTCGACGCCGTGGTCATCCGGCACGGCGCCTCCGGGGCGCCGTACCGCCTCGCCAACTCCGGCTGGATCGACGCGGCCGTCATCAACGCCGGCGACGGCACCCACCAGCACCCCACCCAGGCCCTCCTGGACGCCTTCACGATGCGCCGCCGGCTCGTCGGCCGGGACGCCGGGCTCGGCCAGGACCTCGACGGCCGGCGCATCACGATCGTCGGCGACGTCCTGCACAGCCGCGTCGCCCGCTCCAACGTCGACCTGCTGCACACCCTCGGCGCCGAGGTCACCCTGGTCGCCCCGCCCACCCTGGTGCCGGTCGGCGTCGAGACCTGGCCCTGCGAGGTGTCGTACGACCTCGACAGCACCCTGCCGAAGTCCGACGCGGTGATGATGCTGCGTGTGCAGCGCGAGCGGATGAACGCCGCGTTCTTCCCGACCGAGCGCGAGTACTCGCGGCGCTACGGCCTCGACGGCGACCGCATGGCGAGGATGCCCGAGCACGCCATCGTGATGCACCCCGGCCCGATGGTCCGCGGCATGGAGATCACCGCCGAGGTCGCCGACTCGGACCGCTGCACCGCCATCGAGCAGGTCGCAAACGGAGTCTCCATCCGGATGGCCGTCCTGTACCTGCTGCTGGGCGGAAACGAACCGGCCGCCACTCACACCCGTACCGAGGAGAAGTAGACAGATGAGCAAGATCCTGATCCGTGGTGCGAAGGTGCTCGGCGGCGAGCCCCAGGACGTGCTGATCGACGGCGAGACCATCGCCGAGGTGGGCACCGGCCTGAGCGACGAGGGCGCCCAGGTCGTCGAGGCGGCCGGCAAGGTCCTGCTGCCGGGCCTGGTCGACCTGCACACGCATCTGCGCGAGCCCGGCCGCGAGGACTCCGAGACCGTGCTGACCGGCACGCGCGCGGCGGCCTCGGGCGGCTTCACGGCCGTGTTCGCCATGGCCAACACCTTCCCGGTCGCCGACACCGCCGGCGTCGTCGAGCAGGTCTGGCGCCTGGGCAAGGAGCACGGCTACTGCGACGTGCAGCCCATCGGAGCCGTCACCGTCGGCCTGGAGGGCCGCAAGCTCGCCGAGCTGGGCGCCATGCACGAGTCGGCCGCCGGCGTCACCGTCTTCTCCGACGACGGCAAGTGCGTCGACGACGCCGTGATCATGCGCCGCGCGCTGGAGTACGTGAAGGCCTTCGGCGGCGTCGTCGCCCAGCACGCGCAGGAGCCCCGGCTGACCGAGGGCGCCCAGATGAACGAGGGCGTCGTCTCCGCCGAGCTGGGTCTCGGCGGCTGGCCCGCGGTGGCGGAGGAATCGATCATCGCCCGGGACGTCCTGCTCGCCGAGCACGTCGGCTCCCGCGTCCACATCTGCCACCTGTCGACCGCCGGCTCCGTCGAGATCGTCCGCTGGGCCAAGTCCCGCGGCATCGACGTCACCGCCGAGGTCACCCCGCACCACCTGCTCCTCACCGACGAGATGGTGCGCACCTACAACCCGGTCTACAAGGTGAACCCGCCGCTGCGCACCGAGCGTGACGTGATGGCGCTGCGCGAGGCACTGGCCGACGGCACGATCGACATCGTCGCCACCGACCACGCCCCGCACCCGCACGAGGACAAGGACTGCGAGTGGGCCGCGGCCGCCATGGGCATGGTCGGCCTGGAGACCGCGCTCTCGGTCGTGCAGGACACCATGGTGGACACCGGGCTGCTCACCTGGGCCGGGGTCGCCGAGCGCATGTCCGTGAAGCCCGCGCAGATCGGGCAGGCCCAGGGCCACGGCCGCCCCGTCTCGGCTGGTGAGCCCGCCAACCTCACGCTCGTCGACACGGAATACCGTGGGTCCGTGGACCCCGCGGGCTTCGCCTCGCGCAGCCGCAACACCCCGTACGAGGGTCGTGAGCTGCCGGGCCGTGTGACGCACACGTGGCTCCGGGGCAAGGCCACGCTCGTCGACGGGAAGCTCACGTGACACCTGCAACTCTGCTCGCCGCCTCGTTCGCCGCCGAAAAGAAGTCGGCCGAGGTCACCGACTGGGCCGCCCGCGTGGGCTGGCTCGTCGGCCTCGCCCTCTTCGTCGCGCTCGTCTACTGGCTGATGCGCGAGGGCTGGAAGTGGCGCGGCACGCTCCAGGGCGACCTGCCCGAGCTGCCCAGCGCGCCGGACGACCCCGGCCCGGCGAGACTGAGCATGAGCGGCCGCTACCACGGCTCGACCACCGCAGGTCAGTGGCTGGACCGCATCGTGGCGCACGGCCTGGGCACCCGCAGCCGGGTCGAGCTCACCCTGACGGACGCGGGACTGGACGTCGTACGCCCCGGCGCGACCGACTTCTTCGTCCCCGTCGGGCAGCTGCGCGAGGCCCGGCTCGACAAGGGCATCGCCGGCAAGGTCCTGACCGAGGGCGGACTGCTCGTGGTGACCTGGGCGCACGGCGAGCGGCTGATCGACTCGGGGTTCCGCTCGGACCACGCGGCGGAGCACAACGAGTGGGTCGACGTCATTAACTCCATGATCAACACCAACAGCACGGAAGGCGCCGAACGATGACGACCTCCACAAGGGGAGCCGGCAAGGTTCCCGCGGTACTCGTCCTGGAGGACGGCCGGACGTTCCGCGGCCGCGCCTACGGGGCCGTGGGGGTGACCTTCGGCGAGGCCGTGTTCTCCACCGGCATGACCGGCTACCAGGAGACCCTCACCGACCCGTCGTACCACCGTCAGGTCGTCGTGATGACCGCCCCGCACGTGGGCAACACCGGCGTCAACGACGAGGACCCGGAGAGCAAGCAGATCTGGGTCGCCGGCTACGTCGTGCGCGACCCCGCGCGCGTGCCGTCGAACTGGCGCGCCAAGCGCTCGCTGGACGAGGAGCTGCGCCACCAGGGCGTCGTCGGGATCTCCGGCATCGACACCCGCGCGCTCACCCGCCACCTCCGCGAGCGCGGCGCCATGCGCGTCGGCATCTTCTCCGGCAACGCGCTGCCCGACGAGGGCACCATGCTCGCCGAGGTCCGCCAGGCCCCCGAGATGAAGGGTGCCGACCTCTCTGCCGAGGTCGCCACCAAGGAGGCGTACGTCGTCCCCGCGATCGGCGAGAAGAAGTTCACCGTCGCCGCCGTCGACCTCGGCATCAAGGGCATGACCCCGCACCGCATGGCCGAGCGCGGCATCGAGGTGCACGTGCTGCCCGCCACGGCCACCGCCGACGACGTGTTCGCCGTGAACCCCGACGGCGTGTTCTTCTCCAACGGCCCCGGCGACCCGGCCACCGCCGACCACCCGGTCTCCGTCATGCAGGCGGTCCTGGAGCGCGGCACCCCGCTCTTCGGCATCTGCTTCGGCAACCAGATCCTCGGCCGCGCCCTCGGCTTCGGCACCTACAAGCTGAAGTACGGCCACCGCGGCATCAACCAGCCGGTCCAGGACCGTACGACCGGCAAGGTCGAGGTCACGGCGCACAACCACGGCTTCGCCGTGGACGCGCCGACCGACAAGGTCTCCGAGACCCCCTACGGCCGCGCCGAGGTCTCCCACGTCTGCCTCAACGACAACGTGGTGGAGGGACTCCACCTCCTCGACAAGCCGGCCTTCAGCGTCCAGTACCACCCCGAAGCGGCAGCGGGCCCGCACGACGCCGCCTACCTGTTCGACCGCTTCGTATCCCTGATGGAGGGCCAGCGTGCCTAAGCGCACCGATATCCAGTCCGTCCTGGTCATCGGCTCCGGCCCGATCGTCATCGGCCAGGCCGCCGAGTTCGACTACTCCGGCACGCAGGCATGCCGGGTCCTGAAGTCCGAGGGCCTGCGTGTCATCCTCGTGAACTCCAACCCGGCGACGATCATGACCGACCCGGAGATCGCCGACGCCACCTACGTCGAGCCGATCACCCCGGAGTTCGTCGAGAAGATCATCGCCAAGGAGCGGCCCGACACGCTGCTGCCCACCCTGGGCGGCCAGACGGCCCTCAACACCGCGATCTCGCTGCACGAGGCGGGCACGCTGGAGAAGTACGGCGTCGAGCTGATCGGCGCCAACGTCGAGGCCATCAACAAGGGCGAGGACCGCGACCTCTTCAAGGACGTCGTCGAGGCCGTCCGCGGCAAGATCGGGCACGGCGAGTCCGCCCGCTCGGTCATCTGCCACTCCATGGACGACGTCCTCCAGGGCGTCGAGACCCTCGGCGGCTACCCGGTCGTCGTCCGCCCCTCCTTCACCATGGGCGGCGCCGGCTCCGGCTTCGCGCACGACGAGGAGGAGCTGCGCCGCATCGCCGGCCAGGGCCTCACGCTCTCCCCGACCACCGAGGTGCTCCTGGAGGAGTCCATCCTCGGCTGGAAGGAGTACGAGCTGGAGCTGATGCGCGACAAGCACGACAACGTCGTGGTCGTCTGCTCCATCGAGAACTTCGACCCGATGGGCGTGCACACCGGCGACTCCATCACGGTCGCGCCGGCGATGACCCTCACCGACCGCGAGTACCAGGTGCTGCGTGACGTCGGTATCGCGATCATCCGCGAGGTCGGCGTCGACACCGGCGGCTGCAACATCCAGTTCGCGGTGAACCCCGAGGACGGTCGCGTGATCGTCATCGAGATGAACCCGCGCGTGTCGCGGTCCTCGGCGCTCGCCTCCAAGGCGACCGGCTTCCCGATCGCCAAGATCGCGGCCAAGCTCGCCGTCGGCTACACCCTCGACGAGATCCCGAACGACATCACGCAGGAGACCCCGGCCTCCTTCGAGCCCACGCTCGACTACGTGGTCGTGAAGGCCCCGCGGTTCGCCTTCGAGAAGTTCCCGCAGGCCGACTCCACGCTGACGACGACCATGAAGTCGGTCGGCGAGGCCATGGCCATCGGCCGCAACTTCACCGAGGCCTTCCAGAAGGCCCTGCGCTCGCTGGAGAAGAAGGGCAGCCAGTTCACCTTCGTCGGCGAACCCGGCGACAAGACCGCCCTCCTCGAGGAGGCGGTCCGCCCGACCGACGGCCGGATCAACGCCGTCATGCAGGCCATCCGCGCGGGCGCCACCCAGGAGGAGGTCTTCGAGTACACGAAGATCGACCCCTGGTTCGTCGACCAGCTCTTCCTCATCAAGGAGATCGCCGACGAGCTCGCCGAGGCCGCGAAGCTCACCCCCGAGCTGCTCGCCGAGGCCAAGCGGCACGGCTTCTCCGACCAGCAGATCGGCGAGATCCGCGGCCTGCGCGAGGACGTCGTGCGCGAGGTGCGGCACGCGCTCGGCATCCGCCCGGTCTACAAGACGGTCGACACCTGCGCCGCCGAGTTCGCCGCGAGGACGCCGTACTTCTACTCCTCCTACGACGAGGAGACCGAGGTCGCGCCGCGCGAGAAGCCGGCCGTCATCATCCTGGGCTCCGGTCCCAACCGCATCGGCCAGGGCATCGAGTTCGACTACTCCTGCGTCCACGCCTCCTTCGCGCTGGGCGACGCCGGGTACGAGACCGTGATGGTCAACTGCAACCCGGAGACCGTCTCCACGGACTACGACACCTCCGACCGCCTGTACTTCGAGCCGCTGACGCTCGAGGACGTGCTGGAGATCGTCCACGCGGAGCAGCAGGCCGGCCCGGTGGCGGGCGTCGTCGTCCAGCTGGGCGGCCAGACCCCGCTGGGCCTGTCGCAGGCGCTGAAGGACAACGGCGTGCCGATCGTCGGCACCTCCCCGGAGGCCATCCACGCCGCCGAGGACCGGGGCGCGTTCGGCCGCGTCCTCGCCGAGGCGGGCCTGCCCGCCCCCAAGCACGGCACCGCGACCACCTTCGCCGGCGCCAAGGCCATCGCCGACGAGATCGGCTACCCGGTGCTGGTGCGGCCGTCGTACGTCCTCGGCGGACGCGGCATGGAGATCGTCTACGACGAGACCCGGCTGGAGTCCTACATCGCCGAGTCGACCGAGATCAGCCCCTCGCGGCCGGTCCTCGTCGACCGGTTCCTGGACGACGCGATCGAGATCGACGTCGACGCGCTCTACGACGGCACCGAGCTCTACCTCGGCGGCGTCATGGAGCACATCGAGGAGGCCGGCATCCACTCCGGCGACTCGGCGTGCGCCCTGCCCCCGATCACCCTCGGCGGCTTCGACATCAAGCGCCTGCGGGCCTCCACGGAGGCCATCGCCAAGGGCGTCGGCGTGCGCGGCCTGATCAACATCCAGTTCGCGATGGCCGGCGACATCCTGTACGTCCTGGAGGCCAACCCGCGCGCGTCCCGCACCGTCCCCTTCACCTCGAAGGCGACCGCGGTGCCGCTGGCGAAGGCCGCCGCCCGGATCTCGCTGGGCGCGACCATCGCCGAACTGCGCACGGAGGGGCTCCTTCCGGCGACCGGCGACGGCGGCGAACTCCCGCTCGACGCGCCGATCTCCGTCAAGGAGGCCGTCATGCCGTGGTCGCGCTTCCGCGACATCCACGGCCGCGGCGTGGACACCATCCTCGGCCCGGAGATGCGCTCCACCGGCGAGGTCATGGGCATCGACTCCGTCTTCGGCACGGCGTACGCCAAGTCGCAGGCCGGCGCCTACGGTCCGCTGCCCACCAAGGGCCGCGCGTTCATCTCGGTCGCCAACCGCGACAAGCGCTCGATGATCTTCCCGGCCCGTGAGCTGGTCGCCCACGGCTTCGAGCTGATGGCCACCTCCGGCACCGCCGAGGTCCTCAAGCGCAACGGCATCAACGCCACCGTCGTGCGCAAGCAGTCCGAGGGCACCGGCCCCAACGGCGAGAAGACCATCGTCCAGCTCATCCACGACGGCGAGGTCGACCTCATCGTCAACACCCCGTACGGCACCGGCGGCCGCCTCGACGGCTACGACATCCGTACGGCGGCCGTGGCGCGGTCCGTGCCCTGCCTGACGACGGTCCAGGCGCTCGCCGCCGCCGTCCAGGGCATCGACGCCCTCAACCACGGGGATGTGGGCGTGCGTTCCCTGCAGGAACACGCCGAGCATCTGACCGCGGCCCGCGACTAGCAGCCCTGAGGGGGACACCGGAAACGGTGTCCCCCTCTTCATGAGGCTCACCGGCTCTTCATGAGGCTCACCGGCATGAGGCTCACCGAGGCTTCGAAGAGGACAGAACGATGTACAAGCTTTTCTTCCGTCTGGTTTTCAAACGGATGGACCCGGAGCAGGCCCATCACCTGGCGTTCCGCTGGATCCGGCTCGCCGCCCGCATCCCCGTACTGCGCACCTTCGTCGCGGCCGCCCTCGCGCCCCGCCACAAGGAACTGCGCACCGAGGCCTTCGGGCTGCGCATGCACGGCCCGTTCGGGCTCGCCGCCGGCTTCGACAAGAACGCGGTCGCGATCGACGGGATGTCGATGCTGGGCTTCGACCACGTCGAGATCGGCACGGTGACGGGCGAGGCGCAGCCGGGCAACCCCAGGAAGCGGCTGTTCCGGCTCGTGCAGGACCGCGCGCTCATCAACCGCATGGGCTTCAACAACGAGGGCTCGCTGGCCGTGGCGGCCCGCCTGGCCTCCCGTACGCCCGTCTTCCGGACCGTGGTCGGCGTCAACATCGGCAAGACCAAGGTCGTCCCGGAGGCCGACGCCGCCGGCGACTACGTGAAGTCGACCGAGCGGCTCGCGCCGTACGCCGACTACCTGGTCGTCAACGTCTCCTCGCCCAACACGCCCGGCCTGCGCAACCTCCAGGCCACGGAGTCCCTGCGGCCGCTCCTGAGCGCCGTCCGCGAGGCAGCGGACCGCACGGTCACCACGCGCCGGGTGCCGCTGCTCGTGAAGATCGCACCGGACCTCGCCGACGAGGACGTCGACGCGGTCGCCGACCTGGCCGTCGAGCTCGGCCTGGACGGGATCATCGCCACGAACACCACCATCGCCCGCGAGGGGCTCGGTCTGAAGTCCGAGCCCACGCTCGTCAAGGAGACCGGCGGCCTGTCCGGGGCACCCCTGAAGGCGCGCTCCCTGGAGGTCCTGCGGCGCCTGTACGCGCGCGTGGGCGACCGGATCACCCTGGTGGGCGTCGGCGGCATCGAGAACGCCGAGGACGCCTGGCAGCGCATTCTCGCCGGTGCCACGCTCGTGCAGGGATACAGCGCGTTCATCTACGAAGGGCCCTTCTGGGGCCGTGCCATCCACAAGGGGCTCGCCGCGCGCCTGCGCACCAGCCCGTACGCCACCCTCGCCGACGCGGTCGGCGCCGACGTGAGGAAGACGGCATGAGCTCTCTCGAACCCTTCGGCGCACGTCTGCGCCGCGCCATGGACGAGCGCGGCCCCCTGTGCGTCGGCATTGACCCGCACGCCTCCCTGCTGTCCGAGTGGGGCCTGAACGACGACGTGGCGGGCCTGGAGAGGTTCAGCCGCACGGTCGTCGAGGCGATGGCCGACCGGGTCGCCGTGCTCAAGCCGCAGAGCGCCTTCTTCGAGCGCTTCGGGTCGCGCGGTATCGCCGTCCTGGAGAAGTCGGTCGAGGAGGCGCGGGCGGCCGGCGCGCTGGTCGTGATGGACGCCAAGCGCGGCGACATCGGCTCGACCATGGCCGCGTACGCCGAGACCTTCCTGCGCAAGGACTCCCCGCTGTTCTCCGACGCGCTGACCGTCTCGCCGTACCTCGGCTACGGATCGCTCTCGCCGGCCGTCGCGCTGGCCCGGGAGAGCGGCGCCGGGCTGTTCGTGCTCGCGCTGACCTCGAACCCGGAGGGCGGCGAGGTCCAGCACGCGGTCCGCGCGGACGGCCGCACCGTCGGGGCGACGATGCTGGCCCACCTCGCGGCCGAGAACGAGGGCGAGCGGCCCATGGGGTCCTTCGGCGCGGTCGTCGGCGCCACGCTCGGTGACCTGTCGTCCTACGACCTCTCGATCAACGGTCCGATCCTCGCCCCCGGCATCGGGGCCCAGGGCGCCACGCCGGCGGATCTTCCGCACGTCTTCGGCGCCGCGGCGCGCAATGTCGTCCCCAATGTCAGCCGGGGTGTCCTGCGGCACGGACCGGACGTCGTCGCGCTGCGTGAGACCGCGTCACGCTTCGCCGACGAGATCGCCGACGCCGTGTCGGGCGTCTGACCGCCGTCAGAGGTGTTCGAGCCGGTCGCGGGGGTCCTCCGATGAGTGGCCCGCGGCCGACTTGAGTCTGGATACATCCTCAAATCCAGGGCATTATGTCCTAAATGTCTGGCCTGACGGAGGCTGACCAGGACTTTTCCGCTGTTCTCGCTGACTCTGGCGGACTTGGCCGCTAGTCTCCGACGAGTGAGGGAGCCTCCCACGCCCTTCAGGCAGTGGGGGAGTGCGGGCAGCGTGTTGCTCGTGGCTCCCCAGGTGTGGGGCGACTAGGTTCCTCACCGGTCCGTATCCGACAGTTCGACATCCGAGGTGACGTAGGCGTGGCTCTTCCGCCCCTTACCCCTGAACAGCGCGCAGCCGCGCTCGAAAAGGCCGCCGCGGCTCGCCGGGAGCGGGCCGAGGTCAAGAATCGACTCAAGCACTCCGGCGCCTCCCTGCACGAGGTCATCAAGCAGGGCCAGGAGAACGACGTCATCGGCAAGATGAAGGTCTCCGCGCTGCTCGAGTCCCTGCCGGGCGTGGGCAAGGTCCGCGCCAAGCAGATCATGGAGCGACTCGGCATCTCCGAGAGCCGCCGCGTACGCGGTCTCGGCTCGAACCAGATCGCCTCCCTGGAGCGTGAGTTCGGCAGCACCGGCTCCTGAGTCCGCGCTCTTGGGACAGGGAGTCCCGGGCACTCCGGGATTGCTGGAATAATCGCTGCATGAGTGAACGTCCGCGGCTGACCGTGCTCTCCGGCCCCTCAGGGGTCGGCAAGAGCACGGTCGTCGCCCATATGCGCAAGGAACACCCCGAGGTCTGGCTCTCGGTGTCGGCGACGACCCGCAAGCCCCGCCCCGGCGAGAAGCATGGTGTCCACTACTTCTTCGTCACCGACGACGAGATGGACAAGCTGATCGCCAATGGTGAGCTGCTGGAGTGGGCCGAGTTCGCCGGCAACCGCTACGGCACGCCGCGTGCGGCCGTGCTGGAGCGGCTGGAGGCGGGTGAGCCCGTCCTGCTGGAGATCGACCTCCAGGGGGCCCGGCAGGTCCGTGAGTCCATGGCCGAGGCTCAGCTGGTGTTCCTGGCCCCTCCCTCCTGGGAGGAGCTCGTGCGCAGACTCACCGGACGTGGCACCGAGCCGCCCGAGGTGATCGAGCGCCGGCTGGACGCGGCGAAGGTCGAGCTGGCGGCCGAGCCGGAGTTCGACACCACCTTGGTCAACACCTCCGTCGAGGACGTGGCGCGCGAGCTGCTAGCCTTGATGGACGTTGTGTGATCGTGACTGTGTGGTCATGACTGTTCGGTCCTGACCGGTTCAGCCAGACCTGATCATGCGCACTGAATCTTTCCCATCCATCGGAAGGTAGAGCGTGTCCTCTTCCATCTCCGCGCCCGAGGGCATCATCAACCCGCCGATCGACGAGCTCCTCGAGGCCACCGACTCGAAGTACAGCCTCGTGATCTACGCGGCCAAGCGGGCCCGCCAGATCAACGCGTACTACTCGCAGCTCGGCGAGGGCCTCCTCGAGTACGTCGGTCCGCTCGTCGACACCCACGTGCACGAGAAGCCGCTCTCGATCGCCCTGCGCGAGATCAACGCGGGTCTGCTGACGTCCGAGGCCGTCGAAGGCCCGGCGCAGTAAGTAGTATTTTCAGCTTTCAGCTGGCTTTTCCACAGGCCCGGCAGCGCGACTGTCGGGCCTGTGGTGTGTCATGGAGGCATCGGTCAACGAGTGGGGAGGCCCGGTGGACAAGCCGAAGGTCGTTCTGGGGGTCAGCGGCGGCATCGCCGCGTACAAGGCGTGTGAGCTGCTGCGCAGACTCACCGAGTCGGGGCACGACGTCCGCGTCGTCCCCACCGCCTCCGCCCTGCACTTCGTCGGCGCCGCCACCTGGTCCGCCCTCTCCGGCCACCCCGTCTCCACCGAGGTCTGGGACGACGTCCACGAGGTCCCGCACGTCCGCATCGGTCAGCACGCCGACCTGGTCGTCGTCGCCCCGGCCACGGCCGACACCCTCGCCAAGGCCGCCCACGGCCTCGCCGACGACCTGCTGACCAACACCCTGCTCACCGCCCGCTGCCCGGTGGTCTTCGCCCCCGCCATGCACACCGAGATGTGGGAGCACGCGGCCACCCAGGAGAACGTGGCGACGCTGCGCCGGCGCGGCGCGGTGGTCATCGAGCCCGCGGTCGGCCGCCTGACCGGCGTCGACACCGGCAAGGGCCGGCTGCCCGACCCCGCCGAGATCTTCGAGGTCTGCCGCCGCGTGCTGGCCCGCGGCGTCACTGAGCCCGACCTCAAGGGGCGGCACGTCGTCGTCAGCGCCGGGGGCACCCGCGAGCCCCTCGACCCGGTCCGCTTCCTCGGCAACCGCTCCTCCGGCAAGCAGGGCTACGCCCTCGCCCGCACCGCCGCCGCCCGGGGCGCCCGCGTCACGCTGGTCTCCGCGAACGCCGGGCTGCCCGAGCCGGCCGGCGTGGACGTCGTACCGGTCGGCACGGCCGTGCAGCTGCGGGAGGCGGTTCTCAAGGCCGCCTCGGACGCCGACGCGGTGGTGATGGCGGCCGCGGTCGCCGACTTCCGGCCCGCGACCTACGCCTCCGGGAAAATCAAGAAGAAGGACGGAGAGGATCCGGAACCCATCGTTCTGGTGCGTAATCCGGACATCCTCGCGGAGATCTCCACCGACCGTGCCCGCCCCGGTCAGGTGATCGTCGGCTTCGCCGCCGAGACGGACGACGTGCTGGCCAACGGCCGTAAGAAGCTGGAACGCAAGGGGTGCGACCTCCTCGTGGTGAACGAGGTGGGCGAGCGTAAGACGTTCGGCTCGGAGGAGAACGAGGCCGTGGTCCTGGGCGCCGACGGCAGTGAGACCCCGGTGCCGTACGGACCCAAGGAGGCCCTGGCCGAAACGGTGTGGGACCTGGTGGCGCGACGGCTCGGGTGAATTGTTTGATGCGCCCGGGCTTCTCTCGTGCCTTCCTTGATTCCGGTGTGGCGTGCCTGGTCAAGGGGGTGTGACATTGGGCAGAATGCCCGTGCCGCAGGTCACAGCCCTCCCGAGAGGCGAGACAGGGGGTCCGTGACCGAGCACGACAGATAAACTGTCCTCGGACGACGCCGGGCGCAGCTCCCGACCGTCCGCCAATGATCAGCCAGCAGCCGCTGCAACCACAGGGAGCGTTGTGTCCCGTCGCCTGTTCACCTCGGAGTCCGTGACCGAGGGTCACCCCGACAAGATCGCTGACCAGATCAGCGACACCATTCTCGACGCGCTTCTGCGTGAGGACCCGTCCTCCCGGGTCGCTGTCGAGACCCTGATCACCACCGGGCTCGTGCACGTGGCCGGAGAGGTCACGACCAAGACGTACGCGGACATCGCGACGCTGGTCCGCAACAAGATCCTGGAGATCGGCTACGACTCCTCGAAGAAGGGCTTCGACGGCGCCTCCTGTGGTGTCTCCGTCTCCATCGGCGCGCAGTCGCCCGACATTGCGCAGGGCGTCGACACGGCGTACGAGTCCCGGGTCGAGGGCGACGAGGACGAGCTGGACCGACAGGGCGCCGGCGACCAGGGCCTGATGTTCGGCTACGCGACGGACGAGACGCCGACGCTGATGCCGCTGCCGATCTTCCTGGCGCACCGCCTGTCCAAGCGCCTCTCCGAGGTCCGCAAGAACGGCACCATCCCCTACCTGCGCCCCGACGGCAAGACGCAGGTCACCATCGAGTACGACGGTGACAAGGCGGTCCGTCTGGACACGGTGGTCGTCTCCTCGCAGCACGCCTCCGACATCGACCTCGACTCGCTCCTCGCGCCCGACATCCAGGAGTTCGTGGTCGAGCCGGAGCTGAAGTCCCTCCTGGACGACGGCATCAAGCTGGACACCGAGAACTACCGCCTCCTCGTCAACCCGACCGGGCGCTTCGAGATCGGCGGTCCGATGGGTGACGCGGGTCTGACCGGCCGGAAGATCATCATCGACACCTACGGGGGCATGGCCCGGCACGGCGGCGGCGCCTTCTCCGGCAAGGACCCGTCCAAGGTGGACCGTTCGGCGGCGTACGCGATGCGCTGGGTCGCCAAGAACGTCGTCGCCGCGGGCCTGGCCGCGCGCTGCGAGGTGCAGGTGGCGTACGCGATCGGCAAGGCCGAGCCGGTGGGTCTGTTCATCGAGACCTTCGGCACCCACAAGATCGAGCCCGAGAAGATCGAGAAGGCCATCGACGAGGTCTTCGACCTCCGCCCGGCCGCGATCATCCGCGACCTCGACCTGCTCCGCCCGATCTACGCCCAGACCGCCGCCTACGGTCACTTCGGCCGTGAGCTGCCGGAGTTCACCTGGGAGCGGACGGACCGGGTGGAGGCGCTGAAGAAGGCTGCGGGGCTGTAGTCCCGGCTCCACGATGCGTTCGAGGCCCGGCCCCTTTCGGGGGCCGGGCCTCGGCGTTTCTCGCACGTCCTACGGCTGACCTGTGTCGTCCTCCTGCGCCGGGCCGGCGCCGTTCGTATGCGCGGCTGCCTGGAAGCCGCCGAACCGGCGCCGTATCTCCTCGGCCGCCACCGTGTCCCTGGAGGCGATCGCGCAGGCGACCTGTTCCGCGATCAGCACGGCCTCTTGCTCCCCCGGGCTGAACCCGACCTTCCCGAAAAAGTCGGAGAAGAGATCCGCCGCGGTGGCCATGGGCCGGAAAGGCGCCTCTTGGGGCGGCAGGGGGCCGTGCTGCTCCGGGGGAGGCGGAAAGGCCTCCGGGACCAGGTACCGGAAGGGTTCATCGACTTCACGGTCGTTCGCGGCGGAGGAGAGGCGTGCCAGGAGGCCGATGTCCTTGACGGTCTTCTCGACGTGGTCGTCGTTCCTCGCCAGCCACCACACGACGGCGCTGCCCGTGCTGGTGAGCACGTCGTTGCCCAGGTACTCGCGTTTGTTCTGCTCGTACTTGCGCTGGTGTTCCCACAGGGCCTCGTCCTTACGGATCGCCGCCAGCCGGTCCAGCCTGTGCTGGTCCTCGTCCGTGAGTGTGAGCTCGACGTCCAGGGCCATCGCGTGCAGGTGGCCGTCGGGGTCGGGTTCCATGACGCCGAGCGCCGCGTTGAGTTGATGCCGGCCGAGGGAACTTCTGAAGGGGTGCATGTCCGCGGTGATGCGGCCGGCGCGGGCGAGTACGGACTCCACGGCCAGCGCGCCCGGGTTGATGAGCTGGTCGCCGACCATGGGATCGGCGAGGATCCAGCGCACCCGGGCGGCGAAGAGGAAGTCGTAGTCGGCCTCGCTGCTGGGCAACGGGACCCCGCTCACGTACCGCTCCTGGCGTTCCACGGTCGGGGGAGCGGGTTGCTCGATGAGGGAGCCGGGTGGGAAGGGGTCGCGTTTGCGTGCGCGGATCGCCGAGTACGTCGCGAGGGCCCATGCGGCCAGGAGCACGGCGATCGTGCCCAGCCACATCCACAGCGGCCAGCGCAGCGTCAGCCCGAGGATGAGGACGAGCAACGCGCTGATCAGACTGAGGAACGCCGAGACGGTCTTCTGGCCGGAGCTCATGACGCAGACACCTCCAGGTCGGGCGCTCCTCGCGTGAAGCGGGCGCGCTGTGCGGTGTTGATGGATTGCAGGAGGCGGGAGGCCAGCTCGGGCGAGACACTCCGACGGGCGTCCGCGTAGATGCGGCTGAGCACCGGATAGTTCGTGTCGGAGGCGTCCACCAGGATGCTCAGGATCGCTTCGGCGAGGTCCTTGTCGTCCACGTGGTCCGCAGTGGCCAGCCAACGGACGGTGCGGTCGGCCCAGCGGCCGGGATCCAGCAGGTCGAAGGCCATGCGCCAGCACACGGTGAGCCATTCCCGTGTCGGTGCGGTGAGGAGGAAGCTGTCGGGCAGTTCCGTCAGATCCAGGAACAGGTCCGCGTCGGCGCGATGGTGCCGCTCGGACTGTGTCGTGGCCAGCCTGGCGAGCAGCCGGCGCTGAAGCCGCACCTCCTGGTTGACCAAGGCGAGGAGTCCCTGGCGGGCGACGACACCGGGGTGCGGCTCGTTGCGGGCAAGGTGGTGGAGCCGTACGAGTGCGGGTTCGGGATGGTGGATCGACATCACCTTCGTGCAGACCTCGACGAGAACTTCCCGCAGGTGCTTGGGCAGTCGACCAGTGCTCCAATCGTAGATCGCTGAGCGGAACCTGCTGTTCCATTGCTCGTCCTCGATGCCGTGCCGAAGGAGGTGGGCGGCGGCTCGTACTTCGGTCCCCCGGTGAGCCGAGTCGAGCGTCCACTGCTCGACGAGTCCGGTGAGCCGTTCGAGCTCGTGCGTGCTCAGACACAGATCGGTGAACCGCGCGACGGCTTCCGCCGAGTCGGGCTCTTCGAGCTCTCGCACCTTCAGGACCTTGGTCAGCCAATGGCCAAGTGGCTCGCGAATGTCGGGCAGGTCGGTCCAGAAGAGGCGACGTGCGGCTTTGGCGAAGCCCGGTTCGGTGAAGCGCACCCTTGCGTCCGGGCCCGCCTCGGCGCCGACCGTCTCCAGCCGTAGGGAGAGTCTCTTGTGCTCCAGGAGCGGACGCTCGTCATGGGCGGATCCGGCCTCGTCGACCAGGAGGTTCGTGGCTCGGTGCACCGCCTCGGCGCGTGCGCCCTCCAGCATTGCCGTCGTGAGGAAGAGCGCACGCTGTCTGCCTTTGCGCAGTCGGCCCACGGCGTCGGCGACATCGCGGGTGCGGTCCGTCTGGGCCGCGAGGGCGGCCTCGCACCAGGAGGCGAAGTTGCCGGGTCCCCGAGCGGCCGTGCCGATGCGCTCGGCCAACCGGGCCAGGTCGCGCATGGGCGGTCCGCTGTCCAGATACGTGCGCAGGGCGGGTGGTGCCAGGCCCCGGACGTTTCCGTGCACTCCGGCGAGCCACAGGTGCCGGTTGACGGCCTCCCACCCGTCAGGGCGGCCGATTCGCCGGCGGAACTGAGCGAACTGAGGCGAGAGCCCCTCCTCGAACGGGCTCGGCAGGACGAGTGCGAGGAACGCGCCCCTGCGCAGGACCTCATGCCGGAAGTCGGAGAGTTCCTCGTGTACGGCGTACCAGGTTCGCTCGTCCGTGGCGGACAGGTCGAGCAGCATGCGGTCGTGCCCTCCGACGAGGTCGGGGGAGAGCCACCGATCGGCAACCGTCTCGGGTGCCTCTGGCGTGAGTTCGAGATACATGCCGCCGTCCGGCGGGAGCTCGCACAGCAGGACCCGGGCCGCCGATGTCCGCCCGCTGCCTGGTTCCCCGTGGAGGATGACGGTGTGCTCGCCGGTCAGGACGTCGAACGCTTCTCCCATGCCGTCGGGCCGTGCGAACTCCCGCTGCAGACGCTTGAGTTGATCGTCAGCGACTCTCCGGGGTGTGGCACGAGGAGATTTGAGGAGGGGCTCCGGTCCGAAGTAGTTGTTGCTGACGTTGTAGTTGTAGGTGTCCCCGTTCCGATCGCTCACCGTTCGTCGTCCTCCTCGGGACGCGAGCGGCCGAAGTTCTGCCGGATGCCGCCTGCGTTGCCGCCCTGGAAGTAGTTGCCGCCGTCGCCCATGCGCACACTGCTGGGGCCGATGTGGACCGGGCCGTGGGCTTCTCGGATGTTGCTGACCGCGCCTTGTACGGCGGTTCCGTGGACGCCACCCGCGATGTTGTGTGTCGGAGCCGGGGCGGCCTGCTCTCCGGGAGCCTCGCTGTCTGCGGCGGCGAGCTCCGGTACGAGCCTGGCCAGGTGGTCTCCGATCTGCTTCAGGTCGTACTCCTTGTTCTGGTGGTCGTAGCGCAGGCTCTGGCAGTCCGCGAGCTTCCTCAGCGGGCGAGGGAGTTCGTCCTTGGTCGGGCGTTCGGTCATGCGGCCCAGCAGCACGGGGATGACCCGGATGTCGCAGAGGAATGCTTCCTGGATCTCCCTGCCGACCCAGTCGCCGTCGCTGCGCAGCGCCTTGTGTCCGATCCAGGCGGGGCCGATCAGAGCCAGAAGCACGCCACTGCGTCGCACACTGTGGATCAGATGGCCGTCGAAGGGCGTGCCGGGTGGGATCGACTTGCTGGCGTAGTAGATCCGCTCCTTCCCGAACCGCGCGGACAAGGCTCCGTCGAGGGTGGCGGCGGCCTGTTCTCCGTCACCGGTGCGGTAGTTGATGAAGACGTCGGGCATGGCAGATCGGCCTCTCTTCCGGAAAGGACACAGGGGGAAATGCGGGTCCGCCGCTAGGGAGCGGGGGTGAGGACTGCCGTGAGGCGTGGGGAGACGGCCAGACAGGACCGGTTGCGCGGATGGCGCGAGAGAGTGCGCGACAGACGGCGCAGGTCCGTTGCGATCGTCGCGGAGGACACGCTCGCGGCCGGCGGCAGCAACTGCTCGGTGAGCTCGCAGGCGTGGTCGATCTCCCCGGCCCGCGCGTGGGCTAGGGCGCGCCGGACGCCGTAGCGGACCTGCGTGCGCCAGGCGTCGAGGGGCAGTCGTGCGCACTCACGGTCGAGGATCTCGGCCGCCTCGTGCGGCCTGCCGAGGTCGACCAGGCACCAGCCCGTGATCATGGACACGGGGTCGTGCAGATGGGTCGTGCCGAGCACCGGGGCTCCGGACGGAAGCCCTTGGTCCCGGGCGAGGAGTGCGCGCGCCCGGTCCAGGCCGCGCATGCAGGCGTCGTGCTCGCCTGCCAGCGCGTGGCCCTGCGCTTCGCGCTGGGCGGCCAGGCCCCGGATACGCGGAGGGAGCTGGTCCGAGCGGGCGCCCTCGGCCAGGGCGACGGTGTCGCGGGCCTCGCCGCGGTAGTACGTGATCAGCGCGCGACGCACCAGCGCGTACGACGCCAGGTCACGGTCGCCACAGGCGGCGGCCAGGTCCACAGCGTGCGCGGTCCAGCGCAGCGCGGCGTCCTCGTCGCTCGCCTCCTGCGACAGCCAGCCCGTGAACTCGGCGAAACGCGCCGCCAGGGCGAGCAGTGCACGGCCGGCCCGTGAACCCGTCCGCTCCGCGAGCGCGCGCAGTGCACGCGTCTGCTCGGCCACCGCTGGGAGCAGGGAGGCCGGCGGAGACACCTGGCCCAGCCGGCGGTACTGAGCCAGGAGCGACCGATAGGCATCGGCCATCGGTTCTCCGAAAGCCTCGGGGCCGGTCGCTGACGGACCCGCGGACATCGCTGAGGACGCCGATGCGGCCCACGGGCCGGGCGGCGTCATCTCCTCGCCGGGCCCGACGGACAGGACCGCCGCCGCTCCCACGGCGATCACCTGGCGGCGCGAAGGCGGAGACGGCGGCCTCGGAGGCGTTTCGTCCATGGGGGGCACGGATCCTGTTGTCTTGGAGGCGACGGGATCGCGCCTCGGGGGCCGCGTCGGAACCAGGGAGGCCAGCCCACCGCGTGCGTCGAGCGTGGCGTCGCACAGGCGTGCCAGCTCTGGCGATGGGCGCTTCTGGCCCGTCTCGATCTTGCTGAGCTGCCCCTTGCTGTAGTGCACCGATGACGCGAGCTGCGTCAGTGTGAGTCCGGCCGCGATGCGCAAGCGGCGCAGCTCGGCGCCGAACGCAGGTGGCTGCTCCAGCACCTGTCTCCCCCCCTTGGGCCGACGTCCCCGGTCTCTCGGGCCGTCCGGTCCCCTCAGCGTCGGCTCGGCGAGCGACTCGGACAAGGCGGGCGGCGGAGTTTCCCGTTTCCAGTTCTGATACCGGGCGGGAGCGCTCGGAAAGCGTGGCTCGAAGCGGGCGGCTGGAACGATCACGGAAATGGCTGGCGAGCCGTGCTTGCGGATTCGTACGCTGGTGATCTCCCGGTGCGGTGGTCGCGGTTGCTTCTGTGGAGTGTGCCCTCGGGTGCGCGGTGAAACGGAGAGTTCGTGTGCCGTTGCCGAGTTGATCTCGGGAGGCCGATGCCGGTGCGTCCGGTGCGAAGGGGACGGGTACTTCGGGGCTGTGGCCCCCCGCGGGTTCGAATCCCGCCGTCGGCCGGGGCTGTCCCGGTGACGTGGCCGAGTGGTCCAAGGCAGAGTGCGGTCCGTCGCCGTGAGGGAACTCGGGCGGGCGTCGGTTGTCAGTGGCGTTTGGTAAGAATGCAAGCGTGAGCAGCGAGAACGGGAGTGAAGGCGGCGGCGCCGAGGGGGCGTCGCCCGAGCAGCTCGCGCTCATTCGGGAAAGTGTCCGGAAGGCCTCCACGCCCCGGGCGAAGCCCAGGACCTGGCGGGGGGCCAGGCTCGCCGAGCAGTTGCCGGTGGCGCGGGTGCTGGTCGACAAGGGCGTACTGCATCTCGACCGGTACTTCGACTACGCCGTGCCGGAGGAGCTCGACGCGGACGCGCAGCCCGGCGTGCGGGTGCGGGTGCGGTTCGGAGCCGGGCGGCACCGTGTGCGCGAGGGGCGGCGTGAGGGCGGCGGACTCATCGACGGGTTCCTCGTCGAGCGCGTCGCCGAGTCCGACTACGCGGGACCCCTCGCGGCGCTCGCCCAGGTCGTGTCTCCCGAGCGGGTGCTGAGCGAGGAGCTGCTGGCGCTTGCACGCGCCGTCGCCGACCGGTACGCCGGAGGGCTCGCCGACGTGTTGCAGCTGGCCGTGCCGCCACGCAGCGCCCGCGCCGAGCAGCGGCCCTCACCGGAGCCGCTTCCGCCGCCCGGCCGGCCCGAGGCGGGGTCCTGGGGCCGCTATGAGCGCGGGGCCGGTTTCCTGGAGGCGCTCGCATCCGGGAGCGCGCCGCGTGCCGTGTGGAACGCCTTGCCCGGACCCGAGTGGAGCGACGAACTGGCCCGGGCCGTCGTCGCCACGCTGGCCTCCGGGCGGGGCGCGCTGGTCGTGCTGCCGGACGGCCGGGCCGTGGCACGGCTCGATGCCGCCCTGACCTCGCTGATGGGCAAGGGGCGGCACGCGGTGCTGACGGCCGACGCCGGGCCCGAGAAGCGGTACCGCGAGTGGCTCGCGGTGCGGCGGGGGAGCGTGCGGGCCGTAGTGGGGACACGGGCCGCCATGTTCGCGCCCGTACAGGATCTCGGGCTGGTCGCCCTCTGGGACGACGGCGACGACAGCCTCAGCGAGCAGCACGCCCCGCAGCCCCACGCGCGCGAAGTGCTGCTGCTCCGGGCCGCTCAGGACAAGTGCGGTTTCCTGCTGGGGAGTTGGAGCTGCACCGTCGAGGCCGCGCAGCTCGTGGAGAGCGGCTGGGCCCGGCCGCTGGTCGCCGCGCGGGAGCAGGTGCGGGGCGCCGCTCCGCTCGTACGGACCGTCGGGGACGGCGACCTCGCGCGGGACGAGGCCGCCCGCGCCGCCCGGTTGCCCACGCTCGCCTGGCAGGCCGTCCGGGAGGGACTGCGGCACGGGCCGGTGCTCGTGCAGGTGCCCCGACGGGGATACGTGCCCCGCATGGCCTGCGCCAACTGCCGCGCGCCAGCCCGGTGCCGGCACTGCTCCGGGCCGTTGGAGGCGCAGGGCTCGGGCACGGATCTGCGGTGCGACTGGTGCGGGCGCGACGAGGGCGCCTGGCACTGCCCGGAGTGCGGCGGATTCCGGCTGCGCGCCCAGGTGGTGGGGGCACGCCGGACCGCCGAGGAACTGGGGCGGGCCTTTCCCGCCGTGCCGGTGCGGACGTCCGGGCGCGAACATGTGCTGGACACCGTGCCGGGCACGCCCTCGCTGGTCGTCAGCACGCCGGGCGCCGAGCCCGTCGCCGAGGGCGGCTACGCCGCGGCGCTGCTGCTGGACGGCTGGGCCATGCTCGGGCGCCCCGACCTGCGGGCGGGGGAGGACGCGTTGCGCCGCTGGATCGCGGCCGCCTCGCTGGTTCGGCCGCAGAACGCCGGAGGCACGGTGGTCGTCGTCGCCGAGCCGACGTTGCGGCCCGTACAGGCGCTGGTGCGGTGGGACCCGGTCGGGCACGCCGTGCGCGAGCTCGGCGAGCGGGCCGAGCTGGGCTTCCCGCCGGTGTCCCGGATGGCCGCGGTGTCCGGGCCCGTGGAGGCCGTCGCCGAGTTCCTCCGTACGGCCGAGCTGCCGCCGGACGCCGAGGTGTTGGGGCCTGTTCCGCTGGCCGTCACAGCGGCGGGACGGCCCCGTCGGGTGGGCGCGCCGCCGCCGGGCGAGCACTGGGACCGGGCGTTGATCCGGGTTCCGCCGGGAAGCGGGGCCGCGCTGGCCGCCGCGCTGAAGACCGCGCAGGCGGCCCGGATGGCGCGCGGGGCGAGCGAGATCGCGGTGCGGGTTCGGATCGATCCGCCTGATATCGGGTGAGGGACGGGCCTCCGCGCGGCGCCTACGCACGGGGCCTCCGCACGGGACCCCGGCACCGGGGCCTCGGCGCGCGGCCTCGGCACGGGGTCTCCGCACGGGGCCTCCGCACGGCACCCCGGCGCGCGGCCTCCGCAAGGGAGCGACGCACCTCATGGGAGCGACGGCCCTCATGGGAGCGACGGCGCTAACGGGAGCGACGGCCCTCACGGCTGGATCGGGATGGGGACGCCGCGGGCATCGGCGTCGATTGCAGGCCCCGGCAGCTGTCCGCCTCAAGACCCGGCAGAGGAGACGTCAGTCGGCCGTCGGGCAAGACTCTGCCCTCCTGGGTGCGCTCCAGGAGGGCAGAGTGCTGGGGGTCAGCCGTTGCGGGGGCCGGGGAAGGCCGTGGGCCTGGCCTCGTCGCGGAGACCGGGGCTGCCTGCCGTCGGCTGGGTCGGCATCGAGCGGGCCGCGGGGACCGTCGGCACCGTGGGGAGTGCGGTGGAGACGTTGACCGTCCGGGAGCCCGACGGCTCGGACGTACGCTCGGCCTCGGCCGCCGCCTGGGTGGCGGCGCGGCGCGCGCCGTAACGACGGTGCACGGCCTGCTTGGTGACGCCGAGGGCGGACCCCACCGCGTCCCAGGAGAAGCCGAGCGAGCGGTCGAAGTCCACGGCTGCCGTGACCAGCGTTTCCACGCTGTCCCGCAGCTCCTGGGCGAGACGGACCGTCGGAGCGGGTGCGCGTCCGTAGACGACGAAGCCCGTGGAGGGACCGGAGCGGCGCGGGCGGTAGACGTTGCCCAGTTGTGCGGTGAGCGTCCGCAGTGCGTCCACCTGCCGGCGGACCCGCTCGATGTCCCGCACCAGCAAGTGCAGGCTGGCCCGAGCCTGGGCGTCGTGGGTTGCGTGGTCGGCCATGAACAAGCCTCTCGAACCGGCGTTGAAAAGGAGAGGGCCGCGGGTACGGCGCTTGCGGCCCGTTGTGGTCAACTCTTTCTTGACCAACGCGGGAGTGCTCCGCGGGTCACGCCCTGGGGGCGTGTGGGCATATGCCCACGCCCCTGAGTGGTGAGTACGCCCAGCCCCTCGGCCTCGGACGACTTCCGCCCGAACCGCCCGACCGCGCTCGTGGAACAGACTGATCGCCCGGGAACCGGAGCGGATTCGTCCGTCGGGCTCCGACGTGAGCCCCCGGCCCCGGCACCCATAGACTTGTGCGTTGCCCAACCGATCCCGTCCGAGAGGCCCGTGCCCACCCATGAAGCTCGTCTTCGCCGGTACCCCCGAGGTCGCCGTTCCCGCTCTGGACGCCCTGATCGCCTCCGGGCGGCACGACGTGGCCGCCGTCGTCACGCGGCCCGACGCGCCGGCCGGGCGTGGGCGCAGGCTGGTGGCGAGTCCGGTGGCCGAGCGGGCCGAGGAGGCCGGGATCGAGGTGCTCAAGCCCGCCAAGCCGCGCGATCCCGAGTTCCTGGAGCGGCTGAGGGAGATCGCGCCGGACTGCTGCCCGGTCGTCGCCTACGGCGCCCTGCTGCCGCGCGTCGCCCTCGACGTGCCCGCCCACGGCTGGGTCAACCTGCACTTCTCGCTGCTGCCCGCCTGGCGCGGCGCGGCGCCCGTGCAGCACTCGATCATGGCGGGCGACGAGATCACCGGGGCCTCCACCTTCCTCATCGAGGAGGGGCTCGACTCCGGGCCCGTCTACGGCACCGTCACCGAGGCGATCCGGTCCACCGACACCAGCGGCGACCTGCTGACCCGCCTCGCCTTCGCGGGCGCCGGGCTGCTCGCCGCCACCATGGACGGCATCGAGGACGGCACGGTGAAGGCCGTACCGCAGCCGGCCGACGGGATCAGCCTCGCTCCCAAGGTCAACGTCGAGGACGCGCACATCGACTGGAACGCCCCCTCGCTGCGCGTCGACCGGCTCGTGCGGGGGTGCACCCCCGCGCCGGGCGCCTGGACCACCTTCCGGGGTGAGCGGCTCAAGCTCATCCAGGTGCAGCCGGTGCCGGGGCGGGACGACCTCGCCCCCGGTGCGCTGTCCGTGGGGAAGAACAACGTGTACGTCGGGACCGGGTCGTACGCCGTCGAGCTGCTGTGGGTGCAGGCGCAGGGCAAGAAGCCGATGCGCGCCGCCGACTGGGCACGGGGTGTGCGCATCGGCGACGGGGAGAGCGTCGGGGCGTAACCGGCCGTCCGCCGGGGCGAACGTGCGACGTAGGCTGGTCGTACATCTCATCCAGTAATCCGGAGCACCTTTTCGTGAGCGACACCTCCCGTCGGCCCAGCAAGCCCGGCAAGCCCTACCGGCGGCCCAAGAAGGACCCCGTCCGCGTTCTCGCCTTCGACGCGCTGCGCGCCGTGGACGAGCGGGACGCGTACGCCAATCTCGTGCTGCCGCCGCTGCTGCGCAAGGCGCGGGAGAAGGGCGACTTCGACGGGCGGGACGCCGCGCTCGCCACCGAGCTGGTGTACGGGACGCTGCGTCGGCAGGGGACGTACGACGCGATCATCGCCCAGTGCGTGGACCGGCCGTTGCGCGAGGTCGACCCGCCGGTGCTGGACGTGCTCAGCCTGGGTGCGCATCAACTGCTGGGGACGCGGATTCCCACGCATGCCGCGGTGTCGGCGTCCGTCGAACTCGCCCGGGTCGTGCTCGGCGACGGGCGCGCGAAGTTCGTCAACGCCGTGCTGCGGAAGATCGCGCAGGACGATCTCGACGGGTGGATCCAGCGGGTCGCGCCGCCGTACGACGACGACCCCGAGGAGCATCTCGCCGTCGTGCACTCGCACCCGCGGTGGGTCGTCTCCGCGCTGTGGGACTCGCTGGGCGGCGGGCGCGCCGGGATCGAGCGGCTGCTGGAGGCCGACAACGAGCGGCCCGAGGTGACGCTGGTCGCGCGGCCGGGGCGGGCCACGACCGAGGAACTGCTCGGCGAGGAGGCCGCGGTGGCGGGGCGCTGGTCGCCGTACGCCGTGCGGCTCGCCGAGGGCGGGGAGCCGGGGGCCATCGAGGCCGTCCGCGAGGGACGCGCCGGGGTGCAGGACGAGGGCAGTCAGCTGGTCGCCCTCGCTCTCGCCCATGCACCGCTCGACGGTCCCGACGAGAAGTGGCTCGACGGGTGTGCCGGCCCCGGCGGCAAGGCCGCGTTGCTCGCGGCGCTCGCCGCCGAGCGCGGCGCCATGCTGCTGGCGTCGGAGAAGCAGCCGCACCGGGCCGGGCTGGTGGCGAAGGCCCTGCACGGCAATCCGGGGCCGTACCAGGTCATCGCCGCCGACGGGACGCGCCCGCCGTGGCGGGCCGGGAGTTTCGACCGGGTGCTGGTGGACGTGCCGTGCACCGGGCTCGGCGCGCTGCGCCGTCGGCCGGAGGCCCGCTGGCGGCGGCGCCCGGAGGACCTGGACGGGTTCGCCCCGCTCCAGCGCGAGCTGCTGCTCGGCGCGATCGACGCCGTGCGGGTGGGGGGCGTCGTCGGGTACGCGACCTGCTCGCCGCACCTCGCCGAGACCCGGGCGGTGGTCGACGACGTCCTGAAGCAGCGGACCGGCGTCGAGCTGATCGACGCGCGGGCGTCGCTGCCGGGGGTGCCGGAGTTGGGGGAGGGGCCCGATGTGCAGTTGTGGCCCCACGTGCACGGCACGGACGCGATGTACCTGGCGTTGATGCGGAAGGTCGGCTGAGGCCGGGGCGGTTGTCGCGGGTTCCCGTACGAGTGCCCCCCCGCGTTTCAACTCGGTGTGAACGCCGCTCTGACCTGCTCCAGCGTCTCCTGCGTCCCGGGCCAGTCCTGCGTCGTGCCTCGCACGATCATCGCGAACAGGCGTCCGTCGTCCGTCTGGAAGACGCGGTCGACGGCCCTGACCCGCTCTCCGAGGTCCTTGCTGTCGTACTCGTAGACGAGCTCGCTCGCATACGTCTCGTCCGGGACGGCTCCCCGGCTGATCTGGGTGAAGCCGGGCTGCCCGGAGAGGCTGTCGGCGGCGACGTCGAGGGCGTCGTCGGGCGTGTAGCCCGGCTCGACCACCTCGAAGATCTGCAGCAGGCTCAGCTCGTCGGGTGAGGTGTAGAAGACGACGGCTCCGCCCTTCTGCTCGCTGCGGGTCCAGTCCTCGGGGACGACGGTGGAGAAGCCGGAGGGGTCGTCGACCGCCCGGAACCCGTCGGGTGTCTCGGGCGACTCGGAAGCTGCGGTGAACGGGTCCTCGGAGGTGGGAGCCGGGTCGGACGAGAGAGTCGTGGGCGGTTCGGCCTGTCCGTCCGGGGACGTCGTGGCCGAGTTCGACGCGCCGCCCGCCTTGTCGTCGTCGCCCGTCGGGTCGACGACCAGCCAGGTCGCGAGTGCGGCGACGGCGACCGCCGCGCCCACCGCCGCGGCGATCGTCCTGGTCCGGCGGCCACGCGGGGCCCGCGGGGCCCCGGGCGGCACGGCGGGCGGCGATGCCCAGTCGGGACCCGGGGCGGGCGGTAACGGCCCGCCCACCGGCTCCCCGGCGGGCCACTCTCCCGGTGCCCCGGCCGTCGGCGGCCTGCCGGGCGGCGGAGGCGGAACCGGGTGAGCGCCCGCGCCGACCGGTTCCCACGACTGGGTGTCCTTGTTCCACCGGACCTCGCCGGCGCCCCCGCCGCGCATCGCTCAGCCCCCGATGAGGCCGGCCACGGCCGTGCCGAGGGCGGTGGCGGAGGTGATCGCGCCGAGGACGCCGCCGGCCGCCTCCAGGGCGGTGCGGAGCCGGTCCAGGACGCCGGGCTGGGCCCGGCCGGTGGTGGTCACCTGTCGCTCGGTCTCCTCCAGGCTGGCGGAGAGCTCCTCCGTCTCGGAGGTGGTGGGGTACCTCTTCAGGTCCTCACTCAGGTCGCGGACGGCCTTCAGCAGGGCCTGGTACGACTCGTCGGCCGGGGCCGACACCGAGGTGTACGAGGCACTGGCACCGGCACCGACCGCGATGCCGTTGCCGGTGACGGATCCCCCGACGTACGTACCGGAGCCGGGTCCGTCGGCCGCTGGCGTCTGGTTCATGTGGTCCCTCCGTTGTCTGCTGCTGTTCGACGCGCGGTGTGACGCGCCGATGCGACGCTCCGATGTGACGCGTGATGTCGAGGTGCTGTTTCAAGGTGCCGTTGCGAGCCGCTACTTCGACGCGCCACCGGCACCCGCCGAGGAGGCCGGGGGCGGCTTGCCGGCCGACACGTCGGCCTTGCTGCCCTTGCCGATTGCGATCCCGTTGCCCTGGACGTTGCCTCCGACGAAGGTCCCGCTGTTGTTGAACACGTTGGTGACCTTCTGCTCGAACTCGGCGACCTCGTACCCGGCGTTCCACAGCGCCTCGCGCACCCCGCTCGCGATCCGGTCCTGGATGGACTTGAGGTAGCGGGCGATGTCCATCTCCTGGAACAGGGTCGCCCGGTCGTCCGCGCCCAGCTCCCGCACCGAGGCGCCGGGCCCGTCGGGCAGCGTGTCGGCGTGAACGTCGGTGAGCTGCCGCCACGCCTGGGCGACGGCGCGGGCGAGGACCCGCAGGGCGTCGCCGGTCGCGGCCGGGATGCGCAGCAACGCGAAGAGGTAGCGGCCGGGGCCGCCGCGGTGCAGATGCTCGTGCGCCTTCCTGTCGGCGGTCGCGAACAGCGCGTTGACCGGCGGCAGTACGTGCGGGGCGACCTCGAGCATCAGCATGCCGCCCTGGGTGTGGACCCGCACGAAGACGGTGACGACGATCTCCTCGTCCCACCCGCCGACGCGCACCCGCAGGAAGTGCCGGCGCTGCTCGCCGCCCTCCTCCACCGCGTCGGAGCGGTGCATCAGATACGTGTCCTCGGTGTACGGGAAGGCCATCCGGCCCGGCAGCCCTTCCGCGGGCAGGAACACGCACTCGTCCACGACGAGTTCGCGCAGCCGGTCGAGCACGGCGTCGGTGGCCTGCGGGGAGGTACGCGCCGACGGCTCCCGCAACTGCTCCACCAGCGGCTTGATCTTCTCCAGGACGGTGGCGTTGTCGAGCGGCTCCGCGTCCGTCGCGTCGGTCTTGCGGAGAGCGTCGAGGGGGGAGTCGGAATCGCCGTTCGCGCGCGGGCGCAGTTCGATCGAGAGGGACCAGGGCTCGAAGGGCAGTCCCGCGCCGCGGAACGGGTCGGCCTTCGCGTAGAGGATCAGCGGCGCGTGCTGCTCCTGGCGGATACGCCGGCTCAGTTCGCCGAACCGCTGCGCGGTCGCCGCCTCGGCCGGGTCGTCGGCGACGTTCGCGAAACGCTGCTTGGACAGTTCGCCCGCGATCGTGCGGGCGAACTGGCCCCGCTGTCCCACGCTGAGCAGGGCCAGCAGCAACGGCAGCGCGAGCAGGCACGCGGCGGTGAAGCGGGTGGGTTCCGCGAGGGCCGCGTCCAGCAGGTCGAAGGGGGTGCCGAGACCGGCGCCGTCCGACGCGTCGAGGAAGCTGTCACCGGAGGTGCCGTAGGAGTAGTCGGACGCGTACTCCTCCGGCCCGGCGATGAGCAGCCGGATCAGCGTGACGTACACGAAGAGCAGGGTGAGGCGCCCGTACCAGCGCAGTACGAAGGCGAGCAGCCGCCGGAACATGGCGAACTGCGGGAACTTGCCGTCGATGTCGCGGCTGCCGCCCAGTCGGCGGCCCAGCGCGATCAGGAGGATCGGCCAGATCACCACGGTGATGTGGAACTTGGTGAGCGCCGCCACGACCACCCACAGGGCGATCATCCCCGCCGACCACGCCACTTCCTGGCGGCGGGAACGCAGGGCGTGGGCGAGGATGCGGGCCGCGTCGTAGCCGTAGGAGGGCGCGGCGAACCGCTCGCGGTGCACATACAGTTCGTCGATCACCGCGTCCCGGTAACCGACGTGCAGATACGTCCCCGCGCAGAGCAGCCGGCACGCCTCACTCCGTGCCGGATCGACCGGACGGCGCGGACCGGAGCTCGGCGTCCACCCCCGCTGGGGCGGGAGCTGCGGCTGGGTCATGGATCGTCCCCCGATTCAGGAACCAGTCATGGCAGGTTGCCCTGTCATGGTGCGATCAACTGCCCCATCGCGCACGGGAGTTGGCCGCATCAGGATCGACCAGCATAGGACACGCGTGTGACGCCAGTCACCCGAAGTCGGGCTCTCACCCCTACCGCTCACGTTTCCTGCGCGGCGCCTGCACCAGCCATGTCCCCCCGGAACCGGTCCGCCCCCTCAGTCACCCCGCTGACCGACTCCCGCCTCCGTCTCCGCGACCGCCGCCGGATCCCCGTCGTCCCGGGACAGTCTGTGCGGCCACCACACCTTCTTCCCCACGTCCAGGAACAGGGACGTCACCAGCACCGAGCGCACGATGAAGGTGTCCAGGAGCACGCCGAGCGCCACGGCGAAGCCGATCTCGGCGAAGGCGACCATGGGGAGGGTGCCCAGGGCCGCGAAGGTCCCGGCGAGGACCAGGCCGGCGGAGGTGATGACGGCGCCGGTGGCGGCGAGGCCGGTGATGACGCCCTTGCGCGTGCCCTGGTGGGCGGCCTCCTCGCGGATGCGGGTGGTCAGGAAGATGTTGTAGTCGATGCCCAGCGCCACCAGGAAGACGAACACGAACAGCGGGAAGTCGGTCGCCTCGCCCGCGTAGTCGAAGAGGTGGCGGAAGGCCAGCGCGCTGATGCCCAGGGCCGCCGTGAACGACAGGATCACCGTCCCGATCAGCAGCAGCGGGGCGATCAGCGCGCGCAGCAGGACGCCGAGGATCAGCATCACCACGACCAGGACGAGCGGGATGATCAGGATGTTGTCGTGGGTCGTCGCCTCGTCCGCGTCGAGGAGCGCCGCCGTGCCCCCGCCCACCTGGGCGTCGGCGTCCGGCACCGCGTGGACGGCGTCCCGCACCCGTTCGACCGTCTGTTTCGCGGCCTCGCTGTCGGACGGGGCGGTCATCGTCGCCTCGAAGAGCACCTTGCCCTCGTAGAACGGCTTCGTGCCCGGTGGCAGGCCGAGTGACTCGGGGACGACGCCCCGGGTGTCGGCGACGACGCGGCCCACCTCCCG
This sequence comes from Streptomyces sp. Y7, assembly GCF_043195415.1. Taxonomy (NCBI): domain Bacteria; kingdom Bacillati; phylum Actinomycetota; class Actinomycetes; order Kitasatosporales; family Streptomycetaceae; genus Streptomyces; species Streptomyces sp. Y7. The sequence continues at coordinate 99,834 of NZ_JBIDDQ010000013.1, forward strand.
GGCCTGGGCCTGGTTGCTGACGATCACCAGCGGGTCGCCGCTGCCGGCCGGGAAGTACTCCTCGGAGATCTCCTGGCCGGTGATCGACTCCGGTTTGTCGGTGAAGGCGTCGGCGTTGCTCAGGCCCTCGGCGCGCAGCTGGATCATGCCCAGGGAGCAGACCGCGAGGACCCCTGCCGTGATGATCCAGGTCATGCGCGGGCGCCGGGCGATGTTGCGGCCCATGCGCGCCCAGGCGCCGCGCTCGTGCGGGTTCTCCGCGCCGACGTGCGGGATCACCGGCCAGAAGATCCAGCGGCCGAAGATGACGAGGAGCGCGGGGAAGAGGGTCATCATCGCCAGCAGACCCACCGCCACGCCGATCGCGGCGACCGGGCCGAGGCCGCTGGTGGAGTTCATCTCCGCCGCCAGCAGCACCAGCATGCTCAGCACGACGGTCGCGCCGGAGGCCAGCACCGCCGGGCCCGCACGGTGCAGGGCCAGGGCCATCGCCTCGTGACGGTCCTCGTGGTGGCGCAGTTCTTCCCGGTAGCGGGCGACGAGGAGCAGCGCGTAGTCGGTGCCCGCGCCGAACACCAGGACCGTCAGGATGCCCGCGCTCTGGCCGTTGACGGTCAGGCCCCCGTGCTCCGCCAGGAGATAGATGAGGGCCTGCGCGGTGAACAGGGCGACGATCACGGAGACCAGGGGGACCAGGAGCAGGGTGGGGCTGCGGTAGGTGATCAGCAGCATCACGATGACGACCGCCATCGCCGCGAGCAGGAGCGTGGAGTCGATGCCCTCGAACGCCTCGGCGAAGTCCGCCGACGTGCCACCCGGACCGGTGACGTACACGGCGAGGCCGCCCGTGCTCGTCCCGACGATGTCCTTGATGGAGTCGACGGCGGGCGCGATCCGGTCCCAGCCCTGCTCGTCCATCGTGATCGGGACCTGGACCTGCGCCGCGCGCGGGTCGATCTCCCGGTCGAAGACGGGCCCTCGGGTCTCGGCGCCGCGGATGCCGTGGTCGGTCAGCTGCTTGAGCCGGGCCACGTCCTCGGTGATCGCGGCCCGGTCCTGTGCCGTGAGTCCGCTGTCGCGGGCGTAGATGACGACCGCGGGGATCTGCTCCGGCCGGAAGTTCTCGGAGATCTGCAGGACTTGGGTCGATTCCGCGGACCCGGGCAGCCAGGACGCCGCGTCGTTGTCCTGGGCGTCGCTCAGCTTCTGCGCGAGCGGCGCCGTCACGAACAGCGCCACCAGCCACAGGACCAGCACCACCCACTTGGCGCGTCGCCCGCAGACCAGATGGGCGATGCCCCGCTGTCCCGGACCTGCGCTCCGGTCCTTCTCCTGGGTCTCCGTCATGGTCCCCCCCGCAGCCGCACGCCGATCCGGCCGGCCGCCCAGCATGGCACGCACGGACCGGACACAACATCCGATGAACGTCTTAGGTCTGGACCGGCGCGAACATTCGTGCCCGGACATGGCAGGCTTGGGTCATGGCCGCGCAGATCAACCCGAGCATCCTGTCCGCCGACTTCGCCCGCCTCGCGGACGAGGCCAGGGCGGTCGAGGGAGCAGACTTCCTCCACGTCGACGTCATGGACAACCATTTCGTCCCGAACCTCACGCTCGGCGTGCCGGTCGTAGAGTCCCTGGCCCGTGCGACGGACACTCCGCTGGACTGCCATCTGATGATCGAGGCCCCCGATCGGTGGGCGCCCCAGTACGTGGAAGCGGGGGCCTCCTCCGTCACCTTCCATGTCGAGGCCGCCGCGGCCCCCGTGCGACTGGCCCGGGAGATCAGGGCCAAGGGTGCCCGCGCCTCCATGGCGCTGAAGCCCGCGACACCCATCGAGCCCTACGAGGATCTGCTGCCCGAACTCGACATGCTGCTGATCATGACGGTCGAGCCGGGCTTCGGTGGTCAGGCGTTTCTCGACATCATGCTTCCGAAGATTCGCCGCACCCGCGAGTTGATCAGCAAGCACGGCCTCGACCTGTGGCTCCAGGTCGACGGCGGTGTCTCGGCCACCACCATCGAACGCTGTGCGGAGGCGGGCGCGGACGTCTTCGTCGCCGGTTCGGCGGTGTACGGGGCGGACGACCCCGCCGCGGCGGTCCGCGCGTTGCGCGCTCAGGCGGAGGGCGTCACCAAGTCCGCCGCCTGGGCATGCGACCACTGAGCCAAGGGAACGTGAACGGCGCCCATCAGGGCGGATCAAGAGCGCCGGATCTGCAAGGATGAACGGCGAATCCAGAGTGTGAACAGCAGTGAGGAGATCGCCGTGTCGGGTATGTCGGCGGGCCGGTCAGCCATGCGGATGGGACCCGCTGAGCTGGTGCAGGCGGCGGCCATGGCCCGCCGCTTCTACCTCGAGGGCAAATCCAAGATCCAGATCGCCGAGGAGTTCGGCGTCAGCCGCTTCAAGGTGGCCCGGGTCCTGGAGACCGCTCTCGAACGGGATCTGGTGCGCATCGAGATCCGTGTGCCGGCCGAGCTGGACGCGGAGCGCTCCGACGCGCTGCGCGCCCGCTACGGCCTGCGGCACGCCGTCGTGGTCGAGTCCCCGGCCGACGCCGAGGAGACGCCCGACCCGGAGAACCTGGGAGAGGTGGCCGCCGACCTGCTCGGTGAGCTGGTGAACGAGGGTGACGTGCTGGGTCTGGCCTGGGGCCGGTCCACCATCCACATGGCCGCGGCGCTGGACCGGCTGCCGCCGTGCACGGTCGTGCAGCTGACGGGTGTCTACGACGCCGGGACCGCCGAGCGCGGTTCGGTCGAGGCGGTCCGCCGGGCGGCCCAGGTCTCGGGCGGCGACGCTCACCCCATCTACGCGCCGATGCTGCTGCCGGACGCGGCCACCGCTACGGCGCTGCGTCACCAGACCGGCATCGCGCGCGCCTTCGAGTACTTCGACAAGGTCACCGTCGCCTGTGTCTCCATCGGTTCCTGGGAGCCGGGCATCTCGACCGTGCACGACATGCTCAGCGACGAGGAGCGCGCGCACTACGCCTCGCTCGGCGTCGCCGCCGAGATGTCCGCGCACCTCTTCGACGCCGACGGCCGCCGTGTCGGACGTGACCTGGGGGAGCGGTGCATCACGGTCAAGGCCGACCAGCTCCGCCGTATCCCGGAGGTCGTCGCGATCGCGGGCGGGGCGCGCAAGGCGGCGGCGATCGACGCGGTGCTGCGGTCCGGGCTCGTCACCAGCCTGGTGACGGACACCTCGGCCGCGGACGTGCTGCTGGCGGCGGGTCCGACGCCGAAGCCGGCGCTCAACAGGGCTGATCCGGACGGGAACTGACGGAAGTTCAGAAGGGGGTGGCCGCGGCCGCCCCCTTCCTCGTTCACGATCACTACGACGGGGTGGTTACTCGGATGACGGAGCTCGTGGTCACGCTCGACCTCGACGGGGTCACGGACAAGGCGGCCCTGATGGACCGCTGCGCCCGCGATCTGCGGCTGCCCGACTGGTTCGGGCGCAACTGGGACGCGCTGGCCGACTCCCTCTCCGACCGCACGGTGTGGCCGGAAGCCGCCGTCGAGCGGGGGATGCGGGTCGTCGTACGGAACTGGCGGCCGTACGCGAAGGCGCGGCCCGACGAGTGGGAGACCGCCCAGGAGGTGTTCGCCGAGGCGGTGGACCGCACGTCGGCGCTGTCCGTGCTGCTCGCTCTTGGAGGATCCTCCTAGGGGGCCTCTGACCTGCTCGTATGAAGCAACCGTGCATCGCATTCCGGTCAGCATGGGACAATGAAGTACGTGCTCTTCCCCCTGGCTGACCTGTCCGGGGGCCACCTCTGATCGACTGGGATGTGCAGCACGTGCGTTTCCTCAATGACATCCAGCCCCCGTACGACCTGACGTACGACGACGTCTTCATGGTCCCGAGCCGCAGCGCGGTCGGTTCGCGGCAGGGTGTGGACCTCAGCTCCCCGGACGGCACGGGCACCACGATCCCGCTGGTCGTCGCCAACATGACCGCCATCGCCGGCCGCCGTATGGCCGAGACGATGGCCCGGCGCGGCGGCCTGGTCGTCATCCCGCAGGACATCCCGATCGAGGTCGTCACCGAGGTCGTCTCCTGGGTGAAGAGCCGCCACCACGTCCTCGACACCCCGATCGTGCTGGCCCCGCACCAGACCGTCGCCGACGCGCTGGCCCTGCTGCCCAAGCGGGCGCACAACGCCGGTGTGGTCGTCGACGAGAACCAGCGGCCGATCGGCGTGGTCACCGACGAGGACCTCTCCGGCGTCGACCGCTTCACGCAGCTCGAAGTGGTCATGTCCCGTGACCTGCTGCTCCTCGACGCCGACATCGACCCGCGCGAGGCCTTCAACAAGCTCGACGGCCACAACCGGCGCTACGCGCCCGCCGTGGACTCCGAGGGCCGTCTCGCGGGCATCCTGACCCGCAGGGGCGCCCTGCGCGCCACGCTGTACACGCCGGCCGTCGACGCCGACGGGAAGCTGCGCATCGCGGCCGCCGTGGGCATCAACGGCGACGTGGCGGGCAAGGCCAAGCAACTGCTCGACGCGGGCGTCGACACGCTCGTCATCGACACGGCGCACGGTCACCAGGAGTCGATGATCGCCGCGGTCCGGACCGTGCGGGCGCTCGACCCGCAGGTGCCGATCGTCGCGGGCAACATCGTCGCCGCCGAGGGCGTCCGGGATCTGATCGAGGCCGGTGCCGACATCATCAAGGTGGGTGTCGGCCCGGGCGCGATGTGCACCACGCGCATGATGACCGGCGTCGGCCGGCCGCAGTTCTCGGCGGTGCTGGAATGCGCGGCCGAGGCGAAGAAGTACGGCAAGCACGTGTGGGCCGACGGCGGTGTCCGCCACCCGCGTGACGTCGCCATGGCGCTCGCCGCCGGCGCGTCCAACGTGATGATCGGGTCCTGGTTCGCGGGCACCTACGAGTCCCCGGGCGACCTGCAGCAGGACGCCAGCGGGCGGCTCTACAAGGAGTCCTTCGGCATGGCCTCCGCGCGCGCCGTGCGCAACCGCACCTCCGAGGAGTCGTCCTACGACCGCGCCCGCAAGGCGCTGTTCGAGGAGGGCATCTCCACCTCCCGCATGTTCCTCGACCCGGCCCGCCCCGGCGTGGAGGACCTGATCGACTCGATCATCGCGGGTGTGCGGTCGTCCTGCACCTACGCCGGCGCCGGCTCCCTGGAGGAGTTCGCCGAGAAGGCCGTCGTCGGCATCCAGAGCGCCGCCGGCTATGCCGAGGGCAAGCCGCTGCACGCCAGCTGGAGCTGACGCTCGGTCAACTCCCTATCGCCCGATGACTCGGGCTCAGCCGTGAGCGGGCGACCGCGGATAGTCGGTGGCTTGTCGCGCAGTTCCCCGCGCCCCTTCAGGGGCGCGGGGAACTGCGCGATCGGCCCCCTGGCGCCCGCACCTTGCAACGGTCGAAAGCCCCCCTGCAACGAAAGCCCACCCAGTCGCCAGACACGCAATGATCATGCGGGCACACGCAAGGTTGCTGCATTTCACCAGCAACGTCACTCCTCGTAGGCTGTCGCCTCGTAAGTAGCGTGGCAGGGACCCCGCTCGGTGGGTCCCTGCTGCAAGGGGTGCCGCCGGTCCCTGCCGCCCTGACCGGCAGCGACAAGGAGCCAGCGCGTGCTCGACCAAGGCGCACCCCCGCAATCCCCAGGCCAGACAGCCGCCCCCGCGCCCCTCGGCGTCGGTGCGCGTCTGATGCGCCGCAAGCCCGTGGAACACCTGGTCGCAGAGGGTGGCCAGGGCGAGGGAGGGTCCCTGCGGCGCTCCCTCGGCCTGTGGCAGCTCACCATGATCAGCATCGGTGCCACGCTCGGCACCGGCATCTTCGTCGTCCTCGGCGACGCCGTCCCGGAGGCCGGTCCCGCGGTCACCCTGGCCTTCGTGATCGCCGGCCTCACGGCGCTCTTCTCGGCCCTGTCCTACGCCGAGCTGGCGGGCAGCATCCCGGTCGCGGGCTCCTCCTACTCGTATGCGTACGCAACGATGGGTGAGCTGGTCGCCTGGGTCTGCGGCTGGTGTCTGGTGCTGGAGTACGGCGTCTCGGTGGCCGCCGTCGCCGTCGGCTGGGGCGAGTACCTCAACGAGCTGCTCGACGGGACGATAGGCGTCACCATCCCGTCCGTGCTGTCCTCCGCGCCCGGCGAGGGCGGGATCATCAACCTGCCGGCGCTGATCGTCGTCATGCTGGCGATGGTGTTCCTGCTCGGCGGCGTCCGTGAGTCCGCGCGCGCCAACACGATCATGGTCGCGGTCAAGATCGTCGCGCTGGTGCTGTTCTGCGCGGTCGGCTTCATGGGCTTCAAGTCCGGCAACTACGAGGACTTCATGCCGCTCGGCATGGCCGGCGTGAGCGCCGCGGGTGCCACGCTCTTCTTCTCCTACATCGGCTTCGACGCCGCCTCCACCGCCGGTGAGGAGGCCAAGGACCCCAAGAAGGACCTGCCGCGCGCGATCATGCTGTCGCTGATCATCGTGACCGTGCTGTACGTCCTCGTCGCGGGTGTCGCGGTCGGCGCCTGGAACTGGACCAAGTTCGAAGGTTCCGAGGCCTCCCTCGCCGCGATCATGAACGACGTCAGCGGCCAGTCCTACTGGGGCACGCTGCTCGCCCTCGGCGCGGTCATCTCCATCGCGAGCGTGGTCCTGACCGTCCTCTACGGCCAGACCCGCATCCTGTTCGCGATGTCCCGTGACGGCCTGGTGCCCAAGGCGCTCGGCAAGGTCCACGCCAAGACCGGCGCGCCGCGCCTGAACACGGTCATCGTGTCCGTGTTCTGCGGCGCCCTCGCGGCCCTCATCCCGCTCGGCAAGCTCGTCGACGCCACCAGCATCGGCACGCTGTTCGCCTTCGCGCTGGTCAACATCGCGGTGATCGTGCTGCGTGTGAAGCGGCCGGAGCTCGAGCGCACGTTCAGGGTGCCGTTCGGGCCGGTGCTGCCGGTGCTGGGCTTCCTGTTCTGCGCGTACAACATGTTCAGCCTCGACACCGTCACCTGGGTGGTCTTCGGGTGCTGGATGGCGGCCGGTCTCGTGTTCTACTTCCTGTACGGCTATCGCCGTTCCCGTCTCGCGACGGACGCAGCTCTCGCAACGCCAGAAGTGAAGTGAACCACCCGCAGTGCTGAACGATCTCGACGAACGCATCGTGCACGCCCTCGCCGAGGACGCCCGCCGCTCCTACGCGGACATCGGGCAACTCGTCGGCCTCTCCGCGCCCGCCGTGAAACGGCGCGTGGACCGGCTGCGTGCGACCGGAGCCATCACCGGGTTCACCGTACGGGTGGACCCCTCCGCCCTCGGTTGGGAGACCGAGGGGTTCGTCGAGATCTACTGCCGGCACAACACCTCGCCGGAGACCATCCGGCGGGGTCTTGAGCGGTATCAGGAGGTCGTGGCCGCGTCGACCGTGACCGGGGACGCCGACGCGGTGGTGCAGGTCTTCGCATCCGACATGCGGCATTTCGAGCGGGTTCTCGAGCGGATCGCGGGGGAGCCGTTCGTGGAGCGGACCAAGTCGGTGCTGGTGCTGTCGCCCTTGTTGCGGCGGTTTTCGTCCGGGTCGCCGACGTAGCGCTCCGCGGAGGCCGGGTTTCATCCGCGGGCCGGTGGGGGCTTGTCGCGCGGTTCCCCGCGCCCCTCAGAGGGCGTTGGCACGGACCTTTCTCAGCATGCGCCGGACGATCAGTGCGTGGGCGCCCGTGCCGATGACGAGGCGCCGGTAGACGGCACCCGCGCGTCCCGGGAATCTCGCCCTCGTCTCGGCCCGCAGGCGCGTATGGCCCCGGTCCGTCTCGTTCAGGTGGAAGAGCAGGGCGTACGTCGAGAACGGGTGGTGGCCCACGTAGGCCAGCTCCTCGCCCGGGATCGACACCGCCACGCGGAAGCCTCGGGAGCCGTTCATCATGGCGCCCAATTGGTGCCAGACGGCGTCGGTTGTCGCCTCGACGGTCGTCGTGTGTTCGTCGACGAACGGCAGGGCGGGGATGTCGGTGGCGTCCATGAGGGAAGTCTCGCCCGGCCGCCCGTGTCCGGTCCTCCTCCGGCAGGCGGAGGCGGGTGGCCGTTCGGGGGAGGGCGTCAGTCCGCCGTCTTGCGGGCCAGGGCGTTGTTGTCGATCGAGTTGTGCACGCTGAAGCTCACCGCGTCCGAGCGATAGCGGTCGTCCGACCACTCCACCGGGCGGCCCTCGCGGGTCGTCGTCACGCGTCGCACCCGCAGCAGCGGGCTCGTGCGGCGGATGCCGAGCAACTCGGCGTCCTGGGCGCCGGCTGACACCGCGTCGATGACGTGCTCGCCGTAGGCGAAGACCAACCCCGTGTCCTCGTACAGGCGTTGGGTGACGGACGCGCAGTCGGGCTCTATGGACTCGACGGCCGGCGCGATCCAGTCCGCGTAGACCGTGCGCTCCAGGAGCACCGGTTCGCCGTCCAGGCCGCGCACCCGCAGGACGTGCAACACCTGTGTTCCGGCGGTCAGTTGAAGGCGCACGGCGTCCTCCTTCGTCGCCGGGCGGTACTCCTGGGTGACCACGTGGCCGGTCGCCTCCCGGCCCATCGCCTTCGCCCACTGGGCGAAGCTGCGCAGCTCGGCGAAGCTCTGGCTGCGGCGGCTGGCCAGCACCACGCGGCGGGCGCCCTGGCGCGAGCCGATGAGGCCCTCGGCGGTCAGTGCGGCGACGGCCTGCCGGACCGTGCCGCGGGAGACGCCGTAGTGGGCCGCGAGTTCCGTCTCGGCGGGCAGCAGAGAGCCGACCGTGTACTCCTCGCGGTCGATCGCCCGGCGCAGCTCGTCGGCGATCTCCTCGTGTCGCGCCGTCATGCTTCCCCTCTGAGTCGGTTGCTGTGCACAGCGTGACCAGCGTAAACGAGATCCGGTGGTGATCCGTGTCCGTCAGGAGTGTGCACGAATTCAGCGGTCAGGGTTTCGCCTCCGTTCACCGTCGAGACATGAGGGGCGGGCGTACTGAGGCCAACTTGTTCAGACAAGTTGCTCGCAAAGCGGCTCCCGCAGCTGCTTCCGTAGGTCTCCTGCACCCTCGCGCGTCCCCTGGAGAAACCGTGTCCACGTCCTCGTCGAGTACCGCCATGCCGAGAAACGCCGCCCTCGGCGGTGCCCTCGCCGTCGTCGCCGCGCTCGCCCTGAGCGCCTGCGGCGCCGCCCCCGACAACGCGTCCACCGCCGCCGACGGCAAGAGCGCCGCCACCGCCACGTCCGCCGCCGACCTCGGCGGCATGGACAAGCTGGTCGAGGCGGCCAAGAAGGAGGGCACGCTGCACGCCATCGCGCTGCCCCGCGACTGGGCCAACTACGGCGCCCTCATCGACGGCTTCCAGAAGAAGTACGGCATCAAGATCGAGGTCGAGAACCCCGACGGCTCCAGCCAGGACGAGATCAACGCCGTGACCTCGCGCAAGGGGCAGGACCGCGCCCCCGACGTGCTGGACCTCGGCAGCTCCTTCGCGATCAGCGCCGCCCAGCAGGGGCTCCTCGCCCCGTACAAGGTCGAGGCGTTCGCCGACATCCCCGAGGGCCAGAAGGACGCGCAGGCCCGCTGGTTCAACGACTACGGCGGCTACATCTCCATCGGCTGCGACGCGAAGCGCGTCAAGGAGTGCCCGAAGACCTTCGCCGACCTGCTGAAGCCGCAGTACAAGGGCCAGGTCGCCCTCAACGGCAACCCCACCAAGTCCGGCTCGGCCTTCGGCGGCGTGTACGCGGCGGCGCTCGCGAACGGCGGCTCCTTCGACGACATCCAGCCCGGCCTCGACTTCTTCGCCAAGCTGAAGAAGAACGGCAACTACACGCCCGTCGAGTCGACGCCGGCCACCGTCGAGAAGGGCGAGACGCCCATCAGCATCGACTGGGACTACCTCAACGCCGGCTACGCCGAGGAGTTCAAGTCCAAGGGCGTCGACTGGCAGGTCTCGGTCCCGAGCGACGGCCAGTTCTCCCAGTACTACTCCCAGGCCATCAACAAGGACGCCCCGCATCCCGCGGCCGCCCGTCTGTGGCAGGAGTACCTCTACAGCACCGAGGGCCAGAACCTGTGGCTCAAGGGCTTCGCCCGTCCGGCGCTGATGACCGCCATGGACAAGGCCGGCACCCTCGACAAGACGGCCGCGGCCAAGCTGCCCAAGGTCTCCGGGACGCCCTCCTTCCCGACCGAGGAGCAGCAGAACAAGGCCAAGACGGTTCTCGGCCAGGGCTGGGCGAAGGCCGTCTCCGGATGACGACCACCCTCACCCGGGTCGACACGGCGACCGCCGCTCCGCTGAAGCGGCGGCGCCGTGCCGTCGGCGGCCGGCTCGCCGTCCTCCCGCTCCTCGTCTTCACCGCGCTGGCCTTCGGGCTCCCCGCCCTGGCCATGCTGAACGGCGCCTTCACCGTCAAGGACCCGGCCACCGGCGCGACCTCGTACACCACCGACAACCTGACGAACTCGCTGCAGGGCGCCTACCTCACGGCCCTGCTCGGCAGCGTCAAGCTGTCCGCGGTCTCCGCCGCGCTCGGCGCCCTGTGCGGGTTGCCGCTCGCCCAGGCCGTGGTGACCTCCCGCTTCCGCGCGCTGCGCGAGGCCGTGCTCACCGCGTCCGGGGTGCTCGCCAACTTCGGTGGCGTCCCGCTGGCCTTCGCCTTCGTCGCCACGCTCGGCAACGCCGGTGTGCTGACCCGGCATCTGGGCCTGAGCGACAAGGGCTGGGACCTGTACAGCTTCTGGGGCCTGGTCCTGGTCTACCTGTACTTCCTGATCCCGCTGATGGTCCTCACCATCACCCCCGCCCTGGAGGGCCTGCGCTCCCAGTGGCGCGAGGCGGCGCAGAACAACGGCGCGACGACCGCGCAGTACTGGCGGCACGTGGCCCTGCCCGTCCTGCTGCCCACGCTCCTCGGCGGGTTCGTCCTGCTCTTCGGCAGCGCCTTCGCCGCGTACGCCACCGCCGCCGCCATGGTGGGCAGCTCGATCCCGCTGGTCACCCTCCAGATCGCCGACGCGCTCTCCGGCAACGTCCTGGTCGGGCAGGAGAACGTGGCGCTCGCCCTCAGCCTCGACATGGTCCTGGTCGCCGGCCTGGTGATGGCCGTGTACCTGCCCCTGCAACGACGGAGCGCGCGATGGCTCGCCTGAACCTGTGGCGGTGGGGCGTGCTCGGCCTCGCCGGCCTGTACTTCCTGGTACCGCTGGCCGCGTCGGTCGTCTTCACGGTCGACGTGCCGGGACAGGGCCTCACCTTCGACGCCTACACGCGCATCTTCTCCACCGAGGGCTTCGTCTCCAGCCTGCTGCTCTCGCTGGAGCTGGCCGTCGCCACCATCGTCGTCGTCCTGCTGCTGATGGTGCCCGCCATGGTGGCGCTGCGGCTCGGCGCGCCCCGGCTGCGGCCGGTCGTCGAGATCGTGTGCTCGCTGCCGTTGGTGGTGCCGCCGATCGCGTTCGTCGCCGGGATCGGGACGGTCCTGAAGTGGGGGCCGGAGCATCTGTCCCGTACACCGCTGTTCCAGACGTTCGTCGCGATCCAGAACCCGGACTTCCCGTTCGTGCTGGTCCTGGCGTACGTCGTGATGGCGCTGCCCTTCGTGTACCGGGCCCTGGACGCCGGGCTGCGGGCCATCGACGTCCGCACCCTCGTGGAGGCCGCCCGCAGCTGCGGCGCCGGCTGGCCGCAGGCGCTGATGCGGGCCGTGCTGCCCAACCTGCGCGGCGCGCTGCTCAACGCCTCCTTCCTCACCCTCGCCCTGGTGCTCGGCGAGTTCACGGTCGCGCAGCTGCTGGGCTTTACGCCCTTCGCCGTGTGGATCGTGAACGTCAGCGGCTCGCAGGCCCAGCTCTCGGTCGCCGTGTCCGTGCTGAGCCTGCTCGTGACCTGGGTGCTCCTTCTCGTGATGGCCGGTTTCGGCGGCCGTACCCGTACCGACTCCCGGGGATGATCATGACCGTGCTCGAAAAGACAGCCGAAGCGACGGCCGTGCAGGCCGCCACCGTCGAATTCCGCGGCCTGCGCCGGGAGTTCGGGTCCACCGTGGCCCTCGACGGACTCGACCTGACCGTCGCACCCGGTGAACTCCTCGCCCTGCTCGGCCCGTCCGGCTGCGGCAAGACCACCGCCCTGCGCATGCTCGCCGGGTTCGAACACCCCGACTCCGGTCAGGTGCTGGTGGACGGCGAGGACGTCACCGCCATCCCCGCGCACCGCCGCGACGCCGGGATGGTCTTCCAGTCGTACAGCCTCTTTCCGCATCTGAGCGCCCTCGACAACGTGGCCTTCGGACTGCGCATGCGCAAGGTGCGCACCGCCGAACGGCGCGCCCGCGCCGCCGAGTTGCTGGAGCTGGTCGGACTCGCCGACAAGGGCGAGCGCTATCCGCACGAGCTCTCCGGCGGTCAGCAGCAGCGCATCGCCCTGGCCCGGGCGCTCGCCCTGCGCCCGCGCGTCCTGCTCCTCGACGAGCCGCTCTCCGCGCTGGACGCCAAGGTGCGCCTGACGCTGCGCGAGGAGATCCGGCGGCTCCAGCGGGAGCTCGGCATCACCACCCTGTTCGTCACCCACGACCAGGAGGAGGCCCTGTCCATGGCCGACCGGGTCGCGGTCATGCGCTCCGGACGGCTCGAACAGTGCGCCGAACCCGCCGAGTTGTACGGCCGGCCCGCCACCGCCTTCGTCGCCGAGTTCGTCGGCACCATGAGCCGGATCCCGGGCACGCTCGTCGACGGCGGGGTCGAGGTCCTCGGCCGGCGGCTGCCCGTCGACGGCGACGCACCCTCGGTGTCCGAGGTCGACGTGCTGGTACGGCCGGAAGCCGTGGCCGTGCGCGCCGACGACGCCTCCGACGCGCGAGTGGTCGCCACCGCGTTCCTCGGTGCCACCACCCGGCTGACGGTACGGCTCGCCGACGGCACCGAGGTGAAGGCGGACCTGCCCGCCCACGAGTCGGCCGCGCTGGGCGCGGGCGCCGCGGTGAGCGTGTCGCTGCCGGAGCGGCCCGTGCTGGTGGCCGAACGCAGCCGCTGACCCTCGTACCACCCACCTGATCCCCCCACGCAAGAAAGAGACAACCGTGACTCGACTCCCGCTCCAGGCCGTCCTGTTCGACATGGACGGCACGCTCGTCGACACCGAGCGACTGTGGTGGGAGGCGGTGGAGCAGATCGCGGGCCGGGCCCTGACGGAGGCGGACGAGGCGGAGGTGCTCGGCCGGCCCGTCGAGCACACCGCCGACTGGCTGGCCGCGGCCACCGGAGCGCCGGCCGCCGATCTCGCCGACGCGCTCCACCGCGAGTTCGCCGACCGGGTCCGCGCCGGCATCGTCCCGCGCCCCGGCGCGCTCGACCTGCTCGACGCCCTGGCCCGCGACGGTGTCCCCACGGCCCTGGTCACCGCCTCGCCCCGAGCCGTCGCCGACACCGTCCTCGAAGCCCTCGGCGCGAGCCGCTTCGCGGTCTCCGTCACCGCCGACGACACCGACCGCACCAAGCCCGCCCCCGACCCCTACCTCGCCGCCTGCCGCGCCCTCGGCGTCGACCCCGCGGCCTGCGTCGCCGTCGAGGACACCCGCACCGGCGTCAGCTCCGCCGAGGCGGCCGGCTGCACGGTCCTCGCGGTGCCCTCGCTCGCCCCCATCGAGCCGGCCCCGGGCCGTACCGTCCTGCCCAGTCTGGAGGGTGTCACCACCCAGCGGCTGCGCACCCTGCCGGCTGCCGCCCCGGCCGCGCCCGAACTGCGCGTCATGAGCTGGAACCTCTGGCACGGCGGCACCAGGGTCCACGACCACCTGGCCAAGCAGCTCAAGGTCATCGCCGAGACCGGTGTCGACGTGGTCGGCCTGCAGGAGACGAACGGCACCGCCGCGCAGGACCTCGCCGAAGCCCTCGGCTGGTACCACCACCGGGCCGGCGAGAACCTCGGCATCATCAGCCGCCACCCGATCACGGCCCGCTTCGGCGACCCGGCCGTCGGTTTCTACGGCGCGGCCGGCGTACGTGTCCGGGTGGGCGAGCGGGAGGTCGACCTGTGGACGGCCCACCTCGACTACACGCCCTACGGTCCGTACGAGTCCGCCTTCGACGGGCTCCCGGCCGCCGAGCTGATCGCGCACGAGCAGGTGCGTCTGGCACAGATGCGGGACGCCCTGCGCCGGATCGAGGAGGCGGCCGCGCCCGGCGTCCCGGTCGTCCTCGTCGGCGACTTCAACAGCCCCTCCCACCTGGACCGGACCGACGTCGAGTGGCCGGTGACCAGGGCGGCCGAGGAGGCGGGCCTGCGTGACTCCTACCGTGAGGCCCACCCGGACCCGGCCGCCCACCCCGGCCACACCTGGTCGCCGATCCACACCCTGCACGAGGACGGCAGCGGCCGTCCGGAGCCGCAGGACCGCATCGACTTCGTGCTGCACCGGGGGCTGCGGGTGCTGCACTCCGAGACCTGCGTCAGCGGCCACCCGCGCCCCTGGCCGGATGTGGAGCACAACGAGTGGCCCTCCGACCACGCCGCCGTGATCACCACATTCTCCCTGCGCGAGTGAGTCTCGGGCGCCTACCATCGGTGCCATGACCTGGCGACATTGATCCACCAGCCGTGCCTCCCGAGGGCCGCCTCGGACGCCGTACCCCCGGTGTCCGAAACGTCCCTGCGGGAAGGCCTCATGACACTCTCACCTGCGCGTGTGCCCGCCACCGGTGTCCGGCGGCTGACGACCACGCTGTACGGCTACGCGTTCCTCGACGACTTCGTCCTGCTCTACCCGGTGTACGCACTGCTGTTCGCCGACACCGGCATGTCGCTGTGGCAGATCTCCTCCCTGTTCGCCCTGTGGTCGATCACCGGCGTGCTCCTCGAGGTGCCCTCCGGGGCCTGGGCCGACGCCGTGTCGCGGCGCCGCCTGCTGTGGATCGGCCCCCTGCTCACCGCCGCCGGCTTCGCGCTGTGGGTGGCCGTCCCGTCGTACGGGGCCTTCGCGGCCGGCTTCGTGCTGTGGGGCGCCGGCGGGGCGCTCGGCTCCGGCGCCCTGGAGGCGCTGGTCTACGACGAGCTGGACCGGCTGGGCGCGGCCGGCCGGTACGCCGCGGTCATGGGCCGGGCCCGGGCCGCGCGGCTGCTGGGCACCGTGTCCTCCATCGGCCTCGCGGCGCCCGTGTTCGCCGGGGGAGGCTATGCGGCGGTCGGTGCCGCGAGCTTCGCGGCCTGCCTGCTGACCGCCGCCGTCGCGACCCGGTTCCCCGAGCACCGGGTGCCACCGGAGACCGGCGACGACAGCTGGGCGACGACCCTGCGGACCGGACTCGCCGAGGTCCGCGGGGACCGCACGGTCCGTGGCGCCCTGCTGCTGGTCCCGGCCGTCGCCGCGGTGTGGGGCGCGCTCGACGAGTACACCCCGCTGCTGGTCCGCGACATCGGCGTGGCCGAGGCGACCGTGCCCTACCTGATCATGCTGATCTGGGCCGGCGTCACCCTCGGCAGCCTCCTGACCGGACCGGCCGAACGCCTCGGCACGACCGGGCTCGCGGCGCTTCTCGCGGCCAGTGCCCTCGCCCTGGCCGTCGGCGCCGCAGCCCGCTCCCTGGCCGGCATCGCGCTGGTGAGCCTCGCCTTCGCCGGGTTCCAGCTGGCCGAGGTGCTCGCCGACGTCCGCCTCCAGCACCGCATCGACGAGTCCCGCCGGGCCACCCTCACCTCGGTGGCGAGCCTGGGCACCGAGCTCGCCACGGTCGCCGCCTTCGGCGTGTACGCGCTGCTCGGCACGGACGCGGCGCACAGCACCGTGTTCGCGGTGCTCGCGGTGCCCTACCTGCTGACGGCGGCGGCGCTGGCTAGAAGTCGGGCCGCCACGGCACGACCGTGAAGTCGCCCGTCCCCTTCCTGACCTTCTCGAAGGGGGCGGAGCCCACGCACTTGGGCAGCTCCTTCGTCTCGACGGGGCTGCCCGTGGAGGCCCAGCTGTAGCCGAGCCGGTCGCGGCGGCCGACGTCATGGACGGTGATGCCGACCCGCTTGCCCTCGGCGCCCGGCAGGTCGGAGTCGGTGATCACTCCCGAGACGACCGCCACCTTGCCGCCGGTGACCAGGCAGTCGACCTTCGCCTTCGCCCGGGCGCCCTTGCCGTTCAGGTAGTGGCTCCACTCGAAGGTGCCGGTCGCCTTCATCGGGTCGGCGGTGTCCTTCGCCGCCAGGTGGGCGTCGAAGGAGAACGTGATGTCGTCCCCGGCCGACCGGTACAGCTTGGCGGTGCCCGTGAGCGCGGCCGCCTCCCGCGGCCGCGGTGCGTCGTCGGACGCGGTGGCGGCGGAGGCCGCCGTGGCGCAGAGCAGCAGTGCGGAGCCGAGCACGAGGATCTTCGTACGGCGGTTCATCGCGGTCCTTTCCCCAGGTCAAGCGGTCGGTCACCACTCTCCCGGGGGCGCTCGCGCGGCACATCGCACCGGGGGCGGGACCCGGTCTCCGCCGCCCGGCGGGGACCGGACCGGGCCCTGCGCCCCGGGAACGAGCGGAACTACACCTGAGGTCGCGCAACGAATCGCCGCCGACCCCCCGGCGCACGCAACAAACCGCTCACCGGCGCGCAACGGCTCCTTCTTGTCCGGCCCGGTCAGCCGCCCGTACCTTCTAGATGGCCCCCACAATCACCCTTTCGCCCCGGTGAGGACACGCATGCGCACCGCCCTGCTCCAGAGCTCCGGCCGCCCCGGCTCGACCGTCGAGAACCTCAAGGTCCTCGACGAGGCCGCGGGCCGTGCCGCCGCCGCGGGCGCCGGGCTGCTGGTGGCGCCGGAGATGTTCCTCACCGGGTACGCGATCGGCGACGACATCGCCCGCCTCGCCGAGCCCGCCGACGGCGACTGCGCGGACGCGATCGCCGAGATCGCCACGCAGCACGGCCTGGCGATCGTCTACGGCTACCCCGAGCGCGACGGAGACGTCGTGTTCAACTCCGCCCAGCTGATCTCCGCCGACGGCACCCGGCTGGCGAACTACCGCAAGACCCATCTCTTCGGCTGCTTCGAGCGCGACCACTTCACGCCCGGCGAACAGCAGGTCGTCCAGGCCGAACTCGACGGCGTCCGGATCGGCATCCTGATCTGCTACGACGTCGAGTTCCCTGAGAACGTCCGGGCCCACGCCCTCGCCGGCACCGACCTGCTGCTCGTCCCGACGGCGCAGATGCACCCGTTCCAGTTCGTCGCCGAGTCGATGATCCCGGTGCGGGCCTTCGAGAACCAGATGTACGTCGCGTACGTCAACCGGGTCGGCCAGGAGGGGGAGTTCGAGTTCGTCGGCCTCTCCACGCTCGCCGGCCCCGACGGAGTCGCCCGCACCCGGGCCGGCCGCGCCGAGGAACTCGTCCTCGCCGACGTCGACCCCGCCTTCGTCGCCGCCTCCCGCGAGGCGAACCCGTACCTGGAGGACCGCCGCCCCGGCCTCTACGGCTCGCTCGTCTGAATCCCCCCGCTTCCCCTGACGCAGTCGCAAGGAGTCCGTACCCCATGACGTCCATGGTGCCCAACGCCGTCGAGCACGCCGACGAGCAGCAGCAGCCGCCGATCACCATGTTCGGCCCGGACTTCCCCTATGCCTACGACGACTTCCTCGCCCATCCGGCGGGGCTCGGCCAGATACCGGCGACCGAGCACGGCACCGAGGTCGCGGTCATCGGCGGCGGCCTGTCCGGCATCATCGCCGCCTACGAGCTGATGAAGATGGGCCTGAAGCCCGTCGTGTACGAGGCCGACGAGATCGGCGGCCGGCTGCGCACGGTCGGCTTCGACGGCCCCAGCACCGAGGGCCTGACGGCCGAGATGGGCGCGATGCGCTTTCCGCCGTCCTCCACGGCGCTCCAGCACTACATCGACCTGGTGGACCTGAAGACCAGCCCGTTCCCCAACCCGCTCGCCGAGGCGACGCCCTCGACCGTCGTCGACCTCAAGGGCGAGTCGCACTACGCCGAGACGATCGACGACCTGCCGCAGGTCTACCGCGACGTCGCCGAGGCGTGGAACAAGTGCCTCGAAGAGGGCGCCGACTTCTCCGACATGAACCGGGCCATGCGTGAGCGCGACGTGCCGCGCATCCGGGAGATCTGGGCGAAGCTCGTCGAGAAGCTCGACAACCAGACCTTCTACGGCTTCCTCTGCGACTCCGAGTCCTTCAAGTCCTTCCGGCACCGCGAGATCTTCGGCCAGGTCGGCTTCGGCACCGGCGGCTGGGACACCGACTTCCCGAACTCCATCCTGGAGATCCTGCGCGTCGTCTACACCGAGGCCGACGACCACCACCGCGGCATCGTCGGCGGCTCCCAGCAGCTGCCGGTGCGCCTGTGGGAGCGCGAGCCGGAGAAGATCGTCCACTGGTCGTACGGCACCTCGCTGGCGTCCCTGCACGAGAACGGCGCGCCCCGCCCGGCCGTGACCCGGCTGCACCGCGCCGCGGGCAACCGGATCACCGTGACCGACGCGAACGGCGACATCCGCACCTACCAGGCGGCGATCTTCACCGCACAGTCCTGGATGCTGCTGTCGAAGATCGCCTGCGACGACTCGCTCTTCCCGATCGACCACTGGACCGCGATCGAGCGCACCCACTACATGGAGTCCTCGAAGCTGTTCGTGCCCGTCGACCGGCCGTTCTGGCTCGACAAGGACGAGGAGACCGGCCGGGACGTCATGTCGATGACGCTCACCGACCGGATGACCCGCGGCACCTACCTCCTGGACGACGGCCCGGACAAGCCCGCCGTCATCTGCCTCTCGTACACCTGGTGCGACGACAGCCTGAAGTGGCTGCCGCTGTCCGCGAACGAGCGGATGGAGGTCATGCTGAAGTCGCTCGGCGAGATCTACCCGAAGGTCGACATCAGGAAGCACATCATCGGCAACCCGGTGACCGTCTCCTGGGAGAACGAGCCCTACTTCATGGGCGCGTTCAAGGCCAACCTGCCCGGCCACTACCGCTACCAGCGCCGCCTGTTCACGCACTTCATGCAGGACCGGCTGCCCGAGGACAAGCGGGGCATCTTCCTCGCCGGCGACGACATCTCCTGGACGGCCGGCTGGGCCGAGGGCGCCGTCCAGACCGCGCTGAACGCGGTCTGGGGCGTGATGCACCACCTCGGCGGGTCGACGGACGCAACCAACCCCGGCCCGGGCGACGTCTACGACGAGATCGCGCCGGTCGAGCTGCCCGAGGACTGATCCCGGCCGGCGGGCGCGGCCGTCAGAGCCCGGCGGCCCGCACCGCCTCGTACACCTCCGCGGCGACGTCCTTCAGTTCCTGGGCGTCGCGCGCGAGGCCCTGGAGCTCGAAGAAGAACTCCTCCAGCCCGTCCGCGGCGTGCGCGGCAAGGTCCTCGACGATCTGGTCGACGCTGCCCTGGAACGCGGCGCGGTCGTCGCCGTCGTACGCCTTGGGGCTGTACTGGACGTTGATCCGGACCACGGCCTGGATCGGCTCGGTGCGTCCGCGTTCGGCCGCGAGGTCCTGCAACTGCCGCCACTGCGAGGCGAGTTGCTCGGCGCCCATGGCGATCGGCATCCAGCCGTCGAGGCGGTCGACGAGCCGGGTCATCGCCTTCTTGCTGTTGGTGGGCACCAGGATCGGGATCGGCCGGGCGGGCTTGGGCGCCACCACGGCCGAGGCGACCCTGGAGTGCGGGCCCTCGTAGGACACGGGGTCGGGCCCCCACACGGCCCGGCACACGTCGATGATCTCGTCGAGGACCTTGCCGCGCTCCTCGAACGGGGCCACGCCTGCCGCCGCGTACTCGTCGAGCGACCAGCCGGTGCCGAAGCCCGCCACGACCCGGCCGCCGCTCGCCGAGTCCAGCGTGGCGAGCGCCTTGGCGAGCTGGAACGGGTTGTGCAGGGGTGCCACCAGGACGCTGGTGCCGAGCCGGGCCCGCTCGGTGGCCGCCACCGCCAGGGTCAGCGTCACCAGGGGATCCGGCACGCCCCGGTACATGTCGGGCCACGCCAGCCCTTCGATGCCGTACAGGCCCTGGGTCTGGGGTTCGGGGAACAGGGCCCGCTCGTAGACCCACAGGCTCTCGTAGCCGATCCGCTCGGCGGTGCGCGCGACGTCCGGTACGTCACGGCCGATGTCGTACTGCTGTGCTTGAGGGAGGCTGAGCCCCAGCCGAAGGGCCATCCGTACGCTCCTTTGCGTCGGTCCGTCACAGATCGGTTCGGATCCGTCACTGACGGTTCAATCATCAACTTAACTCGGGTACCCGCGTGGGTCAGGTGTACCGCGCGGTGTGGCCGAGATCAGTCCGCCAGTGGCGTGAGCAGCATGCGTCCCGCGAACCCCACCGCCGCGTCGAGCCGCTCGGTGAACTCCTCGGCGACGTCGGGAAACCCGCGCAGGGCCCACAGCGCCCGGGCCGACGACCAGGTGGCGTCCCGCGCGCGCTCCAGGCTCCAGGAGCCGAGCAGATGGGTGAGCGGGTCGGCGATCTGGAGCAGGTCGGGACCCGGCATCAGATCTTCGCGGATGCGCTCCTCCAGCGAGACGAGGAGATCACCCACGCGATCGAACTCGTCCTCCAGATCGCGGGGTTCGCAGCCGAGGCTACGACAGGCGTCCACCACGGCGAGCGCCAGATCGTGGCCGATGTGCGCGTTGATGCCCGCGAGCGCGAACTGCAGCGGTCGTACGCCGGGATGGCGCCGCATCTGGAACAGGGGCCGCCAGCACGCGGGTGGACGCCGTTCGTCCTCGGCGCTCTCCACGGCCGCGAGATACCGCTCCGCGAACCGCACGTCCAGCGTGATCGCCGCCCGCGCGTCCGTGAACCGGCCGCTGTCGATGTGCCGGTCGACCGCCTCCGTGACGGCGAGGTAGACGCGGTTGAAGACGGCGACACCGTCGCGTTCGGGGAGCATCGCTTCAAGGGAGCGCATACGGGAGACGACCGCGTCCACGGCTGTGGTGAATTGTTCGCATTGCGCCATGGGGGCAATGTCCCAGCTTTAGGGTGGCCGCAGTGTCGGCGGGCCCGGCGCTTCCCCAGAACGGGGGACGCGCTCGCTGTGGGGGAGGGGGAGCAGGACCGTGCCAGGCTCACGCGCCCAGCGACTGGCCGCGCGCAGGACCGAGCGCAGGAGGGCCGCCCGGCGCGGCGTCATGGCGGTGGCGGCCTCGGTCGTGGTCGCCGTCGGCGCGATCACCGGGATGGTCTCCGCGCTCGACGACCGCAGCGGCAGTGACGAGGCCGGGCCGCCCCGGGTGACGCGCTCCCCGAGCCTGGAGTCCCTGCCGCTCCTGCCGTCCGCGTCCCCGTCGGTCACGAAGTCCCCCTCACCGACGTCCGCCTCGCCCACCCGGCCGCGGGAGAAGGCCACCCCCACGCCCTCGCCCCCACGGGCCGAGAGGAAGCAGAGCACGGCCGTGGTTTCCAGCCGCCTCTACCGGCACCCCGACTCGCAGGTCCTCGAGTGGGTCCGCGACAACCCGGCCGACCCCCGGCACGCCGTCATCGCGTCCCGGATCGCCGCGCAGCCGGCCGCGGTCTGGTTCGCCGACTACACCCCCGACACCATCACCGCCCGGGTCCGCGCGGTCACCTCGGGCGGCTCGGCGCTCGGCCGGGTGCCGGTGGTCGTGCCGTACGCCATACCGGACCGGGACTGCGGCGGGTACTCCGAGGGCGGGGCGCCCGGGCTCGACGCCTACGACGACTGGATCGACCGGTTCGCCGCCGGACTCGGCACCGGGGATGTCATCGTCGTCCTGGAGCCCGACTCCGTCGCCCAGGCCGAGTGCCTCTCCGAAGGCGCCCGCGCCGATCGCTTCGCCTCCCTCGCCCGCGCGGGCCGCGTCCTGAAAGCGGCCAACCCCAAGGCCCGCGTCTACTACGACGCGGGGCACTCCGGCTGGAACACGCCCGCCAAGCAGGCGGAGTGGCTGCGGCAGGCCGGCGCCGCCTCGACCGCGTCCTCCGACGGCGTCTTCAGCAACGTCTCCAACTTCCACACCACGTCCGGCGAGATCGCCTACGACCGGCAGGTCCTCGACGCCCTTGGCGGCCCCGCGAGCCTGGGCGCCGTCATCGACACCAGCCGTAACGGCGCCGGCGCCCCGGCGGACGGGGAGTGGTGCGACCCCTCGGGCCGCAAGCTGGGCCGGGCACCGACCCTGGCGACGGGCGAGTCGCGGATCGACGCCTACCTGTGGGTGAAGCTGCCGGGGGAGTCGGACGGCTGCAAGGGCAGGCCGGGGACGTTCACCGCGTCGTACGCCTACGAACTGGCGCGCTGAGTCCGCCTACGGCTTGGCACCCTCGGGCTCGGCGCCGGTGCCGCCCTCCTCGTCGTAGGACGACGTCCCCTCGTCGAGGAGCGGCTCCTGTGTCTTGAGGTGGGCCGGGGCGAACGCCCGCAGGGCGTGGTAGCCGGTGATGACGACCAGCGTGCCGAGCGCGATGCCGCTCAGCTCGAAGGTGTCGGTGAACTCCATGGTGACGTTGCCGACGCCGATGATGATGCCCGCCGCGGCCGGCACCAGGTTCAGCGGATTGCGCAGGTCCACCCCGGCGTTGATCCAGATCTGGGCGCCCAGCAGGCCGATCATGCCGTACAGGATGACGGTGATGCCGCCGAGGACGCCGCCCGGGATGGCGGCCACGATCGCCCCGAACTTGGGGCAGACGCCGAAGAGCAGCGCGAAACCGGCGGCGGCCCAGTAGGCGGCGGTGGAGTAGACGCGGGTCGCGGCCATCACGCCGATGTTCTCGGAGTACGTGGTGTTGGGCGGGCCGCCCACCGCCGTGGAGAGCACCGAGGCGGCGCCGTCCGCGGAGATCGCGGTGCCCAGCTTGCTGTCCAGGTTGTCGCCGGTCATCTCGCCGACCGCCTTGACGTGCCCGGCGTTCTCGGCGACCAGGGCGATGACGACGGGCAGCGCGACGAGGATGGCCGACCACTGGAAGGAGGGGCCGTGCAGATCGGGCAGCCCGATCCAGTCGGCCCTGCCGACGCCGGAGAGGTCGAGCCGCCAGTGGTCGGTGACCTTGCCGCTCGCGTCGGCCGAGTGGATCCGGCCGAAGATCCGGTCGAAGGCCCAGGAGATCCCGTACCCGAAGACCAGGCCCAGGAAGATCGCGATCCGCGACCAGAAACCGCGCAGGCAGACCACGGCCAGACCGGTGAACAGCATCACCAGCAGCGCCGTCCACTGGTCCTGAGGCCAGTACGTGGAGGCCGTCACCGGCGCCAGGTTGAAGCCGATCAGCATGACCACCGCGCCGGTCACGATGGGCGGCATGGTGGCGTGGATGATCCGCGCCCCGAACCGCTGCACGGCGAGGCCCACCAGGAACAGCACCGCGCCGACGACCAGGACCGCGCCGGTCACGACCGCGCTCGAACCGCCGTCGGCCCGGATGACGGCCGCGACGCCGACGAAGGAGAGCGAACAGCCGAGGTAGCTGGGCACCCGGCCGCGCGTGGCCAGCAGGAAGATCACCGTCGCGACGCCGGACATCATGATCGCCAGGTTGGGGTCGAGCCCCATCAGCACCGGCGCCACGAACGACGCGCCGAACATCGCCACCACGTGCTGGGCGCCGAGTCCGACCGTACGGGGCCAGGTCAGCCGTTCGTCGGGCCGGACGACCGCTCCGGGCGCCGGGGTGCGTCCGTCGCCGTGCAGTTTCCAGCGGACGCCGAGATCCATGGTGCGGTTTCGCTTTCGTCGTGCGGGTGGGTGTCCGGACCATTGTCAGGGACACCGGAGGCGGCGCCGACCCGGGCCCATCAGGGATGCTGAGCGTCCGCTTAGGATGACGGGAGTCAACTCGTACGTCCCAGGAGTCCCGCCGTGACCGCCGAAGCCCCGACCGCGCCCGCCCTGTCCTACGGCCGGCTCGTCCCCGTCACCGTCCACTTCGACGATTTGGACGCGCTCGGCCTGCTGCACAACGCCCGCTACCCGCTGATGGTCGAGCGGGCCTGGGCCGAGCTGTGGCAGGAGCACGGCTTCCGCTTCGAGGGCGACTGGGTCGCCGCCGGCGACGCCTGCAACGCGGTCAAGGAACTGCGCATCGGCTACGAGGCGCCGGTCACCAGGCCCGGCACCTACGCCGTCCACCTGTGGCTGGAGCGGCTCGGCAACACCGGGCTGACGTACGGCTTCCGGTTCTGCTCGGCCGACGGCTCGGTGACCTACGCCCACGGCACCCGGGTCCTGGTCCGGCTGGACGCCGGGACGCTGCGCCCGGCGCCGTGGAGCGAGGGCTTCAGGGCCGCGGGTCGGGAACTGCTGCGTCCGGCCGACTGACCTTCGGACGCTCGCGGTCACCGGCGCGCAGGACGCGCGCGAACACCACGAGCCCGAAGGACAGCACGGTGACCAGGCAGAACGACACCATCAGGCTGGTGGCCTGGGCGATCCCACCGATCGCGCTCGGGGCGACGAGCCCCGAGGTGTAAGTGATCGTTGCGACACCGGCGATGGCGAGCGAGGGGTTGGGGCCGCTGCGGCCCGCCGCCGCGAAGCACAGCGGCACGACCACCGCGATGCCGAGCCCCAGCAGCGCGAACCCGGCCATGGCCAGGACCGGCTGGTCGGACACGATGATGAGCAGTCCGCCGAGTGTGGCGAGGACGCCGCTGAAGCGGACCGTGCGCACGGAGCCGTAGCGGTCCACCACCCTGTCGCCGGCCAGCCGGGCGATCGCCATGGTGAGCGTGAACCCGGTCGTGCAGGCGGCGGCGAGGCCCGCCGAGGTGTCCAGCTGGTCCCGCAGATAGACCGCCGACCAGTCCAGGCTCGCGCCCTCCGCGAACACCGCGCAGAACCCCACCGCGCCGATGAGCAGCGCCGACCTGGGCGGTAGCGCGAACCGGGGCGGCGGCTCCTCGTCCTCGGCCGCCTGCAGGTCGAGGACCCACTGGCAGGCCGCCACGCCGAGGAGCGTGAGCGTGACCGCCGCGAGCGCGTGGTGCAGCCGGGCGTCCGAGCCGAGGTGCGCCGCGAGCGTGCCGGCGGCCGAGCCGACCAGGGCGCCCGCGCTCCACATGCCGTGCAGGCCCGACATGATCGACCGGCCCAGCCGGGTCTCGACCTCGACGCCGAGCGCGTTCATCGCGACGTCCGACATGCCCGCCGTGGCACCGAAGGCGAACAGCGCCAGACACAGCGCCGGCAGGTTGGGGGCGAGCGAGGGCAGGATGAGCGCCAGCGTCCACAGGGCGATCAGACCACGCAGGGCGTTGCGGGCGCCGAAGCGGTGGGAGACGCTGCCCGCCAGCGGCATGGCGAGGGAGGCGCCGAGCGCGGGGAAGGCGAGCGCGATGCCCAACTGGCCCGCGCTGAGGTCGGCATGGTCCTGGATCCACGGCACGCGCGTCGCGAACGAGCCGGTGACGGCGCCGTGCACGGCGAAGACGGCGGCCACGGCGTACCGGGCTCTCCTCACTTCGCGCAGGTCGTAGACCATCCCACTCATTGTGCGACCCTCCCGGTCTTCGCTTCGGCCTGCGTCCGGCGTAAACTATCAGGAACCCTGCCTGATAGATAGGGGATATACCGGCTGCCGCTGCCGCTGCCGCTGCCGCTGCCGCTGCCGCTGCCGTGGCCGTCGTTGGCTGCCGGATGACCGGTCGGTCGTATTCGCCGCCGTCGCTTCCGGCTGCCGGATGTCAGGCCGTCCGTCGCACGACCCGCGATCTGGAAGGATCCCGGCATGCCCGCATCACCGAGCACCGCCCGGGCCATCAACGACCGGCTCGCCCTCCGACTGCTCCAGCAGGAGGGCTCGTTGACGGCAGCACAGCTGAAGCGGCTGACCGGACTGTCCCGGCCGACCGTGGCCGACCTCGTCGAGCGCCTCACCGAAGCCGGGCTGATAGCGGTCGTCGGCGAGGCCGGTGAGCAGCGCCGCGGCCCGAACGCCAAGCTGTACGGCATCGTCGCCGACCGCGCCCAGCTGGCGGCCCTGGACGTCCGTACCGAGGGCGTCTCGGTGGTCGTGTCCGACCTGGTCGGGACCGTCCTCGCCGACGCGTCGGCGCCGATCGGCGGCGACACCGGGACGGGGCCCGCCGTGGAGCAGGCGGTGGCGCTGGTGGAACGGGTCGTGAAGGAGGCCGGGGCGGACCGCCTCCATACGGTGGGGATAGGCGCCCCGGGCCTGATCGACCCGGCGAGCGGTGAACTGCGCGACTCCACGGGCCTGCCCGAATGGCACCGCAGCCTGGTGGCCGCCCTTCAGGAACGGCTTCCCGAGGCCCGCGTCAGCGTCGAGAACGAGACCAACCTCGCGGCCCTCGCGGAGCAGCGTGACGGAGTCGCCGCCGACCGGGACACCTTCGTGCTGCTGTGGCTCGGCCACGGCACCGGCGCGGCGGTCGTCCTCGACGGCGCGCTGCGCCGCGGGGCCTCCGGCGGCACCGGCGAGATCGGCTTCCTTCCGGTGCCCGGGACGACGGGGCTGCCGTCGGCGGTGGACTGCGACGGCGGGTTCCACTCGCTGGCGGGGTCGGCGGCGATCGTGGAACTCGCGGAGTCCTACGGCCTGCCGGTCGAGGACGCCTCCGCGTCCGAGCCGCTCGCGGCCGGCGTCGTGGGAGACGCCGTCGCGCTGGTGACCGGGACGGCGGACGCTCCGGGCCGGCCGGCGCGCGACACGTCCCCGGCCGACCGCTTCCTCGACACCCTCGCCGACCGCCTGGCCATCGGCGTCGCCTCGGTCGTCGCCATCCTCGACCCCGGCTGTGTGGTCCTCGGCGGCGAGGTCGGGCAGGCCGGGGGAGAGGTGCTCGCCGCGCGGGTGGAGGAGCGGATCCGACGGATGTCACCGCTCCCCACTGTGGTGCGGCCCAGCGGCCTCGGCGGCGGCGCCGTCCTGCGCGGCGCGCTGCTCACCGCACGCGACGCGGCACAGGACGAACTGTTCGCACCCCAGGACCGCTGACCGGCACGAGCGATCCGCGTCGCCGGGGGACACCGTGCCCGTCAGGCGCCCCGCCCGCCCCCGGCCCGCCGCCCCAGGTACTCCTCGAACGTCCCCTTGCCCACCGCGCGCTCCGGTGCCAGATGGCCGCCCGAGCGGAAGGCCCGGTACGCCTTGCCCCACAGCGGCACGTTCAGGACGAGCCGCTTGCGGCCCGTGGCCTCGAGATAGGCGCGGGCGAGCGAGTCGAAGCTCCGTACCTCGGGTCCGCCCATGTCGTCGACCCGTCCGGCCGGGGCCGCGACGGCCAGTTCGGCCAGCCGGTCCGCCACCTCGGCGACCTCGACGGGCTGGTCCGGCACACCGGACGGGATCAGCACGACGGGCACCCTGGCCATGGCCCCGAGCACCTTCACCACCAGGTCGTGGAACTGGGTCGCGCGCAGCACGGTCCACTCCAGCCCCGACTCCTCGACCATCCGCTCCACCGCGAGCTTCGCCTTGTAGTAGCCGAGCGGCACCCGGTCGACGCCGACGATGGAGATGTAGACCAGATGCCGTACGCCGGCCTTCCGCGCAGCCGCGATCAGCTGCCCGGCAGCCTTCTCGTCGCCGCCGTTGGTCGAGGTCGCGCAGTGGACGACCGTGTCCACGCCCGCCACCGCGGCGTCCAGGCCGGCACCGCCCTTGCGGAGGTCGACGGCGTACGGCTGGGTGTGCCGGCTGAGCACGCGCACCTCGTGCCCGCCCGAGCGCAGCCGCTCCGTGACGAGCCGGCCGAGGGTGCCGGTGCCGCCGGTCACCAGGATCGTGGTCATGCTCTGCAGTCCCTTCGGACGCCGGGCGCTCCCGGTCGAAGCACCCCTCGCCCACTGGGACCGGGTACCCCGGGTGAATGTGACAGCCGGGCGCCGCGGAGCCCGGCCGGTTCACCCGCGGGCCGGTCACCCCGCCCCGCGGTCGGGCCGCGCTACGCCCGCGCGAGCTGACGGCGCACGAACTCCAGCTTGCCCGGGTTGACCACGGCCCGCGCGTGCGAGATCAGCCCGTCCCGCAGTTCGAACGCCACCACCGTCTTCAGCGTGTCGCCCGTCCAGACGGCCAGGGCGGCCGAACCGTTGACCTCGGCGAGCGTGAAGTCCACGCCGGCCAGGAACGTCCGCGACGCGCCGGCGAGGAAACGGGACACCTTCTCCCGGCCCTCGATCGGCCGCCGCGCCGCCGAGACCTTGCCGCCGCCGTCGCTCGACCAGACGACGTCGGCCGCCAGCAGCTTCTCCAGTCCGCCGAGGTCACCTTCACGGGCCGCCGTGAGGAACGACCTCACCAGCGCCTCCTGCCGCTCGGGCGTCGACTCGAACCGGGAACGCTCCTCACCGACCCGCTGCACCGCGCGCCGGTAGAGCTGCCGGCAGTTCGCCTCGGTCAGGTCCAGCGCCTCGGCGATCTCCCGGTGGCCGTAGGCGAACGCCTCCCGCAGCACGTACACGGCCCGCTCGGTCGGCGTCAGCCGCTCCAGCAGCACCAGCATCGCCAGGGACACCGCGTCCCGCTGCTCGACGGACTCCAGAGGCCCGAGCGCGCCGTCCGCGGTGGCCACCGGCTCCGGCAGCCAGGGGCCGACGTACCGCTCGCGCCGGGCTCGCGCCGAGGTCAGCCGGTTCAGGCAGAGGTTGGTGACGACCTTCGCGAGCCAGGCCGGCGGGTGCTCGATCGTGTCCCGGTCGGCGCCGCTGAAGCGCAGGTAGGCGTCCTGGACGGTGTCCTCGGCCTCCTCCGCGGAGCCGAGCATGCGATACGCCAGACCGAACAGCCGCGGGCGGTGTGACTCGAACTCTTCGGCGGTCGCGCTCGTCATGCCCTCACCCTGCCAGAGGCGTCACGGGCACCGGTTGGGAGACCCGGCGGCGGGCAAGGGCCGTCGTCACCGCCGCCGGGTCGTCTGCGGGGGTTCCAGAGGAAGAGGGATCCGAGGACGGGGAGGTTCCCGCACCCTAAAGAGGACTAGACCATAGCGTCAATAGGTATGGACCAATCCCAAGAGCATTTCCGCACAAGGGAGTTGGCGGCTCGTGCCGTCGCCGTGGAAGTCCATCACAACGGCCTGTGAGCCACCCCACACCCTTCGCCCGTATGGACACCGATCAGGCGTGGCACACTGGCCGTGTACCAGAAGCAGCGCACTCCGGGGTCGGTGAAAGTCCGAACCGGCGGTTACAGTCCGCGACCCGGTCGCCTCCAGCGGCCGGTTGACCAGGTGAAATTCCTGGACCGACGGTTAAAGTCCGGATGGGAGGCAGTGCGCGGCGGGCGGGCATTCGTGCGCGCCGCCGTACCGGTTCGTCCACGGGGCGAGCCCTGTCCGGCGTCGCCCCCGGTGTCCCTGCTCGTACATTCTGTCGTCACCGACAGGCCCCGGAGTCCGTGCCCCTATGTGGCAGGAGGACCCGGGAAGTGTTCACCGGAATCGTCGAAGAGCTGGGCGAGATCACCGCCGTCGAGACCCTCGACGACGCCTGTCGCTTCCGAGTGCGTGGGCCCGTCGTCACCGACGGCGCGAAGCACGGCGACTCCATCGCGGTCAACGGCGTCTGCCTCACGGTCGTCGACCACGAGGGCGACGAGTTCACCGCCGACGTGATGGCCGAGACCCTGAACCGCTCCAGCCTGGGCGTCCTCTCCGTGGGCTCCCGCGTCAACCTGGAGCGCCCCACCGCCGTGGGCGACCGCCTCGGCGGGCACATCGTGCAGGGTCACGTCGACGGCACCGCCGAGGTCCTCGAGCGCAAGCCCTCCGACAACTGGGAGATCGTGAAGGTCTCCCTCCCCGCGGACCTGTCCCGGTACGTCGTCGAGAAGGGCTCCATCACGGTCGACGGCATCAGCCTCACCGTCGTCGACGCCGGCCCCGACTACTTCACCGTCAGCCTGATCCCCACCACCCTCGACCTGACCACGCTCGGCCTCAAGCAGCCCGGCGACCCGGTCAACCTCGAGGTCGACGTCATCGCCAAGTACGTCGAGCGCATGCTGGGCGACCGCCTCTCCTCCGAAGGAGCGACGGACCGGTGAACTCGCTGAACTCCGAGGCCTTCGCCCTGTTCGGCCAGCACATCCTCTGGTCGGACATGATCGGCAACCTCTTCGGCCTCGCCGCCCTCGCCCTCGGCTGGCGGCGCTCCATATGGACCTGGCCCGTGCAGTTCCTCGCCGGCCTGATCCTCTTCGGCGCCTTCTTCGGCCATCTGACCGGCAGCGCGGGCAAGCAGGCGGTCGTCATGGCCGTCGCGCTGTACGGCTGGTGGCAGTGGCAGCGCGGCAAGGACCAGGGCGAGGACGGCCACATCGCCGTACGGTTCGCCACCTGGCGCGAGCGCGGGGCCATGGTCGCGGTGGCCGCCGCCGGCACCGTCGCGGTGGCACTGCTCTTCAAGGCGTACCCGACCCTGTCCTGGGACCCCTGGCCCGACGCCTACATCTTCGTCGGCACCGTCGTCGCCATGTACGCCCAGGCGCGCGGCATGGTCGAGTTCTGGTTCGCCTGGCTGCTCGTCGACCTCGTCGGCGTCCCCCTGAACTTCGCCAACGGCTACGCCTTCTCCGGCTTCGTCTACGTCATCTACGGCGCACTGGTCCTGTGGGGCATGCGCGACTGGTGGCTGCGCTCCCGCAGGAACGCGCGGCCCGTCCTGGAAGGAGCGCCGGCATGACCGCCCACCCGTCACCCGCCACCACCCTGAACGAGGCGCTTCGCGCCGCCCCCTCGATCCCACCGACCCTGTACCGCACCGATGACATCGAGGACCTGACCCTCGACCCGGTCGAGCGGGCCATCGCCGACATCGCGGCCGGCCGCCCGGTCGTGGTCGTCGACGACGAGGACCGCGAGAACGAGGGCGACCTCGTCATCGCCGCCGAGCACGCGACCCCCGAGATCGTCGCCTTCATGATGAGCGAGTGCCGCGGCCTGATCTGCGCGCCCATGGAGCCCGACGAACTGGAGCGCCTGGAGCTCCCGCAGATGGTCCAGGACAACACCGAGTCGATGAAGACCGCCTTCACCGTCTCCGTGGACGCCTCGGGCGCGCACGGCGTGACCACCGGCATCTCGGCCTCCGACCGCTCGACCACGCTCCAGCTCCTCGCGAGCGGCAAGGCGCAGCCGTCGGACCTCGTCCGGCCCGGCCACATCTTCCCGCTGCGCGCCCGCCCCGGCGGTGTCCTCGTGCGCAACGGCCACACCGAGGCCGCCGTCGACCTCGCCCGCCTCGCGGGCCTGCGCCCGGCAGGCGCCATCGTCGAGATCGCCGGCGAGGACGGCGAGATGCTGCGGCTGCCCGAGCTCATCCCGTTCGCCCGCAAGCACGGCCTGACGATCATCTCCATCGAGGACCTGATCACCTACCTGCGCGACACCGAGCGCCCTGAGCACGCGGAGCAGGCCCCGGCCGAGCGCGAGTCGTTCCCGGCCGAGTCCACCGTCCGCCGCGAGGCCGAGGTCCATCTCCCCACCGCCCACGGCACCTTCACCGCGTACGGCTACCGCTCCACCGTCGACGGCGTCGAGCACGTCGCCCTCGTCCACGGCGAGCTCGGCGACGGCGAGGACGTCGTGGTCCGCATCCACTCCGAGTGCCTCACCGGCGACGTCTTCCACTCGCTGCGCTGCGACTGCGGCCCGCAGCTTCAGGCGGCGCTGGAACGCATCCAGGACGAGGGCCGCGGAGTCGTCGTCTACCTGCGCGGACACGAGGGCCGGGGGATCGGTCTGATGTCCAAGCTGCGCGCCTACGAACTCCAGGAGCGCGGCCGCGACACCCTCGACGCGAACCTCGAACTCGGCCTGCCCGCCGACGCCCGCGACTACGGCGCCGGCGCGCGGATCCTGGCCGACCTGGGCGTGCACAGCGTGCGCCTGCTGACCAACAACCCCGACAAGTCCGACGCGCTGCGCGACCACGGCATCGAGGTCACCGAGCGCGAACCGATGCCCGTGCAGGCGGGCGAGCACAACCTGACGTACCTGCGCACCAAGCGGGACCGGATGGGCCACGACCTGCCCTGGCTGGACACGGTCCCCGTGGCCGCGGCCCCCCTGTCCACCTGCACCAACCAGTAACAGCACACCGAGGAGACTCAAGAACGTGAGCGGCAAGGGCGCACCGGAGCTGTCCGTACGCAATGTGGGCGACCTGCGGGTCGCGGTCATCGCGGCACAGTGGCACGAGAAGGTGATGGACGGACTGGTGGACGGCGCGCTGCGCGCCCTGCACGACCTCGGGATCGACGAGCCGACCCTGCTGCGGGTCCCCGGCAGCTGGGAGCTCCCGGTGGTCGCCAAGGTCCTCGCGGGCCGCGGCTACGACGCGATCGTGGCCCTCGGGGTCGTCATCCGCGGCGGTACCCCCCACTTCGAGTACGTGTGCCAGGGCGTGACCCAGGGGCTCACCCAGGTCTCCGTCGAGACCGGCGTCCCCGTCGGGTTCGGCGTGCTGACCTGCGACACCGAGGAGCAGGCCCTGGACCGGGCCGGCATCGAGGGCTCGAACGAGGACAAGGGACACGAGGCGGTGACCGCCGCCGTGGCCACGGCGGCGACGCTGCGCTCAGTATCTGAACCCTGGCGCTGACGAAAGGCGTATGTGGCATAGGCTGAGCGTCACCATGTCCAAGAAGACGTTCGAGGAGCTCTTCACCGAGCTCCAGCACAAGGCCGCCACCGGCGATCCCGCCACCTCCCGTACCGCCGAACTCGTCGAGAAGGGCGTTCACGCCATCGGCAAGAAGGTCGTCGAGGAGGCCGCCGAGGTCTGGATGGCCGCCGAGTACGAGGGCAAGGAAGCGGCCGCCGAGGAGATCTCGCAGCTGCTGTACCACGTCCAGGTGATGATGGTCGCCCGCGGCATCTCCCTGGACGACGTGTACGCCCACCTCTGAGCATCAGCAACCCAGCACCCCATCGAAGCGAACGAAGGAAGCCGACCTCATGCTGCGCATCGCCGTCCCCAACAAGGGTTCCCTGTCCGGCCCTGCGGCGGAGATGCTGCATGAGGCCGGCTACCAGCAGCGGCGCGAGTCCAAGGAACTGCGGATCGTCGACCCCGGCAACGACGTCGAGTTCTTCTACCTCCGCCCCCGCGACATCGCCATCTACGTCGCCTCCGGCCAGCTCGACATCGGCATCACCGGCCGCGACCTGCTGATCGACTCCGACGCGAACGCCGAGGAGATCCTGCCGCTCGGCTTCGCCCGCTCCACCTTCCGCTTCGCCACCAAGCCCGGCACCGTCGGCGACGACCTGGCGGACCTGAAGGGCAAGACGGTCGCCACCTCCTACGAGGGCATCGTCGCCAAGCACCTCTCCGACAACGGCATCGACGCCTCCGTCGTCCACCTCGACGGCGCCGTAGAGACCGCCATCCAGCTCGGTGTCGCCCAGGTCATCGCGGACGTCGTCGAGACCGGCACCTCGCTGCGCAACGCCGGTCTGGAGGTCGTCGGCGAGCCGATCATGAAGTCCGAGGCCGTCGTCATCCGCCGCACCGGCGCGGACGCGGAGGACCCCAAGGTCCAGCAGTTCCTGCGCCGCCTCCAGGGCGTCCTGGTGGCCCGGACCTACGTGATGATGGACTACGACTGCCGCGTCGAGCAGCTGGAGAAGGCCGTCGCGCTCACCCCGGGCCTGGAGTCGCCGACCGTCTCCCCGCTGCACAACGAGGGCTGGGTCGCCGTCCGCGCGATGGTCCCCGCCAAGGAAGCCCAGCGGATCATGGACGACCTCTACGACATCGGCGCCCGGGCCATCCTGACCACGGCCATCCACGCCTGCCGCCTGTAGAGAGCCCCGAGATGTCCGAACTGCCTGCTCTTCCCGTCACGTTCCGACCGGGCCGCACCCGGGCCGTCCTGCTCACCGCGGGCGCCGCGATCTTCGTCGTCATCACGGCCGTCGCGCTGCTCCTGGAGAAGCTCGGCCCCGGAGAGCGCCTCAGCTTCATCCTCACCGGCGCGCTCATGTTCGGCGTACTGGCGATGCTGGCACGTGTGAAGGTCGTCGCCGACGAGTCCGGCGTCACCGTGGTGAACATCGCCACCCGGCGCCGGCTGGACTGGGCCGAGATCCTCCAGGTGAACCTCCGTCCGGGGGACCCCTGGGTGTTCCTCAACCTCAGCGACGGCACCAGCCTGCCCGCGCTCGGCATCCAGCCGGGCATCGCCAAGCAGCACGCCATCGCCGACGCGCGGGCCCTGCGGGCGCTCGCCGAGGCCCATGGCATCAAGGAGCCCGAGGACCATGAGGGCTGACTCGGCGGCGTTCACCCTGCCGGAAATCGCCATGTCTTGATTAATCTGTTGGCGGAGGCGTTTTCGTGACGCCTCCGCCACTGATGTTCCCCACGGTCTTCAGAGGCCCCCTGCGACCCGAGGAGTGATTCCCTCCAGCGATGGACGGATCGTCCTGTAGTACCTGCGCCGCCCCCACCCGACATACCGGGGCGGCCGCGTCATGAGCATCCCCTTGCTGCTTCTCGCAGCCGCGTTCCTCCTGATCCTCGCCAACGGCTTCTTCGTGGCCGCCGAGTTCGGCCTGGTCACCGTCGAGGCGACGGACGCCGAGAAGGCAGCCGCCGAGGGTGACCGCCGGGCCCACCGGGTCGTCGAGTCCCTCAAGGAACTGTCCTTCCAGCTCTCGGGCACCCAGCTCGGCATCACCATCACCTCCCTCGTCGTCGGCATGCTCGCCGAACCGGCGCTCGCCCAGCTGCTGGGCGGCCCCTTCACCGCCATCGGTATCCCCGAGGGCGCGGTGTCCGGCGTGGCCGTGGTCGTCGGCATGCTGCTGGCCTCGGCCGTGCAGATGGTGATCGGCGAGCTCGTGCCCAAGAACTGGGCGGTGTCCCGGCCGATGCAGGTCGCGCGCTTCGTCGCGGGCCCGCAGCACGCCTTCGCGCGGCTCTTCCGCCCGGTCATCGCCGGGCTGAACGCCGTCGCGAACCGTCTCGTGCGCGCGCTGGGCATCGAGCCCGCCGAGGAACTGGCCTCCGCCCGCACCCCCGGCGAACTCGTCTCCCTGGCCCGGCACTCCGCTCAGGCCGGCGCCCTCGAACAGGACACCGCGGACCTGTTCGTACGGACCCTGTCGCTCGCCGAGCTCACCGCGCAGCACGTCATGACCCCGCGTGTGAAGGTCAGCGCGCTCCAGTCGTCGGCGACCGCCGAGGACGTGGTCAACCTCACCCGCGCCACCGGTCTGTCCCGCTTCCCGGTCTACCGGGAGAGGATCGACGAGATCGTCGGCATGGTCCATCTGAAGGACGCGCTGGCGATCCGTTCGAGTGAGCGGCTGCGTACCCCGGTCGGCCGTATCGCCCGCCCGGCACTGCTCGTCCCCGAGACCCTGCCGGTCCGGCCCCTGCTGGCCCAGCTGCGCAGTGAGCAGCCCATCGCGGTCG
Source organism: Streptomyces sp. Y7 (assembly GCF_043195415.1). Lineage (NCBI taxonomy): Bacteria > Bacillati > Actinomycetota > Actinomycetes > Kitasatosporales > Streptomycetaceae > Streptomyces > Streptomyces sp. Y7. Next base: position 135,167 of record NZ_JBIDDQ010000013.1, read on the forward strand.
TCGTCGACGAGTACGGCGGCACCGCCGGCGTGGTCACCCTGGAGGACATCGTCGAGGAGATCGTCGGCGAGGTCCGCGACGAGCACGACGACGTGCTCAACGAACCGCCCGAACTCGCCGCCGCCCCGGCCGAGGACGGCCGTCCCGCCTGGGACGCGGACGGCAGCTGCCGGGTCGACATCCTCCAGCGCATAGGACTCGACGTGCCCGAGGGGCCGTACGAGACCGTCGCCGGACTCGTCGCCGACCTGCTCGGACGCATCCCCGCCGTCGGGGACCGGGCGGAGCTGCCGGGCTGGCGGCTGTCGGTGCGCCGGGTCGGCCACTACCGCGCCGAGCGGGTCCGCCTGGTGCGGACCGGGTCCGTGGTGGAGGTCGCCCGATGAGCGTGCTCCAACTCGTCTTCGCCGCGTTGCTCGTGCTCGCCAACGGCTTCTTCGTGGGCGCCGAGTTCGCACTCGTCTCGGTGCGCCGCAGCCAGATCGAACCGCTGGGCACGGCACGCGCCCGTCAGGTCCTGTACGGCCTGGAGCGCCTGCCGCAGATGATGGCGGCGGCCCAGTTCGGCATCACCGTCTGCTCGCTGACGCTCGGCGCGGTCGCCGAACCGACCGTGGCGCATCTGCTGGAGCCGGTCTTCGAGTGGGCCCATCTGCCGGACGGCATGATCCATCCGCTCACCTATGCCATCGCGCTCGCCGCGGTGGTCTTCTTCCACCTGGTCATCGGCGAGATGGTGCCGAAGAACCTGGCCATGGCGGCGCCGGAGAAGGCCGCGCTGTGGCTCAGCCCCGGCCTGGTGTGGTTCGCCCGCTTCTGCAAGCCGATCACCGTCGCGCTGGGCGCGGTCGCGCAGGCCATCCTGCGGCTGTTCCGCGTCGAGCCCAAGGACGAGATCGAGGCGGTCTTCACCAGCGAGCAGCTCAACCGGCTCGTCGAGGACTCCGGCCAGGCCGGACTGCTCGATCCGGAGGAGCAGGAGCGTCTGGAGGACGCCCTGGAGCTGGGCAGCCGCCCGGTGACGGACGTCCTGCTCGGGCGCGAGTCCCTCGTCACCGTCAGCCCCTCGGTCACCCCCGGCCAGATCGTCGCGCTCACCGCCCGCACCGGGTACTCCCGCTTCCCGGTCGCCGTGGAGAACGGCGCCTTCATGGGCTATCTGCACGTGAAGGACGTACTGGACCTGGAGGAGTCCGAGCGTGCGGTGCCGCAGCAGGTGTGGCACCCGATGACGACCCTGCGCTCGGAACTGCCCCTGGACGACGCCCTGACGGTGATGCGCCGCGCCGCGACGCACCTCGCCCAGGTCGCCGACGCCTCCGGCCGGGTCCTCGGCCTCGTCACGCTGGAGGACGTACTGGAACTCCTGGTGGGCGAGGTGCGGGACCCGGCGCACCGGGAGCTGCCCGAGGTACGGGTCACGGCACCGCGGGTCGGCAGCGGCGAGCCGGAAGAGGCACTCGCCGGCTGACCCGGACACGGGACCGCGGGATCCGTCACATGGCCGACGGATCCTGCGGACCCCGGCCCGACAGGACCTCGCCGTAGGCCTGCATCAGATCCGGCAGCCGCAGCGTCGACAGCTCGTCCCGGGTCAGCGCTCCCGGATAGGTCGTCAGGCGCAGATCCCGGTACGCGCAGCTCTTCTCGTACAGCGTCCGCAGGAACCGCCCGTTGCCCAGCTCGTCGATCCACCCCTGGTCGACCACGTGCCCGGCGATCGAACGCAGCTCGTCCAGCGCCTCCTCGTCCCACACGTCACCGTTCTCGGCGGCGAGGACCTCGCCGATCGAGGTCAGTTCGAGGGGGCGGTACGAGGGGAAGTCGACGCGGGTCGTGAAGCGCGAGGACAGGCCGGGGTTCGCCGCCAGCAGCCGGTCCATGCCCTCGGGGTAGCCGGCGAGGATCACGACCAGGTGGTCCCGGTTGTCCTCCGCCCGCTTCAGCAGCACTTGCAGGGCCTCGTCGCCGTAGGCGTCGCCCTTGCCGTAGCCGGTGTTGGAGAGGGAGTAGGCCTCGTCCACGAAGAGCACCCCGCCGAGCGCGGAGTCGATGAGTTCGTTGGCCTTCACAGCCGTCTGGCCCAGGTACTCGCCGACCAGGTCGGCCCGCTGGGCCTCCACCAGATGGTCGCCGCCGAGGAGCCCGAGGGCGTAGAAGACGCGGCCCAGGATGCGCGCGACCGTGGTCTTGCCGGTGCCCGAGGGGCCGGAGAAGACGAAGTGCCGTTTCGGCGGCTGCACCGGCAGCCCCTGCCCGGTGCGCAGCCGAGCCATGTTCAACTGGGCGGACAGCGCCTTGACCTGGCGCTTGACGGGCTCAAGACCCACCATGCGCTCGAGCTCGGCGAGCGCCTCCTCGAGTAACGCGGGGTCGGTCGGACCGGCCGGCAGCGGCTGCGCGGACACGGCGGTCTTCTCGCGCACCGCGGGATCCACCACCGACGGCAGCGGGCCGGTGGGCGGCAGGTCGGGGTCGGACAGCTTCAGGTCCCGTCCCTCGGTGCCGAACAGTGGATCGAGCCCGTCGGCCATGTCCTGTCCGAAGCCGGTGAGTGTGATCGCCGCGAGGTCGGTCGGGTCGTCGTACCCGTCGCCCTCGGCGATGGCCGCGAGCCGGGCCGAGGTGTCCATGAAGGCGGGGTCGACGCGGTGCACGGCACGGTAGAGGGGGAGGGCGGCGGCCGAGCGGCCCGTGCCCTCGTGCGCGCGGGCCAGCCAGTAGCGCAGCTCCTTGCGCTGCGGCTGCTCGCTGCGGCAGCGCATCAGCGCGGCCGACAGCAGGGGTTCGGCCTGTCCGTACATCTCCAGCCGCACCCGCGCCATCCCGCCGAACAGGCCCGCCTCTATGCCGAGCATCGGATCGTCGAGCAACGGCTCGGTGTGCTGGACGAGTTGCTCCCAGTCCTTCACCAGATAGGCGCGGCAGGCGTGCAGGAAGCGGACCTGGTGGTCGGTGTCCACGGGCGGGAGCCCGGCGAGCGCCCGGTCCAGTTCCGGGACGTGCCGGCCGTCCAGCCAGTGCGAGGCGTGCGCCAGCAGCAGGTCCCGCGGGCTCTCCAGGACCGGCTGCACCCACCAGCCCAGCCAGTACCAGGAGTTGAGAGTGCGGCGGTGCCGGGCGCGCTGTTCCCCGAAGCGGTCCCGGTGCCGGAACATCCGCAGCAGCGCGGTCGTGGTGTCCACGCGCAGCGCGTGCAGCCCGAGCCAGCCGTCGGCCATCCCGGGATCGATCCGCACAGCGGTGCGGAACTCCTCCTCCGCCTGTGGATACGCCCCCATCGTGTAGGCGTCCACACCTCGCAGCCAGGCGAGGTCGGCCGGGGCCTCGGGGCCCTGCGTGCCGAAGTCCATCACGTCCCCCACAAACCGTGCCCCCGTCGGTTGGCCGACCACTCGCCCGCCGGCCGCCGGAACCGAACCGCCGTACCGCGGAACGGAGTTGCAACGGTGCGCAGAGCAGCCGTCCGTAGGTCGCACCGAGGGCATCGTACCTGCGAGGGTATGGCCCGCCCCAGGGTGCCGCACCGGCCGTTTGGCGAGGTGGGAGCAGATCGGGGGGAGAGCGGGCGGTGACCGAGGGTGAGCAAATCACGCCTCTCGGCGCCCGAAAAACGGAGTGAGGGCAGAACGAAGCCCCCGATCACGGGGGAACAACCGGGGGCTTCGCGTCTTCGGGCGGTCTCGAATGACCGCACATTCAGAACGTAAGTCCTGTACGGCCCCCGGGTCAAGCCGAGTTGAAGCACTCCGGGAACTTGTCCGGAGGGTCTCTTCACAAGTTCAGCACATTGCCGATGGGTCGTCACCGTGTGTGAGGGAGTGGTCCGGTCCAGCAGTCCCGGCAGGCCCAGGAATCACCTCATATCCCTTGCCGCACTGCCGAACCAGAAGGTCGGCGAAGGGTCTCGAAGGGTCCTCGGCGAAGTGACTCAGCTCCGCCCTGACCCACCCCTCCCAGAAGTCCCGCTGCTCCTCCCCGTCCCGCGAGCGTCCTCGCGTCCACGACTCCTCGTGCGGCACGTCCATCCACAGCAGCCGGGCGAGGTGCGGGCGCAGGGCGCGGCGTCCGGCGCCGACTCCCTCGACGACGATCACCGGTGCGGGCGGCAGGGCGAGGGGCGTGCCGAAGCGGCGGGCCCGCCAGTCGTAGGGGGTGTAGTGGGCGGTCCGACCCTCGGTGAGCGGCGCGATCACCTGGGCCAGCAGTCGGTCCGTCCATGCGAACAGCTCGTCGTGGCTGGCGATGTCGTCGAGGTGCAGGACCGGGGCGTCGTCCAGCTCCCGGGCCAACCGCCCGGCGAAGGTCGACTTCCCGGAGCCCGCGTGCCCGTCGACGCCGACGAGGCGGACGGGGCCGCAGGACGGGGGGAGGCGGCGGAGCCGCGCGGCGAGCTCGTGAATCGTTTTTCCTGAAAGCTGGTCGGGGTTGGGCATATTTCGTTGGAACATTCTAGTAGTGGGTGAAAGCGGATGCGGCGGCGGGATGAGAAAAGGTGTCGCTTTGAACTAGCCGGCGGAGGTCGTCAATGCCGCCGAAAAACTCCGGCCACCCCGGTGAAATCCACGTTCCGGTTGAGGCCCACGCTGAGTAAGGTGCCTGGTGTGCAACAGTGAGGTGACGTAACGGGGATGGGCTGGGACACATGGCCGCGGGGTTATTCGAGGGGCAGTATGTCTGGCATCCGGCGGCCGACGACCGCCTGCTGGCGAGCGTATGCGTCGACGTCCGGGCCGGGCGTTATCTGAGCTCCCGCGACGCCCTGGCCGAAACTCGCGGTGCCTTCGCCCTGCGTGCCCACCGTTCCCTCGTGCTCGCCTCCGAGGCCGCCGACTCCGACCTGGTCGAGCGCTGGCTGGCCGAGGAGCCCGGCCCCGAGGCCGCCCTGATGTGGGCGCGGGTCGCCGTGCTGCGGGCGCTGCGCGCGGCCGACGCCCGCGACCCGCGCACCGAGGCGCTGGAGCGGATAGCGCTGGCCGCCTGTGAACGGGCCACGACGGCCGACCCCGCCGACCCCACGCCCTGGGTGGCCAAGCTGGCCATGGCCCGGCTGCACCGGCTGCGCGACCAGGCACCGCGCGGGCTGCTCACCGCGCCGCCCGGTCCATGGCGCCTCTTCGCCCACGTCCTGTCCCTCGACCCCTGGCACCGCGAGGCCCACCACCGCTTTCTGGCCTGCTTCTTCCCTCGCTACGGCGGCTCCGTGACCGCCGCCTGGGACGTCGCCGCCTTCCTCGGGCAGCGGGCACCCGCCGATTCGCCGTTGCGGCTGCTCCCGCTGGTCGCTCTGGTGGAGTGCTACGACCCCACCCGGTTGCTCGCCGACCGCGTCTGGGAGCAGCCGCAATGGCGTTCGACAGCGCTGGACATCCACCGGAACTGGCTGCCGGTGGTGGCCGGCTACCCCTTCACTCCGGTCCTCGACCTGGCCTACCTCGCGCACGCCATGGTCATGGCCGGGTGCGAGGCGCAGGCACGCGCCGTCTTCACGGCGATGGGCCCCTATGCCTCGCGCATGCCCTGGTCCGTCTTCGGCGACCCGGCCGAGCAACTGTCCCGGGCGCGCCGCGCCTGCGGGCTGCCCGTGCCGGGCGCCTGACGTGCCGCCACCCCCCACCGAGAGAGAGGTCCGGCCCGTGTCACACCGGATATCCGCCCCGCGTGCCCGAGCGCGCGGGGGAGCGGATCCGCACGCGCTCGACGACGACGCCACCCTGCATGCGATGGGTTATCCGAGAAAACTCACGCGACGCTTTCAGGCGTTCGACAATTTCGCCATCTCGTTCACCATCATCAACATCATCTCGGGTATCTTCTCGGGTTTCGGGTTCGGTCTGAACGCGGGCGGTCCGAGCATTCTCGTCTTCGGCTGGATAGGCGTCTCCGTCATGGTGCTCTTCGTGGGAGCAGCGATGGCGGAAGTCGCCTCGGCCTATCCGACGAGCGGCGCGCTGTATTTCTCCGCCGGGAAACTGGCCAAACGCCACAAGGGCGCCTGGTCCTGGTACACCGGCTGGCTGAACTTCGTCGGCCAGGTCGGCGGCACGGCCGCCACCGGGTACGCCGCCGCCACCTTCATCCAGGCCTTCATCAACCTCCAGTGGCCCTCGTACGAGACCACCGGCCACCGCACGGTGCTGATCACGGCCCTGATCATCGTGCTCCAGGGGCTCGCCAACACCTACACCGTTCAGCTCGTCGCCGTACTGAACAGGATCTCCGTCTGGTGGCTGCTCTGCGGACTCGTGGTGATCGTGACGGCTCTGACGGTCATTCCCGATCACCATCAGCCGGTCTCGTACGTCACGCATTTCGCGAACAACACCGGTTTCACGAGCGGCCTTTACGGCGGCATGCTCGGACTGCTCGTCACCAGCTGGACCTTCACCGGCTTCGACGGCAGCTTCCACATGTCCGAGGAAACGGTCCGGGCCACGGTCAACGCGCCGAAGGGGATCACACGGGCGATCGCCTACTCGGCAATCGCCGGACTGGTGCTGATGCTGGCACTGGTCTACAGCATTCGTGACTACGACCGGGTCGCGGGCGCGGACGCACCGCCGGTGCAGATTCTGATCGACGGGCTCGGACTCGGCGGCGCGAAGGCACTGCTGCTGATCGTGATCGGGGCCATGCTCTTCTGCGGGCTGGCCAATCTCACCAGCAACACCCGGCAGATCTTCGCGTTCTCCCGGGACGGCGCGATGCCGGGTTCACGCTGGTGGCACTCGGTCTCGCCGCGCACCCGTACCCCCGTGAAGGCGGTGTGGCTGGCGGTCGGCTGCTCGCTGGCGCTCGTCGTGCCCGGCTGGTGGTCGCACACGGCGTTCACGGCCATCGTCAGCGTCAACGTCGTCGGGCTGTTCCTGGCCTACGCCGTGCCGATCCTGCTCAGGCTGCGGCTCGGCGACGAGTTCCAGCCCGGCCCCTGGCACCTGGGCCGCTGGGGGCGGCCGGTCGGCATCGTCGCGGTGACCTGGATCCTGGTCAGCAGTGTCCTGTTCATGCTGCCGCAGGCCGCGCCGGTCACGGCCGACTCGTTCAATTACGCGCCGGTCGCCCTGGCCGGGGTCCTGGCCGTGGCCACGGTGTGGTGGTTCACCAGCGCCCGCCGCCGCTTCCACGGCCCGGTCAGCTACGGCCGGCCCGACGAGGTGGCGGCGATGGATCTGGTCTGACGAACCGCCATCGGTCCCGGTGCACACCGTCGCGGCGGTGTGCACCGGGGGGCGGGGCCTCCATCTGGCCCAACGTGCAAGAGAGTTGGGCTGTGGGGCTTGCCCAGGTCATGCCAATGGTCGAGTCCAATATTCGTAGCCACGCCAGGGGCCGAAGTGCTGGCAGAGGCTGCCTCCTGCGTTCATAGTTGGCGGACAGCCGTGCACAGGATCCGCCCTACCCGGACACCTGGGGGTCATCCGCCCATGAGCAGAGCCGAACAGCCGTCCCGCAGAACCGTCCTCGCCGCCGCGGTCGCCGCGGCCGTCGCCGGCGGCGCGGGCCCGGCCGCAGCCGACAGCATCGCCGAGACCGCCGCCGACCCCTCGCCCTCCGCCGACGCCCGGGCCCGCACGGTCGACAACCGCGCCTGGACCACGTACCGCGACTGGCGCTGCGGCACCGCTGAGGGCACCCGGGCCCTCTCCGGCCGCCGTCCGGGCATCGTGATCACCGCGCCCGCCGGCACCGTCGACTACACCGACCCCCACACCGGCCGGACCGCGAGCTGGGAGTACGCGACCTGGACCTCCCCGGTCCACCGGCTCGGCGTGCCCGCGACCGAGGCGATCGCCTCCTGGAACGCGCACACCCCCGAGGGCACCTGGATCCAGATCGAACTGGAAGGCACGTACTCCGACGGCACGGCCACCCCCTGGTACGTCCTCGGCCGCTGGGCCGCCGGTGACCAGGACATCCGCCGGACCTCGGTCGACGACCAGAGCGACGGCAGAAGCAGCGTCTGGACGGACACCTTCGCGATCGACGACCCGGCCACCGGGCTGCGGCTGGCCGCGTACCGGCTCCGGCTCACCCTCTACCGCAGGCCCGGCACCCGGCTCACCCCCAAGGTGTGGCGGGTCGGGGCGATGGGCTCCGACGTCCCCGACCGCTTCACCGTCCCGGCCTCCACTCCCGGCCTCGCCCAGGAGCTGGCTGTCCCGCGCTACTCGCAGGAGACCCACGTCGGCCAGTACCCGGAGTACGACAACGGCGGCGAGGCCTGGTGCAGCCCCACCTCCTCGCAGATGATCGTCGAGTACTGGGGAGGCCGCCTCACCCCGGAGCAGACGTCCTGGGTCGACCCGGCCTTCGCCGACCCGCAGGTCTGCCACGCGGCCCGGTTCACCTTCGACTACCAGTACGACGGCTGCGGGAACTGGCCGTTCAACGCCGCCTACGCGGCCACCTTCGACGAGCTCCAGGGTGTCGTCACCCGGCTCGGCTCGCTCACCGACCTGGAGACGCTGATCGCGGCCGGCATCCCGGCCATAACGTCCCAGTCCTTCCTGAAGGAGGAACTGACCGGGGCGGGGTACGGCACCGCGGGCCATCTGATGACCGTCATCGGCTTCACCGCGGAGGGGGACGTGATCGCCAACGACCCGAACTCCGCGAGCAACGAGGCCGTCCGGCGCGTCTACAAGCGGCGCGAGTGGGAGAACATCTGGCTGAGGACCAAGCGGTACAACGCCAGCGGCAAGGTCGTCTCCGGCACCGGCGGCGTCTGCTACCTGTACTTCCCCGCGTGCCCGAGCCCGCGCCAGCGAGCCGCGCTCGCCGCCGTGGGCGTCCTGTGAGCAAGGTCTCCGCCGCACACGACGTGCCCGATGGCAAGGTGGACATATGACCACGCACTCGGCCGCAGCCGCCCGGGCCCGCACCGGCGGCCCCCGGCAGGACGGCCCCAAGATCCTCGAGCACGCCCTGGGCTGGACCCTCGTCGTGGTCGTCGCCATGCTCGTCACGCAGCTCGGCCTGCTGTGAGCTGACCCACACAGAAACGTTTGTGTGGACAAATACCGACCCTGTTGTTCATGCGTACGTCAGAGTCGTTCAGACTCGAACGGGCGACTGGTGAAGGTCTGCCATACTGCCGATGTCCCGCAGCCCGTTGAACAACAGGGTCTAAATTGAATATTAGTCAACCGCGCGACGCGGCCCGTCCCCGGGCACGTGGCACCGAACGTTCGGTGGCGCGCCGTGCCGAACTCATCGCCATCGGGCGGAAACTGTTCGCCGACACGTCGTACGACGCGCTCTCCATGGACGACATCGCCCGCCAGGCCCATGTCGCCAAGGGGCTGATCTACTACTACTTCCAGTCCAAGCGCGGCTACTACCTGGCCATCATCCAGGACTCCGTCGCCGACCTGGTCACCTACGCGGCGAGCGGCATCGAGCTGGACGCGGTGGACCGGGTCCACCGCACCATCGACAGCTACCTGCGCTACGCCGAGCACAACCAGGCCGCCTACCGCACCATCGTCAGCGGCGGCGTCGGCTTCGACACCGAGGTGCACGCCATCCGGGACGGCGTGCGCGAGGCGATCGTCGCGACCCTCTCCGAGGGGGCGTACGGCCGGACCGACATCGCCCCGCTGGCCCGCATGGGCCTGCTCGCCTGGGTGTGCAGCGTGGAGGGCGCCACCCTCGACTGGATAGACCGCCCCGAGCTGCCCCGGGACACCATGCGCGAGCTGCTGGTGAAGATGCTCGGCGGCGCCATGCGCTCCATCGAGGAGCTCGACCCCGCCTACCCCGCCCCGGAGCCCGCTCGCCGGGACGACTGAGTCCGGACACGCGCATGGGGCGGAGGTCTCGTGGTCCTCCGCCCCAAGCCCCCCGTGGGACCGGCTAGTTGATGGCCTTGATCAGCTCACCGTTCGCCGTGTCCCCGCTCAGCTCCCAGAAGAAGGTCCCGCCCAGCCCCTGCTGGTTCTTGTACGTCATCTTCGTCCCGATGGTCGCCGGGGTGTCGTAACTCCACCAGTTGGTGCCGCACTTGGCGTAGGCGGTGCCGCCCACCGTCCCGGTCGCCGGGCACTTGGTCCTGAGGACCTTGTAGTCCTCGATGCCCGCCTCATAGGTGCCGGCGGCCGCCCCGGTCGCCGTACCGCCGGGCGCCGACTGGGTGACGCCGGTCCAGCCGCGGCCGTAGAAGCCGATGCCGAGCAGCAGCTTGGACGCCGGGACGCCGAGGCTCTTGAGCTTGGCGATCGTCGCCGAGGTGTGGAAGCCCGCCTTCGGGATGCCGGAGTAGGAGTTCAGTGCCGAGTGCGGAGCCGTCGGACCGGTCGCGTCCCAGGCCCCGAAGAAGTCGTACGTCATCGGGTTGTACCAGTCGACGTACTGGGCCGCGCCCGCGTAGTTGGCCGCGTCGATCTTGCCGCCGCTGGTCGCGTCGGCGGTGATCGCGGCGGTGACCAGGTTGCCGGAGCCGAACTTGGCGCGCACCGCCGACATCAGGTTCTTGAACGCCTCCCGCCCGCTGGTGTCGCAGGTGGCGCCGCAGGCGTTCGGGTACTCCCAGTCGATGTCGATGCCGTCGAAGACGTCCTTCCACTTGGAGTTCTCGACCAGGTCGTAGCAGGACTGGGCGAACGCGGCCGGGTTGCGCGACGCCTCGCCGAAGCCGCTCGACCAGGTCCAGCCGCCGAAGGAATAGAGGACCTTCAGGCCCGGGTGCTTCTTCTTCAGCTCGCGCAGCTGGTTGAAGGTGCCGCGCAGCGGCTGGTCCCAGGTGTCGGCGACGCCGTCCACCGACTCCGCGGCGGTGTAGGTGCGTTCGGTCGCGGCGTACGAGTCGCCCATCGCGCACTTGCCGCCGGTGACGTTGCCGAAGGCGTAGTTGATGTGGGTCAGCTTGGCCGCCGAGCCCGAGGTCTCGATGTTCTTGACGTAGTACTTGCGGTCGTAGGTGCCCCATTCCGTGAAGTAGCCGACGACCTTGGAGCCGGCGGCCAGCTCGGCCGCGGGCTGGGCGGCGTCGGACGGTTCAGCGGTCGCGGTGCTCGCGCCGGCGAGCAGTCCGGCGCCGAGCACGGCCGCGCACGCGGCGGAGACGAGCGCCATCAGCCGGGCGCGGGGGCGGTGCGAGAGGTGCATCGGGTGTCTCCTCGTGGGGGAGAGGGGAGCATGTGCCGATTGGCATGGACGCGATGATGCGTTGATCCGTCACGGTAGGAGGACTAGACCAGTACGTCAATGGTTCGGACCAATTGTGGAAGCGTTGATGACGTGTCGGACACTTATTGATGTGAGCGGTCGTTAACTGGTGACGCGATGCCTCCGATCGGGCATACTCACAGCGCACAGCCGCTGGTCAGCAGCTTCCGAGACCCGGAAATGCGAGCATCGGCCCGGCACCAGTGAGACCCGGCGGAGCCGCCCCACCCAAGGCGTACGACCGCCGACGTGCCCGACAGGGAGGATCGTCGCCATGCCCGACCGCGCCCCGCAGCCGGTGGACCGTCAACTGCCGACGGACGAGGCCCGGGATCTGATCTCGCTCGTCCGCGACATCGCGCAGCGCGAGATCGCCCCGAAGGCGGCCGAGGAGGAGGACGCCGGACGCTTCCCGCGCGAGGTCTTCACCCTGCTCTCCGAATCCGGACTGCTCGGCCTGCCGTACGACTCCGAGTACGGCGGCGGCGACCAGCCGTACGAGGTCTATCTCCAGGTTCTCGAAGAGCTCGCCGCCGTGCGTCTCACCGTCGGCCTCGGCGTCAGCGTGCACACCCTGGCCTGCTACGCGCTCGCCACCTACGGCACCAAGCAGCAGCAGGTCGAGCACCTCCCCGCGATGCTCGGCGGCGGGCTCCTCGGCGCGTACTGCCTGTCCGAGCCGGCCTCCGGATCCGACGCGGCCTCCCTGCGGACGAAGGCCGTGCGTGACGGTGACAGCTGGGTGATCAGCGGCACCAAGGCGTGGATCACCCACGGCGGGATCGCCGACTTCTACACCGTCATGGCCCGCACCGGCGAGGACGGCCCGCGCGGGATCAGCGCGTTCCTGGTGCCCGGTGACACGGCCGGACTGAGCGCGGCTTTGCCAGAGAAGAAGATGGGCATGAAGGGATCGCCCACCGCCCAGGTCCACTTCGACGGTGTCCGGGTCGGCGACGAGCGGCGCATCGGCGACGAGGGCCAGGGTTTCGCCATCGCCCTGTCCGCGCTCGACTCCGGCCGGCTCGGCATCGCGGCCTGCGCGATCGGTGTCGCCCAGGCGGCGCTCGACGAGGCGGTGACGTACGCGACCGAGCGCCGGCAGTTCGGCAAGCCGATCGCCGACTTCCAGGGCCTGCGCTTCATGCTCGCCGACATGGCCACCCAGATCGAGGCGGGCCGTGCGCTGTACCTCGCGGCGGCGCGGCTGCGGGACGCCGGCCGGCCGTTCGCCAAGCAGGCGGCGATGGCCAAGCTGCACTGCACCGACACGGCGATGAAGGTCACCACCGACGCCGTCCAGATCCTCGGCGGGTACGGCTACACCGCGGACTTCCCGGCCGAGCGCTACATGCGCGAGGCCAAGGTCCTCCAGATCGTCGAGGGCACGAACCAGATTCAGCGGATGGTCATCGCCCGTCACCTGGCTGGTCCCGAGGGACGCTGAACTGACCGTGCTTGACCTGCGGTGCCGCGAGCCGGATCCACTCCGGGTCGTGGTGCCCGGGCAGGGTGCGGCCCCGGTCGGCCCACATCCGCATCAGGTCGCGGTAGATCGGCGGATCCTGCTGCTGCGGGGGCGCCGGGGGCTGAAGCGTTCCTGCGGGCCGGGGGACGAAGACGCGGCGCTGGGGCCCGGTCCCGTAGTAGGTGTGGGGCATACCAGGGCAACGCGGAGGTGCCGGGACAAGTCACCGCCGGTCGGAATCGGGCGTGAGTTCACCCGCGTCCGGTTCCCTCTCTGGTCACCCGAGGCTGTCTGACGTACCGTCAGCCCAGCCCGCGTCCAGGGAGGTTTGCCGTGGTCGACGACGACCGCCCGGTACCGCTCGACGAGTACCCGGTGCATCAGGTGCCCCTGTCCATGAAGCACGTCGCGACCGGCGACCGGAACGCCTACGACCGCTGCATCTTCCACGTCCTCGACCACGAGGGGCGTGCGCTGCTGATCCTCGGTCTCGGGGTGTATCCGAACGCCGGGGTGATCGACGCCTACGCGACCCTCAGGGTGGGGGACACCCTGCACGCCGTACGCGCCTCGGACGCGCTCGGTGAGGACCGCATGCGGCTCGCCGTCGGGCCGCTGCGGATCGAGGTGGACGAGCCGCTGCGCCGGCTGCGGCTCGTGTGCGACAGCGAGTCCCGGGCGGGCGGCCCTCCGAGCGGCAGCTCCGTGCCCGGTGACTCGCTGTCGTACGACCTCACCTGGACCGCCGGCTTCCCGGCGCTGTGGGAACCCCATCACGTTCAGCGCCGCGGCGAGCGGCTCACCCTCGAAGGGCGCCGCTTCGTGCAGGCGGGAAGCGTGACGGGCGTGATCCGTGCCGGGGGTGAGGAGTTCCGGGTCACCGAGGGGGAGTGGACCGGCACCCGGGACCGCAGCTGGGGTGTGCGGCCCATCCCGGGGGAGGAGGGCGGCCGTCTCGCCGAGGAGCACCCGACGGAGGGCTTCCACTGGATCTGGTGCCCGGTCCGCTTCGAGGACCGGTTCCTGATGGTGATCCTCCAGGAGGACGCCGACGGACACCGCTCGCTGAACGAGGCGACCCTGGTCCGCCCCGGCCGCCGGGACCTCCAACTCGGCTGGCCCCAGGCCGAGATCACCTACCGGCCGGGCACCCGCCACCCCGAACGCGCCCTCATCCATCTCGGCGACCTCCGCAAGCCGCAGGAGCTGGAGGTGGAGATCCTCGCCTCCTCGCCGCTCGCCGTCGGGGCCGGCTACCCGCCCGCCGACGACTGGCAGCACGGCACCTGGCGCGGGCACGGCTGGACCGACCGGCGCACCTACGACCTCACCGAGCCGCACCCGTCGGCCGCGTACGGCGTCACCGACCACGCCGCGCGCTTCCGGCTGGACGGCCGGACCGGCCACGGCATCTTCGAGCACGGCTCGTTCGGGCGCCACGACCCGAGCGGCTTCACGGACTTCACGTCGGTCGCACCCTAGGGGGTTCGCGTCATGGCAGCCACGGCACCGCGCCCGCGCACCACCACCCGGGACCCGGGGGAGATCACCCGCCGCCTCACCGCCTGGCTGCGCACCAGGCTGCCCGGTGCCGAGGCGGTCGGCGTCACCGTCCCCGAGTCGAACGGCCTGTCCAGCGAGACCCTGCTCTTCGACATCCGGCACCCCGAACCACCGCTGCGGGCCTGCGCCTTGCGCCTCGCGGCCGACCCGGCGGCGTACACCGTCTTCCCGGTGTACGACATGCCGCGCCAGTACCGGACGATGCGCGTCGTCGCCGAGCACACGGATCTTCCCGTGCCCCGGGTGCTGTGGCTGGAGGAGGACCCCGGTCCGCTCGGCGCGCCCTTCTTCGTCATGGAGCGCGTCGAGGGGCGCGTGCCGCCGGACGTCATGCCGTACACCTACGAGGGCAACTGGCTGCACGCCGCGAGCGACGAGGAGCGCGAGCGGCTGGAGGCGGCCTCGATCGGCCTGCTGGCCCGGCTGCACGACCAAGTGCCGGAGCAGGAGACGCATTTCCTCGCCCTGCCGGGTGCGGGGGACGCCCTGCGGCGGCACGTCACGGCCCAACGCGCTTACTACGAATGGGTGGTTGAGGGGATCGCCCGCTCACCGCTGATCGAGGACGCTTTCGACCGGCTGGAGGACCTCTGGCCGCGCGATCCGGGCACACCCGTGCTCAACTGGGGCGACGCGCGCATCGGGAACGTCGTCTACGACGGTTTCACCCCCGCGGCCGTCCTGGACTGGGAGATGGCGGCCCTGGCCCCGCGCGAGGTCGACCTCGGCTGGACCGTCTATCTGCACCGCTTCTTCCAGGACCTCACGGTCGCCTTCGGGCAGCGCGGACTGCCGGACTTCCTGCGCCGCGACCGGGTGGAGGCACGCTATGCCGAACTCACCGGCCACACCCCGCGCGACATGGACTTCTACACGCTGTACGCCGCGCTGCGGCACGCCGTCGTCATGCTGCGCATCGCCTACCGCCAGGCCCACTTCGGCGAAGTGGCCGTCCCGGCGGACCCGGACACACTGATCCTGCACCACGGCAGCCTGCGAGCCATGGTGCAGGGCAGCTACTGGAGTTGAGCGAGGCGCGGACGAGCGCAGAGCGCGCTCAGGCGGCCTGGCGCCGCATCACCGGGACCCTCATGGGGCGTGAGCCCGGGCCGCCGACGTGCGAGAAGGGCTGCGTCCGCCAGTCCAGCCCCTGAGGCAGCGTCAACAGCAGGGCGGTGTCCTGCTCCTGGGGCTCGTCCGACTCGTCGGCGGAGCGGGCCTCGGCGGCCCGGCGGCCCGTACCGGCGCAGACCGTGAGGCCGAACGGGTTCCACGGCGAGGCGCACAGCGCGTGCTCCGGCAGGATCTCCTCGTCCGCCAGCAGTGCGATGGGCTGCGCGCAGTCCGGGCAGATCACCCGGTACATCTCGAAGGTGTCGTACGCGTCGAGTTCGTCGTCGTCCTCCAGGGCGTCGGGTTCGACACCCTCCGGAGCGGGCTCGACGATCAGTTGCTGCCGCTTGGGCGTGGTACGACCAGGGCGCTTAAGACTCTGCATGGGATTCTCCCCCTCGGGCTGGGCCGTGACGGCACTGCGGCCTCGACCACAGCAAGCACTTCCCGCCTCGTCTCGGCATTAATCACGGGGGCATCACGGAGCCTGTTCGGGGACTGTGGCCTTCGTCACATGCCGTTCGCAGGTGCCCGAGGCGGCCGGTTTGTCCCTCAGGTGGCTCACAGCGGACCGCGCGCCACATCACAAACCGGGCATGACCTGCGCTGCAGAGGTATCGGTGGAGATCAGCCGCACTGTAGGTTCTTGCGCCATGGAGGAGCTGGACCGACAAATCGTGCAGCTGCTCGTCAAGGACGGGCGGATGAGCTACACCGACCTGGGCAAGGCCACGGGCCTGTCCACGTCGGCCGTGCACCAGCGGGTGCGCCGGCTGGAGCAGCGTGGCGTCATCCGTGGCTATGCCGCGGTCGTCGACCCGGAGGCCGTGGGGCTGCCCATGACGGCCTTCATCTCGGTGAAACCGTTCGACCCCAGTGCCCCCGACGACATCGCGGACCGGCTCGCCGGGGTGCCCGAGCTGGAGGCCTGCCACAGCGTGGCGGGCGACGAGAACTACATCCTCAAGGTCCGGGTGGCCACGCCGCACGAGCTGGAGGAGCTGCTGGCCCGGGTGCGGTCGCTGGCCGGGGTCTCCACCCGGACCACGGTTGTCCTGTCCACGCCGTATGAAGCGCGGCCGCCGAAGATCTGATCACCGGTCGCTCTTCGGCCGCGGGGCGTCCACGGCTTGTCGCGCAGCTCCCCGCGCCCCTGGAAGACGTGGCGACGGCCCCCGGTCCAGAGGGGCCGGCGTGAGGGGCGAGACTGTTCCCCATGAGTGACACCGCCGCCCAGCCCAAGACCGTTCTCCTGCGCCGAGGAGAGGTCCACAGCCCCGCCGACCCCTTCGCCACCGCGATGGTCGTGGAGCGCGGGCAGGTCGCCTGGGTCGGGTCCGAGGGGGCCGCCGACGCCTTCGCGAGCGGCGTGGACGAGGTCGTCGACCTGGACGGTGCCCTGGTCACCCCCGCGTTCACCGACGCCCATGTGCACACCACCGCCACGGGCCTCGCCCTGACCGGCCTCGACCTGAGCGGCGCCGCGTCCCTGGAGGCCGCTCTCGCACTCGTACGGGACTTCGCGGCGGCCCGCCCGGCCGACCGCGTCCTGCTCGGCCACGGCTGGGACGCGTCCCGCTGGCCCGGTGGCCGCCCGCCGACGCGTGCCGAACTCGACGCGGCCACCGGCGGCCGGCCGCTGTACCTGTCCCGCATCGACGTCCACTCGGCGGTCGTCACCACGGCTCTGCTGGACATGACCCCCGGGAACCTCGGCGCCCCCGACGCCCCGCTCGTCGCCGACGCCCACCACGCGGTCCGCGCGACCGCGCTCGCCTCCATCACCCCGGCCCAGCGCGTCGAGGCCCAGCGGGCCGCGCTGGCGCACGCCGCCTCCCTCGGGATCGGCACCGTCCACGAGTGCGGCGGGCCGGACATCTCCTCCGAGGACGACTTCTCCGGCCTGCTCAGGCTCGCCGCCGAGGAGGCCGGGCCGCGCGTCGTCGGCTACTGGGCCGAGCAGGACGTGGCCAAGGCGCGCGACCTGGGGGCGCTCGGCGCCGCCGGTGACCTCTTCGTCGACGGCGCTCTCGGCTCGCACACCGCCTGCCTGCACCAGCCGTACGCCGACGCCGGCCACAGCGGCACCGCCTACCTGGACGCGGCCGCCGTCGCCTCCCACGTCGCCGCCTGCACCGAGGCGGGCCTCCAGGCGGGCTTCCACGCCATCGGGGACGCCGCGGTGACCGCCGTGGTGGAGGGCGTGCGGGCCGCCGCCGAGAAGGTCGGCCTCGCCCGCGTCCGTGCCGCCCGGCACCGCGTCGAGCACGCCGAGATGCTCACCCCCGACACCGTGGCCGCCTTCGCCGAGCTGGGCCTGACGGCCTCGGTGCAGCCCGCCTTCGACGCGCTGTGGGGCGGTGAGGAGGGGATGTACGTCCAGCGCCTCGGCGCCGAACGTGCCCGTTCCCTCAACCCCTTCGCGGCCCTGCTGCGCGCGGGCGTCCCGCTCGCCTTCGGCTCCGACAGCCCCGTCACGCCCCTCGACCCCTGGGGCACGGTCCGCGCGGCCGCCTTCCACCACACGCCCGAGCACCGGGTCTCGGTGCGCGCCGCGTTCACGGCGCACACCCGCGGCGGCTGGCGGGCGGTCGGACGCGACGACGCGGGTGTGCTGGTGCCCGGCGCACCCGCCGACTACGCCGTGTGGCGCACCGACGAACTGGTGGTCCAGGCCCCCGACGACCGCGTCGCGCGCTGGTCCACCGACCCGCGCTCCGGCACCCCTGGCCTGCCCGACCTCACCCCGGGCCGTGACCTGCCGGTCTGTCTGAGCACGGTGGTGGGCGGACGAACGGTCTTCGTACGGCCGGGCGAGTGATCTCCCGGGGTGGCGCGAACCCGATCACCGCGCGCCGCCCCGTCGCGCGACCTGCGCATCCTCTGCGCTGACCAGCGAAAGAGGCGAAAAACCGCAGGTCAAACGGCTGTTGACAGGCGGAGGTCCGAGGCCGGTAGGTTCGGCCGAGTCCACCACCGGACGCCCGACCGGGCAACCGCGGAACTTCCGGGAGCCCGTCGCAACGCCGCTGGGTCAGGGACGGTGTGCCGCACCGGGCACCGCCACTGGGAGCCAGGCTCAGCGCTCGCGCGGCGACGACGGAACTTTCCGGCCGGTCGGGGAGGTGTGACCCGGGTGGGGCCCGGGCGCTCAGTAGACAACGGCTTTCGGTCGACCCGCAGCCAGCGGGTCCCAGGTCGGCCCGAAGGGCGCCGGGCCCCCATCCGCAGCGTGCGTGCACCGGATCACGGGCCGCGCGAAACCCGCACCCGCCTCGCTCTTGTGCAATCAGCGCCGCCGTACGACCGTGCTGTCACGTCAGCGCAGGCCGCGACCACTATGGTGGTCCTCTGCGTACGGAGATGAAGGGGCAGCAGTGAACGACGGCGACGGGACCCTCGCGGCACAGGACCGGGGGAAGCGGTTCGGTCCGCTCGGCACGGCGTTGGTGATCATTCCGACCTACAACGAGGCGGAGAACATCAAGAGCATCGTCGGCCGGGTCCGCAAGGCGGTGCCGGACGCGCACGTCCTGGTGGCCGACGACAACAGCCCCGACGGCACCGGCAAGCTCGCGGACGAACTGGCCGCCGAGGACGACCACGTCCAGGTCCTGCACCGCAAGGGCAAGGAGGGCCTCGGCGCGGCCTACCTCGCCGGCTTCCGCTGGGGCATCGAGCACGACTACGGCGTCCTCATCGAGATGGACGCCGACGGCTCCCATCAGCCCGAGGAACTGCCCCGTCTGCTGACCGCCCTCAAGGGCGCCGACCTCGTGCTCGGCTCCCGCTGGGTGCCCGGCGGCCGGGTCGTCAACTGGCCCAAGTCCCGGGAGTTCATCTCCCGCGGCGGCAGCCTGTACTCCCGGGTCGCCCTGGACCTGCCGCTGCGCGACATCACCGGCGGCTACCGGGCCTTCCGCCGCGAGACGCTGCAGGGCCTCGGCCTGGACGACGTGGCCTCCCAGGGCTACTGCTTCCAGGTCGACCTCGCCCGCCGCGCGGTCAAGGCCGGCTACCACGTGGTGGAGGTGCCGATCACCTTCGTCGAGCGGGAGCTCGGTGACTCGAAGATGAGCCGCGACATCCTGGTCGAGGCGCTGTGGCGGGTCACCACGTGGGGAGCGCAGGAGCGGGTGGGCAAGCTGCTCGGCCGTCCCAAGCCGGCCTCGGCGTCCCGGCCGAAGCGGGAGACGCAGCCGGAGTCGGAGCCGAAGCGAGAGTCACAGCCGCAGTCGGAGTCGGAGTCGGAGTCGGAGCCCAAGCCGGGGCCGGAGTCCGACTCGATGCCGGAGTCGCAGCAGAACCCGGAGCAGCAGCCCCCGCAGCCGCAGGCGTAGGCGTAGGGCCCGAGGCGCCCGTCGGTGACGGCGTCTCGGTGTCCCGCCGTCGCGCGAGAGTCCGCGTCGGCGCCGCGGCCCGTGATCGCGCTGTCGGGTCCCGGAGCCCGTTTATCCCGCTCTGAGCCGCGCCCAGGCACACTGGACGCATGACGACTGGCGCACCGACTCCGACGCATCCCGCAACGCCCCGGCGCTCCCGGCTGCGCACCTTCCTGCCGCTGGGCATCGCCGCGTGGCTGGTGCTGGAGATCTGGCTGCTGACCGTGGTCGCGGACGCGATCGGCGGACTCGCGGTGTTCCTGCTGCTGGTCGCCGGTCTCGTGCTCGGCTCGGTGGTCATCAAGCGGGCCGGCCGGCGCGCCTTCCAGGCGCTGAACGAGGCGCTGCAGCGCGGCGGCACCCCCGCCGGCGGCGGGGGCAACGGTCTGATGATGCTGGGCGGCCTGCTGATCATGCTGCCGGGCCTGATCTCGGACGCGCTGGGTCTGCTCCTGTTGATCCCGCCGGTCCAGAAGGTCCTGAGCCGCTATGCCGAGCGGACCTTCGACCGAAAGATCCGCGAGGCGAACCCCGGTTCGTTCGGCGATGCCTTCCAGCAGGCCCGTATTCACCGGCCGGACGGCAAGGTCGTGCAGGGTGAGGTCATCCGGGACGAGCCGGGCGACGCCCCGCAGGGGCCCCGGCCGCCGCTGACCGGCTGAGCTGCCGAACGGTCCGCGCGCGAGGGGCACGTATCCCAGGCCCTTCGCGCCCCAGGCCCTTCGCGTCCCACGCGCTTCACGCTTGGTCCCAAGCCCCTTGGTGCTCGGTCCGCACTCGGAATCGGGCATACGAAACCGCGGGCGCCGTACGTCATCAAGACGTACGGCGCCCGCGGTTGTACGCGTTACCTGGTGTCAGTCCACCCAGGGCCGCGGTGGGATTATGCGGACTTGCGGCTGTCCCGGGGGTGAACCGCGATGTTCATCGCCCCGGACCGCAGTACGGCGAGACGCTCCTCGAGGACCTCTTCGAGTTCCTCGCGGGTGCGCCGCTCCATCAACATGTCCCAATGCGTACGCGCGGGCTTGGCCTTCTTCTCCTCAGGGCCGTCGCCGTCCACGAGGAGTGCCTGGGCTCCGCAGACCTTGCACTCCCACTCCGGCGGGATCTCCGCCTCGACCGAGAAGGGCATCTCGAAGCGGTGCCCCTTCTCGCATGCGTACTCCACGGCCTGGCGCGGGGCCAGGTCGATACCGCGGTCCGTCTCGTAGCTGGTCACCACGAGGCGCGTGCCGCGAAGAGCTCGCTCACTCATGAATCGTGCCTCCCGGGCTTGTCGCCCACAGGACAGGTGTCGCTGTCGTCGTCATCCGGTCAACGTCCGGTCGGCGGTAAAGATTCCCGTTCCGCGTCACGTCCCGGGTCGTGCGTCGCCGTCGTAGCCGCAGCCTTGCTGACCAATGTCGTACCCACCGGCGCCCGGTTTGTCACATCTGCTAGCAGATGTAACCCAGCGTTTCGGCATCTTTGACGCGCAGTAACGGTACGCCTGGCAGGCCAAACGCGTACACTACCGCCCTTTCACGCTGAACGCTAAATCGTGGTCGGCACCGGATTGCCCGCGTCGTCGATCGCCCTGCGCACCGGAACCCTGGCGAGCAGGACGAACCCGATGACGAAGAAGGCCACCAGGGAGATGATCGCGTCCCGGTAGCTGCCGGTCAGCTGGTAGGTGAGGCCGAACAGCAGCGGGCCCAGCCAGCTCATGCCGCGGTCGCTGAGCTCGTAGGCGGAGAAGTACTCGGCCTCCTTGCCCGGCGGGACGAGGTGCGAGAACAGGGAGCGGGACAGGGCCTGGCTGCCGCCGAGGACCAGCCCGATGCCGGCCGCGAGGACGAAGAACCAGACCGGAGCCCCGGCCGGCAGGAAGTATCCGGCCGCCAGCGTCACCGTCCACGCCACGAGCGAGCCGAGGATCGTCCGCTTCGCCCCGTAGATCCGCGCCAGCCGTCCCATCCCCAGCGCGCCCGCCACCGCCAGCACCTGGACCAGCAGCACGGCGCCGATGAGCGTGGACTGCCCGAGGCCCAGTTCCTCGGAGCCGTAGATCGACGCCTGGGAGATCACGGTCTGGATGCCGTCGTTGTAGATCAGGTAGGCCAGCAGGAAGGCGAGGGTCAGCGGGTGGCGGCGCATGTCGCGGATCGTCGCGGCGAGCTGCCGGAAGCCCATCGCGCCCGCGGGCCGGGTCCCCCGGTCGCCGGCGGAAGGGCGGTCGCGCAGCCGCCGTAGCGGGATGAGCGCCCAGGCGCCCCACCACAGGCCGGCCGAGGCCAGGCAGATACGGACGGCGGTGCTCTCCGAGACGCCGAAGGAGTCGTGTGCCAGGTACAGGACCAGGTTCACGATCAGCATCAGCGAGCCCGACGCGTAGCCGAAGGCCCAGCCCCGGGAGGAGACCGCGTCGCGTTCCTCGGGCGGGGCGATCTGCGGCAGGTAGGAGTTGTAGAGCATCATCGCGACCGACTGGGCCGCGTTCGCCACGACCAGCAGGACTCCGCCGAGCAGGTAGCGGTCGCCGCCCAGGAAGAACATGGCCGTGGTGGCGGCCGCCCCGACGTAGGCGGCTACCGCGAGCAGGGGTTTCTTGCGGCCGGTGCGGTCGGCGGCCGCGCCCACCAGGGGCATCACCAGGACGGCCACGATGACCGACAGGGACACCGAGTACGCGAAGAAGGAGCCCGCCCGCACCGGTATGCCCAGAGGGTGGACGAAGCCGTCCGCGTCCGCCGCCTTCTCGGCGACCGACGTCAGATAGGGGCCCAGGAACACGGTGAGCACGCTCGTCGAGTAGACGGAGCACGCCCAGTCGTAGAAGTACCAGCCGCGCTGCTCGCGCCGCCGTCCCGCCGCCTCGTCGGCCGCGTCGGTTCGCACGGTATCGGTGCCCACCCCGTGCCCTCGCTTCCCCGTGATGATCCCGCGCGAGGGCGGACGGAGCCGGAGACCGGGTCAGACCCAGACGCCCCGGTCCTCCATGACCTTGCGCAACGTGTCGATGTGATCGGTCATGATGCCATCGACTCCCAGGTCCAGGAGCCGGTGCATCGCATCGGGATCATTGATGGTCCACACGTGCACCTGGAGCCCGCGCGCGTGGGCCGTGCGCACGAAGCGGTGGTCCACCACCTGGATGCCGGACTGCGTCTCGGGCACCTGGGCGGCGACGGCCGAACGCCGCAGGGCGGCCGGCACTCCCCAGGAGCGCAGCCGCAGGTTCAGCACGCCCCGGGTGCCGTACGAGGTGGCGAGGCGGGGGCCGGCCAGCCGCTGGGCGCGGACGACGCGGGCCTCGGAGAAGGAGCCCACGCAGACGCGGTCCCAGGCGTCGGTGCGCTCGATCAGCTCCAGGAAGGGGTGCAGCGTCGGCTCCGCCTTGAGGTCGACGTTCCAGCGGACGTCGGGGAACGTCTCCAGCAGCTCCTCGAACAGGGGCACCGGCTCCTTGCCCGCCACGCGCGCCTGCCGTACGTCGTCCCAGTGCAGGTCGGCGATCCGGCCCGCCCCGTCCGTCACCCGGTCCAGGGTCGAGTCGTGGAAGGCGACGAGCTTGCCGTCGCGCGTGGTGTGGACGTCGGTCTCGATGTACCGGTAGCCCGTTTCGACCGCGCGCCGGAACTGGAACTCGGTGTTCTCCAGGCCGTCCGCCGCCCCGCCGCGATGGGCGAAGGCGATGGGGCCGGGATGATCGAGGTAGGGGTGGCGTATCCGCGTGGTGCTCACGGACGCAGTATCGCTCCCCGGGGTTGCCCGGTGGCAACGACCGTGCTGCCGTCGGATGCCGTGGGGACGGCGAACACCCGCAGGAAGAGCTGGGCGAGCGGGCCGATCGACAGGGCGTAGAGCAGGGTGCCGATGCCGACGGTGCCGCCCAGGGCGAAGCCGGTCACCACGACGGCGATCTCGACGGCCGTGCGCATCAGGCGGATCGAGCGGCCGGTGCGCCGGTGCAGTCCGGTCATCAGGCCGTCGCGGGGTCCGGGGCCGAAGCGGGCGGCGATGTAGAGGCCGGTGGCCGCGCCGTTGAGCAGGATGCCGGCCACGAGGAGCGGGATCCGCACGGCCAGGGTGTGTGCCTCGGGGAGCAGGGCGAGCGTGCCGTCCATGGCGAGACCGCACACGAAGACGTTGGAGACGGTGCCCAGGCCCGGGCGCTGACGCAGCGGGATCCACAACAGCAGCACCGCGGCGCCCACGATGATCGAGACGACGCCGATCGTCAGGCCGGTGATCTCGGCGAGGCCCTGGTGCAGCACGTTCCAGGGCTCCAGGCCGAGACCCGCCTCGACCAGCAGAGCCGAGCTCACGCCGTACAGCGTGAGCCCGATGTAGAGCTGTGACAGCCGTCGGACGAGATGCCCCTGCGTGGACCCTTGTGCGACATGCCCCTGCGTGGACAAGACGTGCCCCCCTGTGGTGGTAGTGGCCTGATGCATGACACCCTGTGGCTTGGGATGCAACGCCATCCATGGCCAATTCGGAGAAGGTGGACTGGAAATCATGGCGCAGTGGACTTCCGCGGTGGGTGCCGCGCAGCTCGCCCGACTCCTCACCTCCCAGCAGGATCGCCCAGCCGGGCCGGGCAGCAAACGTCCGCCTGCCTACCGGGCGTTGGCCGACGGCATCCGGCTGCTCGTCCTGGAGGGGCGCGTACCGGTCGCCGCGCGCCTGCCCGCCGAACGGGAGCTGGCCCTCGCACTCTCCGTGAGCCGCACCACCGTGGCCGCCGCCTACGAGGCACTGCGCAGCGAGGGGTTCCTGGAGTCCCGGCGCGGGGCGGGGAGCTGGACCGCCGTACCGGCAGGGAACCCGCTGCCCGCGCGCGGCCTGGAGCCGCTGCCGCCCGAGGCGCTCGGCTCGATCATCGACCTGGGCACCGCGGCGCTCCCCGCGCCCGAGCCGTGGCTGACCCGCGCCGTCCAGGGCGCCCTGGAGGAACTGCCGCCGTACGCCCACACCCACGGCGACTATCCGGCCGGGCTGCCCGCTCTGCGGTCGATGATCGCCGAGCGGTACACGGAGCGCGGGATTCCGACCATGCCCGAGCAGATCATGGTGACGACCGGCGCGATGGGCGCCATGGACGCGATCTGCCATCTGTTCGCGGGGCGCGGTGAGCGGATCGCCGTCGAGTCGCCGTCGTACGCCAACATCCTCCAGTTGATGCGGGAGGCGGGCGCCCGGCTCGTGCCCGTCGCCATGGCCGAGGGGCTCTCCGGCTGGGACGTGGACCGCTGGCGGCAGGTGCTGCGCGAGGCCGCCCCGCGGCTCGCCTATGTCGTCGCCGACTTCCACAACCCGACGGGCGCGCTGGCCGACGAGGACCAGCGGCGGCGGCTGGTGGACTCGGCGCGGTCGGCCGGGACGGTGCTGGTCGCCGACGAGACCATGAGCGAGCTGTGGCTCGACCCGGACGTCGAGATGCCCCGGCCCGTCTGCGCCTTCGACCCCGCCGGATCGACGGTGATCACCGTCGGGTCGGCCAGCAAGGCGTTCTGGGCGGGGATGCGGATCGGCTGGGTGCGGGCGGCTCCGGACGTGATCCGCAGCCTCGTGGCCGCGCGCGCCTACGCCGATCTGGGCACGCCCGTGCTGGAGCAGCTGGCGGTGAACTGGCTGTTCGGCACCGGGGGCTGGGAGCAGGCCGTGGACGTGCGACGGGGGCAGGCCAGGGAGAACCGGGACGCGCTGGTCGCCGCGGTGCGCCGGGAGCTGCCCGACTGGGAGTTCGAGGTGCCGGGCGGCGGGCTCACGCTGTGGGTCCGCACCGGAGGTCTGTCCGGGTCGCGGCTCGCGGAGGCGGGGGAGCGGGTCGGCGTGCGGGTGCCCTCCGGGCCCCGGTTCGGGGTCGACGGAGCCTTCGAGGGGTATGTGCGGCTGCCGTTCACCGTGGGCGGTGCGGTGGCCGAGGAGGCGGCGATCAGGCTCGCCGCGGCGGCCCGCCTGGTGGAGAGCGGCGCGAGCGGGGTGAGCGGCGCCGGGGAGTCGATCCGGCCGTTCGTGGCCTGAGCGGGCCTGTCTGGGTGCGCCTGTGGCGCCAGGTGGGGCGGCCGGCAGCGGGACGGCTTTCGCGGCCCGAGCGGGCCCGCTTGAGGGCCGCGCGGGGCCGCAGATGGGCCCGGAATCCCGAACGGCCGTTCACCGCCTGAGTGGTGCGTGGGCCTGTCCAAGGACGGTCACGCGTGGGCCGGAGTCGGGTGTGCTGTTCGTCGCCGGAGTGGTGAGCGGGCTTGCCTTGGGGCCGTCCGTGGCCGTGCGTGGGCCGGAGTCGGTGTGTCGTTTGTCGTCGGAGTGGTGAGCGGGCCTGTCTCGGGGCCGTCCGTGGCCGTGCGTGGGCCGGTGTCGGTGTGTCGTTTGTCGTCGGAGTGGTGAGCGGGCCTGTCTCGGGGCCGTCCGTGGCCGTGCGTGGGCCGGAGTCGGTGTGTCGTTTGTCGCCGGAGTGGTGAGCGGGCCTGTCTCAGGGCTGCCCGTGGCCGTGCGTGGTCAGGACGTCTCCGCCACCACGGCGTCCGCGGGGACCGGCTCCGGCTGTTGTTCGGTCTTCTCCAGGGTCGGCATCTGTTCCGCCTCCACCGGGGTCGTGCGCTCCGGCAGCAGTTCCAGCACCGCTTGGCGGTGGACGTCGCTCGTCGCGTCGTCGTAGGGGTCCGGGGTCGCCGGGACCTGGAGGCGGTGCACGGGGCCGGTGCCCAGGCGGGCGTAGCCGCGGCCGGGCGGGACGTCGGCCACCGGCGTGGTGTGCGGAGGGGCGCCCAGCGCCGACTCCAGTTGCGGGGCCGTCGCGGGGCCGAGCACGACACGCGCGCGCGTGTGCTGCCGTACCGCGTCGGACAGGGCGTCCATGGTGTCCCACTGCTCGGCGACGACGACCGTGACGTTCGCCGCGCGGCCGTGCCGCAGGGGCACCTGGAGCAGGGACTGCGGGTCCTTGCGGTCGTCCGCCGCGGCGAGGTGGGTGAACGCGGTCGGGCGGTCCAGCAGGAGCCACAGCGGACGCTTGGTGTCCTCCGGCGGCGGGTTGCCGGCCTGCCGCGCGCGGTTCACGGCGATCAGGCGCCGCTCCGTCTCCGTCGCGGCCCACTCCATGCTGGCCAGCGCACCGGCCAGCCCGCACTCGACGGCCAGGACGCCGTCGCGGCCGGTCAGGCAGGCGTACTCGCCGGTGCTGCCGCCCTCGACGATGACGACGTCGCCGTACTGCAGGGCCTGGAGCGCGATGGAGCGCAGCAGGGTCGAGGTGCCGCTGCCGGGCTGGCCGACGACCAGCAGGTGCGGCTCGGTGGAGCGGATGCCGGTGCGCCAGACGACCGGCGGTACGTCGCGCTGCTGGGCGCCGTGACTCAGGGGGAGCGTGCGCTGGACGCCGCTGGGGTCGGTGAAGCCGAGGAGGGTCTCGCCGGGGGCCGTGACGAAACGCTGGGCGGCGATGTCGGTGGGCAGCGGGGCGAGGACGGAGACCGTGAGTTCGTTGCCCTCCTCGTCCCAGTCGAAGTGGTACTCCCGGCCGCGGCCGGACTTCGTCGTCAGCAGGTGCTCGATCCGCGCGCGGGCCTGCGCCTCGCCGTCGGTGAAGTAGGCCGGGTAGCGCACCAGGAGGCGGCTGATCCGTCCGGTGCCGTCGAAGTCGAACTCCGGGAAGGCCTTCTCCCACTCGCCGCCGTGGGTGTACAGCGGGGCCGGGTCGTCCGCCGTGGAGAAGTACGGGACCAGTGCCTCGTACAGCGCCCGCAGGCGTTCCAGCTGGGACTCGTCGGGGCCCTCGGGTGCCGTCGGCTTACGGTCCCGGCCCTGCCAGGCTGCCGCCGCCATCACGGTGATGACGGCGAGCAGCGGTCCGTACGGCACGAGTGCCACGACCAGGACCAGTGAGGCCACCAGGAACAGCAGCGGTCCGCGCTTGTCCTTGGGGGTCTCGGCCCATCTGCGCCGCCCGGCCGAGGCCAGCCGGCGCAGACCACGGGTGATCGTGATCAGTGGATGGAGGACGTCAGAGGCGCTGTCGCCGGCCGTCCGGGCCAGCTCCCGGCTTCGGGCGAACTGCGCCCGGGCCAGATCCCGGCTCCGGGCGATCTGCGCGCTGCCTGTGCTCAGGATGCGCGGGAGGGGGCGGCGGGCCACTGCTGTCTCCTACAGGTGCGTACGGGCGGATGGGGCGGCGTCAGAACTGGATGCCGCCCAGGAGGCTCGCGAGGCTCTCGCCGCCGGCCTTGATGCTCGGGGCGATCGCCGTGCTTGCCAGATAGAAGCCGAACAGGGCCGAGATCAGGGCGTGCGACGCCTTCAGCCCGTCCTTGCGGAAGAAGATGAAGACGACGATGCCGAGCAGAACGACGCCTGAGATGGAGAGGATCATGTGAGTGCTCCTGGTTCGGTGGGGACAGTCACCATGAGTACTTCCAGGCTCACAGGATGTATCCATACGATAAAAGGTGCAACTGGGTGAAATTCGGCAGATTTCCCCCGCGTGGCGGAGTGTCCTCGGGCGGATGAGCTTGGGTGATGCGTCCGGCTGTGTCTGCGATGATCTTTGCCTCGGGCACGCCGGGTCATGTGCCGCGCTAGCCAGTACGCTGGCGAATCACTCGTACGGCCGAGCACCGCTCGCCGGCCGTACCCTTGCTCCCCGCAGCAGCCCGCAGTTCCCCGCAGTCCCCGTGCACGTAGTGAGAGGCGGTCCGGCCATGACCGATGCCCCCGACCCCGAGGTCGTGGAGCTCGCGACCAAGATCTTCGATCTGGCCCGGCAGGGACAGACCGAGGCGCTCGTGGCGTACGTCGACGCAGGCGTTCCGGCCAACCTCACCAACGACCGCGGCGACTCCCTCGTGATGCTCGCCGCCTATCACGGCCACGCAGACGCGGTACGCGCCCTGCTCGCCCGCGGCGCCGAGGCGAACCGCGTCAACGACCGAGGCCAGACACCACTCGCGGGTGCCGTCTTCAAGGGCGAGACGGAAGTGATCAAGGCTCTTCTGGAGGGCGGCGCCGACCCGGCCGCCGGCACTCCCTCGGCCGTCGACACCGCCCGGATGTTCGCCAAGGCGGAGCTGCTCGAACTGTTCGGCGCCCACTGAGCCGAACGCTCTGACCGGCTGAAACACAGAAAACGGGGGAGGCGGTACAGGGCCGCCGAAATTTCGGTCGCGGCAGATGTGAGTGCCGAGTCATCATGACGTCGTGATTCACGGACGCGATGGCTGGGCAGGTGTTGCCGCACCGCGCGGGCCGTGATCGGTCCGCACGGGCCACCTACGAGAGGCAGAGGAAGATGGTCTACAGCAAGCAGGAAACGGCGGGCGCCCCGACGTGTTGTCACGCGGCCAGGTGAAGCAAGAACCCCGGTTGCGTCGACGCTTGATGTGAGGCTGTTTCCCATGTTCGAACCGGTCATAGCGCCCAGTGGAACGCTGCTCGGCCTGCTCCAGCGGGGCCGCGGCGACGGCACACTGCACGCGCTCACCGCCCCGCGGGCCGAGGCGCTCGCGGCTCTGAACCACTGCGTGCTGCGGGACCCCCGCCACGACTGGCAGGTGGAGAACCGCTCCCTGTACTACGCCCGTCTCTACCTCGACCTCAGCGGCGAGCTGGACGAGATCGAGGCCCACCTCTTCGACGTCGAGGACGTCCTCGACACCGAGGAGTCACGCACGGGCCTGGCCCTGGCCGTCCTCGGCCACCTCGCCTCCTACGGCAGGCGGGACGCCCTGGAACTGCTGCGCAGGTACGCCGCCTCGGGCTCCAACTGGGCCTGGGCGCTGGACGAACTCGCGCTCCGGGACGACGACACCGGGCTGCGCGCCCTCGCCGCGCCCGTGCTCGCGCGTTTCCCCGCCGACCCCGAGGGCGAGGCCGAGCTGGCCACCGCCGTACGCGACGCATTCGAGCCACGGCCCTGGCGGCTGTGGGCCGAGGATCCGCGCGAATCCATCGCCACGCGGGTGCGTGCCGCTCAGGAGGCCGGCTGTTTCGACCGCTGGCAGCGGCAGATGCGACCTACCGGGCCCCGTCCGGGGTGGAGCGTGCAGGCGGTCTTCGAGTGGGCCCAGCAGGGCATGGAGCGCGGTGCCGCTCTCCATGTGCCGGCCGCCCGCTGCCTCATGGCCGTCGCCGGCCCGGAGGACCGGCCCGAGATCCTGGCCGCCGCCCGGGACGGCATCGACGGAGCCCGCTGTACCGCTCTGCGTTACCTCGCCGACAGCAACGACCCGGACGCCCTCGACCTGATCGAGGCGGCCGTGCTCACCGGCACCTCCGCCGTCGTGGAGGCCGCCGTCGACGCCTTCGAGCGCATGCGCAGCGTCGCCGCCGTCGACCGGGCGCGCGGCTGGGCCCGACGGCCCGATCCGCTCGGCGCCGCCGCCGGACGCATGCTCGCCTGCCGGGGCGGAGCCGAGGACAAGGACCTCGTCCTGGCCGCCCTACGGGAAGCCGTACGCGGCGAAGGGCCCGACGCCCCGACGCTGTGGACCCTCGTGGACGGCACCGGACGGCTCGGCATCGCCTGCGCCGCCCCCGTGCTGCGCCACATCTACCGCGAGACCGCCTCGTCCCATCTGCGCTGCCGCACCGCCCGTGCCCTGGCCGCCACCGACCCCTCCTTCCCGTCCGGATTCGCCGTCGAATGCCTCTGGGACTGCGAGGAGACCACCCGCGAGATCGCCGCCCGGCACGCCGAGACCGGGGACGCGCGCGTCGTCGAGCGACTGCGCAGGCTCGCCGCGGATCCGGCCGAGGAGGCCGAGGTCCAGACCGCCGTACGCAGCCGGATCGGCCCCGACGCGAGCGCGAGCTGA
The DNA here is from genome assembly GCF_043195415.1 of Streptomyces sp. Y7. Taxonomy (NCBI): domain Bacteria; kingdom Bacillati; phylum Actinomycetota; class Actinomycetes; order Kitasatosporales; family Streptomycetaceae; genus Streptomyces; species Streptomyces sp. Y7. The sequence continues at coordinate 165,655 of NZ_JBIDDQ010000013.1, forward strand.
CATGTGTTCACCCTGTGAATCTCGCGGAGATCCGCTCGCCGGGTGAACACGGGATGACCAGCGGGTCAGGCGCGCATGGACGTGATCTGGCCCGCTCGGGTGCGCAGCGGAACGCTCATGGGACGTTTGTCGTTCGGAAAGATCCACTTTGACGCGGCCACGTCCAGCACGGCGACAACACCGGTATGCGTGTCGTCATCGTGACCGAATCCTTTCCCCCCGATGTGAACGGCGTGGCCCACTGCGCGCTCCAGACCGCCCGACACCTCGTCGATCGCGGTCACGCGCCCCTCGTCGTCGCACCGGCTCCCGCTCCCGGGAACAAGGCAGCCGCCTCCATGGCGCCCTGCCCCGTCGTCCATGTCCCCTCCCTCCCGCTCCCCGGCTATCCCCAGGTCCGGGTCGCGCTCCCCAGCCGGCGCCTCGCCGCCGCGCTGATCCAGCACCGGCCCGACATCGTGCACCTGGCCAGCCCCTTCGTCCTCGGCGTACGCGGCATGGCCGCCGCCGCCCGGCTCGGCATCCCCGCCGTCGCCGTCTACCAGACCGACCTGGCCGGATACGCCCGCACCTACATGGGCGCCGGCGAGGCCGCCGCCTGGCGGCGCATCCGGTCCGTCCACTCCGCCGCCGACCTCACGCTCGTCCCCTCCAGCGCCTCCATGAACGACCTGGAGGCCCACGGGGTTCCCCGGCTCAAGCTCTGGGCACGCGGCGTGGACACCGCGCGCTTCCGTCCCGAGCTCCGTGACGAGGCACTGCGCCGCGAGATCGCCCCGAACGGCGAGGTCATCGTCGGCTACGTCGGGCGGCTCGCCCCGGAGAAGCACATCGAGCTGCTCTCCGGCGTGTGTGGCCTGGCCGGCGTCAAGGTCGTCATCGTCGGCGACGGGCCGAGCCAGCCCGCGCTCGCCGAGGCGCTGCCCGGCGCGGTCTTCCTGGGCCGCCGCGGCGGCGACGACCTCGCCCGGATCTTCGCCTCGTTCGACATCTTCGCCCACACCGGCCCCTTCGAGACCTTCTGCCAGACCGTGCAGGAGGCCATGGCCAGCGGAGTGCCCGTCGTCGCGCCCGCCGCGGGCGGTCCGCTCGACCTGGTCGACCACGGCCGCACCGGGCTGCTGGTGCCGCCGCGGGACGCCGACGCCGTACGCAACGCCGTGCAGTCCCTCGTCGCCGACCCGGCGCTGCGGGCCGCGTACGGCGCCGCCGGGCACGCCACGGTCGAGGGCCGCACCTGGGCGGCCATCGGCGACCAGCTCATCGGCCACTACGGCGACGTGCTCGCCGCCCGCCGGGCGGTGGTGGCGGCATGACCGGCCTGCGGATCGTCCGGCTCGCGAACTTCGTCGCGCCCGCCTCCGGAGGGCTGCGCACCGCGCTGCGCGAGCTCGGCAAGGGCTTCAAGCTGGCGGGCCACGACCCCGTCCTGATCGTGCCCGGCGAGAAGTACAGCGACTGCGAGACCGAGCAGGGCCGCGTGATCACCCTGCCCGGCCCGATGCTGCCCGGCACCGGCGGCTACCGCGTGCTCCTCGACAAGCGGCGGGTCGCGTCCCTCCTGGAGGACCTCGCCCCCGACCGCCTCGAGGTCTCCGACCGCACCACCCTGCGCTGGACCGGCAAGTGGGCCCGCCGCGCCCGGGTGCCCGCCGTGATGGTCTCCCACGAGACCGCCGACGGCGTGCTGCGGACCTGGGGCCTGTCGGAGAACCTGTCCCGGCGGGCCGCCGACGCCCTCAACCTGCGTACCGCCCACACGTACTCGCGGGTCGTGTGCACCACCGAGTTCGCCGAGCGGGAGTTCGTGCGGATCGGCGCCCGCAACGTCGTACGGGCCCCGCTGGGCGTCGACCTGATGAACCGGCGCCCCACCCTGCGCGACGCCGCGCTGCGCACCACCCACGCGCGCGCGGACGAGACGCTGCTGGTGATGTGCTCCCGGCTCTCCGTGGAGAAGCGGCCCGGCACCGCCCTCGACGCCCTGGAGTCGCTGCGCCGGCGCGGAGTGCGCGCCGTGCTCGTGGTGGCGGGCAACGGCCCGCTGCGGGCGGGGCTGGAGAAGCGGGCGCAGGAGCGGGACCTGCCGGTCACCTTCCTCGGCCATGTCGCCGACCGCAGCCTGCTCGGCGCGCTCCAGGCATCCGCCGATGTGGCGCTGGCCCCAGGGCCCGCCGAGACGTTCGGGCTCGCCGCGCTGGAGGCCATGGCCTGCGGCACTCCCGTCGTGGCGAGCGCGTCCTCCGCGCTGCCCGAGGTGATCGGTTCCGCCGGGGCCACCGCAGCGGACAACGGGGACGCCTTCGCGGACGCCGTGGAGATGGTGCTCGACCGGCCCGAGCGCGAGCGCCGGGAGGCGGCACGCGCGCGTGCGGAGTGCTTCGGCTGGGGCACGGCGGTGGACGCCTTCCTGACCGCGCACGACGCGGCTCTGCCGGCGCGTCCCTTCGTGCGTGCGGAGGGCGCGGCATGAGACCGCTCCGTTACGTCGCCCTCGGGGACTCCCTGACCGAGGGGGTGGGCGATCCGGTGGGGAACGGGTGGCGCGGCTGGGCCGCGCTGCTCGCCGGCGGACTGTCCGAACCGTCCGCCGAGTTCACCAACCTCGCGGTCAGCGGGGCCCAGACGCGGGACGTGCTGGAGACCCAGCTGCCCGCCGCGCTGGAGCTGCGCCCGGACGTCGCGTCCGTGCTCGTGGGCGTCAACGACACCCTGCGCAGCACCTTCGACATCGAGAAGATCGCCCAGCGCCTGGACAAGGTCTACGAGTCGTTCACCCGGCAGGGCACGGCCGTGCTCACGGCCTGTCTGCCCGACCCGGGCACGATGCTGGGTCTGCCGGGAGTCCTGGGGCATCCGCTGGCCCGCAGGCAGCGGGCCGTCAACACGGTGGTCCACACCCTGTCCGAGCGGTACGGGGCGGTGCATCTGCACGCCGTCGACGACCCCTGGATCATGGACCGCGCGATGTGGAGCTCGGACCGGCTGCATCCCGGGGAGCGCGGGCACCGGCAGATCGCCCTGCGTTTCCACGCGATGCTGAGGCACCGCGGCATGGCGACGCAGACGGCACCCTCGCCCGAGCCCGAGTTCCCGCCGCCCACCAAGCAGGCGAGCCTGCTGTGGCTGGCCACCGCGGGCACCGCCTGGGTGATCCGGCGCTGCAACGACCTGCTGCCGCAGCTGGTGCGCCTGGCCGTCGTCGAGATGCGGCACCGCGCGAAGGGCACCAGCGAACGGCTCGACGTGCGAGCGGCGCACTCGGTGTCCAGGGCGCTGGCCGCGTTGTCGGTACCCGAGTGGACGGGACCGCAGCCCGAGCACCGGCGGGTCCCGGAGCTGGACGGGGTGCCCGGTCAGCGCCGGGTGCCGGAGCTGGACGGGCCGTCAGGTCAGCGGCGGGTGCCGGAGCTGGACGGGCTGCCGGGTCAGCGGCGGGTGCCGGAGACGGCGGCGTTGCCCGGGCACCTGACCCTGCCGGAAGGGCTGTCCGTGTCCGAACACCGGCTGGTTCCCGAGCACCGGTCGTCGGTGCCGGAGCACCTGTCCCTGCCGGAAGGACTGTCGGTCCCTGTGCCCGGTCAGCGTTCGGTCCAGGAGCCGCAGCCGGAACCGGAGGCGGCATAGGGGGGCGGGTCCGCGTGGGTGCGCGTCCGTGGTCCTCAGCGGCCCGAGGGCGGCTCGTGCGGCGGCCGTGAGGGGTGATTCGGCGTTGGGGGCGTGAGCGGTCTCAGCGGCGGCGTACGGCCACGAAACGGAGCGGTGTGCCCGGTACGGCCTGTGCGGCGGCCGGGAGGTCGGTCGCGCGGACCACGGCGATCACCGGGTAGCCGCCCGTCGTCGGATGGTCGGCCAGGAACACGACCGGCCTGCCGTCGGGTGGGACCTGGACCGCACCCAGGACCACGCCCTCGCTGGGGAGTTCACGCGTGAGCGCCCGTTCCAGGGCGGGCCCCTCGGTGCGCAGCCCGATGCGGTTGCTCGCGGCGGAGACGCGGTACACGCGGGAGGCGAAGGCACGCACGGCCGCCGCGGTGAACCAGTCGTCGCGCGGGCCCAGCGTCACGCGCAGCACGAGCTCGCCGGGTGGCGCCGGCTGCGGGGCGACGTCCACGCGTGTGTGCGGCCGCGTCGGCGGGCCCAGGGGCAGCACCGCGCCGTCCGTGAGCGGCGGCGGGCCGAGGCCGGACAGCAGGTCGGTGGAGCGGCTGCCGAGGACCGGCTCGACGGCGACGCCACCACTGACGCCCAGATAGCCGCGTACGCCTGACAGGGCCGCGCCGACATCCAGCAGCGCACCCGCGGGCACGTGCACCGGGGCGCCCCAGGCGACCGGGCGTCCGTCCACCGTGACCCGGCAGGGCGCGCCGGCGACCGCCACGGTGACCGCCGAACGGGGCCGCAGCGTGCAGCCGTTGAGTGTGGTCTCCAGCACCGCCGCCTCGGGCGGATTGCCGACCAGCCGGTTGACCAGGGCCGCCGACGGCGCGTCCAGCGCACCGGAACGGGGCACCCCGAGGTGGGCGTGCCCGGGACGGCCGAGGTCCTGCACGGTGGTGAGCGCCCCGGCGCGTACGACCGACAGCGCGTGGTCGCTCATCGGCTCCCCACCGGAACGAAGCGCACGCGCGTGCCCGGCGACAGCAGCGCGGCCGGCACGCGCGTGTGGTCCCACAGCACCGTGTCCGTGGTGCCGATCAGCTGCCAGCCGCCCGGCGACGAGCGCGGGTACACGCCCGTGTACGGCCCCGCAAGCGCCACCGCCCCGGCAGGCACGGACGTGCGCGGCGTGGCCCGGCGCGGCACGTCGTAGCGCGACGGCAGGCCGGTGAGATAGCCGAAGCCGGGTGCGAACCCGCAGAAGGCGACGCTGAATTCGGTGCCCGCGTGGATCCGGGCGACCTCCTCGGGGGACACACCCCAGTGCGCGGCGACGTCGGCCAGGTCCGGGCCGTCGTAGCGCACCGGCAGTTCGACGGTCTCACGCGTGCGTGGCGGAGCGGGCGGCACCTCGGACGCGGTCAGTTCGCCGGCCAGGCGGGCCGGATCGGTGAGTCCGTCGAGCAGGACCGTACGGGCCGCGGGGACGATCTCGCGGACCGACAGCGCGCCCTCGGCTCGGCGCCGCAGCAGCTCCGTGTGCAGCGCCCGGGCCTCCTCGCCCGAGGACAGCTCGACCAGCAGGGCGTCGTCACCGACGGGCAGCACCCTCATGCGAAGGCCTCCACCCGGATCCCGAACTCCTCCAGCCGTGCCCGCACGCGGCGGGCCAGCTCGACGGCACCCGGCGTGTCCCCGTGCAGGCACAGGGACCGCGCGCGTACCTCGACCGGGACTCCGGAGTGCGCGGTGACCCGGCCCGTGCGGGCCAGACCCACCGAGCGCTCCACGACGGCCTCCGGGTCCGTGACCACGGCACCGTCCTGGCCGCGCGGCACGAGCGTGCCGCGCTCGGTGTACGCGCGGTCCGCGAACGCCTCCGTGACGGCCGGGAGTCCGGCCTTGGCGGCCAGGTCCAGCACCCGTGAGCCGGGCAGGCCGAGCACGGGCAGCGAGGCGTCCGCCAGGAGCACGCCGTCGACGACCGCGCCGGCCTGCTCCTCGTCGTGCACGACGCGGTTGTAGAGCGCGCCGTGCGGCTTGACGTACGACACGCGCGTGCCCGCCGCTCGCGCGAAGACCTCCAGGGCGCCGATCTGGTAGGCCACTTCGGCCGCCAGCTCGGCCGACGGCACGTCCATCGCGCGCCGCCCGAACCCCGCCAGGTCCCGGTAGGAGACCTGGGCGCCGATCCGCACCCCGCGTTCGGCCGCCTGCTCGCACACCCGCCGCATGGTGGCCGCGTCCCCGGCGTGGAAGCCGCAGGCCACGTTGGCGCTGGTGACGACGGACAGCAGCCGTTCGTCGTCGGTGAGCTGCCACCGGCCGAAGCCCTCGCCGAGGTCGGCGTTGAGATCGATCGAGGTCATGAGTTCCGTCGTTTCCTCTGTCCGGCGGTCAGGCGACGACGCGGTACTGCTCGTCGCGGGCATCGGTCAGGAACATCTGGCCCGGTGCGTGGGTGATGGCGAACGGCGGGCGCGAGGCCATCACCGCGGCCTGCGGGGTCACCCCGCAGGCCCAGAACATCGGGATGTCGTCCGGTTCCAGGTCCACCCGGTCGCCGAAGTCGGGCCGGCCGAGGTCCGCGATGCCCAGCGCCGAGGGATCACCGCAGTGCACGGGGGAGCCGTGCACGGCCGGCAGGAGGCCGGTCTCGCGCAGGGCCGCCGCCACGTGCTGCGGGGGCACCGGCCGCATCGACACCACCATCGGGCCGCGCAGCCGACCCGCCGGCCGGCACTGCCTGCCGGTCACGTACATCGGGACGTTGCGGCCCTGCTCGACATGGCGGATCGGGACGCCCGCTCTGGCCAGCGCCGACTCGAAGGTGAAGCTGCACCCGATCAGGAACGACACCAGGTCGCCCCGCCAGTGCGCGCGCACGTCCGTCGGCTCGTCCACCAACTCGCCGTCCCGCCACACCTGGTAGCGCGGCAGATCGGTGCGCAGGTCGGCGCCGTCGGCGAGGACGGACGTCCAGGAGCCGGCGTCCGTGACGTCGAGCACCGGGCACGGCTTGGGGTTGCGCTGGCAGAACAGCAGCACGTCGTACGCCCAGTCGGCGGGCACCGAGATCAGATTGACCTGGGTGTACCCCGCCGCGACCCCGGCCGTGGGGCCCGTGAGGCCCTCCCGGAAGCGGGCGCGTGCGGCGGTGGGGCTCCACGCGTGCGCGTGCGCGTCGACGGCGGTGACGGGCCGGTCGGCCGCCACGGCGCTGACCGGACGGTCCTCCGTGCGGTTCACGCCAGTTCCTTCCCGCGCGTCTCCGGCAGTCCGAGCAGCGCCAGCGCCGCGATGCCGTAGCCGATCGCGCCGAAGACCAGCGCGCCGCCCACGCCCCAGCTGTCGGCCAGGAAGCCGACCGTGGTGGGGAAGACGGCGCCCACCGCGCGTCCGGTGTTGTACGTGAAGCCCTGTCCCGTGCCGCGCACCGCCGTCGGGTACAGCTCGCTCAGGTACGAACCGAAGCCGCTGAAGATCGCCGACATGCAGAACCCGAGCGGGAAACCGAGTATCAGGAGCAGGGTGTTGGCACCGCTCGGGATGTTCGCGTACGCCAGGATGCAGATCGCCGACAGCAGCGCGAACAGCCAGATGTTGCGCCGCCGGCCGAGCCGGTCGGTGAGGTAACCGCCGGTCAGATAGCCGAGGAAGGCACCCGAGATCAGGAACGTCAGGTAGCCGCCGGTACCGACGACCGACAGGTCGCGCTCGGTCTTGAGATACGTCGGCACCCAGGTGGCGAGGGTGTAGTAGCCGCCCTGCACACCGGTCGAGAGCAGCCCGGCGAAGATCGTCGTACGCAGCAGACCGGGCTTGAAGATCGCCGCGAAGTTGCCCTTCCCGGTGCTTCGTTCGCGCACGGCGACCGCCTCGGGGGCGTCGTGCACCCGGCGCCGCATCCAGATGACGAGCAACGCGGGCAGCGCGCCGGTCCAGAACATCACGCGCCAGGCCAGGTCGTCGTCGGCGAGCGAGAAGACGACGGTGTACATGATCGCGGCCAGCGCCCAGCCGACGGCCCACGAGCTCTGGATCGCGCCGAGGGTGCGGCCCCGGTGCTTGGCGCTCGCGTACTCGGCGACCAGGATCGCGCCGACCGCCCACTCGCCGCCGAAGCCGAGGCCCTGGAGGGCCCGGAAGACCAGCAGGGTCTCGTAGTTGGGCGCGAAACCGCAGGCCACGGTGAACACCGCGTACGTGATCACGGTGATCATCAGTGCCTTGACCCGGCCGATCCGGTCGGCCAGCACGCCGGCGAGGGCGCCGCCGATCGCGGAGACCACGAGCGTGACGGTGGTGAACAGGCCGGTCTGGCCGCTGTCCAGGCCGAAGTACGCCGCCAGCGCCACCATGCTCAGCGGCAGCGTGAAGTAGTCGTAGGAATCCAGGGCATACCCGCCGAAAGCGCCCGCGAAGGCGCGGCGACCGCGCGGGCCCAGGGCGCGCAGCCAGCCGAACGCGCCGTCGTCGTCGGCGCGTTCGTCGGAGGTGGGGTGGGTCAGGGCCTGCGGTGGAGGGGTCGTGCTCATGGGCACCTCGCAGAGAGGGGACGGAGGGTGCATGGGGGGTGAGCCGTGCCGGTGCGAAGTACCGTAGGGGATTGTTCAACGATCCCTCAATACCCATGTTGGTTCGTTCTTGTGGTCTGCGATTGAATTCCGGCATGGACGAGCACCTGACCTCACTGTCCGAGGACCGCGCGCTCCTGGGCCGCACGAGCACCGCGGAGCGGGTCTCCGACATCCTCAGGAGCCGTATCGCCGAAGGGTTCTTCCCACCCGGAACCCGACTGTCGGAGGACAGCATCGGCGGCGCGCTCGGCGTCTCCCGCAACACGCTCCGCGAGGCGTTCCGGCTGCTCACCCATGAGCGTCTGCTCGTGCACGAGCTGAACCGGGGCGTCTTCGTGCGGGTCCTGACCGTCGAGGACGTCGAGGACATCTACCGCACCCGCGGCCTCGTCGAGTGCGCGGTCGTTCGAGGGCTCGGGGAACCGCCCTACGCCTTGGACGGCCTCGCAGCGGCCGTGGGGGAGGGTCACCGGGCGTCTGCCGAAGATGACTGGAAAAGCGTGGGTACGGCCAACATCCACTTCCACCGGGAACTCGTCGCCCTCGCGGGAAGCGCCCGCACCGACGAACTGATGCGCAGCGTCTTCGCCGAGCTACGGCTCGCCTTTCACGTCGTGGACGATCCGAAGCGCCTGCACGAGCCGTACCTGGCACGCAACCGGGAGATCCTGCGCGCGCTGGACGCGGGGGACCGGGCGGAGGCGGAAAAGCTGCTCCGGGTGTACCTCGAGGACTCGCTCGAGCGGGTGGTGGAGGTGTACAGGAGGCGGGTCGCGAGCGCCCCGTGAGGGACGCGGGGCTGTGTCGACATGCGGCTCCACCACGCGGTCGCGACCAGCCACATCCGGCCCGCGGGCGGGACACGGCCCGCAGCTCGCGGGCCCTCCCGGCGGAGCGCGCTCGTTTGGGTCGTTGTCAGACCCAGGACCTAGTCTGTGCACCGTGACTTCACCCGCACCGACGGACCGTGTTCCGCCCCAGCTCAGCGCGGGGCCGCGCCCGGCTCCGGGCCCGGCCGCCGACGAGGGGCTGGCCCGGCGGCTGCGCGCGCTCGCCTGCACCGCGCCGCTGCACGACCTCGACACCCGCAAGGCCAACCTCGCCGGTGAGTACTCGGTGTACGGCATGGCCGAGGTGGCCCTCGCCGCCATCGACCTCGTCACACTCAACATGGACTTCGACACGGGCGCCGACCACGACCAGATAGTCGCCCGCCTCATCCCCCGCATCGCCGCCCAGGCCCCGCGCCGCCCCGTCGCCGAGCACGAGCGCGTGGCCCGCTGGGTCCTGGAGAACCTGATCAACGTCGGCAGCGTGGACCGCGGCTTCCGGGCGGTCTACGGCACGTTCGCGCCGGACGGCAGCTATGTCCGCCGCGACTACGACTTCAAGCTCATCGAAGAGGTGCCCGGGCCCGGCGGCACCGTCTACCTCCGGACCACCGACGAGGCGGTCAACGTCCTCGTCGGCGCCCTGGACACCGACGTGACCAGCGCCCAGATCGCCGCCGAGGTCAAGCTGGAAGTGCTGATCAACCGCGGCCGCCTCGCCGACGCCCAGCTGGCCGCCGAGCAGGCCCGCTACCGCACCGTGCAGTACTCCGAGACGCTCCGCCGGGCCCTGGACGCGACCCGGCGCAACGTCCGGGCGGTCGACTGGCTGAACTCCGTGCCGGACATGATCGCCGAGGCCCTCGACCACGTCGCCGACCGGTACCGCCACGAGAACGCGATCCTCACGAACATCCGCAAGGCACGCGACGAGACCGAGGACCCGGAGCACAAGCGCCGCGCGGCCGAGCTCGTCGACATCGTCAAGGACTGCATCCGACGGCACACCCAACTGCAGTCCCGCCTGCTGGAGGCCGGCCCCCTGTTCCGCGCCGAGCAGGACCGGCAGGCTTTCGCGACGCCGATGACCACGTCGGGGATTGACCTGTACGGCCATCTCGTCGCGCCGGTGCTGCCGCTGCCGCTGGAGCGGGCGGTCCGGGTCACGGACGCCTACTTCGCGCGCGGGACGGGACTGCGTACGCCGGTCTCGGTCCGTGTGGCCGACCTCGTCGACATACTGCTCACGCCGCCCGTGGAGCGGGAGCATCTGGGCGCCGAGATGCCCGAGCCCGACCTCATCGCGACGCCGGACGACAGCCGGTTCAGCGAGGAACAGCTGGCCTCGGCGATGGTCCTGCTCGACCTGCCCGCCGACGCGCCGCGCCGGCTCTCGGGCCTGCTGGCCGAGGCCCGCCGGCGGGACCCCGAGCTGCCCTACCTGGTCGCGCTGCTGGCCGTGCACGCGGCCAGTCCACCGGTGGGCACGGCTTATCGGCAGGGTGAGGAGAAGCTGCTGTTCGCCGTGGACGACGGCACCGAACTGGACGACCCCGAGTTCGGCGGCGCCGACCTCATCGTCGGCACGGCCCTGCTGGACGCCGCGGGAATGGCGGCCGGCAGAACGGAAGCAGCATGAGCCGCTTCGGGCAGCGGACGAACCGCACGAACTGCGCGAGCCGCATGGGCCGTACGAACTGCATGAACTGTAGGAACCGCATGATCTGCGTGACCGGCATGCATCACGTGACCGGCATGCATCACGTGACCGGTAGGAATCACGTGACCGGTATGCGTCGCGTGACCGGTATGAATCACCAGCACCAGCACCAGCACCACACCGAGGAGCCGAAACCGTGACCGAGCACGTCGATCGGAGTGAGCCGGAGGCCGCTGTCCCGTCGGCGACCGCCGCCGTCACCCCCGCCGACGCCGCCGACGCGGCGCGGCTCGTCGCCTTCGGGCTCCAGCCCAAGCTCCAGCCCGCGCGGGACCAGGAGTACGCCGATCTGCTGCGCAGGTACCGCGAGGACCCCCCGTTCGCGCGGCTCGCGGACGCCGTGGCCGCGGGGCTCGGGCTGGTCGTGCTGGAGGTGTCCCCGCGCGCGGGGATGGCGGTGACCGCCGCCGAGGACTCCGTGTTCGCCGTCCGCATGGGCGACTACGCGCGTCGTACGTCCGCCGACGGCAGCGACCGGTTCCTGCACGGCCTGGCCCATCTCGCCGTGGCCGCGATGGCGTTCCCGCGGCCCGAGGACCTCGCCGACGACGGGTACATCGGACGCGTCACCGTCAACGGCGTCGACGCCTTCGTCCGGCAGGCCTGCCGCCGGCTGGAGGAGCGTGCGGAGGAGCAGGGCGAGAACACCGACCCCGCCACGGACGCGCCCGGCCTGGAGTCCGCCTGGCGGATCTGGGTGAGACGCAGCGCCACCGGCGCCACGAAGGACGCGCGTCGGCTCGCCGGCTCCACCACCGGCATCATCGGCAAGGCCGTCGCCTTCCTCACCGACTCCGGGTTCCTCCAGCGGACCGGCGACGACAGCGGCGGTACCTATCGGACGACCGCTCGTTACCAGCTCCAGGTGCGGGACATGGCCGGCAGCGCAGCCATGGCCGAGCTGCTGGAGCTGGGCGTGGTCCCGGTCACCGACGGCACGCCGACCCTGCTGCCCGCGGAGGAGACGGACGACCTGGAGCTGGTGGCCGACGCCGGGTTGCCGTTCCACTCGGCCGGAGCCCCCTGAGCCGTCACGGCCCGCCCGAAGCCCCTGGCTTCCCCGAACTTCCCCGATCTGCCGAAGACTTACGAGAGTCCGCCATGTACGAGCTGTCCCGGGTCCGTCTCTACTCCATCGGACCGGCCGGTGCGCGCTACGCCGACACCGTGCTTGACCTGCGCGGTGTGGGCGAGCCGGTGCCCGACCCCGCGCCCACGCAGGCGGAGTTCTTCGAGGAGGAGCCCGTCGGCCCGCCGCGCCGGCCCGCCCCGGCGGGCGTGCTCTTCCTGGAGAACGGCGGCGGCAAGTCGGTCCTGCTCAAGCTGATCTTCTCGGTGATGCTGCCGGGCCACCGCAACACCCTCGGCGGCGCCAGCTCCGGCGTGCTGCGCAAGTTCCTGCTCGCCGACGACTGCGGACATGTCGCCCTGGAGTGGCAGCACACGCTCACCGGCGAGTGCGTCGTCGTCGGCAAGGTCAGCGAGTGGCGCGGGCGCCAGGTCTCCAACGACCCGCGGAAGTTCGCCGAGGCCTGGTACTCCTTCCGGCCCGGCCCCGGACTGTCCCTGGACAACCTGCCCGTCGCCGAGGCCACCTCCGTACGGCCGCCGGCGGAGGGCCAGTCCGGAGCACAGGGCCGCCGGCGCACCATGAAGGGCTTCCGGGACGCGATCACGGAGGCGGGCAAGGCGTACCCGCATCTGGAGGTGCACTGGGAGGAGATCCACGACCGCTGGATCGAGCACCTCGGCGACCTCGGCCTCGACCCCGAACTCTTCCGCTACCAGCGCGAGATGAACGCCGACGAGGGCGAGGCGGCCGGCCTCTTCGCGGTCAAGAAGGACGCCGACTTCACCGACCTGCTGCTGCGGGCCGTGACCGACACACGCGACACCGACGGCCTCGCCGACCTCGTCGGAGGCTTCGGCAACAAGCTGGGCCGACGAGCCGAGCTGATCGCCGAGCGGGACTTCACCGCCGGATCCGTCGACCTGCTCGGACGGATCGTCGAGGCCGCCGAGACCCGCTCACGCGCGCGTGACATCCACGCCGGCGCCGAGCGACGCACCAGGACCCTGGCTCGTCGGCTGTCCGCGCGGGGCGTCCAGGAACGGGTGCGGGCCGCCGACCTCGCCCAGCGGACGACCGCCGCCGCGTACGCCGTCACCCACGCGGAGGCGGCCCGCGAGCACAGCGCGCTGATCGCCGCCGAACTGGCCTACCGGCACGCCTCGCTGGCCCTCGCCGCGGCCGAGAAGACGGCGGCGGCCCAGAAGCGCGAGCTCGCCGACGCACGCACCCTGCACTCCGCCTGGCAGGCCGCGGAGGCCGTCCTGCGGCACCGCGCTTCTTCCGACCGTGTCGCGCGCGTGGCCGCCGCCATCCAGGAGGCCGAGCGGGACGCGGCCCCCGCACTGGCCGCCCGGGCCAAGGCCGCCGTCGACCTCGTACGGGCTCTGCACGGCGCGGCGGAGAGCGCCGAGGCCCTCGCCAACGAGGGGGAGGAGCGCTCCGGCGCCCTCCAGGAGGTCAGCGAGTCCGCCTACGCGGACTCCACCGCCGCCGCCACCGAAGCGCAGCGCGCCCGCAGCGAGATCGGACATCTGCGCCAGCGTCTGACGGAGGTCGAGCAGGAGACCGCCGAGGCCGTACGCGCGGGCTGGCTCGACGACAGTGCGCCCGACGCGGACCCGGCCCGCGCCGCCCTCGCGGCCAGCGACGCCGAGAAGAGCGCCGTCGCCGCCTGGGACACCGCACGCGAGGCCTCCCGGCGTGCCTCGGAGCACGCGCGCGAGGCGGCCTCGACCGAGTCCCGCGCGGAACTGACCGCGGCCCGCGCCGCGGACGCGGCGACGGCGGCGGAGCGCGCGTACGACGCCGAGCGGCGGCTCGCCGAAGGGCTGGCCGCGGAGGAGCGACTGGCCGAACTGCTCAGCCTGACCGGCGAGCCGGGCGTGAAGCGCGGGTCCGTGCCCGCTCCGCGCACCGGCGACGACGCCCGGCCCGGCGCGACCGTGGTCGGCGACCCGGCCCTGACCCCGGAGGAGCTGGACCGCTTCGCCGGCGAGCTGCGCGAACTGCTCGACGACGCCGTCTCCGCCGCCGAGCGTCAGCTCTTCGAGCTGCGTACGGCCGCCGCCGACGACGCCCGGATCCTGGGTGCGCTCGGCGACGGCGGGCTGCTGCCGCCCGGCCCGGACGTCCTGGCCACCGTGGAGTTCCTCGGCGAACAGGGCATCCCCGCGCTGCCCGGCTGGCGCTACCTCGCGCAGGCCGTCGACCCCGCCGACCACGCGCGGGTGCTGGCCGCCCGGCCCGAACTGGTCGACGGCGTGATCATCACCGACCCCGACTCGCACGCGCGGGCCCGCGAGGTGCTGGGCGACGCGGCCCTGCTGCCCCGGTCCGCCGTCGCGGTCGGCACGGCCGCCGCGCTGCTCGCCCCGACCCCGGCCGCCGACGCACCCGACGGCGACGTCTTCCTCGTACCGCCGAACCCGGCCATGCACGACGAGTTCGCCGCCGACGAGGAACGCAAGGCGCTGCGCGCGCGGGCGACCGAACGGGACGAGGAGATCCGCGGTCTCGCCGCACGTCTCGGCAAGGACCGTGAGCTCGCGGCCCGGCTCGCCTCCTGGCGGACCGGCTGCCCGGACGGCAGGCTGCTGGAACTGGCGCAGGCGGCCGGGGAGGCGCGCGCGTTCGCCGAGGAGTCCGAGGCCGAACTCGCCGAGGCGCGGACCGTGCGGGCCGAGGCCGACGAAGCCGCGGCCGAGGCGGCGCAGGTCCGCGACGAGCGGCAGGAGGCCGCCCAGAAGGCCAGGCGCTCCGCCGACGCCCTCGCCGGGCTGGCGTTCCGGCTGCGGGAGCGGGCGGGCTGGCAGGTCAAACTGCGCGAACTCGCCGACGACGCCGTCGAGTCCGAGGCCCGCGCCCAGACCTGTCTGGAGCGTGCCCGCGCCGCCGACGAGGACCGCCGTGCCGCTCAGCGCGCGGCCGACGACGCACGCCGCACGGCACGCGCCCTGCGCGCCGAGCGCTCGGAGATCGCCGGCGCCCCCGACGACGTACCCGACACGGACACGGACGCCCCGAAGAACTCACTGCCCGCGCTGCGCGAGGCGTACCGGGCCGCGTCCCAGGTGTACGAGAAGGTCGGCGTCGGCGCCGACCTGCGGGCCGAGCAGGCTCGCGCGGAGAGCGACGAGAGCGCGGCCCGCGCGGAGCTCGACCGGCTCAGCAACAAGGTCCGGACCCGGGCCGAGCAGCTCCTGCAGTCGCCGGACGGCTCCGACGGCCCCTCCCGGCAGGCGGCCGCCGCGCGCGCGGAGGAGCTGGTCCAGCTCCTGGAGACGCGCATGTCGAGCGCGAGCGAACAGCTCGGCCGGCTGCGCGGCGAAGCCGAGCGGCTCGCTCCCGACGACGGTGAGACGCACACCGAGCTGTCCGAGGAACTCCAGCCGCGTGACGCCGACCACGCGCAGGCGCTGCTGCGCACCGCCACCGGCGAACTCGCCTCCCGCACCGAGGCGTTGACCCAGGCCCGCGAGGCACATGCCGAGCTCCTCGAAGCCCACCGCGGCGCCGAGGACGCGGCGAGTGGCTTCGACGAGATCGCCGCGATGCTGCGCGACCTGCTGCGCGAGCACCCCTCCGAGGAGGAGCAGGAGGAACAGGAGGCCTACCCCGGCAGCCCCGAGGAGGCCCGGCACTCCGCGGCGGAGGCCCGCCGGTCGGTGCGCGGCTGCGCAGCCGACCTGTCCGCCGCCGAGGCCGCCGTGCGCGAGGCGAGCGACGTCCTCGTACGGCATGCCAACTCCACGCGCTACGAACAGGTCCGCACCCCCGCCCGCCAGCAGATCCGTGAACTGCCCGCCTCCGCGCTGCCCGAGCACGCGCAGAAGTGGGCGGACGCCTTCGCGCCCCGACTCCGTGTGCTCACCGACGAGTTGGCCCAGCTGGAGCGCAACCGCGACTCGATCGTGGACCGGCTGCGCGGTCTGGTGGAGTCGGCGCTGGCCACCCTTCGCTCCGCGCAGCGGCTGTCCCGGCTGCCCGAGGGGCTCGGCGAGTGGTCCGGGCAGGAGTTCCTGCGCATCCGCTTCGACGAGCCGGACCAGGCCACACTCACCGAACGGCTGGGCGAGGTCGTCGACGAGGCCACGCGCGCGGCCGTGAAGAAGAACTCCGACCTGCGGCGCGACGGAATGTCGCTGCTCCTGAGGGGAGTCGCGGCAGCGCTCCAGCCCAAGGGTGTCGCCGTGGAGATCCTCAAGCCGGACGCCGTACTGCGCGCCGAGCGGGTGCCCGTGGGGCAGATGGGCGACGTGTTCTCGGGCGGTCAGCTGCTCACCGCGGCCATCGCGCTGTACTGCACGATGGCCGCGCTCCGCAGCAACGACCGAGGCCGGGACAAGCACCGGCACGCGGGCACGCTCTTCCTCGACAACCCCATCGGACGCGCCAACGCGACCTATCTGCTGGAACTCCAGCGTGCCGTGTCGGACGCCCTCGGCGTCCAGCTCCTCTACACCACGGGCCTCTTCGACACGACCGCGCTCGCCGAGTTCCCGCTGGTCATCCGGCTGCGCAACGACGCCGACCTGAGGGCGGGCCTGAAGTACATCAGCGTCGAGGAGCACCTGCGCCCGGGGCTCCCTCAGCAGCCACAGGCGGGGGAGGCCGGGCACAGCGAGATCACGGCGACCCGGATGTTCAAGCGCCCGGCACCGGCGACGCCGTGACGGGTCCGAGCCCGGTACGGCCGCTCAGTCGGCGGCCTGCGAGGCCACGGGACCGCCGTCGGCTGCGGCGGGCGTCGCCGTGCTCTGCAGGCTGTGCTCCGCGAGGACGCCCGTCCGGTGCCGCTGGACGAACCAGTAGTAGGCGAAGCCGCCGCCCGCGATGACGACGACGAACAGCACCGCGCCCCAGCGTAGATACCAGTGGTACGGGGCCGCCGCGTTGTAGACCGCGGCGCGCGGCCAGATCAGGTTCAACGTCATGCCCGCGCCCCACACCACGGCGACGATGTTGACCAGCAGGCCCCAACGCCCCAGCGAGAACTTCCCGTCGCCGGCCGGCTGCCACCTGCCCCGCAGCCGCGCCACCAGCATCGGCGTCGTGACGCCGAGGTAGGCGAGGTAGATCATGATGATGCCGATGCTCGTGACGACGGTGAAGATCTGCGGCTGCCGAATGTTCACCACGAGAATGGACAGCGCCAGCACTCCGATGATCACGGTCGGCAGCACCGGTGTCTGGAACCGCGGGCTGACCCGCGCCAGGCGCGAGGACGCCGGCAGGTTGTTGTCGCGGGCCATCGCGAACGCCAGCCGGATCGCGGCCGTGTGGACCGCCAGCGCGCACACCGTGACCGCGATCAGCACGCACCACAGCATCGCCTTGCCGGCCGTGGGACCGAGTACGTCGAGCACGACGTACTGAAGCCCGTCCGTCGACAGCTTCTCGCCCTTCAGGCTGGACACGCTCATCAGCGCCAGCAGCAGGATCAGGCCGCCCAGGACGAACGAGGCCACGATGGCGCGGATGATGGCCCGCGGCGCGTTGCGCGACGGGTCCAGGCACTCCTCACCGAGGGAGGAGGCCGTGTCGAAGCCGTACATCACGTACGCCGAAGCCAGCGAGGCGACGAGGAACGCCCCCAGATACCCCGTGCCGTAGTCCGCCCCGGTCCCGTTCGTCTCCAGGACGACCTGGGGGCCGCGGGTGATGTGCACCGCGAACAGGACGATCAGGACGACGGTGGCGATCAACTCGATGAAGACACCCGCCGTGTTGATCCTCGCCATCAGCTTGACGCCGAAGGCGTTCACCAGGGTGGTGAACAGGATCAGCACCGCGGCCAGCACGACCGCGTTGGTCGCCACGTCGTACGTGCCGGTGCCGTCCCCCACGATCTGGAACGCCGAAGAGATCTGCGGAAGCGTCAACTGGTAGGCCAGCGCGACGGCCGAGATGGACACGATGGACGCGACCAGCATCATCCAGCCGGCGAGCCAGCCCAGATGCGGGTTGCCTATCTTCTTCGACCAGTTGTAGACCGAGCCCGCCACGGGATAGCGGGCGGCGAGCTCCGCGAAGCACAGGGCGACCATGAACTGGCCGACGAACACCATCGGCCATGACCACCAGTAGGCGGGACCGCCGCTGCCGTAACCGAAGTAGAACAGCTGGAACGTGCCGGTCAGGATCGAGATGTAGCTGATCCCGGCCGCGAAGGTGTGGAAGTTGCCCAGGGTGCGCTTGAGTTCGGGTTTGTAGCCGAACTCGGCGAGCTCGGTGTCGTCGTGACCGTGTGGACCGGCTGGTTGCTCCGTTGTCGACATGAGCGGACTCCTCATGGGCCGAGGTGGGGGAGGGAGCGGCTCGGGCGGCTGCGTGGATCAAGGACGGTGTCAGTGCGGCAGGACAGTGTCAATGAGGCGAGCCGGGTCGAACAGGCCGATGGGATGCTCGGTGCCGCCGGTCAGGGCGAGGTCGGCGAGGATCTCGCCGACGACGGGCACGAACTTGAATCCGTGCCCGGAGAACCCGCAGGCCACCGTGACCGAGTCCGGATGCGCCGGGTGCCGGGCGATCACGAAGTGTTCGTCGGCGGTGTTGGTGAACATGCAGGTCACGGCCTTGAGCAGGGTGCCGGGCAGGTGCGGCACGCAGCCGGACAGATGGTCCGCCATGGCCCGGATCTCGTCCTCGTGAACGGTCCGGTCGATGGTCTCCGGCGTAGTGACCTGCCCCTTGTGGAAGAAGGCGACCTTGGCTCCGGCGGCAGGTCCGTCGAGGGCGGGGAATCCATAGACATGGACCCCGGCGGTGTCCTCCCAGATGTAGACGGGGTGGTGCGCCGGGAGGAACGGATCGGTGCCCTGCTTCGGCTGGAACCAGTACATGACCTGCCGCTCGACGGAGAACGGCACCCCGAGGTCGGCCGACAGCTCCGGCGCCCACGCGCCCGGGCAGATCACCAACTGCCCGGCGGTGTACGTGTCCTCGGCCGTGTGCACCCGTACACCGTCCCGGTACGGCTCCCAGCGTGTCATCGGCTCGTCGAAGTGCAGGTCGGCGCCTTGCCGCGCGGCCAGTCCGAGATGCGCGGCGACGGTGTTCTCCGGCCGCAGGAAACCGGCTCTCCTCTCGTACAGCGCCACCTCGTCGTCCTTCGGCGTGAGCGTCGGGAAGCGGCGGCGGATCTCCTTCGCGTCGAGCATCTCGTGCGGCAGATCCCACTCCCGCGCCGAACGCAGCGAACCGGCGACGGTGCGTGAGTCGGGCAGACCGAGCATCAGGCCACCGCAGAGGGTGGCGATGTCGCGGCCGCTCGCCCGCTCCAGGTCGTCGTACAACTCATAGGCGCGCAGCAGCAGCGGGACGTATGCCGAGTCCTCGAAGTACGACTGCCGGGTGATGCGCGAGCCGCCGTGGCTGGAGCCGCGGTCGTGCACGGGGCCGAACTTCTCCAGGCCCAGCACCCGGGCGCCGCGCGCGGACAGATGATGGGCGGCCGCGCTGCCCATGCCGCCGAGACCGATGACGATCACGTCGTAGGTGGGGGACACGGGAGGCTCCAGTCGGCGGATGCGGGCGTCTTTGGGCCGACCCGGGGCCGAGAGGCGCCGCTACGACGAGCGCCTGTTCCGCTTCCCGACGACGGTGACCGAGACCTTGCGGCCTTCGGCAACCGTACGACGTGTCTCCCTGTCGGACCGCGCGCGGGTCGATCGATTTCAGGGGTGCGACAACCGCCCGGTCCCGCCCTGGCGGCGTATTCGCTCCTGAGCGCGCTCGGCCTCACGTGCCTGGTGCCGCGCCCGGCGCCGCTCGCGGCGCAGCGAACGCGCGGTGCTGCTCGGGGCCGAGACCACGCCGTTGCGCTGGTTCCACACCTGGCGGGTCACCCAGACGTCGAGGGCGCCCCAGGTGGCCACCACCGTGCTGACCACGCTGCTGATCACCATGGGGAAGGCCAGCCACGATCCCGCCAGTGTGCACAGGAAGGCCACCATCGCCTGTATCAGCGTCAACGCGATGATCAGCACGGCTCGCACCGCCGACCTGCGCACCGGATCGGGCATCCGGCGCCGCGGCGTGGGCTCCTCCACCCAGAGCGGCCGGTAGCCCGACCAGCCCCGGGGCGCGTCCTCGCTCGCCGTCACCACGCCTGTGCCCTCCGGATCCTCACGGCTGACTGTCTCTGTGCGCGCGCCCGCTGGAATGTCGCGATCCAGCGCTTCGGGACCAAGCCGCGCCCTCTCGTGCGCCGTGGCGCCGTCCTCAGGCGCTTCACGCCGCTCCGCCGTGCCCATCACCGTGTCACTCCCCACCGCCGGCAGACCGCTTGCCCGGACCCGAAGGCCCGGCTCCCCATTGGCTGCCCGGCTTGCGCTGTTTTACGCCGCCCAGGGGCGGGATGCGGCTCCTGTGGCTCATTCCGCCCCCATTTCCCGTACAGAAGGACGAACAACGCGGCCGGAAGATTCCCGGGAATGATAAAAATCAGGCCAACTGGCCAGAGAAACCGGCTGGTTCCCTGCCTCTGGGTGCCACGGGATCGCGGTAGGCAATCTCCCGTAATGCACGGACAACTCCACATGTCTCGCCGCCGGTGCGGAAGTTCGGGTTCCGGACCGCTCTTCGAGTTACCTGTGCGTCGGTAGTAGGCTCGCGCCGACTGTTGACGCACAGGTGTGCCCCCTGACCGGTGGGGGGTTTGAGCTGGGGGAGGCCATGCGCTTTCGCGGGAAGTCGATCCGCCGGAAGATGGTGGCGCTGCTTCTCGTGCCGCTGGTGTCCCTGACCGCGATCTGGGGTTTCGCCACGGTACTCACGGGGCGAGGTGTGGCGCAGCTGTTCACGGTGTCGTCCCTCGTCGAGAAGATCGGTTACTCCACCGAGGACGCCGTCCGCGTTCTCCAGCAGGAGCGCCGTCAGGCGCTCGTCTATCTCGCCGACCCACGGGCCTCGGACGCACTGACGGCGCTGCGCGTCACCCGGCGCTCCACCGACGCCGCCTTGTCCGAGATCCGCAAGAACGCCAAGGACCCCGACGTCCGCGACGGGATGGACGAGGGCGACGAGGAACGCCTCACCGCCGTCCTGGACGCCTTCGACGGCGTCAACGCCCTGCGCCGCAGTGTCGAGGACGGCACGGTGACCCGGGCCCAGGCGCTCTATCTCTACAACCGGCTCGTCGACCCCTGCTACGCCCTGCTCGGTGCCCTCGACGGCGTCGACAGCGTCGCGATGGACAAGCAGGCACGGGCTCTGCTCAACGTCACCCGCGCCCGTGAACTCCTCTCGCGCGAGGACGCGCTGCTCAGCTCGGCCCTCGTGGTCGGCAAGCTCACCCGCGAGGAGATCCGCGACGTCTCCGACCTCGTGGCCCAGCGCACCCTGATGTACGACGTCAGCCTGACGGACCTGCCGTCCTCGGAGCGCGAGCGCTACGAGCGCTTCTGGAAGAACGCCTCCACCGCGCCGCTGCGCGTGGCCGAGCAGGCCGTCATCTTCGGCCAGCCCGGCCGGCCCAGCATCGTCGAGGCCAAGAGCTGGGACACCGCGGCCGGCAGCGTCCTCGAAGAGCTCAGCAAACTCAACGACGAAGCCGGCACCCGCTATCAGGAGCGCGTCCAGCCCGTCGCGATGGGCGTCATCGTCAAGGCCGCCATCGCCGGCGTCCTCGGCCTGCTCGCCCTGCTGTTCTCCCTCGTCCTGTCCGTACGCATCGGCCGGAGCCTCATCCGTGACCTGCGGCAGCTGCGCATGGAGGCCCACGAGGCGTCCGGCGTACGCCTGCCCAGCGTGATGCGCCGCCTCTCCGCCGGCGAGCAGGTCGACGTGGAGACCGAGGTCCCGCGCCTGGAGTACGACAAGAACGAGATCGGCGAGGTCGGCCAGGCCCTCAACACCCTCCAGCGCGCCGCCGTCGAGGCCGCCGTCAAGCAGGCCGAACTGCGCGCCGGCGTCTCCGAGGTCTTCGTGAACCTCGCCCGCCGCAGCCAGGTCCTCCTGCACAAGCAGCTCACCCTCCTCGACACGATGGAACGCAGGACCGAGGACACCGACGAACTCGCCGACCTGTTCCGCCTGGACCACCTGACCACCCGCATGCGCCGCCACGCCGAAGGCCTGGTCATCCTCTCCGGAGCCGCCCCCTCACGGCAGTGGCGCAAGCCCGTCCAGCTCATGGACGTCGTGCGCGCCGCGGTCGCCGAGGTCGAGGACTACGAGCGCATCGAGGTGCGCCGTCTGCCCCGCGTCGCCGTCACCGGCCCCGCCGTTGCGGACATCACCCACCTCGTCGCCGAACTCCTGGAGAACGCCACGGTGTTCTCCCCGCCGCACACCGCCGTCCAGGTCCTGGGTGAGCGCGTCGCCAACGGCTTCACCCTGGAGATCCACGACCGCGGTCTGGGCATGGCCGCCGAGGCCCTCCTCGACGCCAACCTCCGGCTCGCCGAGACCCCCGAGTTCGAGCTCTCCGACACCGACCGGCTCGGCCTCTTCGTGGTCAGCCGCCTCGCCCAGCGCCAGAACGTCCGCGTCTCCCTCCAGCCGTCGCCGTACGGCGGTACCACCGCCGTCGTCTTCATCCCCGACGCGCTCCTCACCGACGACGTGCCGGACACCAACGGCATCGGGTTCCGGCTGGACCGGCCCACGCCCTCCAAGGAAGCGGAACTGGAGGAGGCGCGCCGGGCAGCCCTGTCCCAGGTGCCGGTCCGCGTGCCCGGACTGCCGACCTCGCTCCTGGACGGCCCGGTCGAGCTCGAGGCCCCCGTCGACCTCGATGCGCTGGGCGACTTCCCGGACCCCCTGGAGGACGAGGACGGCGATCGCGGCGGACTCTTCCGCCCGCGCCGCGCACTCGGCCCCACGGAGACCGAGGCGACCGGCCCGATCGGCGAGCAGCACCCGGTCTCCGGCATCCCCGGCGGCCCGGAACACGCCGGCCGGGATGACCAGGTGAGCGCCCCGGTTCCACTGCCACGCCGCAGCACACCCAAGCTGGTCAGCTCGCACGGGCGCCCGGTCTCGGAGCAGCGCTCCCGGCGGGAGAAGCCGGAGGCCGAACCCGAGGCGGGTCCGAGCCGTCCGCAACCGAACGGTCTCGCCCCGCTGCCGACCCGCCGTCGCGGCACAGGGCCCAGAGGCGGAGCGGTCGACGGTCCCGACCAGTTCGAGGAGCGCCCCGGCATCCCGTCGGCCGGCGGCCGGGACCGTGCTGAGCAGCCCGAGCCGTCGGCTCTGCCCAGGCGCGCACACCGCCCGGCGATCGCTTCCAGCGGCTCCGACGACTCCGCTGCGAACCCGGCGGGCGCACCACCGCCGGCCGGCTCCGGGGCGGGCGCGCTGCCCCGACGTGTACGGCAGGCCAATCTGGCTCCCCAGCTCAGGCAGGGCCCCGCGCGACGCACCGAGGACAAACCGGAGCCCGTGGAGAGGGACGCGGACGAGGTACGCAGCCGAATGGCCTCACTTCAGCGCGGCTGGCAGCGCGGCCGCACGGAGAACGCCGCGGGCGACGACGCCCACAGCGGCACAGCACCACAACGAACGACTAAGGGGGACGGTCGATGACCGCACCAGAGGCGACCGGCCACAGCGCGACCAACCAGTCGGGGGAGCTCAACTGGCTCCTCGACGACCTGGTGGACCGGGTCGCCAGCATCCGCAAGGCCCTCGTGCTCTCCGGCGACGGCCTGCCCACCGGTGTGTCCAAGGACCTGACGCGGGAGGACAGCGAGCACCTCGCCGCCGTCGCGTCCGGGTTCCACAGCCTCGCCAAGGGCGTGGGCCGGCACTTCGAGGCGGGCAGCGTCCGGCAGACCGTCGTGGAGCTGGACGACGCTTTCCTGTTCGTGACGGCTGCCGGTGACGGCAGCTGCCTCGCGGTGCTCTCGGACGCCGACTCCGACGTCGGCCAGGTCGCGTACGAGATGACGCTCCTGGTCAAGCGGGTCGGCGTACATCTGGGCTCCGCTCCGCGCACCGATCTGACCTCGGGCGGGTAGTGGGATGGCATGAGCGCTGACGGTCAGGGAAGAAGCCACTGGTTCGACGACGAGGCCGGACCGGTCGTCCGTCCGTACGCCATGACGCGCGGCCGCACCACCAGTGCGGCCCAGCACCGCCTCGACCTGATCGCGGTGGTCGTCGCGGAGACGCACGCCGACGACCCGGACGCCGACTCGACACTGTCCCCGGAACACGTGGACATCGTGGAGCTGTGCCGTGACGCCCCGCAGTCCGTCGCGGAACTCTCCGCCGAACTCGATCTGCCCATCGGAGTCGTACGGGTCCTCGTCGGGGACCTCGTGGACGCGGAATTCGTCCATGTGAACCGGCCCGTACCGCCTGCCGAGCTGGTGGACGAGAGTATTCTGCGCGACGTGATCAACGGCCTGCGGGCGCTGTGAGCGGCGCGGAAGCGGGGTAGTGACGTGACAGGCTGGCAGTTCTGGGTCGACCGAGGCGGCACCTTCACGGACATCGTCGCGCGACGCCCGGACGGCCGCCTGCTGACGCACAAGCTCCTGTCGGAGAACCCGGCGCGCTACTCCGACGCCGCGGTGGCGGGCGTACGCGAGCTGCTGGACGGCTCCCCGGACCCCATCGAGGCCGTCCGCATGGGCACGACGGTCGCCACGAACGCCCTCCTCGAGCGCAAGGGCGAGCGGACCCTGCTGGTGATCACCCGTGGTTTCCGCGACGCCCTGCGCATCGCCTACCAGAACCGCCCCCGCATCTTCGCCCGCCGCATCGAGCTGCCCGAGCTGCTGTACGAGCGGGTCGTCGAGGTCGACGAACGCATCGCCGCCGACGGCACCGTCCTGCACGCTCCCGACCTGGACGCCCTCGGCGGCCCCCTCCAGGAGGCGTACGACGACGGCATCCGCGCGGTCGCCGTGGTCTGCATGCACAGCCATCTCCACCCGGCCCACGAGCAGGCCGTCGGCGGGCTCGCCGCCCGCATCGGCTTCCCGCAGATCTCGCTGTCCAGCGAGGTCAGCCCGCTGATGAAACTCGTCCCGCGCGGGGACACCGCCGTCGTCGACGCCTACCTCTCGCCCGTGCTGCGCCGCTACGTCCAGCACGTCGCCGACCAGCTCGAAGACGTGCGGCTGATGTTCATGCAGTCGAACGGCGGTCTCGCCGAGGCCGGGCAGTTCCGCGGCAAGGACGCCATCCTCTCCGGCCCCGCCGGCGGCATCGTCGGCATGGCCCGCATGTCGCAGCTCGCCGGGTTCGACCGGGTCATCGGCTTCGACATGGGCGGCACCTCCACCGACGTCTCCCACTTCGCGGGCGACTACGAACGCGTCTTCACCACCCAGATCGCCGGAGTCCGGCTGCGCGCCCCCATGCTGGACATCCACACCGTCGCGGCCGGCGGCGGCTCGGTCCTCCACTTCGACGGCTCCCGTTACCGCGTAGGGCCGGACTCGGCGGGCGCGGACCCGGGGCCCGCCTGCTACCGCGGCGGCGGACCGCTCACCGTGACCGACGCCAACGTCATGCTGGGCCGCATCCAACCCGAGCACTTCCCCCAGGTGTTCGGCCCCGACGGCGACCAGTCCCTCGACGACGTCCTCGTCCGCGACCGCTTCACCGCCCTCGCACGCGAGATCCGCGAACGGACCGGGGACGACCGCACCCCCGAGCAGGTGGCCGAGGGCTACCTGCAGATCGCGGTCGCCAACATCGCCAACGCCGTGAAGCGGATCTCCGTCCAGAAGGGGCACGACGTCACCCGCTACGCCCTCACCACCTTCGGTGGCGCGGGTGGACAGCACGCGTGCATGGTCGCCGATTCGCTCGGCATCCGAACCGTCCTCGTGCCGCCCATGGCCGGAGTCCTCTCCGCGCTCGGGATCGGCCTCGCCGACACGACGGCCATGCGTGAGCAGTCCGTGGAAGCCGCCCTGGACACCGCCTCGATGTCCGGCGTCCTGAAGACGGCGGACGACCTGGAATCCGCCGCTCGGGCCGAACTCCTCGACGAGGACGTCCCCGAGGACCGCGTCAGGGTCACCCGACGCGCCCAACTCCGTTACGACGGCACCGACACCACCCTCACCGTCGAACTCACCGAACCCGCCACGATGCGGCGTGCCTTCGAAGAACGTCATCGCGCCACGTACTCCTTCACGCTCGACCGCCCGATCGTCGTCGAAGCCCTGTCCGTCGAAGCCACCGGCATCACCGAACCCCCCGATCTCTCCGCTCTCGCCCCCTATGAGGCCGCCCCCGAGGGCAGCCCGGCGGCACCGCCGACCGTCCCCCTCCACACCGGCGGCATCCGGCGCGAAGTGCCCCTCCACCGCCGCGAGTTCCTCCCTCCCGGCGAAACCGTCACCGGACCGGCGATCATCACCGAAGCCAGTGCGACGACCGTCGTGGACGACGGCTGGCAAGCCGTGGCGACCGACGACGGGCATCTGGTCATGGAACGCGCGGCGATCACGGAGAGTTCCGAACTCGACACGAAAGCCGACCCGGTCCTGCTCGAGGTCTTCAACAACCTCTTCATGTCCATCGCCGAACAGATGGGCGCCCGCCTCGAATCCACGGCACAGTCCGTCAACATCAAAGAGCGCCTGGACTTCTCGTGCGCGCTCTTCGACCCGGACGGAAACCTGGTGGCCAACGCCCCGCACATCCCCGTCCACCTGGGCTCGATGGGCACCAGCGTCAAGGAGGTCATCCGGCGCCGTGGCTCGGAGATGCGCCCGGGCGACACCTACGTGGTCAACGACCCGTACCACGGCGGCACCCACCTGCCCGACGTCACCGTGATCACCCCGGTCTTCGACGCCGACGGCGCAGCGAACACGGAGGGTGAGCAGCGGATCCTCTTCTACGTCGCCTCACGCGGCCACCACGCCGAGATCGGCGGCATCGCTCCCGGCTCCATGCCCGCGAACAGCAGCACCATCGAGGAGGAGGGAATCCTCTTCGACAACTGGCTGCTCGCCGAGAACGGCCGGTTCCGCGAGGAGGAGACCCTCCGTCTGCTCACCGGGGCGCCGTACCCCTCACGCAACCCCAGGACCAACCTCGCCGACCTGCGCGCCCAGATCGCGGCCAACCAGAAGGGCGTCGACGAAGTCGCCCGCATGATCGAGAACTTCGGCCTCGACGTGGTCCAGGCGTACATGCGGCACGTCCAGGACAACGCCGAGGAAGCGGTACGCCGCGTCATCGACGCCCTCGACGACGGCGAGTACGCCTACGAGACCGACTCCGGCGCCGTCATCCGGGTACGCGTGCGCGTGGACCGCGCCGGCCGCACCGCCACCGTCGACTTCACCGGCACCTCCCCGCAGCTGACCACCAACTTCAACGCACCCTTCTCGGTGGTCAACGCGGCGGTCCTGTACGTCTTCCGCACCCTGGTCGCCGACGACATCCCGCTCAACGACGGGTGTCTGCGCCCCCTCGACATCATCGTGCCGCCCGGCTCCATGCTCGCCCCCGAACCCCCGGCCGCGGTCGTCGCGGGCAACGTGGAGACCTCGCAGGCCATCACCGGGGCCCTCTACGCGGCCCTGGGCGTCCAGGCCGAAGGCTCCGGCACCATGAACAACGTCACCTTCGGCAACGAACGCCACCAGTACTACGAGACCGTGGCCTCCGGGTCGGGTGCGGGCGACGGGTTCCCCGGCGCACCCGTCGTCCAGACCCACATGACCAACTCACGGCTCACCGACCCCGAAGTGCTGGAATGGCGGCTGCCCGTCCGGCTCGACGAGTTCGCGCTGCGGCACGGCAGCGGCGGCGCCGGACGGTGGCACGGCGGGGACGGCGCGGTGCGCCGCCTCCGGTTCCACGAGCCCATGACCGTCTCCACGCTGTCCCAGCACCGCCGGGTCCCGCCGTACGGCATGGCCGGCGGCGAGCCCGGCGCGCTGGGAGCCAACCGCGTCGAACACGCGGACGGCACGGTCACCGCGCTCGGCGGCAGCGACTCGGCGGACGTCGGCCCCGGCGACGTACTCGTCATCGAAACCCCCGGCGGCGGAGGCTACGGCCCACCGTCGCGCGACCCCCATCAAGCAGGAGAAGAGATCGATGATCTTCGGGCGTTCTGAGCGCGGGAAGCCTCCGGTCGAGCCCGTCACGCTCAAGATCCTGGTGGCCGGCGGCTTCGGCGTGGGCAAGACCACCCTCGTCGGCGCGGTCAGCGAGATCAGGCCGCTGCGCACCGAGGAACTGCTCACCGAGGCCGGACGTCCGGTCGACGACACGAGCGGTGTCGAGGGCAAGCGCACCACCACCGTGGCCATGGACTTCGGCCGCATCACCCTGCGCGAGGACCTGGTCCTGTACCTCTTCGGCACGCCCGGCCAGGAGCGGTTCTGGTTCATGTGGGACGAACTGTCGGAGGGCGCCCTGGGCGCCGTCGTCCTCGCCGACACGCGGCGCCTGGAGGACTCCTTCGCCGCCATCGACTACTTCGAACGGCGCGGCATACCCTTCCTCGTCGGCGTCAACTGCTTCGAGGGAGCCGCCCGTTACCCGGCGGACGACATCCGCCAGGCCCTCGATCTGGACCCCGACGCACCCCTGGTGCTGTGCGACGCCCGCGACCGGGAGTCCGTCAAGGAGATCCTCATCGGGGTCGTCCAGCACGCGATGGCCTTCCAGGCGGACCGCCGCCAGACCGTCACCACCTGATCCCGTTCAGGGACACGGCCCGTACCCCCGCCGACCGGGGTACGGGCCGTGCGCCTTGAGCACACGCGCGTGCTTCACGTCGGGCGCACGCACGCGTGGGCAGCTCTCGGCGCCTGCCGCAGCTCTCGCCCGCCGCCTCAGCTCCCGCCGTCCTCCTCCCAGCCGAAGCTCTTCTCCACCGCCTTGCGCCAGTTGTGGTACTCGCGGTCACGCGCCTCGGCGGTCATGGTGGGCGTCCACTCGGCGTCCTTCGCCCAGTGCGCCTTGAGTTCGTCCAGGTCGTTCCACACGCCCGTGGCCAGGCCCGCCGCGTACGCGGCGCCCAGACAGGTCGTCTCGGAGATCTTGGGCCGGATCACCGGGACGTCGAGCACGTCCGCCTGGTGCTGCATGAGCAGGTTGTTCTTCGTCATGCCTCCGTCGACCTTGAGAGTCGTGATCTCGACGCCGGAGTCCTGGTACATGGCGTCCACGACCTCGCGCGTCTGCCAGCTCGTCGCCTCCAGCACCGCACGGGCGAGGTGCGCCTTGGTGACGTAGCGCGTCAGGCCGGTGACGACACCGCGTGCGTCCGAGCGCCAGTACGGCGCGAACAGGCCGGAGAAGGCGGGCACGATGTACGCGCCGCCGTTGTCCTCGACGCTCTCCGCCAGGGGCTCGATCTCGTCGGCGGTACGGATGATGCCGAGCTGGTCGCGGAACCATTGGACCAGCGCGCCCGTTATCGCTATCGCCCCCTCCAGGCAGTACACGGGCGCCTCGTCGCCGATCTTGTAGCCCATCGTCGTCAGCAGCCCGCTCTTCGACGGCACCGGCCGGTTGCCCGTGTTGAGCAGCAGGAAGCTACCGGTGCCGTAGGTGTTCTTCGCGGTGCCGACGTCGTAGCAGGCCTGCCCGAACACGGCTGCCTGCTGGTCACCGAGGGCCGAGGCGACCGGCACCCCGGCCAGCTGCCCGACGGCGGTCCCGTACACCTCGGCGGAGGACCTGATCTCCGGCAGGACGGCCTCGGGCACGTTCATGGCGGACAGGATCGAGGGGTCCCACTGGAGGGTCTCCAGGTTCATCAGCATGGTGCGCCCGGCGTTCGTCACGTCGGTCACGTGCTGCCCGCCGTCTGTGCCGCCGGTGAGGTTCCAGATGAGCCAGGAGTCGATGGTTCCGAAGGCGATCTCGCCGCGCTCGGCGCGATCCCTCAGACCGGGCACGTTGTCCAGCAGCCAGGCCGCCTTGGGACCGGAGAAGTAGCTGGCCAGCGGCAGTCCTGTCTGCTCGCGGAACCGGTCCTGCCCGTCCGAGCCGCCGAGCTCCTTGCACAGCGCCGAGGTGCGTGTGTCCTGCCACACGATCGCGTTGTGCACCGGTTTGCCGGTCGCGCGGTCCCACAGGACCGTCGTCTCGCGCTGGTTGGTGATGCCGAGCGCGCTGATCTGGTCGGTGCGCAGACCGGCCTTCGCGATCGCGCCGGCGACCACCGCCTGCACCTTGGACCAGATCTCCGTGGCGTCATGCTCCACCCAGCCGGGCTTGGGGAAGATCTGGCGGTGCTCGCGCTGGTCGACGGCCACGATCGCGCCGTCCTGGTTGAAGATGATGCAGCGGCTCGAGGTCGTGCCCTGGTCGATTGCGGCGACGAACTTGTCCGTCATGACGTCCCCTTCGTCGGATCCTTCAGAACGCTGCGTTGAAGATGACCCCGGACAGCGCCCCGCCGATCAGCGGTCCCACCACCGGGATCCACGCGTAACCCCAGTCCGAGGTGCCCTTGTTGGGAATCGGGAGCAAGGCGTGAATGATGCGGGGGCCCAGGTCACGGGCCGGGTTGATGGCGTACCCCGTGGGACCGCCGAGCGACAGACCGATGCCGACCACCAGGAACGAGACGATCAGGATCGCGGTGCCCGACACGCCGAGCCCCTTGGTCAGGCCGAACGCGAGGATCGGCAGCACCAGCGCGACGGTCGCGATGATCTCGGTCATGAGGTTCGCGACCGTATTGCGGATCGCGGGCGCGGTGGAGAAGATCCCGAGCGTCGGCTGGGCGATCTTCTCGTCGGCATTGGCCTGGAACTGTGCGTAGTAGACGAGCCAGCACAGCACCGCACCCAGCATCGCGCCCACGATCTGGCCGGCGATGTAGATGTGGACCTTGTCCCAGACCCCCGTGTCGATGGCGATCCCGATCGTCACGGCCGGGTTCAGCTGCCCGCCGGACAGGGGGGCCGCGGTGTACGCGCCGGCCATGACACCGAATCCCCAGCCGAAGGCGATGACGATCCAGCCCGCGTCCTTCGCCTTGGAGAAGTTCAGTAGGACGGCGGCTACGACGCCGGCCCCGAAGAGAATCAGGATCGCGGTGCCGATGACCTCACCGAGGAATATGTCTCCGTTGCTCATGGCTGCTCCTAGGCCCTGGCCGGGACGATCGGCCCCGGTTCTTGGTGCGGGGTGCGTTTCCCATGGCGACTTCAGACGAAGGCAGGGTGGTCCCGCGCCCCGCCCGGCGTCCGTGACGAGCGTGCCGTCGCAGCCGAATCGCCCGTGGGGGAGGGCCTTTGCACAGGCGGAACCGCGCGGCGCAGTGCGTGGATACGCCGAGAATGTACGGCGATGTCGGCTGACACCGGGAAGTGTTCACCGGTGTCCAGGGGGCGTCAAGGTCGCTGACGCCAACGGTTCAGGGGTGTGCCGACGGGTCACGAGCCCACGCGTTCCGCGCTCCGGGCACGCCCACTCGGAAGTGAGACGGGACAGGGACGGGACACCGAGGCCCTGCTGAGGCCGGCAGGCGGGCCAGTTCCCGCTGGACCCGGCAGGGGTCGAAGGCCATTGCTGTGCAGTGCTGTGCTGAGGCCCGCGGGTGCCTTTCGGCCACCGCCGACCTCGTGGGGACAGCGTCTCACCCCCTGCCGGGCTCCGCCACCGCGCAGCCAGCCGCGGGTGCCGCTTCCACTCCGCGCAGGATTTCGTGCCCGGGCAGTCCGGCGCGCCCGAGGACCCAGCTCGCGCCGCTGAGTGACTTCGCGGCCTTCTTCAGCGGCGCCAGACAGGAGGCCGCCTGGCGGTGATCCGTCACGCTTCCGGGTTCGCACAGGACGGTGGCCAGGGACAGCGTGACGGTGCGTCCCCCCGCCGACCAGGGCGCGTCCAGCACCGAGATGGCCAGCGGATTCAGCCCCTCCGGATCCGCGAGGACCAGGAAGTCGTCCCCGCCGATATGGCCGACGCGGGTGGTGTCCGTCGCCACGTGCTGCAGCGCCCGCCCCACGGAGCGGATCAGCTCGTCGCCGGCCGCGAACCCGGCACCGTCGTTGACCTGCTTGAAGTGGTCCACGTCCAGCCAGCTCAGTGCGAACCTCCGCCCGTCCGCGATCCGCCGGTCCACCTCGCCGGTGATCGCGTCCGACCCGGGCAGCCGGGTCAGCGGATTGAGCCCGGCGGCCTCCTCGACCCGGTTCTCGGCGAGCGCCCGCACCAGGTCCGCCAGCCGTACGACGCCCACGCACCGGCCGAACCGGTCGACCACGGCGACGTCGTCCGAGGTGCGGTCCCGGCCGCCGTCCGCGACGACGTCCAGCACCTCCCATGCCGTGGCGTCGACGCCCACCGTGCGCGGCGGATCTCCGAGCTTTGCCGCGGGCCGGTCGGCGTACAGGGCGTGGCCGTAGCGGCCCGACATCGACAGCAGGAAGCGGGAACGGTGCACCGACCGCACCGGGACGCCGTGCATGTCCACCAGCAGTACCCCGGACACCTCCGGGGAGCCGGTCAGCAGCGCCCGCACCTGTCCGGCCGACGCGGTGGCGGGCAGCAGGGCCGCCGGCCGCACGAACTCGCGCACCGAGGGTCCCGAACGAGGCGTAACCGCCAGTCCGGTCGAACGCGGCGGAACGTATACCTCCGCCGCGGGCAGCCGGGCCGGTGGAGCGAACAGCTCGCCCTGGGCCAGCTGCGCACCCGCCGCTCGTGCCGTGGCGCACTGGAGCTCCGTCTCCACCCCCTCGACGCACACGAGCGCTCCCAGTTGCTCGCACAACGCCCGCATCGCACTGATCGCCGCCGGCCGCGCCAGCAGGGACGCGTCCAGTTTCAGCAGCTCCGGTGACATGTCCGTCAGCAGCCGCAGCGGGACGTCCCCGTCGCCGACGCCGTCCGCGCTGATCCGGAACCCCTGGTCCCGCAACGCGCCCACGGCTTCCAGCAGCGCCTGCTGGGGCACGTGCGTGTACGGCGGGCCGATGTCGATCGTCACCTCCCACGGCAGCCGCCCCGCCGCGCGGACGGCGTCGTGCAGGGGCGTCAGCCCGCCGAGGTCGCCGAGGGTGCCGGCGAACACGTTGACGTACAGGGGGAGCAGTGTCTCCTTGCGAGCCGCCGCACGGAACGCCAACACGGCGAGCTGGCCGTCGAGATCGGGATCGCGGCGCGCCTCGGCCAGGACGTCGCCGGTCTCCGGGCGGGCCAGTATCTCCAGCCCCGCGACCCCTCCGGTGGTCAGATTGACCACCGGTTGGAAAGCGAAGCGGAGAGTATCCGTCCAGGAGTGCACGGGAGCATGATTGCGCCGCCTGAGCGCGCCCGAGCCCAGTTCATGAGACGTTCACGCAGGATTCCGGCCCGCTCACGCTGCGTAGATAAATGCTGATCGTTCTGGGTGCGACGAGGTCGAGGTGACGTTGCTGACGAGGCCGACGCGGGCGGTGCCGACGAGGCCGACGCGACGTTGCCGACGAGGCCGACGCGACGTTCTCATGACCACGCGCCCGGCTCCGGCCCGCGGTCGTCGCGCCCCGCTCTCAGCGCACCGCGACCACCGCCGACCCGTGCCCGAACAACCCCTGGTTCGCCGCGATCCCCACCCGCGCACCGGCGACCTGCCGGTCACCCGCGGCTCCCCTCAACTGCCAGGTCAATTCGCATACTTGGGCGATGGCCTGGGCCGGAACCGCCTCGCCGAAGGAGGCGAGGCCGCCGCTCGCGTTCACCGGCAGGCGACCTCCCAGCGCTGTCGTGCCCTCTCTCAGCAGCTTCGCGGCCTCGCCTTCGCCGCACAGCCCGAGGTCCTCGTACCACTGCAACTCCAGTGCGGTGGACAGGTCGTAGACCTCCGCGAGGGACAGGTCCTCGGGTCCGATCCCGGCCTCCTCGTAGGCGGCGCGGGCGATCGACTCCCGGAACGTCTCAGCCGCCGGCCGCACCGCCACCGCGGAGTCCGTCGCGATGTCGGGCAGGTCCAGCACGGTGTTGGGGTAGCGCGGCGTCACCGTGGAAACCGCGCGTATCCGCACCGGGTGCGCCACTGAGTGTCGACGTGCGAAGTCCATCCCGGCCAGCACGAGCGCCGCGCCTCCGTCCGACGTCGCGCAGATGTCGAGCAGCCGCAGCGGATCGGCTACGACGGCGGAGGCGGCGACCTCGTCGGCGGTGACCGCCTTGCGATAGCGGGCGTTGGGGTTGAGCGCGCCCAGGGCGGAGTTCTTGACCTTGACCTGGGCGAAGTCCTCAGGGGTGTCTCCGTGCAGGGCCATCCGCCGGCGCGCGTACAGCCCGAAGTAGGTCGGATTCGTGGCCCCCAGGACGCGGAAGCGCAGCCAGTCCGGATCGTCGGGTCGGTCGCCGCCCGCCGGCCGGAAGAAGCCCTTGGGGGCGGCGTCGGCGCCCACCACGAGCACCACGTCCGCGAGCCCGGAAAGTATCTGCGCCCGCGCGGTGTTGACCGCCTGGGCGCCCGACGCGCAGGCCGCGTACACGCTCGCGACCCGGGCGCCCTGCCAGCCGAGCGCCTTCGCGAACGTCGCCCCGGCCACATACCCCGGATAGCCGCCCCGCACGGTGTCCGCGCCGACGATCGACCCGATGTCCCGCCACTCCAGGCCTGCGTCGGCGAGCGCCGCGCGTGCCGCCGCCGCGCCGTACTCGACGAAGCTTCGTCCCCACTTGCCCCACGGATGCATGCCCGCGCCCAGCACCGCCACGTCGTCCGTCATGCCGTCACCCCCGTCGGCCGCCACTGCCAGGTCGTCCAGGTCGTCTCCGCGTCCTCATGGAGCACGCCGGGCACGACCTCCACCTCCATGCCCACCGTCAGATCGGCGACGGTGACCCCGGGAGCCGCCTGTCCCAGCACCACGAGGCGCTCGGACTCCAGCTCCACAGCGATCAACGTGCACGGCTCCCACGGAAGTTCCGGATCGCTCACATAGGGTGACGGAGGCCGGTACCGGCTGTCCGTGAAGGACCAGACGCGGCCGCGTGGGCAGAGGTGAAATTCCTCCAGTTCACCGCCCCGGCAGCTGGGATTCCGGCAATGCGTGTCCTCGCGGGGAAAGAACACCGAGGTACACGCAGAGCAACGAGTGCCGATCAGCCGGAAGTCCTCCCCGTCGCCGGAGAACCATCCGGCGACCACAGGCGTACGCGTGCGTGGCATATCCCCTCCGGGCTAGTCATCTGACGGAACGTCAGAAAGTGTGCCACGGTTGACGGGTCAGCGGCAGGGCGTCGGATTCGGCCTTCGGAAGGAACCGCAGCCGATCACTTCCCGGGCGGACCGCGCACCTGATAGATGCAGGAGACATGACACGACTCTGGACCCTGGCGCGGCGACTGACCGTCACCCTCGCCACGCTGTTCGCCGTGACCGCCGCACCCGCGACCGCCCAGGCGAAGACCGGGACCGACAAGGCGCCGAAGGACTTCGTGGCGCTGAGAACCGTGGATCCGACCATCATCCAGGAGATGCGGTACTTCACCCCGCACAACTTCGTCGGCGAACGCATCGACGGCTACCGGCAGCCCCTGTGCATCCTCACCCGGCCCGCCGCCGAAGCGCTCCACAAGGCGCAGACGCGGCTCCTGCGGCAGGGGTACTCGCTCAAGGTGTACGACTGCTACCGCCCACAGCGCGCCGTCGACCATTTCGTGCGCTGGGCCGAGGACCTCGACGACGAGGCCATGAAGGACGAGTTCTACCCGAACGTCGACAAGGCCCGCCTCTTCCTCGACGGGTACATCGCGGAGAAGTCCGGCCACAGCCGCGGCTCCACCATGGACCTGACCATCGTCAGGCTGCCGGCCAGGCCGACCCGGCCCTACGTTCCCGGCGAGACCCTGGTGCCCTGCTACGCGCCGAAGGCCGAGCGCTTCCCCGACAACTCCGTCGACATGGGCACCGGCTTCGACTGCTTCGACACCCTCTCCCACACGCTGGACCCGCGCATCCAGGGCGAGCAGCGCGCCAACCGGCTGCTCCTCAAGAGCACCCTCGAAGCCCTCGGATTCGTGAACCTCGCCGAGGAGTGGTGGCACTACACGTACAAGCCGGAGCTCTACCCGGACACCTACTTCGACTTCCCCGTGTCCTCGAAATCCCTCACGCCGCACAAGTGACCGGCCCCCGGAAGACGCCCTTCCACTCATCGGATACAGTCCGCCGCGTGTCCGAAACTCAAGCCTCCGTTCCCAACTCCGCAGCGAACTCACACTGTTCGACCTGCGGCGCGCCCTACGGAGAGGGCGTCTCCGGCTGGCCGCGCACCTGCCCGGTGTGCGGCGCCGTGGCCTACCGCAATCCGCTGCCGGTGGCCATCGCACTCCAGCCCGTGTACGACACGCAGGGCACCGCCCTGGTCGTCGTCACCCGCACCATCGCCCCCGCGCGCGGGGGCATCGCCCTGCCCGGCGGTTACATCGACGACCGCGAGGACTGGCGCCAGGCCGTCGTCCGCGAACTCGGCGAGGAGACCGGCATCGACGCGGCCGGCCGCGACGTACGCCTCGTCGACGCGATGAGCTCCCCGGACGGGCACCTGCTGCTGTTCGGCCTCCTCCCGGAGCGGCCCGCCGACCGTCTGCCGACGTCGGCCGCCACGGACGAGACCGAGGGCTGGCAGCTCCTGCGCAGGCCGGAGGAGCTCGCCTTCCCACTGCACACGCTGGCCGTGCGGGCCTTCTTCGAAGGCCGCTACATCTGAGCCCCACCCGCGCCGAGCCCGCGTACCCGTACCGGACGGGGTGACGGGATCAAGCCGTCCTCGTGGTCCAGCTCGACGATCACCCGGTCGCCCTGCCAGCGGGTGACGTAGCGCTCCATCTCCGGCTCGTCCCAGCCGTCACCCGCATCCGGCACCACCAGCCCGCCCCCGGCACGTCCCCGGGCGGGCGCCCACACCTCCAGTTCCAGCCCGCCGTCGTCCCCTCGCACGGGGACGACGGCGCCCGAGCGCGCCAGCACCGGGATCCGCGACAAGGGCGCGTCGACGAGCACCTGCCCCGGCCCTTCGTACGCCCGCTCCGTCGCCGTGTCGTACCAACGCCCGCGCGGCAGCTGCACGGCACGCCGGTCGGCACCCGGATCCAGCACCGGGGCCACCAGCAGACCGTCGCCGAGCAGAAACGCATCCTCACACTCGCGCAGCGTGCGGTCCTCAGGCGCCGACCACCACACCGGTCGCACATAGGGCGCCCCCGTCCGACGGGCCAGATGCGCCAGCGTCATGAAGTACGGCAGCAGCCTCCTGCGCTCGACGAGCGCCACGCGCGCGTGCTCCAGCACCTCGGGACCGAACTCCCAAGGCTCCCTGCGCCCCGCCCGCAGACTCGCGTGTGTACGGAACAGCGGCAGATACGCCGCCAACTGGAACCACCGCAGATACAGCTCCGGCGACGGACTCCCGTCGAAGCCGCCCACGTCCGGCCCCGAGAACGGCACCCCGCACAGACCGAGCCCCATGACCAGCGACAGCGACGCCCGCAGCCCGGGCCAGCCCGTGGCCACGTCCCCGGACCAGGCGCCCCCGTAGCGCTGCATGCCGGCCCAACCCGAGCGCGAGAACACGAAGGGGCGCTCCCCGGGAGTCAGTTCACGCAGTCCTTCGTAGCCCGCTCTGGTCATGCACAGGCCGTAGACGTTGTGCGCCTCCCGATGATCGCCGCCCCGCCCCTCCAGGGAGTGCCTGGCCGAGCGCGGCAGCGTCGACTCCCCGAACGCGGTGAACGACGTCGGCTCGTTCATGTCATGCCAGAAACCCGCGAAACCCTGAGCCAGCCGCTCCTCGTACAGCCCACCCCACCACTGCCGCACGCGCGCGTGCGTGAAGTCGGGGAAGACCGCCTCCCCGGGCCACACCACACCCCGTACGACCTCCTCCGAGGCGTCCCGCACGAACGCGTCCAGCGCCGTCCCCGCGTCGTACACGGCGTTGCCCGGGTCGGCCTTGACCGCCGGATCCACGATCGACACCAGGCGGATCCCGTCCCGGCGGAGATCCTCGGCGAGCTGCGGCAGCTTGGGAAAGGCCTCATGGTCGACCGTGAACACCTGGTGCTCGTCGTAGTGGTCGATGTCCAGATGGACCGCGTCCAGCGGCAGATCCCGCTCCTGGTACCCCGAGACGATCCGGCGCACCTCCTGCTCGCTGCCGAACCCCCAGCGCGCGTGATGGTGCCCGAGTGCCCACGCCGGCGGCAGCGCCGCCGTACCCGTCAGGGAGGCCCACACGAGCAGCACGCGCGCGGGCGTGCCCACCATCACCCAGCACCGCAACGGACCGCCGTCCATGCGCAGCTCGCTGGTCCCCGCCCGGTCATGACCCGAACCCGCGCCCTCCTCGCCCTCCCGCAGCGTCACGGTGCCGTCCCACGAGGTGTCGTGGAACACCAGGTGCGTCGCGGCGTCCGCCGCGACCAGCTGCACCGGCATCGTGATGTACAGCGGGTCGTCGCCAGGGCCGAACGAACGCCCGGGATCGGTGTTCCACAACGAGTAGGTGCCGTCCCTGAGCCGGGGCCCTGACGCCCGCCCCCCGAGCCCGAAGAACCGCGCGTCCGCGGCCACCTCCGACCGCTGCATCCACCGCGCCGGACCACCCGCGACCGGCTCCCACCAGCGCGGCGGCAGGTCACGCCGCAGCGTCACACCACCGGGCGTCAGCACCTCCACGGCGCCGTGCCGCGAGATGACCACCGTCACCCGCTCGGCCACGACCCGCCAGCCACCATCCTTGTCGGGCTCCAGGACCGCCCTCGGATCCGGCTCCGGACAGCGGCCCGCCAGCGCGTACGACGGCTCGGGAGCCGCCCCGTCCCAGCCCCAGAAGACCGCCCCGTTCACCGCCACGGTCACGCACAGCTCGGACCGGCTGAACCGGATCACACCGCCGCCCGGACCGGGCCGCACTTCCTGCACGGGCCCGGGCACCCGGGCGCGCTCGGCACCCCGGGGCGGCAGCCCCGCGGCGTCCGCGCGCTTCCTGCGCCACGCCG
Organism: Streptomyces sp. Y7; assembly: GCF_043195415.1. Lineage (NCBI taxonomy): Bacteria > Bacillati > Actinomycetota > Actinomycetes > Kitasatosporales > Streptomycetaceae > Streptomyces > Streptomyces sp. Y7. Next base: position 204,349 of record NZ_JBIDDQ010000013.1, read on the forward strand.
CGCGTACGGTACGCAACCCCTGGGCCGCCCCCACAGAACCGACCACCTTCATCGAACGCACCAGGTCACGACCGTCCATGCTGCTCAGCCTGCCATTCGCTGCCCCACGCGCGGGTGCCGTTCAACTGCCGTTCACCCGTGCCGGGACCACATCTTCACGACACGGACTATGTGGGGCGGCCCCTGGTGCAGAAGTCGATCACATGGCATCGTCCGTGTCATCCGCGTCACGCGCACACCCCCGCCGTGCGCGGAAGACGCACACGACGCGCACAGTCCGGGAGCCGCTCCATGTCGATCGTGAACCCCCAGCCGCTGTGGCAGCCAGACCCGCAGCGCATCGCCCGAGCACAGGTCACCCAGTTCCAGGCCTGGGCGGCCGAGCACCACGGCGCTCCCGCCGAGGGCGGCTACGAGGCTCTGCACCGCTGGTCGGTCGACGAACTGGAAACGTTCTGGAAAGCCGTCACGGAGTGGTTCGACGTACGCTTCGCCACCCCCTACGCGCGCGTGCTCGGCGACCGCTCCATGCCCGGCGCCGAGTGGTTCCCCGGCGCGACCCTGAACTACGCCGAACACGCCCTGCGCGCAGCCGCGACCCGCGCCGACGAACCCGCGCTCCTGCACGTCGACGAATCCCACGAGCCACGCCCGGTCACCTGGTCCGAGCTGCGCCGCCAGGTCGGCGCCCTCGCCGCCGAGCTGCGCGCCCTCGGCGTACGCCCCGGAGACCGCGTCAGCGGCTACCTCCCCAACATCCCGCAGGCCGTGGTCGCCCTCCTCGCCACGGCGGCCGTCGGCGGCGTCTGGACCTCCTGCGCCCCCGACTTCGGCGCCCGCAGCGTCCTGGACCGCTTCCAGCAGGTCGAACCCGTCGTGCTGTTCACCGTCGACGGCTACCGCTACGGCGGCAAGGAGCACGATCGCCGCGACACCGTCGCCGAACTGCGCCGCGAACTGCCGACCCTGCGAGCGGTCGTACATATTCCGGTTCTCGGCACCGAGGCCCCCGAAGGCGCTCTGGAGTGGTCGGCCCTGACGGCCGCCGACGAGGAGCCCGTCTTCGAGCAGGTCCCCTTCGACCACCCCCTCTGGGTGCTCTACTCCTCCGGCACGACCGGCCTCCCCAAAGCCATCGTCCAGTCCCAGGGCGGCATCCTCGTCGAGCACCTCAAACAACTCGGCCTGCACTGCGACCTGGGCCCCGAGGACCGTTTCTTCTGGTACACCTCGACCGGCTGGATGATGTGGAACTTCCTCGTCTCCGGCCTGCTCACCGGCACCACGATCGTCCTCTACGACGGCAGCCCCGGCTATCCCGACACAGGCGCCCAGTGGCGCATCGCCGAACGCACGGAAGCCACCCTCTATGGCACCTCGGCCGCCTACGTCATGGCCTGCCGCAAGGCCGACGTGCACCCCGCGCGCGACTTCGACCTCTCCAAGGTCCAGTGCGTCGCCACCACCGGCTCCCCCCTGCCGCCCGACGGCTTCCGCTGGCTGCACGACGAAGTCCGCGACGACCTCTGGATCGCCTCCGTCAGCGGCGGCACGGACGTGTGCTCCTGCTTCGCGGGAGCCGTACCCACGCTGCCCGTGTACGTCGGCGAGCTCCAGGCCGCCGGCCTCGGTACCGACCTCCAGTCCTGGGACCCCAGCGGCAAGCCCCTCGTCGACGAGGTGGGGGAACTCGTCGTCACCAACCCCATGCCCTCGATGCCGATCCACTTCTGGAACGACCCCGACGGCAGCCGGTACCACGACAGCTACTTCGACACCTACCCCGGCGTATGGCGTCACGGCGACTGGATCACGATCACCTCGCGCGGCTCCGTCGTCATCCACGGCCGCTCCGACTCGACGCTCAACCGCCAAGGCGTCCGTATGGGGTCGGCCGACATCTACGAAGCCGTGGAGCGCCTCCCCGAGATCAAGGAATCCCTCGTCATCGGCATCGAACAGCCCGACGGCGGCTACTGGATGCCCCTGTTCGTGCACCTGGCTCCGGGCGCCGTACTCGACGAGACCCTCCTGAACCGCATCAAGCAGACCATCCGCGAACAGCTCTCACCGCGCCACGTCCCCGACGAGGTCATCGAGGTCCCCGGCGTCCCGCACACCCTCACCGGCAAGCGCATCGAGGTCCCGGTCAAGCGCCTTCTCCAGGGCACGCCCCTGGCCAAGGCGGTCAACCCCGGCTCCATCGACAACCTCGACCTCCTCCACTTCTACGAGGAACTCGCCCGCAAGCGCGCCTGACCGCCCGCCGTCGGCCTCGGAGTCCTATGAGGGTCCGAGGCCGACGGCAAACCGTCCGCACCCCCTTCCACCTGCACGATCACGAGGGCTCCGGCTCCACGGAGCTCCCACCCCCGACGCCGTTGTCAGTGCCACCGGTTACTGTGAGTGAGCATTGATCGACTGCGTACCAGGGGGAAAAACATGGCGCACACGGACCACCAGACGATGCGACGCGTTCTGCGCAGCGAGATCGCCGGCACGATCGGCCTGCTGACCGACGAGCACGACTTCCGCGCCATGCGGCGCTACCGCAGCTTCACGTTCGACGACCACAAGATCTATCTGGAACAGGTGGAGGCCCTCCTCAGGACCCGAGCCTCCCAAGGCGGCCATACGACGATCGCCCTCTTCGACCCACAGGAGTACGCGGAGTTCTGCGCGGAAACCGGCCTCGATCCCGACGCCGCGTCGAGCCGCACCCGCTTCACGGCCCACCTCGCGACCACAGGGCCGACCCTCCCGTACGACGGCCGGCCGCTGTCGGACGTCGTCCCCGCCCTCGTCGACGAAGCCGTCCGACAAGCCACCTGGGAGTACGCCTCCATCCTCCTCGCCCGCCTCGGCACCTGCGCCACCTGCGGAGAGGACATCGGCCGAGCGGCCTTCACACGCGCCTCCCACCTCCTCGTCCGCATCCTCGACACGGCCCCGCCGGGCAGTCGACACCTCGTATGCAGCGTCACCGGAACCCCGGAAACACTCCTCTCCGTACTGCATGTCGACGAGGACGACCAAGGCGCGACACACCTCCGGGAGGCCGAAGCCCTCGAGTTCACCACTGTTCTCGCCCTCGGCCTCGCCACACGGAGCCCCGGCGGACTCGTGATGCGGACCAGCGCTCCCGGCACCACCGACCGGATCTACGGATGGCGCCTGCGCGGAGACGGACTGGAACCCCTCACCGCGGGCGAGGTCTTCGACGCCTACTGCACCGACGTCGAATCCGGCGACCTCATCTCCCCGGAATCAGGCGTCGACTACTGCGTGCCCCCGGACCTCGGAGGCGGAAGCGACCCGACTCCGCCCGGACACCACCACTGAGACGCGGCAGGGGCGCCCACCCGAAGGTGGAGCGCCCCTCAATCACCAACCTGCGGCCGCAGTCGTCCGGCCTACTCGCCCGACAGCACAGCCTGAGCGGCGTTCCGCGCCTCCTCGGCGCTGTCCGCCGCCCGTGCGGCCGCGGCCGCACGCTCACACTGCGCCAGCGTGTACTTCGCCAGCGTCGCCCGGACGTAAGGAATGGACGCCGAGCCCATCGACAGGGAGGTGACACCCAGACCGGTCAGCACACAGGCCAGCAGCGGGTCGGCCGCGGCCTCACCGCAGACACCACAGCTCTTGCCCTCGGCCTTCGCCGCTTCCGCGGACAGCGCGACCAGGTCGAGCAGCGCGGGCTGCCACGGGTCCTGAAGGCGGGAGACCGCACCCACCTGACGGTCCGCGGCGAAGGTGTACTGCGCGAGGTCGTTCGTCCCCAGCGACAGGAACTCCACCTCCTGAAGGACCGAGCGTGCCCGCAGCGCGGCGGAGGGGATCTCCACCATCGCGCCGAACTTCGCCTGCAGCCCGGCGTCACGGCACGCGTCCGCGAACGCCTTGGCGTCGGCACGGTCCGCCACCATCGGGGCCATGACCTCAAGGTAGACGGGCAGCCCCTCCGCCGCCTTCGCGAGCGCGGTCAGCTGGGTCCGCAGCACGTCGGGGTGGTCCAGCAGCGTCCGCAGACCACGCACGCCCAGCGCGGGGTTCGGCTCGTCGGCAGGCGTCAGGAAGTCCAGCGGCTTGTCCGCACCGGCGTCCAGGACACGCACGACGACCCGGCCCTCGGGGAAGGCCTCGAGAACCTGTCGATAGGCCTCGACCTGCTTCTCCTCCGACGGCGCCTTCTTGCTGTCGTCGAGGAACAGGAACTCCGTACGGAACAGACCGACGCCCTCGGCACCGGCCTCGACGGCGGCCGGAACGTCCGCCGGACCGCCGACGTTCGCCAGCAGCGGCACCTTGTGACCGTCGGCGGTGGCACCCGGCCCCGTCGACGCCGCGAGCGCTGCCTTGCGAGCGGCGGCTGCCGCTTCCAGCTCCGCCTTCTTCTCGGCGCTCGGGTTCACGAAGATGTCGCCGGTGCTGCCGTCGACCGCGATGAACGTGCCCTCGGCGAGCTCACCGGCACCCGGCAGCGCGACCACGGCCGGCACACCGAGCGCCCGCGCCAGAATCGCGCTGTGACTCGTGGGCCCGCCCTCCTCGGTGACGAACCCGAGCACGAGGGTGGGGTCGAGCAGCGCCGTGTCGGCGGGCGCGAGGTCACGCGCCACCAGGACGTAGGGCTCGTCGCTGTCCGGCACACCCGGCATCGGGACCCCGAGCAGGCGAGCGACGATACGATTCCGCACATCGTCGAGGTCGGCCACACGACCGGCGAGGTACTCACCGGCACCGGCCAGCAGTTCGCGGTATGCGGCGAAGGCGTCGTACACCGCCCGCTCGGCCGTGCTTCCCACAGCGATCCGCCGGTCGACGTCCGCCATCAGCTCGGGGTCCTGGGCCATCATGGCCTGCGCCTCGAGCACCGCCTGGGCTTCGCCCCCCGCCAGGTTGCCGCGCGCCATCAGGTCGGCCGCCACAGCTTCCACCGCCTTGCGGGCGCGCCCCTGTTCACGCTCCGCGTCCTCGGCCGGAATCTGCTTGGCAGGCGGTTCCAGGACCGCCGTCCCCATGTGCCGAACCTCGCCGATGGCCACACCGTGGCTCACGCCGACGCCTCGCAGCGTTGTCTCCATCTCACCCGTCTCCGATAGTGCGGCGGGTCCGGCCGCCGCGGTGGTTGTCGTCCTTACTCGCCGTCATACGACGGCACCGACGTCACTTCCAGGTGAAGAGACTGTCGCCGGCCTTCACATCGCCGCTGTCACGCAGTTCGGAGAGAGCCTCGGCCGTGGCCTCGAGGGCGACGATCGGGCACACCGGGGACTTGCCGGCCGCTTCGACGGACGCCGGGTTCCAGCGCACGACGGCCTGACCCCGGGTGACGGTGTCGCCCTTGTTCACGAGCAGCTCGAAGCCCTCGCCGTTGAGCTGCACGGTGTCGATGCCGAGGTGGGTGAGCACCCCATGACCCTGGTCGTCCACGACGACGAAGGCGTGAGGGTGGAGAGAGACGATGACCCCGTCCACGGGCGAGACGGCCTCGGAGGGCTCACGCACGGGGTCGATCGCGGTGCCCGGGCCGACCATGGCGCCGGAGAAGACGGGATCCGGTACGGACGCCAGTCCGACGGCGCGTCCTGCCAGTGGGGACGTCACGGTGGTCATGGGAAACCTCCCAGGGGTGGAGATCGTTATGGGCCGTCGCTACCTGTGCCGGACAGCACACTGTTCAGCAGCGTATGTCACATGAAGTGCCGGTTCCGCGTGGGCACCCCAGAGTGGTCTAGACCATACCGTAAATCGATTTGCACGCGCTCCGTGGCCACGTGTACAGTCGTACTCCTGCCTGGGGCTGAGAGACGCAACTTGGTGTCCTTGCCCGGCAGCACCTAACTTGTCAGATCCTATCTCGGGGTCACTTTCTGCATGCCTGCAGAACGGTGGTCAAGGGGCCGGAAAAACACTGATAGAGTTTGGAACACCGAAGGGAAGCGCCCGGAGGAAAGCCCGAGAGGGTGAGTACAAAGGAAGCGTCCGTTCCTTGAGAACTCAACAGCGTGCCAAAAATCAACGCCAGATATGTTGATACCCCGTCTCCAGCATCTGCTGGGGCGAGGTTC
>NZ_JBIDDQ010000014.1:0-207174 GCF_043195415.1 Streptomyces sp. Y7
GGGGGGGGCCGGGGGCCGGCCGACGCGCACCGGCGGCCGCCCCCCCGCTGCCTCACCTCATGAACCGCCCCCCAACAGTCCCGCCGCCCGTGCCCAGCGGTACTTCGCGCCGAGCACGGCCACCGGCTTCTCGGTCGTGTACGGGTACGCCACGACCCCCCGCTCGTACAGGTACTGGCAGGCCTCCTCGACCTCCACGTCCCCCGCGAGCGACGCGACGACGGGCTTCTCGATGCCGCGCTCCCGGAACTCGGCCACCACGCGCGCGGTGAGCTCCGCGAAGACCATCGGGGGAGTGACGATCGTGTGCCAGTAGCCCAGCACCAGCGCGTGGATGCGCGGGTCCTCCAGGCCGAGCCGGATCGTCGCCTCGTACGTCGACGGCGGCTCGCCGCCGGTGATGTCGACCGGGTTGCCCGCCGCCCCGAAGGGCGGGATGAACTTCCGGAAGGCCTCGTCCAGGTCCGGCGGGATCTCCATCAGGGTCAGGCCGTTGTCGGTGACGGCGTCCGAGAGCAGCACGCCGCTGCCGCCGGCCCCCGTGATGATCACGACGTTGTCACCCTTGGGAGCGGGCAGGACCGGCAACCCGCGCGCGTACTCGAGCATGTCGTTCAGCCCGGGCGCCCGGATGACACCGGCCTGCTTCAGGATGTCCTCGTACACGGCGTCGTCGCCCGCGAGGGCTCCGGTGTGCGACCCGGCGGCCTTCGCGCCCGCGGCCGTACGGCCCGCCTTGAGGACGACGACGGGCTTCTTCGGCACGGTCGCCCGCGCGGCCTCGACGAAGGCCCGTCCGTCCTTGAGGTCCTCCAGGTGCATCGCGATGCACTCGGTGTGCGGGTCCTCGCCGAACCAGGTCAGCAGGTCGTCCTCGTCCAGGTCCGACTTGTTGCCGAGGCCGACGATCGCCGACACGCCCGTCTTCGTGGTCCGAGCGAAGCCCAGGATGGCCATGCCGATGCCGCCGGACTGGGAGGTCAGCGCCACCCCGCCCTTGACGTCGTACGGCGTGCAGAACGTGGCGCACAGGTCCTGCCACGTCGAGTAGTAGCCGTAGATGTTCGGCCCGAGCAGCCGGATGCCGTGCCGCTCGGCGATGGCCACGATCTCGTCCTGGAGTGCGTGTTCACCGGTCTCCGCGAACCCGGAGGGGATCAGTACGGCGTTGGGGATCCCCTTGCGTCCCACCTCCTCCAGGGCCGAGGCCACGAACTTGGCGGGGATAGCGAAGACCGCCACATCCACCTCACCGGGAACGTCCGTGACACTCTTGTACGCCTTGCGGCCCAGAATGTCATCGGCCTTGGGGTTCACCGGGTGGATGTCCCCGGCGAAACCACCGTCGATGAGGTTGCGCATGACCGAATTGCCGATCTTGCCCTGCTCGTTGGACGCGCCGATGACCGCGACCGACGACGGCTGCATCAGCCGTCGCATCGAGGTGAGGATCTCCTCGCGCGAGTAGCGCCGGCGCGGCTTCGCGACCGTCTCGGCGAGGATCACGCGGATGTCGGCGGCGACGGCGCCCTCCGCGGTGGCGATCACCGGGTTGAGGTCCACCTCGGCGATCTCCGGGAAGTCCGCGACCAGTTGCGACACCCGGCGGATCTGCTCGGCGATCGCCCACCGGTCGACGCCCGCCCGGCCGCGCACGCCGTGCAGGATCTCCGCCGACCGGATCGAGTCCAGCATGGACAGCGCCTCGTCGGCGCTCACCGGGGCGAGGCGGAAGGTGACGTCCTTGAGGACCTCGACGAGCACTCCGCCGAGCCCGAAGGCGACGACCTTGCCGAACGTCGGGTCGGTGACCGCGCCGACGATCACCTCCTGCCCCTGCGGGAGCAGTTCCTGCACCTGGACGCCCTCGATTCGGGCGTTCGCGTCGTACGCCCGCGCGTTGTCGACGATCTTGTGGAACGCCGCCCGTACGTCCGCCGCGCCCTCGACGCCGACGATCACGCCGCCCGCGTCGGTCTTGTGGAGGATGTCCGGCGAGACGATCTTCATCACCACGGGCCCGCCGAAGCGCGCCGCGTAGGCCACCGCCTCGTCGACGTCCGTCGCGAGCTCCTCGCCCGGTACGGCGATCCCGTACGCGTCGGCGATCACCTTGCCCTCGGGCGCGGTCAGCGCGGTCCGTCCCTCGGCCCGCACGGAGTCGAGAAGCGTCCGCACCCTGAGCTCGCGGTCTTCGGCCATCACGTCAGATCACTCCGTTCGACTTGAGCAGGCGCAGTTCCTCGTCACCGAGGCCGAGCTCGCCGATGTAGACCTGTTCGTTGTGCTCGCCGAGCAGGGGCGAACTGCTCACCTCGACGGGTGAGTCGGAGAGCTTGAGCGGGCTGCCGACGGTGACGAACTCGCCCCGCTCCGGGTGCGGCACGGTGACGACCATCTTGTTGTCGACCAGCGAGGCGTCCTCGATGATCTCCTTGGTCGACAGGATCGGCCCGCACGGGATGTTGTGCGCGTTCAGCCGCTCCAGCACCTCCCACTTGGGCAGGGTCGAGGACCACTCCTCGATCAGCTGGAACATCTTGTTGAGCTTGGGCAGCCGCGCCTCCGGCGTCGCCCACTCGGGGTCGTCGGCGAGTTCGGGCCGGCCGATGAGCTCGCTCATCGGCTTCCAGCCGACGGGCTGCACGATGACGTACACGTAGTCGTTCGGGCCGCCCGGCGCGCACTTGACCGCCCAGCCCGGCTGGCCGCCGCCGGACGCGTTTCCCGAGCGGGGAACCTCGCTGCCGAAGTCCTCGTTGGGATATTCAGCGAGCGGCCCGTGTGCCAGGCGTTGCTGATCCCGCAGCTTCACCCGGCACAGGTTGAGTACGGCGTGCTGCATGGCCACGTTGACCCGCTGCCCACGCCCGGTGTTCTCGCGCTGGAACAGCGCCGCGAGAATCCCCGCGACGGCGTGCACACCCGTCCCCGAGTCCCCGATCTGGGCTCCGGTCGCCAGCGGCGGCCCGTCCTCGAAACCGGTGGTCGACATCGACCCGCCCATGGCCTGCGCGACGACCTCGTACGCCTTGAAGTTGGTGTACGGGCCTTCGCCGAACCCCTTGATGGAGGCGTAGACGATCCGTGGATTGATCTCCTGGATGCGGTCCCAGGTGAAGCCCATCCGGTCGACCGCGCCCGGTCCGAAGTTCTCGACCATGACGTCGGAGCGCCGGATCAGCTCGGTGAGGATCTCCTTGCCGCGCTCGGTCTTGGTGTTGAGGGTGATGCTCCGCTTGTTGCAGTTGAGCATCGTGAAGTAGAGGGAGTCGACGTCCGGGAGGTCGCGCAGCTGCTTGCGCGTGATGTCACCGGTCGGCGCCTCCAGCTTGACGACGTCCGCGCCGAGCCAGGCGAGCAACTGGGTCGCGGAGGGCCCGGACTGGACGTGCGTCATGTCCAGGACGCGGATGCCTTCGAGAGCCTTGGTCGACGTAGCAGTCATGAAGGCCTCCTCACTTGTACATGGTCTGGTTCATGGTTCCGGGGGCGTACGCGTCCGGGTCGACCCAGACGTTGATCAGCGACGGCTTGCCGGACTCGCGGGCGCGCCTGAGCGCGGGGCCGATGTCGGCGGGGTCACGGACCTCCTCGCCGTAACCGCCCAGCATCTGCGCGAACTTGTCGTAGTGGACGTCGCCGAGGGTGTTGCCGACCCGCTCGCGCTCCAGGCCGTACTTCTGGGCCTGGCCGTAGCGGATCTGGTTCATCGAGGAGTTGTTGCCGACGATGCCGACGAAGGGGAGGTTGTAGCGGACGAGCGTCTCGAAGTCCCAGCCGGTGAGGGAGAACGCCCCGTCGCCGAAGAGCGCGACGACCTCCTTGTCGGGCCGCGCCTGCTTGGCCGCGAGCACGAACGGCACCCCGACGCCGAGCGTGCCCAGCGGGCCCGGGTCCATCCAGTGGCCCGGCGACTTGGGCTGCACGACCTGACCGGAGAAGGTGACGATGTCGCCGCCGTCGCCGATGTAGATCGAGTCCTCGGTGAGGAAGTCGTTGATCTCGCTGACCAGCCGGTACGGGTGGATGGGCGAGGCGTCCGACTTCAGGCTGGGCAGCCGCTTCTCCAGGGCGGTCTGCTCGGCCGCGCGCAGCTCGTCCAGCCACTCCTTGCGCTTGGACGCACCGCCGTTGACGCGCCCGGAGGCGGCCTCGGTGACCGACTTCAGCACCAGTCCGGCGTCGCCGACGATGCCGAGGTCGATGTCGCGGTTCTTGCCGACGGTGCGGTAGTCGAGGTCGATCTGCACGACGGTCGCGTCCGGGGACAGCCGCTTGCCGTAGCCCATGCGGAAGTCGAAGGGCGTGCCGACGATGACGATGACGTCCGCGTTGGAGAACGCGTACCGGCGCGACAGCTGGAAGTGGTGCGGGTCGCCGGGCGGCAGGGTGCCGCGGCCGGCGCCGTTCATGTAGGCCGGGATGTTGAGGGTGCGTACGAGCTCGATGGCCGACTCGGTGCCGCGTGTCGTCCAGACCTGGCTGCCGAGCAGAATCGCCGGCTTCTCGGCGTGGACCAGCAGGTCGGCGAGCTTCTCGATCGCCTCGGGGTCGCCGGCCGAACGGGTGGAGGCACGGTAGGCCCCCTCCTTCGGCACACGCGCCTTGCTCACCGGCACCTTCGCGTCGAGCACGTCGCGCGGGATCTCCAGGAAGGAGGGCCCGGGCGCACCGTGGTAGCACTCGCGGAACGCCATCGACACCATGTCCGCCGCGCGTGCCGTGTCCGGCACGGCCGCCGCGAACTTGGTGATCGGCGTCATCATGTCGACGTGCGGGAGGTCCTGGAGGGACCCCATCTTGTGCTGGGTGAGCGCGCCCTGGCCGCCGATGAGCAGCATCGGTGACTCGGCGCGGAAGGCGTTGGCGACACCGGTGACGGCGTCGGTGGTGCCGGGACCCGCGGTGACGACCGCGCATCCGGGCTTGCCGGTGAGACGGGCGTAGCCGTCGGCGGCGTGGGCGGCGACCTGCTCGTGACGGACGTCGACGACCTCGATGCCCTCGTCTACGCAGCCGTCGTAGATGTCGATGATGTGGCCGCCGCACAAGGTGTAGATGCGGTCGACCCCCTCGGCCTTCAGCGCCTTGGCAACGAGATGACCACCGGAAATGACGTCCTGGGTGTCGTCGGGCATGGCGAAGTCCTGTCCCTTCGTAGGGGGGTGGAACGGCTCTCGCGGTACATTGCATACAGTCGACGAATACTGTATGAACCTTGTTATCCCGCATCCGGTGGGTGGTGTCCAGGGGGCGTGCGGCACTTTTGAGTCAGGAGCCGGAATGGACCTGTACGAACACCAGGCAAGGGAACTTTTCGAAGAACACGGCATCTTGGTGCCGCGTGCGGAGGTGACGGACTCACCGAAGGAAGCCCGCGAGATCGCCCGCCGGCTCGGCGGCCGGGTCGTGGTCAAGGCGCAGGTGAAGACGGGTGGCCGGGGCAAGGCGGGCGGTGTGAAGGTCGCCGCCGATCCGGCCGCCGCCGAGATCACGGCCCGCCAGATCCTCGGCATGGACATCAAGGGCCACACGGTCGGCAAGGTGATGCTGGCCCAACCCGTGGACATCGAGACCGAGTTCTACGTGTCCTACGTACTCGACCGCGCGGCGGGCGGCTTCCTCGCCATCGCCTCCGCCGAGGGCGGCATGGAGATCGAGGAGGTGGCCGCCACCCGGCCCGAGGCCGTGGCCCGCATCCCCATCGACCCGGCCGAGGGCGTGACCTCGGCGAAGGCCAGCGAGATCGCCGAGGCGGCCGGCCTGCCACCGCAGACCGTCGACGTGCTCGTCAGACTCTGGGAGACGCTGGTCCGCGAGGACGCGCTGCTGGTCGAGGTCAACCCGCTCGTACGCACCGAACAGGGCCAGATCCTTGCCCTCGACGGCAAGGTCACCCTTGACGACAACGCCCGCTTCCGACAGGCACGGTGGGGCGCCGAGGGCGTCGAGCACGACGACGCGCTGGAGGCCGCCGCCGCGGCCAAGGGCCTCAACTACGTCAAGCTCGACGGCGAGGTCGGCATCATCGGCAACGGCGCGGGCCTCGTCATGTCGACCCTCGACGTCGTCGCGGGCTGCGGCGCCCGCCCCGCCAACTTCCTCGACATCGGCGGCGGCGCCTCCGCCCAGATCATGGCCGACGGACTCTCCGTCATCCTCTCCGACCCCGCCGTGAAGTCCGTCTTCGTCAACGTCTTCGGCGGGATCACCGCCTGCGACGCGGTCGCCGACGGCATCGTCCAGGCCCTGGACAGCGTCCAGTTGACCAAGCCGCTCGTCGTACGCCTCGACGGCAACAACGCCGCCCGTGGCCGCGCCATCCTCGACGGCCGCGGCCACCCGCTGGTCCAGCAGGCCACCACCATGGACGGCGCCGCGCTGCGGGCCGCCCAACTCGCCGCCGCCACAGCCTGAGGAGACACGACGACATGGCTATCTACCTCACCAAGGAGAGCAAGGTCCTCGTCCAGGGCATGACCGGCGGCGAGGGCATGAAGCACACCCGGCGCATGCTGGCCGCCGGCACGAACGTCGTCGGCGGCGTCAACCCGCGCAAGGCGGGCCGCACCGTCGACTTCGACGACCGCGCAGTCCCCGTCTTCGGCTCGGTCGCCGACGGCATGCGCGCGACCGGCGCCGACGTCACCGTCGTCTTCGTGCCGCCCGCCTTCGCCAAGGCGGCCGTCGCCGAGGCCGCCGACGCCGGGATCGGACTCGCCGTCGTGATCACCGAAGGCATCCCCGTGCACGACTCCGTCGCCTTCACCTCCTACGCGAAGGCGCGCGGCACCCGCGTCATCGGCCCCAACTGCCCCGGCCTGATCACCCCCGGCCAGTCCAACGCGGGCATCATCCCGGCCGACATCACCAAGCCCGGCCGCATCGGCCTGGTCTCCAAGTCCGGCACGCTCACCTACCAACTGATGTACGAGCTCCGCGACATCGGCTTCTCCACCTGCGTCGGCATCGGCGGCGACCCCGTCGTGGGCACGACGCACATCGACTGCCTGGCCGCCTTCCAGGACGACCCCGACACCGAACTCATCGTCCTGATCGGCGAGATCGGCGGCGACGCCGAGGAACGCGCGGCCGCCTACATCCGCGACCACGTCACCAAGCCGGTCGTCGGCTACATCGCCGGCTTCACCGCACCCGAGGGCAAGACGATGGGACACGCGGGCGCGATCGTGTCCGGCTCGTCCGGCACGGCCGCGGCGAAGCAGGAAGCGCTGGAGGCGGTCGGCGTGGGAGTCGGCAGCACGCCCACCGAGACCGCGCGCCTGCTGCTCGATCGCCTGGGCGCACAGGCGTGACGTCACTCATAGTCCATGCCAGGTCACTTTCAGGCGCGTCCGCGCCTCGCTAGCTTCCGCCGTAGCCATCACCAACCGCCCCCGACTGTGCACCGAGAGCGGAGACCCCCATGGCAACCACCCTCACCCTCAAATCAGGCACCTCCTGGGCCGACGCCTGGCAGCGCTGCCTGACCGTCGCCCCGGAGGCCTTCCGGGACGACCGAGTCCTCAACCTCTGGAACTCCACCTGGCAGGCCGACGGCCGTGCCCTGCCCGCCACCAGCCCCGTCGACGGCAGCCCGATCGCCGGACCGCCGCGCCTGGACGGAGACACCGCCCACCAGGCCGTACGCGCCTCGCTCGACCAGCACCGCGCGTGGCGGCACATCCCGCTGGAGGAACGCCGGGCGCGCGTCGCAGCGACCCTCGACGCCCTCACCCAGCACCGTGAACTGCTCGCCCTGCTCCTCGTCTGGGAGATCGGCAAGCCCTGGCGGCTCGCGCAGGCGGACGTCGACCGGGCCATCGACGGCGTGCGCTGGTACGTCGACGGCATCGAGCCGATGGTCGCCGGCCGGGCCCCGCTCGACGGGCCGGTCTCCAACATCGCGAGCTGGAACTACCCGATGAGCGTGCTCGTTCACGCAGTGCTGGTACAAGCACTGGCGGGCAACGCGGTCATCGCCAAGACCCCGACCGACGGCGGTGTCGCCTGTCTGACCCTGGCCTGCGCGCTCGCCGCCCGCGAGGGGCTTCCCGTCACCCTCGTCAGCGGCAGCGGAGGCGAGCTGTCCCAGGCGCTGGTGCGGGCGCCCGAGATCGGCTGCGTCTCCTTCGTCGGCGGCCGCGACACGGGCGCCGCGGTGGCCACGGCCGTCGCCGACCTCGGCAAACGACATGTACTCGAACAGGAGGGACTGAACACCTGGGGCATCTGGAACTACACCGACTGGGACGCGCTCACCGCGGTCGTCCCCAAGCTCTTCGACTACGGCAAGCAGCGCTGCACGGCGTACCCGCGCTTCGTCGTCCAACGTGAGCTGTTCGCCGAGTTCCTGGCGGCCTACCTGCCGGCGGTGCGCACCCTCAAGGTCGGGCACCCCCTGGCGGTCGAGCAGCGCGGCGACCCGTACCCGCAGCTGGACTTCGGGCCCGTGATCAACGCGGCCAAGGCCAAGGAGCTGAATGACCAGGTCGCCGAGGCGATCGACCGAGGAGCCGTCCCGCTGCACCGGGGCGACACGTCCGACGCCCGCTTCCTGCCCGGCCAGGACACCTCGGCGTACGTCCAGCCCGTCACGCTGCTGAACCCGCCGCCGTCCTCGCCACTGCATCACGCGGAACCGTTCGGCCCGGTCGACACGATCGTCCTGGTCGACACGGAGGCGGAGCTGCTGGCGGCCATGAACGCCTCCAACGGCGCGCTGGTCGCCACGCTGTCCACGGACGACCGGGCGACGTACGAGCGACTGGCACCGCAGATCCGCGCGTTCAAGGTCGGCCACGGCAAGCCCCGCTCGCGCGGCGACCGGGACGAGCTGTTCGGCGGGTTCGGCGCGTCCTGGCACGGGGCGTTCGTCGGCGGCGAGCTGCTGGTGCGCGCGGTGACACAGGGACCGGCGGGGGAGAGGCTGCCCGGCAACTTCCCGGAGTACCAGCTGCTTCCGTGAGCGCAGCGCGCACAGGAGCGCCGGGGCATCGGCCGGCCGACCGGTCAGCCGATGCCCTGCCGGTCCGGGCGCAGCGCGAACGCGCGGTCCGTCGCGTTCGGGGCGGTCTCGTCGACGGCCTGGAGGAGCAGTTCGCGATGCCGCAGCAGCGGCTCCCGCCGGTCCGGGTGCGCGAGCAGCAGCAGGTCGTCCAGACCGGCGAGCATGCGGCGTGACACCTGCGGGCTCCCGGGGGCGCACCCGCGCACCTCGGTGAACCCGAGATCCACCAGCTCGGTCCACCCCGGCACGGGCTGCACCAGCCGTACGGTGCCGCCGCGGTCCCGGTGCAGCGCGACGTCCAGGGGACGCCGGGTCAGGGCCGAGAGGAACTGCACGATGCGGTCCAGCGCCTGCACCGCCGTCGTCGGGTCGTTGATCGCGGGCGACAGGGCACGCAGCGCGATGTCGCACAACTGCCGCAGCCCGAAACCGAGATCCTGGTGGTAGGTCCGTTCCACCCCGACGTACGTGGTGTAGCGCAGGGCGCCGGGTGGCGGGGCCGCACCGCCGTGGACGGCCAGCAGGGGCGTGCCCGGCACCACGAAGTCCCCGATCCGCGGGATCAGCCGCAGCACGACGTCGTGTCTGCGGGCCACCCGCACCAGCCGTGCGATGTGCACGTCCCGCAGCACCCCCGCCCGGCCCTCGTGCGGCACCCACGCCGTCGCGGAACCGAGTTCGGGCGGCCCCGGTTCGCCGGTGGGCGGAGGCATCGAAGCGATCGCCCGGAAGGACTCCTTGGCGATCCGCGCGATCACATGGCTGATCCGCATCAGCCGCAGGGTGGTGTTCACGTACAGCACGAAGAGCAGGAGGCTCAGCGCGACCATGAGGAGCGTGAGGATCGACTGCACCAGGGGCAGCGTCGTCACGTCCCGGGGATCGTCGACGGTGTCGAAGGCGGTCAGCACCAGCAGGGTCAGCACGAAGGTGGCCAGGAAGACCGCGAAGGTCGCCTTGGTGATCCGGCTGCGGACGAAGAGCCGCACCACGCGCGGGGTGAACTGCCCGCTCGCCATCTGCACGGCCACCAGCGAGATGCTGAAGACCACGCCGATGAAGGTCATCATCGCCGACCCGACGGCACTGACCACGGCCTTGGCGTCCTGCGCGAACCGCAGCAGCTCGTCGAGCGTCTCGTAGTCGCCCTCGTCCCGCAGCGCGTCCACGATGGCCGTGTCGAGCTCCTGCGCCGCCAGCCAGACCACGAAGACGCCCACCATCGCGGCGGTCGGGGCGAACCAGAACGTGTCCCGCAGATGCTCCCGGAAGGGCGACAGCACACGCGGGCGGCGACCTGCGGGAAGGCTCTGCGTAACCAGCCAGTCACTCATGGTCCGACCCTAGGTGCATCGGAGCACCAGGTCCCGGACCCCCGCCCGGTGGAAGGAAACGCAGGTGAAAGCCACTCCGAAAGCTTGGTATTGTTGTCCACGTCGCCGAGGGGAACACCCCCGGCAAGGCGGCAGACACCTGGTCCGGGTGGCGGAATGGCAGACGCGCTAGCTTGAGGTGCTAGTGCCCTTTATCGGGCGTGGGGGTTCAAGTCCCCCCTCGGACACTCTCTTCGAATCCCGCACCTCCGCATGGTTCTCATGCGGAGGGCTTCTGCTTTTCCGAGGCACCGCGGCCCGCCTCATCCCGTCCTGAGCCGCGCCCGTCCACTCGGTCACTGATACTGAGGAAATGGGCAAACTCGGGCGATACGCCCCAGCGAGCCGACGGGGCGAACGCGTGCCACCGAAAGCCGTGTCACCGGATGCCGGTCCCACGGCCGCGTCACCGGATGCCGGTCCGAGGTCCGGGCCACCGGACGCCGGTCCCGCGGCCGGGGCGCCGGATGCCGGTCCGACGGCCCGTCACCATTCGGCCGGCCGACGTCTGCTGTCGTGGCGGAAGCCGCGCACCGTCGCCGGTCAGGTCTTCCTGCTGCAACTCGTGGTCGTCCTGCTGCTGATCGCGACGGCCGTGACAGCGCTCGTGATCCAGGACCGCAACCGCGCCATCCAGGAAGCCAAGGACCGCTCACTGGTGGCGGCCGAGTCGTTCGCGAATGCCCGGGGCACCGCGGAGGCGATGGAGAGCGACGACCCGACGGCGGAACTCCAGCCACATGCCGAGGCGGTGCGCAAGAAGACCGGCGTCGACTACGTCGTGGCACTGAGCCCCTACGGCTTCCGGTGGACCCACCCGGACACGGACCAGATCGGCAAGCACGTCTCCACCTCCTACGGTCAGGCCCTCGAAGGCGAGCCCCACCAGACCACGTTCGACAGCAGTCTGGGCATGGCGGTCGACTCGACGGTGGCCGTCTTCAACGACGAGGGGACCGCGGTCGGCCTGGTCACCGTAGGGGTCACCGTGGACAAGGTGACCAGTGTGGTGCAGCAGCAACTGCCGGTGATCCTCGCCGCCGGCGGTGTCGCGCTGCTGCTGGCCGCGGGCGGGTCGGCACTGGTCAGCGGGCGTCTGCGGCGGCAGACCCGGGGCCTGGGGCCGGTGGAGATGACCCGCATGTACGAGCATCACGACGCGGTCCTGCACGCGGTCCGGGAAGGCGTGATCATCCTGGACGGTGACGGAAGGGTGCTGCTGGTCAACGACGAGGCGCGCCGGCTGCTCGCACTGCCGCCGGAGGTCGAGGGCAGGCCGGTCACCGGACTCGGTCTGAGCCCCGCCCTGGCCGGACTGCTGGGATCGGGCCGGGCGGCCACCGACAAGGTCTTCCTGGCCGGGGACACCCTGCTCGCGGTCAACGTGCGGCCGGTGGGCCCGAAGGAGGGCAGCGTCGCCACCCTGCGGGACACCACGGAGCTGCGCGCCCTCGCGGGCCGGGCGGACGTAGCGGGCGGACGCCTGCAACTGCTCTACGAGGCCGGCACACGGATCGGTACCACCCTCGACATGAAGCGCACCGCCGAGGAGCTGACCGAGGTGACGGTCCCGCGCTTCGCCGACTTCGCCACCGTCGAGCTGGCGGAACCCGTGCTGCAAGGTGGTGAACCGACGGGGGCCAGTACGGCAATGCGCCACATCGCTGCCGCAGGCGTCCGGGACGACGCGCCCCTCGACCCGGTCGGGACGCTGGTGCGTTACGTGCCCGGCAACCCCGTGGCCACCGGTCTGACGACCGGCCGGCCGGTCCTGGTGGCGCACCTCGCCACGGCCGACGAATGGCGGGCCCAGGACCCGGAGCGGGCCCATCGGATCAACGCCTACGGCATCCACTCCATGATCTCGGTGCCGCTCCAGGCCCGGGGCCAATTGCTGGGGGTCGTGGAGTTCTGGCGTGCGGAGCAGGACCCCTTCGAGCCGGACGACCTGTCCCCCGCCGAGGAACTCGCCACCCGGGCCGCCGTGTGCATCGACAACGCGCGCCGCTACACCCTCGAGCACACCACGGCCGTCACCCTCCAGCGCAGCCTGCTGCCCGGCGCGCTCCCCGAACTGTCCGCCCTGGAGGTCGGGCACCGGTACCTGCCCGCCCAGGCCGGGGTGGGCGGCGACTGGTACGACGTCATCCCGCTGCCGGGGGCCCGGGTGGCCCTGGTGGTCGGCGACGTGGTCGGACACGGTCTGCACGCCGCCGCGACGATGGGGCGCCTGCGGACCGCGGTGCACAACTTCGCCGCCTTGGACCTGCCGCCGGAGGAGCTTCTCGCGCATCTGGACGACCTGGTCACCAGGATCGACGAGGACGCGGCCGCCGAGGGCAAGACGGAGGCCGTATCCGGTGCCACCTGCCTGTACGCGGTCTACGATCCGGTTTCCGGGCAGTGCGTTCTCGCGCGGGCCGGTCACCCCGGTCCGGCGCTGGTCTCGCCCGACGGCTCCGTGACCTTCCCCGACATCCCCGTCGCCCCGCCGCTCGGCGTGGGAGGAGGTCTGCCGGGCGAGAAGGCCGTACTCCGGCTGGCCGCCGACAGCCGGCTGGTCCTGTACACGGACGGCCTGGTCGAGGCCCGGGGCCGTGACATCGACATCGGGCTCGGCCTGCTGAGGGAGGCGCTGGCCGGTACGCACGATGCCACCCTGGACGACACCTGTCAGAGGGTGCTCGACGCGATGCTGCCCGCCAGGCCGAGCGACGATGTCGCCCTGCTCGTCGCACGCACCCGGCTGCTCGACCCGGACCAGGTGGCGGACTGGGAAGTGCCCGAGGATCCCGCGGCCGTCTCCCGGATCCGCGCCGAGGCCACCCTCAGGCTGGAGTCCTGGGGCCTCGGGGAGGCGGCCTTCACGACCGAGCTGATCCTCAGCGAACTGGTGACGAACGCCATCCGGTACGGAAAGAGCCCCATCGGCCTGCGGCTGCTGCGCGATCACGACAGCCTGATCTGCGAGGTCGGCGACGGCACGAGCACCTCCCCGCACCTGCGCCGCGCGACCCTGACCGACGAGGGGGGCCGTGGTCTGTTCCTCGTCGCACAGCTGTCCCGCCGCTGGGGGACCCGGTACACCGACCGGGGCAAGATCATCTGGGCTGAGCAGGGGATCGACGGCGGAGCCGCCGGGGAGCTGAGCGGGCTCCCGATGGCGGGCCTGTGAAGCGGGACGGGAACCGGACCGCCGAACGTCACGGCGGAGCGGAAGCCGGACCGCCAACGTCACGGCGGAACGAAGGGGGAACCGCCGAACGCCACGGGGTGTGCGGTGGTCCGGAGCGTTCAGGAGCCGTCGTCTGCCGTGATGTACGGGATCTTGGCGGGGTCCTGGCCGAATGCGGCCCCGAGATAGACGGCCGACAGTTTGGCGAGTGTCCCGTCGTCGATCAACTGCTTGATGATCCGGTCCAGTTCCTCCCTGTCGGGAGACCCCGCCGGGTACAGGGCGCCGTACCCCTGGTCGGTCCTGTACTGGCCCACCAGGCTCACCCTGCTTCCCGGCTTCTGGGGATAGGCCAGCAGGATGGTCGTGTCGTGGATGACCGCGTCGATCCGCCCCTCCTCCAGCGCCGTGATCATCTCCGGGTCGTTGGCGAAGGCGGTGACGGGCTTGGTCGGCCTGATGCGGTCCTCGACGAACTCCTCGCCCGTGGTGCCCTCGGCCACCCCGATGTGGACGTCACGGACGTTGTCCTGGTTGATCTTCTCGCCGTCCCTGATCAGCAGTCCCAGGGTCGAGGAGAGGTACGGCGGGGAGAACTCGGCGACCTTGCTCCGTTCCGGGGTGATCGTGATCTGTGCCAGGGCCAGGTCGAAGTCCTTCGTCCGGCCGGACACGACCTCCGGGAAGGGGGCGTTCTTCACCTCGACCCGGTCGAGTCCGGACCGGTAGGCGATGTTGGCGGCCATGCAGTACTCGTAGCCGCTCTTGACGGTCTCCGGTGTGTCGCCGTTCCACCAGCCGGGTGCGGGCAGGGTCGTCTTGACCGTCAGGGCGCCCGCCGTCTCGGGCGACAGATGAAACTCCCCGTGATGCCCCGAGACCTGGCAGTCGCCGTAGCGCGGGTTCGACGACTCCGACCTGCCCTGGTCGCATGCCGATGCCGCGACGATGAGCGCCCCGCTGACAGCCAGAGAGACGATCGCTGCCGCGGCGCGCATCATTGCACCTCCGGTAGGGGCATACTCCTCGATTCACCATAAAACACCCCGGCCCTTACGACCGCGAGGGCCGCGTGGCCGAGTCCCGGCGGGCCGCGTCGAGGACACAGCAGTGCGCCTTGTCGTGCCCGGCCGGGGGACCCGTCGGAAATTCCGTGGCCCCGCCGCCCCGCCTCTCCCTACACTCGCATCGACATCGTGACCAGCGAGGGGAGCCCGGCCGTGCGTGATCACGTCGCTGTCGCCGCTCCCCGTTCCCGGTCCTTCCGGTCCGAGGTGATCCTCGTGTCCTCGTCCTCCCGGTGCCCGCTGCGCGGCCGGTACCGGATGCCCGTGACGAACCTCTGACAGCGCCCGAGCACCTCAATCCCTGTACTCCGCCTCATTCCTGACGGAGTGACAGGTCGCGCTCGCGTGCGTCCGCCCGTCGTCCCGGAATCGCGCTGACCCCTTTCCGTTTCCGGAACATCCGAAAGGCCAAGGGCCGTGCGCACCGACCTCAACACCCTCGCCGTCATCCGCAACCTCGGCATCCTCGCCCACGTCGACGCGGGCAAGACCACCGTCACCGAGCGGATCCTGTACGCCACCGGCACCACGCACAAGCGCGGCGAGGTCCACGACGGCACCACCGTCACCGACTTCGACCCGCAGGAGCGCGACCGAGGCATCACCATCTTCGCCGCGGCCGTGAGCTGCGCCTGGGACGGCCACCGCATCAACCTCATCGACACCCCCGGCCACGTCGACTTCGCCGACGAGGTCGAGCGGGCTCTGCGCGTCCTGGACGGCGCGGTCGCCGTGTTCGACGCCGTCGCCGGGGTCGAGCCGCAGAGCGAGTCCGTGTGGCGGCAGGCGGACCGGCACGGTGTGCCCAGGATCGCGTTCGTCAACAAGCTGGACCGCGCCGGAGCCGACCTCGACAGGGCCGTCGAGTCGATCAGGGAACGGCTGCATCCGACCCCGCTGGTCGTGCAGTTGCCCATCGGCGCGGAGGACGGCTTCCGCGGTGTCGTGGACCTCGTACGGATGCGGGCGCTGGTGTGGGCCGACGGCGCCGACACCTTCGTGGTGGAAGAAGTGCCCGCGGAGCTGAGGGAGGAGGCCGAGCGGCGCCGGCGGTCGCTGGAGGAGGCCGTCGCCGAACTGCACGCGGACGCGCTGGAGGAGTTCTGCGCCCGGTCGACGCTCGCGCCGAAGACGCTGGTCGCCGCCTTGCGGGAGCTGACCCGCACGGGCGAGGGCGTGGTCGTGCTGTGCGGCTCCGCCTACCGCAACCGCGGTGTCGAGCCGCTGCTCGACGCGGTCGTGGCGTATCTGCCGTCGCCGCTCGACGTGCCTGCCGTACGCGGCCTGCACGACGACGCCGACGAGGAACGGTCCGCCGATCCGTCGGCGCCGTTCGCGGGGCTGGCGTTCAAGGTGAGCGCGACGCCGACCGGACGGCTGACGTATCTGCGGGTGTACTCGGGAACCATCGGGAAGGGGGACACGGTGCTGGACGCCACGGCGGGACGCACCGAGCGGATCGGGCGGATCCTGCGGGTGCAGGCCGACCGGCACGCGCAGGTGGACCGGGCCACCGCCGGGGACATCGTGGCCGTGATCGGTCTGAAGTCGGCTCGCGCGGGCTCCACGCTGTGCGCACCCGGCGCGCCGCTCGTCCTCGAACCGCCCGGCGTCGCCGACCCGGTGGTGTCGGTCGCGGTCGAGGCCCGCAGCTCCACCGACACCGACCGGCTGGCCACCGCGCTGGCCCGGCTGGCGGAGGAGGACCCGTCGCTGGTCGTGCGGACCGACGCGGAGACCGGGCAGACGGTGCTGTCCGGGATGGGTGAACTGCATCTGGAGGTCGCGGTGGAGAAGATCCGGCGGGAGGCCGGCCTGGACGTCAACGTCGGCCGCCCGAGGGTGTCGTACCGCGAGACCGTCGGCCGAGGCGTGGCCGGCTTCGTCTTCCGGCACGTCAAACAGGACGGCGGCGCGGGTCAGTTCGCGCATGTCGTGCTCGACGTCGAACCCCTGGAGACGGGGTCCGGCTTCGAGTTCCGCTCGGCCGTGGTCGGCGGCCGGGTGCCGCAGGAGTACGTCCGCGCCGTGGAGGCCGGCTGCCGGGACGCCCTCGCCGAGGGCCCCCTCGGTGGTCACCCGGTGACCGGGCTGCGGGTCACCCTCACCGACGGGGCGACCCATGTGAAGGACTCCTCCGACACCGCCTTCCGCACGGCCGGCCGTCTCGGCCTGCGCGACGCCCTGCGCGCCTGCGCGATGGTCCTGCTGGAGCCGGTCGTCGAGGTCACGGTCACCGTGCCGGAGGACGCCGTCGGCACCGTGCTCGGCGACCTGGCGGCACGACGCGGCCGGGTCTCGGGCTCGGTGACCCGGGCGGGCGCCGCGGTCGTGACGGCGACCGTGCCGCTGGCCGAGCTCTTCGGTTACGCGACGCGGTTGCGCAGCCGGACCCAGGGCCGCGGCACCTTCACGGCCCGGCCGACCGGCTACGCGCCGGCGCCGGTGGTGACACCGGCCCGGTGAATGACGGGGGCGGCCCCACTCGTACGCGGGTGGGGCCGCTCTCGGGCACGGCAGGTGGCGCACGCATACACGGAGGCCGCACGCGTACGCGCACGACGTTGCTCGGCTCGCCCCGGTCCCGCGAGGCACCCGTCGGACGGCAAAAAGAAAAGGCAAGGAGAACTGTCTCTCCCTGCCACTCTCAACATATAGCGCACCGGGGGGCTTGCCACAAGGCCCGGGGCACGGCGCAGAATCGTCGGCCGATGCCGCAACCTGGCATCGCAAGTCCTGCCCGCCGGATCACGGCGCCCCGGAGGTATCGCGTTGACTGAGCTGTACGTGTTGGGTCTTCAGGAGATCGACGAGTCGCAGGTCGCTGTCGTGGGAGGCAAGGGCGCGCACCTCGGAGGGCTGTCGCGGATCGAGGACGTCCGCGTCCCGGTCGGCTTCTGCGTGACGACGGACGCCTTCCGGCGGATCATGGCGCAGGCCCCGTCGATCGACGAACTGCTCGACCGGCTGGCGCAGGTGGACCCGGACGACCGGGAGGCGATCCGCACGCTCAGCGCGCGGATTCGCCGCGCCGTCGAGGAGATCCCCGTCCCGGACGATCTCGCGACGGCGATCACCGGCGCGCTCGCCGGGCTCGACGAGCGGGCCGCCTACGCGGTGCGATCCAGCGCGACGGCGGAGGACCTGCCGACGGCGTCCTTCGCCGGCCAGCAGGACACGTACCTGAACGTCGTGGGGCCGAAGGAGATCCTCCGGCACATCAGCCGGTGCTGGGCCTCGCTGTTCACCGAGCGCGCGGTGACCTACCGCCGGCGCAACGGCATCGACCACCGGACGGTCCGGATGGCCGTGGTCGTGCAGCGGATGGTCATCCCGCGGGCGTCCGGCATCCTGTTCACGGCCGACCCCGTCACGGGCAACCGGAAGGTCGCCACCGTGGACGCCGGCTTCGGCCTCGGCGAGGCCCTGGTGTCCGGCCTGGTGAACCCGGACGTCTTCAAGGTGCGGGACGACGAGGTCGTCGCACGGACGATCGCCGCCAAGCAGCGTGCCGTGGAGGCCCTGCCGGGCGGCGGTACACGGGACGTGGCGATCGAGCAGGAGCGGCAGGAACGGCCCGCGCTGACCGACGCGCAGGCCGTGGAGCTCGTGCGGCTCGGGCGGCGGATCGAGGCGCACTTCGGCCGCCCGCAGGACATCGAATGGTGCCTGGCCGACGACGGTTTCCAGGTCGTGCAGAGCCGGCCGATCACGACGCTGTTCCCCGTCCCCGAGCGCGACGACGGGGAGAACCACGTCTACGTCTCCGTCGGTCACGGGCAGATGATGACCGACCCGATGAAGCCCCTGGGCTACTCCATGTGGCAGTCGACCGCCATGGTGCCGATGTACGAGGCCGGCGGAAGGCTGTTCGTCGACGTCACCCGGCGCCTGGCCGCACCCGCGAGCCGCGCCGGTCTCCTGGACGTCCTGGGCCGGGGCGATCCTCTGATCAGGGACGCGCTGGAGACCGTCCTCGACCGCGACGCATTCGTGCCCTCGCTCCCGGACGCGGACCCCGGCGGGCCTCCGGCCGGCGGTGCGGCCCCGGCCCCGCTCGAGACCGATCCGGCCGTCGTCACCGAGCTGATCGAGCGCAGCCGGACGTCCGTCGCCGCCCTGGAGCGCGACATCCGGACGAAGACCGGACCGGAGCTGTTCGACTTCCTGCTGGAGGCCTTCGAGGAACACAAGCGAGTCCTGAGCGACCCGCTGAGCATGCGGGCGATCATGGCGGGGATGGAGGCCACGTGGTGGCTCAACGACAACCTGCTGGAGTGGCTGGGCGAGAAGAACGCGGCGGACACGCTCACGCTGTCCGCCCCCGGCAACGTCACCTCGGAGATGGGACTCGAGCTGCTCGACGTCGCCGACGTGATCCGTCCGCACGCCGAGGTGGTGGCGTTCCTGCAGGGCGCCGGGGACGAGGGCTTCCTGGACGAGCTGGCCAAACTGCCCGGCGGGACCGAAGCACGCGATGCCATCGAGTCCTACCTCGACCGGTACGGCATGCGCTGCGTCGGCGAGATCGACATCACGCGGCCCCGGTGGCGTGAGCGTCCCACCACCCTGGTGCCGGTGATCCTCGACAACGTCAGGAACTTCGGGCCGGGCGCCGCCGTGCGCCGCTTCGAGCAGGGGCGGCACAGGGCCGAGCAGAAGGAGCAGGACGTGCTGTCCCGGCTGCGCGCCCTGCCCGACGGGGAGCGGAAGGCCGACGAGACCAAGCGGATGATCGACCGGGTGCGCACCTTCATCGGGTACCGGGAGTACCCGAAGTACGGGATCATCAGCCGCTACTTCGTCTACAAGCAGGCCCTGCTGCGGGAGGCGGAGCGCCTCGTACGGGCCGGTGTGCTCTCCCGGGCGGAGGACGCCTTCTACCTGACATTCCATGAACTGCGCGACGCCGTGGGCTCGAACCAGGTGGACGAACGGCTCATCCGCGAGCGCGAGGACGCGTTCCGTTCGTATCACGCGCTCACACCGCCCCGGGTGCTGACCTCGGACGGCGAGGCCGTCACCGGCTCCTACCGGCGCGACGACGTGCCCGCCGGGGCCCTGGTCGGTCTGCCGGTGTCCGCCGGGACCGTCGAGGGGCGGGCGCGTGTCGTCCTCGACATGGCGGAGGCCGATCTCGAAGCGGGCGACATCCTGGTGACGCCCTTCACGGACCCCAGCTGGTCGCCGTTGTTCGTCGGAATCGCGGGGCTGGTGACGGAGGTGGGCGGCCTGATGACCCACGGCGCGGTGATCGCCCGGGAGTACGGTCTGCCGGCCGTCGTGGGCGTGGAGCAGGCGACCCGGCGGATCCGGGACGGTCAGCGGATCCGCGTGCACGGAACCGAGGGGTACGTCGAGATCCTGCCCTGCCCCCCTGACCCCCTGACCCGCTGACCCGCTGACCCGCTGACCCGCTGCCGCTCTCCCCGGACGGAGATCCCGGGAGAGCAGCCCGTCACCGGAGCCCGGCGGGTCGTCAGGGGTACGACACCACGGTCGACGGCACCGTCGAGGTCCCCGACGTCGGCGACCCCGTGTCGTTGATGACGCACTCGTACTGCCCGTTGCCGCCCAGCGACACGACGAGCAGGTTGTGGAAGCGCACCCCGGACCGCACGGGCGCGGCGAAGCCGTGGTGCTGCACGATCGTCGGGTCGACGTTGTAGTAGCAGTAGCTGCCCAGGCCCCAGCCCTCGTGCGTGGTCACGCCGTCGCCGACCTTGTAGGCGGCGTAGCCCTTGAGGGAGCCGTTCTGGATGGCGGCCTGGTTCGGGGCGTCGTACGCCTTCTCGTTCTGGAAGAAGATCGTGCGCCCGCGCTGGCCGTTCCACTGCACGTCGTACTTGTTGAAGTGCTCGACGAACAGGCCGGTCGCCAGGACGTCGTCGCCATTGACGACGACGCCGTAGTCGGCCCGGTTGGTCTCCCAGCCGACGCCCTCGCCGTGGTCGGCCCGCCACACCCAGGTGTGGTCGACGATCGTGTGCCGGCTGTTGATCACCATGCTGGTGGTGGCCTTGCCGGCGCCGGCGCCGCCGATGCGGACGAACACGTCCTGGACCGTGGTGGGGTTCGCGGAGTGGTCCCGGGACGCGCCCCGCGGCCCGATCTCCAGCAGGGTCGAGGAGTTGACCGGTCCGGCGTCGACCAGGAACCCGGCCAGGCGGACGCCGTCGACGTCGGCGACCTTCACGGCCGTGACTCCGCCGTCCGGGATGAGGGTCGCGTAGCCGAGGCCGAGGACCACGGTGTTCGCGCGGTTGACCTGGACCGGCCGGTCGAGATGGTAGATCCCGGGGGTGAGCAGCAGGTGCAGGCCCTGCGTGAGCGCCTCGTTCAGGGTGGCCGCGGAGACGCCGGGCCGGGCGACGTAGAACTGTGACAGCGGCAGCGAGGTGCCTCTCGGGGTGCCGTTGCCCCAGGTGACGCCACGGGCGTCGGTCCGCTTCTCCGGGAGGAAGACCCGGTATTCGTTCCCCTGGAGGTACAGGAACGGCTTCTCGCGCGAGACCGGAGTGGTGGAGAGCGTGGTGTACGGCGGGTTGGGGAAGCTCTGCGCGGGGGCGCCCTCGACGCCGGAGAACACCATGTTCCACACGCCGTTGAGCCAGCTGCCGATCGCGCTGTCGCGGGTGTACCACTGCTGCTGCGAGTACGGTCCGACCTGCCCGTCGATGCGGCTGTCCGCGATGTAGCCGCCGCTCGCCCAGCCGTAGCCGGTGGGGGAGAGGTTGAGGCCGCCGCGGACGTGCATCCGGCGGAACGGTGCCGCCTGCGCGACGGCCCACCGGTTGGTGCCGTTGACCGGGACCAGGGCCAGGTTCTCCGCCGACCGCCAGAAGTTCTGCGTCGCGTTGCCGTTGAACCAGCCGGCGTCGACGGTGACGTCGCCGTTGATGGTGGTGTCGTCGGGGGACAGGCCGAGGCCCGCGATCGAGGTGTAGAAGCCGAGCTGGGCGTTGAGCCCGTTGTAGGTGCCCGGCTTGAACAGCAGGGCGTAGCGGCCGGTGCCGAACTGCGCCGACTCCTGCCGGCGGAAGACCTCGTCGAGGCGGGCCTGGATGCCGGGGGTCGAGGGGTCGAAGACGATGACGTTCGGGCCGAGGTCTCCGCCGCCGGGCAGTGCGCGTGGCTTCTTGCGGGCCGACGGGGCCGCGGAGGACGGGGCCGCGGAGGACGGCGTGGCCACGCCCAGCACGGCTGCCGGTGTGGCCGCGGCGGCGGCGCCCAGCAGGGTACGGCGGCCGATCGAGGGGGGCCGGGAATCCGGGGAGGAAGCAGGCATAGGGGCGGCTCTCCTTGTTCAGGAAGTGAACGTGGTGGGGTTTGGGAGCGCTCTCTCGCCGGTGAATGGTTCAGCTGTAAAACGATGGAGTCAAGACTTTGGACCAGAGTCCGGGGACTGTGTCAAAAGCCTTGACGCGGCGGCTCCTTAGGGCTTAACTCACGCTCTAAATTAAGCAGCAGTACTCCCGGAAGGGACACCTGGAGCCATGCGCACAACGCGAGCCGCGGCCGTAGCTGCCGTCACCATGTCTCTCGCCCTGGCCGCAACGGCCTGCGGAGGCGGTTCGTCCACCGACGGCGGGGGGTCGAACGACGCACCGAAGACCCTCACCTACTGGGCCTCCAACCAGGGCGCCAGCATCGAGGTCGACAAGAAGGTCCTCCAGCCCGAACTCGACAAGTTCGAGAAGCAGACCGGCATCGAGGTGAAGCTGGAGGTCGTGCCCTGGTCGGATCTGCTCAACCGGATCCTGACCGCGACCACCTCCGGCCAGGGCCCCGACGTCCTCAACATCGGCAACACCTGGAGCGCCTCCCTGCAGGCCACCGGGGCGCTGCTGCCGTGGAACGCCGAGAACTTCGGCAAGATCGGCGGCAAGGACCGGTTCGTCGACTCCGCGCTCGGCTCGACCGGCGCCGAGGGGCAGGACCCCGCGGCGGTGCCGCTGTACTCGATGTCGTACGCGCTCTACTACAACAAGAAGATGTTCGCCGACGCGGGCATCTCCAAGCCGCCGGCCACCTGGGAGGAGCTGGTCGCCGACGGCAAGAAGCTGTCCAAGGGCGGCAAGTGGGGCCTGGGCGTGGAGGGTTCGAACCCGTCGGAGAACATCCACCACGCCGTCGTCTTCGCCAAGCAGCACGGTGCCGACTTCTTCACGGCCGACGGCAAGCCGGACTTCACCTCCGACAAGGCCGTCGAGGGCGTCAAGCAGTTCGTCGACCTGATGGCCAAGGACAAGATCATCGCGCCCGGCAACGCCGAGTACGCGCAGAACCAGTCCGTCAGCGACTTCGCCAAGGGCAAGACGGCGATGCTGCTGTGGCAGTCCGCCTCCGCCAACCTCAAGTCGCAGGGCATGAGCGAGGACGCCTACGGCATCGCGCCGGTGCCGGTGCAGTCCGGCACCCCGGGCTCCGGCACCAGCGTCAACTCCATGGTCATGGGCATCAACCTGGCCGTCTTCAAGAACACCGACAACATCGACGGTGCCACGAAGTTCGTGAAGTTCATGACCAGCGACGACGAGCAGAAGATCCTCAACGAGGCCTACAGCTCGATCCCGCCGGTCAAGGGCGCGCAGTCGGACGAGTCCTTCAACACCCCCGCGAACGCGGTCCTGAAGGACACCCTCGCGCAGAGCGCCATCGCGGCACCGCAGGTCGCCGACGAGTCCCAGTTCGAGACGGCGGTCGGTACCGCCATCAAGGAGCTGTGGGCCGACGCCGCCGGCGGGCGCCCGGTGACCACGGACTCGGTGAAGGCGGCGCTGGAGAAGGCCCAGCAGCAGATGCCGACGAAGTGAGCACGATGACGACCACGGTGCCCGCCGAGGCCGAGGTGCGTCGGAGCTCCCCCGGGACGGCGGACGGCCCCCGCCGCCGTCCCGGGCGGATCCGCCGCATCGGACTGCCTTATCTGCTGCTCCTGCCCGCCCTGCTGCTGGAACTCCTGGTCCATCTGGTGCCGATGGTGATCGGTGTCCTGATGAGCTTCAAGGAGCTCACGCAGTTCTACATCCGTGACTGGACCACCGCGCCCTGGAACGGCATCGACAACTACCGGATGTCGGTGGATTTCAACGCCCCCGTGGGGGAGGCGCTGCTCCACTCGTTCCTGGTCACCCTCGCCTTCACGCTGCTGTCGGTCGGGCTGTGCTGGCTGATCGGCACGGCCGCCGCGATCTACATGCAGGACACCTTCCGCGGCCGGGGTCTGCTGCGCGCGCTGTTCCTGGTGCCGTACGCGCTGCCCGTCTACACGGCCGTGATCACCTGGGTGTTCATGTTCCAGCACGACAACGGCCTGGTGAACCACGTCCTGCACGACCAGCTCGGCATCACCGACAAGCCCTCCTTCTGGCTCATCGGCGACAACAGCTTCATCGCGCTGCTGACGGTGTCGGTGTGGAAGGGCTGGCCGTTCGCCTTCCTCATCGTCATGGCCGGCCTGCAGAACATCCCGAAGGAGCTGTACGAGGCGGCCGCGCTCGACGGCGCGGGCATGTGGCAGCAGATCCGCCGCATCACCCTGCCGTCGCTGAGCCCGGTCAACCAGGTCCTCGTGCTGGTGCTGTTCCTGTGGACGTTCAACGACTTCAACACGCCGTACGTCCTGTTCGGCAAGACCGCGCCGCAGGCCGGGGACCTCATCTCGGTGCACATCTATCAAGCCAGCTTCGTCACCTGGAACTTCGGCACCGGTTCCGCGATGAGCGTGCTCCTGCTGCTGTTCCTGCTCGTGGTGACGGGCGTGTACCTCGTCCTCACCTCGCGCGGACGGAGGACCAAGAATGCGTAACTCGCCCATGGCACCGCCGCGTTCCTTCCTGTGGTCCCGGCGGATCTTCCTCACCCTGCTCACCGGCTTCGTCCTGGTCCCCGTCTATGTGATGGTCTCCAGCTCGCTCAAGCCGCTCGCGGACGTCTCCGGCCAGTTCCGGTGGCTGCCCAGTGGCCTGACGATCCGCCCGTACATCGACATCTGGTCGACGGTGCCGCTCGCGAGGTACTTCGTGAACTCGCTGATCGTGGCGGGCGCGGCGACGGTGTGCTCGGTGGTGATCGCGGTGTTCGCCGCGTACGCCGTCAGCCGCTACACCTTCCGCGGCAAGCGGGTCTTCACGGTCACCGTCCTGTCCACGCAGATGTTCCCGGGCATCCTCTTCCTGCTGCCGCTGTTCCTCATCTACGTCAACATCGGCAACGCCACCGGCATCGCCCTGTTCGGCTCGCGCGGCGGCCTGATCCTGACGTATCTGACCTTCTCGCTGCCGTTCTCGATCTGGATGCTGATCGGGTACTTCGACTCGGTGCCGCGTGATCTGGACGAGGCGGCGCTGGTCGACGGGTGCGGACCGCTCGGCGCGCTGTTCCGGGTGGTCGTGCCGGCCGCGATCCCCGGCATCGTCGCGGTCGCCGTCTACGCGTTCATGACGGCCTGGGGCGAAGTGCTCTTCGCGTCCGTCATGACCAACGACACCACCCGCACCCTCGCCGTCGGCCTCCAGGGCTACTCCACGCTCAACGACGTGTACTGGAACCAGATCATGGCCGCCTCGCTCGTCGTCAGCGTGCCCGTGGTGGCGGGCTTCCTGCTGCTTCAGCGCTATCTGGTCGCCGGCCTGACCGCGGGCGCCGTCAAGTGATCCACACCCCCCGTTCCGAGAGGATTTCTGTGTCCGACCGCATCGACCTCGCCGCACTCCCGAACGACTTCCTGTGGGGCACCGCCACAGCGGCGTACCAGATCGAGGGAGCCGTGGCGGAGGACGGCCGTTCCCCGTCGATCTGGGACACCTTCTCGCACACCGCCGGAAAGATCGACAACGACGACAACGGCGACGTCGCCTGCGACCACTACCACCGCTGGCGCGAGGACATCGGTCTGATGCGCCGGCTCGGCACCAACGCCTACCGGTTGTCGGTCGCCTGGCCGCGTGTGGTGCCGGGTGGGGACGGCCCGGTGAACGCCAAGGGCCTCGCCTTCTACGACGAGTTGGTCGACGGTCTGCTGGAGGCGGGCATCGCTCCCTCCGTCACGCTCTACCACTGGGACCTGCCGCAGGCGCTCCAGGACCGGGGCGGCTGGCCCGAGCGGGCGACCGCCGAGCACTTCGCCGAGTACGCCTCCGTGGTCGCCGCCCGGCTCGGCGACCGGGTCACCCAGTTCGCCACCCTCAACGAGCCCTCCTGCTCGGCCTGGATCGGCCACCTGGAGGGCAAGATGGCGCCCGGTCTGACCGACCTCACGGCCGCCGTCCGCGCCTCCTACCACCTCCTCCTCGGCCACGGCCTGGCGACGCAGGCGATCCGCGCCGCCGCGCCCGGCGCCGAGGTCGGCATCGTCAACAACCTCTCGACGGTGTACGCGGCCGGCGACCGCCCCGAGGACGAGGCCGCCGCCCGCCGCCAGGACGGCCACGTCAACCGCTGGTGGCTCGACCCGGTGCACGGCCGCGGCTTCCCCGCCGACATGGTCGAGACGTACGGCGTCGATCTCCCCGAGCGGGCCGGTGACCTGGAGACGATCGCGGCCCCGCTGGACTGGCTCGGCCTGAACTACTACTTCCCGGCCTACGTCGTGGACGACCCCGAGGGCCCGGCGCCCCACGCCCGCGCGGTCCGCCGCCCGGACGTGCCGCGCACCGGCATGGACTGGGAGATCGACGCGAGCGGCATCGAGACGCTGCTGCTGCGGCTGACCGAGGAGTACGGGCCGCGGAAGATCTACGTCACCGAGAACGGCTCCGCCTTCCCGGACGTGGTGCGCCCCGACGGCACGATCGACGACCCCGAGCGCCAGGACTACCTGATCCAGCACGTGGCGGCCTGCGCCTCCGCCGCCCGCAAGGGCGTCCCGCTGGCGGGGTACTTCGCCTGGTCGCTGCTCGACAACTTCGAGTGGGCGTACGGCTATGCCAAGCGCTTCGGCTTGGTCCACGTCGACTACGAGACCCAGGTCCGCACGATCAAGGGCACCGGTCACCGGTACGCGGACATCGTCCGCGCGCACCGGGCGGGGGCCGAGCGGGCGGCCTGACCCGACGGCGGTGGGTGTGGGAGCCGGAGCCCACGCCCACCGCTCCCACCCCCCTCGGAATGTCATGCGCACCAGCGACCGGCACTGACCTGTCATGAACACAACATCATCGATCAGGAGAGCCGCATGCCGACCCGCATCCCCCGTACCCTCCTGGCCGCCCTCGCGACGGCGGCCCTGCTGTCCTCGGGCACGGCCCTCGGCGCACCGGCGTCCGCCGCGTCCGCCGCCGTCGCCTGGGACACCGACCGCGCGAACGCCTCCTACGCCGCCGACCCGAACCGCGTCACCGCCTCCGGCAGCGAGAACGGCGCCACCGCCCCCGGCCTCGCCTTCGACGGCGACGGCGCGAGCCGCTGGTCCAGCAACTTCGCCGACGACGCCTGGATCCGCGTCGACCTCGGCGCCACGGTTCGGGTCGACCGGGTGGTCCTCGACTGGGAGGCCGCCTACGGCAAGAGATACGTCCTGGAGGTCTCCAGGAACGGCACCGACTGGACCCCCTTCTACACGGAGACCGCCGGCACCGGCGGCTCGGTCACCGCGCACACCTACCCGCAGGAGGTCACCGGCCGGTACGTCCGCATGCGGGGCGTCGAACGCGCCACGCCCTGGGGCTACTCGCTGTACTCCTTCAAGGTCTACGGCGGCGAACCGGCCCCCGCCTCCACCACCCGCGCCAACCTCGCCCTGAACCACCCGGCCTACGCGAACTTCTACCAGCACGCCGGCAACTCACCGGCGTTCGTCACCGACGGCGGCCGGCCGGCGGACCTCAAGGCCGACGCGTCCCGCTGGTCGAGCGACTGGAACGCGGACCGCTGGATCTCGGTGGACCTGGGAGCCACGTCCACGATCAACTCCGTGGACCTGTACTGGGAGGCGGCCTACGCGGTCGACTACGAACTCCAGGTCTCCGACGACCACCGCACCTGGCGCACGGTCCACCGGCCCTCGTCCGCGGAGGTCGCCGCCCGCCGCGCCAACGTGAAGTCCCCGGCGGAGGCGGTCGGCCTGCACGACACGATCAACCTCGCCTCCCCGGCGACCGGTCGCTACGTCCGCATGCTCGGCAAGGAGCGCCGCAGCTTCCACAACCCGGCCCCCGCCACGGCCCAGTTCGGCTACTCCCTGTACGAGTTCGAGGTCTGGGGCACGGGCGGCAGCGCCGCGGCGGCCTACCCCGCGCTCCCGGCCGAACAGCCGGGGACGTACCGGACCACGTTCTTCGACGACTTCACCGCCGGCGCCCTCGACCGCTCCAAGTGGCGCGTGGTGCGCACCGGCACCGAGATGGGCTCGGTCAACGGCGAGTCGCAGGCGTACGTGGACTCGGCGGACAACATCCGCACGGAGAACGGTGCGTTGGTCCTGCGTGCGAAGTACTGCAAGGGCTGCACGCGGGCCGGCGGCGGCACCTACGACTTCACGTCCGGCCGCATCGACACCAACACGAAGTTCGACTTCACCTACGGCCGGGTCAGCGCCCGCATGAAGCTCCCCGTCGGCGACGGCTTCTGGCCCGCCTTCTGGCTGCTCGGCAGCGACGTCGACAACCCCTCGGTCTCCTGGCCCGGCTCCGGCGAGACCGACATCATGGAGAACATCGGCTACCGCGACTGGACCAGCACCGCCCTGCACGGCCCCGGCTACTCGGCCGACGGCAACATCGGCGCCCGCCAGATCCTCCCGAACGGCGGCGGCGTCGACCAGTGGCACACCTACGCCGTCGAGTGGACCCCGACCGGCATGCGCTTCTACGTCGACGACCGTCTCGTCCAGGAGACGACCCGCAACAAGCTGGAGTCGACGCGGGGGCAGTGGGTCTTCGACCACAACCAGTACGTGATCCTGAACCTGGCCCTCGGCGGTGCCTATCCGGCCGGCTGGAACCAGGTGACCACGCCCTACTGGGGGCTGCCGCAGTCGAGCGTGGACCGGGTCGCGGGCGGGGGAGTGCAGGCGGAGGTGGACTGGGTGCGGGTGGAGCAGAAGGGGTGAGTGCCCCTGGCCGGTGGCCCGGCCCGGGTGCTCCGAACCGGGCCACCGCCTGCCTCATCCGCCGGCGAGCAGGGACTTCAGGGCGTCCGCCGTCCCCGGATGGCGGGCCGTGAGCACGGCCCCGCCCGACGGGTCCGGACCGGTCGCCGTCCCGGCCCACACGCCGTCGCAGCCGAGCAGTTCCGCCACGGCGTCACAGGTCGACGGGTGCGATGCCAGCAACCCCACGCCCGAGGAGAACGGGACCTCGGAGCGCGCCCACACGCCGTCGCAGCCGAGCAGTTCCGCCACCGCGTCGCAGGTCGACGGGTGCGCCGTGAGGAGCGCGGCGCCACGGCGGCTGACGTCGGGTGCGGTCTTCGCCCGTGCCGCGGCGAACGGATCCGTCTGCGGCATCTTCCAGGGCGGTACCCATGCGTCCAGTGCCGCCAGCCGGCCCGGGAAGACGCGACCGGCCTCGCGGATCAGCAGAGGGGCGAGGTCGGACGCGCCGGAGCGCAGGGTGGTGATCAGGAGCGGCAACCACGGCAGCAGCACCGTGTCCGGCAGCCGCCCGAACGCGTTCGACACCGCCTCCACGACCACGTCCGCCAGCCCCGGCACGGGCTCCAACGCGTGCACGAAGCCGCTCAGGTAGCGCGGATAGGCGGGCACCACCAGCGGATTGTCCAGCAGCTCGTCGCACCGCGCCCGCAGCTCGGCCCGGGACAGCGTGCCCAGCTGCACCTGCGCCGCCCACAGCAGTGCCGTCTTCGACGGCTCGTCGGGGTGCGACTGGGCGACGGCCAGCTCCAGCTGGGTCCGGTCGCAGCCCAGCGAGAGGGCCAGGCTCTCCATGCTGAACAGGAAGCCGAGCATCGCCGCGACCTGCCCGACCGTCGCGTCCTCGTCCCGGAACGCCGTCGGCAGCAGCGTGCAGTAGTGGGCGTACCCCGTCTTGACGAAGGACTCGATCCACGACGGCAGCACCGGCTCGCTGGTGCGGTAGTACGCCAGCAGCGCACGCACCCGGCGCAGCACCTCCGGCGCGCCGTCCACGCTCCGCTCGGTGGCGAGCAGCTTCAGCGCGTGCGTGCCCAACTCGTCCGCGAGGCGGCGGCTGCGCAGGTACAGGGTCGCGTCCTCGACGGCGGCCAGCACCGAAGCCGTCGTCGCCTGCGGCCCGTACGCCTCGCGCCGCAGCCGCTGCTCCAGGACCTGCTCAAGACTGACACCCTCGTAGCCCAGCTCGATCAGAGACCGCTGATGCGTGCCGAGCGCCAGGTCCCACGACTCCTGGATCGACCGCTCACCCAGCTTGCGCTCACCCATGATCGGCCGCGCCGCGCCCTGCGGCAGCAGCCGCCGCAGCATCCACAGCACGTCGGAACACGCCCGCAGTTCCGGCCGGGACGCCATGTCCAGCAGCGCCCGGCGCACCCCGCGCTGCTCGAGCTTCAGCTCCAGTGGTGCGAGCCGGTCGTACACATCGCGTGCGAGCGGCGGCAGCGAGTCGTAGCCGACCTGGCCGATCCGGTCGCCGCCCATCATGATCTCGACGAGACGCCGCACGTCCCGCCGCCCCGGCACACTGTCCTTCTCGATGCAGGTGACCGCCGCGTCCTGGAAGTCGTACGGCGTCGGCTTGGCCCGGTCCCGCATGCCGGCGAGCAGGATCGACGTCTCGAACACGGCGATGGCGTCGGCGGTGGAGGCCAGATAGCCGTTGCGCCGGGCCGCGCGCACGATGTCGACCGACCAGCCGAGCAGTTCGGCCTCGTCGAGCCCGTCGAGCACGGGCGGTCTGCGCAGGAAGCCGGACAGCTTGTCCGCGGCGACCGTGGACCGAGGCGCCGGGGCCACGGCGGCGGCCGCCGACTTCTTCCCCGGCTTCCTCGTCCCTGCCTGGCCTTCCAGCCGGAACGGCTTCACCCGGGTCCGCCGCAGGCTCTTCGCCCACTCGGTCGCCGCGATCGACACCGAGCCCGCCGCGAGCCCGAACTGCGCCTCGATCGCCGCGTGACTGGACGGGATCAGCCCGTACTGCCAGGTGGTGGCCGTACGAGGGGAGATCGTGAAGGTGTCCGAGCGGCCGTGCACGCCGAACTCCTCGACGCGGCTGGCCGCGTGGAACGCGCCGCACACGTACAGACAGTCCTCCGGGTCCGTGCCGGTGGCCGTCAGGTGCTCGCGCATCCGGGTCCACATGTACCGCTCGCGGTCCTCGTCCACCCGGACGCGGGACCGGTCGCCGGGGGCGAGCCGCCGGAACAGGCTGCCGATGAGGAACATGACCTGGCGGTAGGTGTCGTGATCGCTGTCCACGAGCGGGACTTCGACGTACTGGTGCCACCACTCCGACCAGTGCCGCACCTTCCCGTGGCGGAGCAGATGCTCCTCCAACTCGGCGAAGCGCGGCCGCAGGTCGCCGATCTCGACGCCGACTGCCTCGCCGTGCAGCGCGGCCTCGGGCTCGTCCGCGGGCGCGGCGCCCTCCTGGGCGTGCTCGCCTGCCCTGTCCCACTGGAAGACGTGGTCCGAGGACCGGTCGACGAGCACCAGCTCGACGCCCGGGGTGTCCAGGGCGTACGCGATCGCCTGGTACTCGGCGGACGCCTCCGTGACCGGCGCCACGACCGACAGCGGGGCCCAGTCGGCGGGAAAGCCGTCGACGTCGCCGGCGAACGCCTGCACCGCCACCGGCAGCCTGCAGTTGCGCAGCTCGGTCAGGAGCGGCGCCATGTCCTCGCACAGCTCCAGGTACACCACCTTGGGCTGCTTCTCGCGCAGCCGGCGGGCCATGGCGAGAGCCGAGGCGGGGGAGTGGTGACAGACAGGGAAGATCTCCAGCGGCTCGCGGACCGCGCGGTCGACGTCGTCGACCATGCCGAGAAGGATGCCCTCCAGGGCGTCGGGCCCGCCCGCGAACGTGGCCGCGGCTTGCTGTAGTTGGCCGCGGAGCGCGGCGAACGACGTGCTCTCCCGGGGTCCGCTCATGACAGCGTGGCGATCGCGTCGCGGCCGCCCTGAAGGAACTCGGGCCAGGAGCCGCCCTCCTCCTTGCTGCGCGGCTCGACCACACCGTGCAGGTACTTGTTGAGAATCGCCAGGTCCTCGGGCTCACGCCGAGTGAGGGAGCCGACGAGGGAGGACGCCAAGGTGCGGGCGGTCAGGGCGCGCTCACCGAAGAAGTTGCTGTGCAGGACGGCGTCCTCCAGCACGCCGATCTGCTCGGCCGTGGACAGCGCGGACTCCAGCTTCTCGTCGTCGCTGCCGGCCGCCGCGGCGGACGCCCGCAGGTCGGCGAAGCTCTGGAGCAGCACATCGAGGAGGGTCGGCGGTACGTCGAGGTCGATCGAGTGCCGGCGCAGCAGTTCCTCGGTGCGGAAGCGGACGATCTCCGCCTCGCTCTTCTTGTTCGTCACGACGGGGATGCGGACGAAGTTGAACCGGCGCTTCAGCGCGGACGACAGGTCGTTGACACCCCGGTCGCGGCTGTTGGCGGTGGCGATGATCGAGAAGCCGGGCTTGGCGAAGACGATGTTGTCGTCACCGGCGCCGCTCTCCAGCTCGGGGACGGAGATGTACTTCTCGGAGAGGATCGAGATCAGCGCGTCCTGGACGTCGCTCGTCGACCGGGTCAGCTCCTCGAAGCGGCCGATCGAACCGCCCTCCATCGCGGTCATGATCGGCGAGGGGATCATCGACTCCCGTGACTGGCCCTTGGCGATGACCATCGACACGTTCCACGAGTACTTGATGTGGTCCTCGGTGGTCCCGGCCGTGCCCTGCACCACCAGCGTGGAGTTGCGGCTGATCGCGGCGGACAGCAGTTCGGCCAGCCAGCTCTTGCCGGTGCCCGGGTCACCGATGAGCAGCAGACCGCGGTCGGAGGCGAGGGTGACGATGGACCGCTCGACGAAGCTGCGGTCGCCGAACCACTTCTGCGACACCTCCCGGTCCAGTCCGTCGGCACGCTCCGAGCCGAGGATGAACAGGCGGACCATCTTCGGGGACAGCCGCCACGAGAACGGCTTGGGGCCGTCGTCGATCGACTCCAGCCAGTCGAGCTCCTCGGCGTACTTGATCTCGGCAGGAGCGCGCAGCAGGTCAGACATGGGGGAAAGCCTTCCGTACGGTGATCACAACGAGACGTGGACGAACGCCGGTTGATCAGGTGAGAAACGTCTTGAGCTCGTGCACGAGCTTCTTGATGTGGCCGGAGATCACCGGCGTACCGAGGTCCTTGAACTTCTCCCGGAACCACGGGTTGACGCTGCCGCGCCCGGAGCTGGTCACCGACCCGACCGGGATGAACTTCGCCCCCGATCGGTGGACGGCGGCCATGCTCTCGAAC
This sequence comes from Streptomyces sp. Y7, assembly GCF_043195415.1. NCBI lineage: Bacteria > Bacillati > Actinomycetota > Actinomycetes > Kitasatosporales > Streptomycetaceae > Streptomyces > Streptomyces sp. Y7. Next base: position 33,018 of record NZ_JBIDDQ010000014.1, read on the forward strand.
AGCTCGTCCGTGCGCCATTCGTAGAAGTCGGAGATCCACACCACGACGGTGTTGCGCGGCTCGGCGATCTTCGGCTGGGCGAGCGCCATGGCGACGGTGCCGTCGGTGCCGCCGCCGAGCTTGGTCCGCAGCAGCGTCTCGAACGGGTCGTGCGCCCAGGGCGTGAGGTCCAGCGCCTGGGTGTCGTACGCGATCAGGTGGACGTCCACCTTCGGCAGCCCGGCGAAAATGGACGCCAGGATGGTGCAGTTGACCATCGAGTCGACCATCGAACCCGACTGGTCCACGACCACGATGAGCCGCTGGGGTGTCGTCCTGCGGCTGGTGCGCCGGTAGTAGAGCCGGTCGACGTAGAGCCGCTCCCCCTCCGGATCCCAGTTGGTGAGGTTCTTCCAGATCGTGCGGTCGAGGTCGAGGTTGCGGAAGACCCGCTTGGGCGGGACGGACCGGTCGATGTCACCGACCGTGGCCTTCTCCACCTGGGTGCGCAGCACCTGGGCGACCTCGTCGACGTAACGCCGGATCAGCGACTTGGCGTTGGCCAGGGCGACACCGGAGAGGTTGTCCTTGTCGCGCAGCAACTGCTCGATCAGGGACATGCTCGGTGTCAGCCGCGAGGCCAGCGCGGGATCGGCCAGCACCTCGCGCAGGTGCATGCGCTTGACGAGACCGGCCTCGATGGCGCCGAGTTCCGGACCGATCTCGGGGATCAGCCGGCTGAGGTCGGGGGTGGGTCCGCCGAAACCGGTACCGGTCGGGCTGACGCCCGGCCCGCCTCCCGCACGGCCGGCACCGCCCTGCCCGCCGCGCAGCTCGCCGGGCCGGCAGCCCAGCGCCCGCTCCAGCCATCCCGCGTCCGACTGCCAGCGCGCCAGCTGCTCGGCGGTGACCGTGCCGGAGCCGGTCGGGAACACGTTCAGCAGCACCTTCGACACGAGCGCCGCGCGCCGCACCTCGGCGGCCCGGTCCCGCCCGCCGTCCTCGTCCGGCCCGGGCGTCATCAGTCCGTCGAACTCGGCGGCCAGCCCCGGATGCCGCTGCACGACGGAGTCGACGGACGCCCCCGGGTCGAGCAGCGCGGACGGCAGGCCGATGTCCTCGACCACGGCGAGACTCGCCGACTCCAGGTCGGCCTGCTCCTCGGGGTCGAACAGCCGGGCCAGCAGCCGCCAGTACAGCACCTGCCGTCGGTTCTCGTCCGGATCGGGCGCGGGGGCCCCTTCGATCGTCCGCTCGCTCATTTCCGCAGCAGCCTTCCGGCACGTTCGCGCAGCACGGTGACCGCGTCGGTGGCAGCCTTCTCGGCCCGTACGCCGGCCTTGTCGGTCGTACCTCCGGCCCAGGCCCCGGCGTGTTCGGCGACGGACTTCTTCCGCACGGTCCGCTCGACGGCGAGCGGCTGCACCAGGAATTCCCCGGCATCCCAGCGGAGCAGCCCGATACACGCACCGGACGAGGCGACGACCTCGGGGGTGAGCGGACCGGCGGCCGGAACCCGGTCGGTGTCGACGGCGAGACGCTGACCCGCGACCTGGAACGCCACCCCGTCCTCCCCCTCCTCCACGGCATACCCCTCCAGCAGGACGGGCACGGCGATACGCGCCGGATGCCGGTCGAGCGGCGCCGTCGGGAAGGCGGCAGCGGTGGGCAGCGCCACCCGCGCGGTGGCGAAAACCTCCGCGGGCTCACCCGTGCGGGCCCGGGCGTCGTCCCAGATCAGATCGCCCTCACCGGTGACGGGCATCGCGTCGAGCTCCATCGCCCGCCCCTCGCTCACCGCGGCCAGCAGGGACATGTGCGGCCGCAACAGCTGCCACAGCCCGGCACCGACGACGGTGTCGGGTTTCGGCGCGGACACCGAGGCCCGCACCAGCCGCGGCGTGCCGCCGTCCGCCGGTTCGAACACCGCGTGCACCTGCGCCTGTACGGCGGTGGCGTGCTCCTGCACGTCGACACCGAGCGGCAGCAGACGGCCGGTCGCCTCGGTGCCGCCGGGAGCACGGGCCGCTGCTCCGGGCACCGTCAGCAGCATGGCGCGCGACCACAGGTCGGCCCACCGCCGCACCGGAACCCGCTCCAGGCTCGATCCCGGGCAGGAGGCGGCCAGTTCGGCGGCGAAACCGTCCAGCAGTGTGGCCAGGCGGCGCAGCGCGGTGTCGGGCAGCATCGCGGACACGACGGGCACGGCCCCGCCGACGAGTTCATGGTCGATGCCCCGCCATCCGGCCCGCGCGACGTCGCACAGCCAACTACGCGCCGCGGTCAGCAGATTGACCGCGTGCTCCGCATCGCCGGCCGTCGTGGGGCCCTGCTCGTCCCGGGGTCGCCCGACCGCCTCGTCCACGCGCAGAACCAGCGCGTCGTGCACGGAACCGAGCAGGGCGGTACGAGCGGCGGCGAGCGCGACGAAGTGATCCTCGCCTGCGGCTCCGGCAGCGGTCTTCTCGGCGGCCTCGGCGACCCGCGCCGCCAGTGGCGAGCCGGCGACGGCCTCGGCGAGAGCGGCCGGCCCATGGGCCTGGGCGGGGTGTGGACGCAGCAGACCGGCCACCAGCACGTCGTCGAAGGCGTCCACCGCGGCAAGGGCCTCGTCGAGCCCGTCGACGGCGTCGGTCAGCAGATCGGCACGCATCAGGCCACCGCCCTCGTCGTCGGGAACCACTGCATCTCGGGCAGCGGAGCGGTGGTCGGGGCGAGTTCGAGATACGCCAGATGCCGCAGGAACCGGCTGAACACCTGGGCCGCGGCCGAACTGTCCCCCTGCGCGGGCCGGGTGGCGGTCATCGCATCGGTGAGGGAACCCGCGTCGGCGGACGCGTCGCCGGCGACCTCGACCTTCAGATAGCGGCCCACCCGGTCGGCGCCGTACTGCAGCACCGCCTCACTGATCAGCGCACGTATGTGATTGCAGAACCACCCGCGCGCCCCACCACAGGGACGGTTGTTGTTGGTGCTGCACGCGAACGCGTACGTCCCCGCCTCGACCGACGACACATACACCCGCCCGATGTCCGAACCGCTGGACACCACACCCTGCAACCGCCCGTCGGCCAGCTCCACGAACGGCACCTTCGCGAGCTTCCGCGGGCGCGCGGACGGCACGACCCGTGCCGTACTCGACCTCTCCCAGACCGACAACGCACCATCTCCCATGCATGCGAAAGGGGATGTCAACGCCAGAGCGACGCAACGGGATCAAGCTATCGCCACCCACTGACAACGCCCCCGACTCCGGCCGACGGCTCGAGGCGCCGTGACGGGCGAACCGACCGGTCTCCGAAAATGCGAGTGCCGAGGGAGCCGCGGCCTGACACGATGAGGCGCTGCACGCATGGCTCGCGGGCCGAGGGCTTGACCGAAGGGGATTCCATGGCGGACTGGATCTACATCCTCAATCCGCGCAAGGACACCTTGGACGGGGAGCCGTCCGACAAGGAGACGATGCGGCAACTGGCGGAGGAGGAGCCGGAACTGGAGCTCTGGCTCAGCCGTCGCTACCGGATGCGGCCGGGCGACCGCCTCTGGTTCTTCTTCGCTCAGCCGGAGTCGGCGGTCGCCGCGGTGGCCGAGGTCGACGAGGAACCCCGGGCGGACGACGAGGACCCCGACGTTCCCTACCTGGTCGCGGTGACCATGATCACCGAGGCGACGAAGGCGCTGTACCGCGAGCCGGTGAGCCGTGAGGAACTCGGACTTGGCCAGGTGCGGTCGGTGCAGAAGGTCAAGCCGGAGGCGCTGCCCGCGCTGCTGGCACGGGCAGGGCTGTGAGGCAGCCGGGCTGAACGCTCGTGACCGGGAGGTGCGTCAGGGCATCTCAGGGCGGACGAGTGCCCGTGCGAAGGGTTCACCGGTTCGGCGCGCGTAGGCCATCCGCTCACGCACCTCCCGCACAGTGCGCGGGCGGTAACCGGGCCCGCCGCAGCAGCTCTTGTGGAACCGGACGCCCGCGTGCAGCAGCACGGACAGGGCCCGCCAGGCCGCGCGGTCACGGCGTGGCGGCGCGGCGAAGGCGGAGCCGACGTGAATGAGCGGCTCGGCGCAACGGGGGCAGATCCGCTGCCTGTCCACGCCGTACGGCTGCTTGTACGAGGCCCGGCAGGGCAGGCAGACGTACGAGGTCTTCGCGTGGGCCATGCCGTCAGCGTAGGCGGCCGCCTGACCGGAGTCGCCGGAATTTCAGGCGGCTGTCCCGCACGGTCCTCGTGGCGTGCGCCCGGCTCCGCCGGCACTCGGAGGACGTCGACCGGTGGCGGCAGGCCGGCCCGAGGTCAGGACAGGGCCGGCGGGCCCGGTACGAAGTCCGGGTCGATCTGGGATGCGAGGTCGTCGCCCGTTCTGGCGTCCCCCCAGGCGCGGGCGTTGCGCAGATGGAACTCGACGGCGTGGCCGTGCATCGTGGGCCAGTCCTTGGGGCAGGCGTCGACCGCCTCGCGCAGGACGTTGAGGGCGTGCACGTTGGCCGACTCCAGCTCGCCCTGTTCGCGGCCCTGTTCGGCCGCGCGGACCCAGGAGGACTGGACGAGGTGGGTGAGGAGGTCGTCGCCGACCTCCTCCTTGAGGAAGAGCAGGTCGTCCTCACAGGTCACCTTGTTGCCGACGACCGCGACACGGATGCCGAACTCGCGGGCGTGGTCGCGGTACTGGCGGTAGACCGAGACACCCTTGCGAGTCGGTTCCGCGACCAGGAAGGTCATGTCGAAGCGGGTGAACAGGCCCGACGCGAAGGCGTCCGCGCCCGCGGTCATGTCGACGACCACGTACTCGCCGGGGCCGTCGACGAGGTGGTTGAGGTAGAGCTCGACCCCGCTCAGCTTGGAGTGGTAGCAGGCCACCCCGAGGTCGCTCTCGTCGAACTCGCCCGTGACCATCAGCGGCACCTCGCCGACCCGGCGGACGTGCCGGGTGTGCAGTTCGTCGTCGCCGAGGAGGCGCAGGAGGCGGGAGCCGCGTCCCGGCGGCGTGGTCTTGATCATGGCGTCGGCGGAGGGGACGCGCGGGTTGGTGCCGCGCAGGTACTCCTTGATGTCCCGGACATGGGCGCCGAGGGGCGGGGCGTCCAGGGCGGCGCCGGTGTGGCCCAGCGCCTCGGCGAGGTGCTGGTTGATGTCGCCGTCGACGGCCAGCACCGGTGCGCCCGAGCGAGCCAGATGGCGGGTGAAGAGCGCCGACAGCGTCGTCTTGCCGCTGCCGCCCTTGCCGACGAACGCGACACGCATCAGCGGCCCGCTTTCGAGATCAGCATACGCTTGTTGAAAATGGATGTCATGTGGCAAGGTTGGTCGCGGTCCGCGATCACTGTCAAATCGCTTGAGCCGTAAGGGGGTGAGAGGTCATGAGGGTCGTCGTGATCACCTCTGATGCTTAATGCATATGATGTGCAAGTGCATGACTACAGCATCAGGGCGGCGAGCCCGGACGACCTGGACGCTGCGCGAGCCCTGATGCTCGACACCGTCCACCGCGATTTCGGTACCGGCTACGTGCCCCGCTGGCACGCGGACATCATCGATCCGGCCGCCGCCTACCTCGCCTCACCGCGCCACACCCTCCTCGTCGCACTCGACCCGCGCGACGGTGTCGTCGCCACGGCCGCCCTCGACTCGCGCGGCCCGGCCCACCCGCCGAACCCGCTCGACCTGGCCGAGCGCTACCCCTCCGGCGCGACCGCGCAGTTGCGCCGCGTCTACGTCCGCGCCGAGCACCGCAGGCGCGGCATCGCCCGGCGGCTCGTGCGTGAACTGCTGGCCTTCGCGGCGGCAGACGGCGGCTACCGCGCCGTCTATCTGCACACCGACCCGAACGTGCCCGGCGCCGAGAGCTTCTGGCGCTCGCTGGGCAAGGTCGTGCACGACGAACGCGGGGACACCGACGGCGGCAACGACGTCGTCCACTTCGAGATACCCATGGAGCGATAGACCGTGCGACGCCGACTCCGCCCGCTCCTCGCCCTGGTCCTCGCCCCGGTGCTGACCGGCTGCTTCGCCTCAGGCGGCGGCAGCGGCGCATCCACCGACTCCGGATCCCGCCTCCGGGTCGCCCTCGCCTTCCCGCCCGCCGAGAACCTCTCGCCGTACGGCGCCGACGCCACCATCCTCAGCCGCCTCGGCGTCACCGAGGGCCTGACCGCGCTGGACGCCAACGGCGTCGCCGCCCCCGCCCTCGCCGCCTCCTGGCGCCAGGAGGACGAGAGGACCTGGCTGTTCACCCTGCGCGAGGCCACCTTCCAGGACGGTTCGAGGGTCACCCCGGCCGCCGTCGCCGCCGCCCTCACCCACGCCACCCGGGCCGAGCCCGCGCCGGCCGCCCTCGAGGGAGTCACCCTCACCGCGAAAGCGGAAGGGGGCGACGGCGTACGGATCACGACCGGGGACCCCGACCCGATCCTGCCGCTGCGGTTGTCCAGCCCCTCCCTCGCCGTCCTGTCCGGCAAGGCGTACGACGAGAAGGGCGGCGTCGACCTCGCCGGCACCGCCACCGGACCCTTCGAACTCACCAAGGTGATGGGCACCACCGCGGCCACCCTCGACCGCTACGACGACTACTGGGGCGGACGCGCGCAGGCCACCGGCATCGACGTGAAGTTCGTCGCCGACGGCACCGCCCGCGCGAGCGCCCTGCGCACCGATCAGGTCGACCTCGCCGAGGCGATCCCCGTCGCCCAGGCCGCCACCCTCGACAAGGGCACCCGCGAGGCGACCGCCACGACCCGCACCACGAGCCTGCTCCTCAACTCGGAGAAGGGCCCCTTCGAGGACGCCGGGCTGCGGGCCGCCGTCCGCGAGGCCGTCGACACCTCCGCGCTCGCCAAGGGCGTCTACGAGGGATACGCCGACGCCGGCGCCGGCATCTACGGCCCCGCCGTCACCTGGGCCGCAGGCAAGCGGACCGAGCCGGTCGGGCGGGCGGCGCCGCAGCGCCCCGACGGGACCCGCGTCACGCTCGCCACGTACGACAACCGGCCCGAACTGCCCGAGGTCGCCCAGGTGCTGAAGCAGCAGCTGGAGAAGGCCGGTTTCCAGGTCACTCTCGAGGTGCGCGAGTACGCGCGGCTGGAGAGCGACGCGCTGGCCGGCAGGTTCGACGCGTTCGTCCTCGCCCGCAACACCCTCGTCGACACCGGCGACCCCGTCTCCGTCCTCGCCAGTGACTACACCTGCGACGGCGGCTACAACCTCGCCCAGCTGTGCGACAAGGACGTCGACCGCGCCGTCGCCGAGGCCGAGCGCGCCACCGACACCGCCGCGCGGCAGGACGCGGCGATGGCCGCCGAGGCCCGCATCCTCGGCACCGACGCCGTGCTGCCGCTGGTCCACCAGCGCATCATCAGCGGCGTCGGCAGCTCCGTCAGCGGCGCGCTCCTCGACCCGTACGAGCGCACCCTCGTCGGCACCGGCACCCGGCGCTGACCCGTGCGGCACCGGGCAGTCACGCTCCTGTGGCGTGCGGGGATCGCGGCCGCCCTGGTGTGCGCCATCGGCGTACTGCCCTGGCTCTCCCACACCGATCCGGCGCTCACCGTCCTCAAGGCCCGCTCGGCGGACCGCGACCCCACCCCCGAGGTGCTGGCGGACATCAGGGCCCAACTGGGGCTGGAACAGGGTCCGTTCGCGCTTCTCGGGGACTGGCTGGGCGGACTCCCGCGCGGGGACGCCGGTCGGTCGTGGATCTCCGGCAGCGAGGTCACCCCCGCCGTGCTGCAGGCCCTGGGCGTATCCCTGCTGCTGATGGCGGTGGCCCTCGCGGTCGCCGCCGGCACCGCCGCGCTGATCTGCGCGCGCACCCTGTGGCTCGGGGCGCGGCGGCGGCTCGACGGGCGGCGGGCGGGTGGCAGCGGCTCCGCCGTCCTCGCCGCGCTGCCCGAGTTCCTCACCGCGTCCGTCCTCGCCACCGTCGTGGGCGTGCAGTTGGGGTGGCTGCCGGCGCTCGGCTGGTACGGCTTCGCGTGGACGATCCTGCCCGCCCTCGCCCTCGGCCTGCCCGCCGGAGCCGTCATCGGCCGGCTTCTCGACGACCTGCTGCCCGGCGCCTTCGCCGAGCCCTGGGCCCTCGCCGCCACCGCTCGGGGCCTGCCCGGCCGCACCGTCGCCCGGCAGGCCCTGCGCCGCTGCCTGCCCGGACTGCTGCCCAACACCGGCCTGTTCGTTGTGGGCATCACCGGCGGGGCGGTCACCGTCGAGCAGATCTACGACATACCCGGCCTCGGCCGCACCACGCTCCAGGCCGCCCTCGCCCAGGACCTGCCCGTCCTCCAGGCCGGCACCCTCGCCCTCGTCCTGCTTGCCGCGGCGGCCGCCGCACTCGCCCACCTCCTCACCCGCCTGCTGATCGGCCCGGCCCTGCGCGACGGCGCGCTGCCGTCCCCGCACCGCCCCGCACCGCCGGCTCACCGGCTCCTGCCTCTCTTCCACGGCGGCCTGCTCGTCACCGTCATCGCCGTCGGCCTGCCCCGCGACCCGCTCGCCCTCGACACCGCCGAGCGACTCGCCGCGCCCTCAGGCGCCCACCCGTTCGGCACCGACGCCCTCGGCCGGGACGTCCTCGCCCGGGTCGCGCACGGCGCCCTCGACACACTGCTGCTCGCGCTCGCGATCACCGCCGTCACCCTGCTCACCGGTCTGGCGCTCGGTCTGCTGCCGCGGCTGTCCGGGCCGGTCGTCGACACCGTCACCGCGCTGCCGCCGGTCCTCGTGGCGCTGCTCGTCACCGCGATCGTCGGCAGCGGCAGCGGCACACCCGCGCTCGCCGTGGCCGCCGTCGCGTGGACTCCGCTCGCCGCCCACACCTCGGCGCTGCTGCGGCAGGAACGCGCCGCGCTGCACCTGACCGCCACCCGCGCGCTGGGCGCCGGCCGCTGGTACCTCCTGCGTCACGAACTCCTGCCCGCCGTGGTGCCGCCCGTCACCCGGCACGCCCTGCTCCGGCTGCCCGGCGTCGCCCTCGCCCTCGCCTCGCTCGCCTTCCTCGGCCTGGGCGCCCAGCCGCCCTCCCCGGAATGGGGCCTGCTCCTGGCCGAGAACCAGCCCTACGCCGAACGCGCCCCCTGGGCGGTCCTCGCCCCCGCCGCCGTACTCGCCCTGCTGGGCGCGCTGGCGGTGACGGCGGCCGCAGGGGTGCGGCGTCGCAGACGTGCGCCGGTTCCCCCGGCGGCGGACGTGCCGGAGAAGCAGCCGGGCGCGAGGGAGTTGGTGGCGGCCCGATGAGGCCGTCCGTGCCGGGTGTCCGCAGAGCCGCTTCGGACCGGCCCCGCCTCTCGCCGCTCCTCCGCCTTCTCATCCTCACCCAACTCGCTTTCAACGTCGGCTTCTTCGCCGTGCTGCCCTTCCTCGCCGCACACCTCGGACAGGCCGTCGGCATGGCCGGGTGGCTGGTCGGGTTCGTGCTGGGACTGCGGACGTTCAGCCAGCAGGGGCTGTTCGTGGTGGGCGGTGCGCTCGCCGACCGGTACGGCATCCGCCCGGTCGTACTGACGGGGTGCGTGCTCAGGATCGCCGGGTTCGTATGGCTGGGGTACGCGCGCCAGACGTGGGCGGTCATCGGGGCGGTGCTGCTGATCGGGTTCGCCGCCGCGCTGTTCTCGCCGGCCGTGGAGTCCGAGGTCGCGCGCCAGGCCGTGCTGTGGGAGGAGCAGGGCGGCGGCTCCCGTACCCGGGTGCTCGCGCTGCTGACGGTGGCCGGCCAGGCGGGCGCGTTCGTGGGACCGCTGCTCGGCGCGCTGCTGCTGTCGGTGGACTTCCGAACGGTCTGCCTCGCCGGCGCCGGAATCTTCGTCCTCGTCCTCGCCGGACACGCCTGGCTGCTGCCGCAGCGCGTCCCCGGGCGGGGCGGCGTCCACTTCCGTGGCGGGCTCGGCCCGTTGCTGCGCAACCGCCGCTTCCTCGCGCTGTGCTGCGCGTACGGCGCCTATCTGCTGGCCTACAACCAGCTCTACCTGGCGCTCCCCGACGAGGTGGAGCGCGCCACCGGCTCCCAGTCCGCGCTCGCCTGGCTGTTCGCCCTGTCCTCGCTGCTGGTGGTGATCGCCCAGTTGCCCGTCACCCGCTGGGCGGGGGAGCGGCTCACCCTGCGCCGGTCCATGGTGGCCGGCCTGCTGCTCATCGCGGCGGGCTTCGCGGTCGTGGCCTCGGCGCGCCCCGCCGACCGGACGGGTACGGCGGCCCTGTTGCCCGCGGCCGTCTTCGTCGTCCTGCTCACCCTCGGCCAGATGCTCGTCGCCCCGGTCGCCCGCGCCTGGATCCCGGACCTCGCCGAGGAGGGCCGACTCGGCCTCTACACGGGCGCGTTGTCCTCGATCTCCGGCGTCATCGTCCTGATCGGGAGCTCGGCGACGGGAACCCTCCTGGACACGGGCCTGCCGGCGGCCGTGCCATGGCTGGTGCTGGCGGCCGTGCCACTGGCGGCGATCGGTGTGCTGCCTCGCCGGTAGGTCCGGCAGAGCCCCGAAGGGCGCGGGACTGTATCGATGCGCGGCTCCGCCGCGTGGGCGCGACCAGCGACAACGGTGACCGCAGACGATCGACGGCCGATCGGGTTCAGGACGCCACCAGTTCCCGCACCTCCGCCACGGAGACAGGCTCCGTACACGACGTCCGGTACAGCCACATGATGTCCCGCCCGAACGACCAGACGAGCGCGGCCAGCGCGACCGCGGCCACTGCGAACGTCGCCGTGTACGGCAGGTAGCCGGACGCGGCCAGCAGCAGGAACACGCCCTGCGTCGCGGCGACCGTCTTGCGGGCCGTGCTCGGCGGGAGCGGCGCGTTCAGCCAGGGCCAGACGCGGGCGGCGGCGACGAAGCCGTAGCGCATCGCGCCGATGAGGAGGACCCACGGGCCCAGCGACATCGACACGTACACGCTCAGCACCAGGATCAGGAACGCGTCGACCTCCATGTCGAAACGCGCGCCGAGCGCCGTGGACGTGCCCGTGCGGCGGGCCACCTTGCCGTCCACGCCGTCCAGGATCAGTGCGACCGCCGTCAGGCCGACGAAGAGCGTGACCGGCGGCGAGCTCTGGAACGAGTCGGCCACCAGCGCCGTGACACCGCCCACCAGCGTCGCCCGCCCGAGCGTGACCCGGTTCGCCGGGCCGAAGGAGCGCAGCCCGGACCGGTGCAGGGCCAGCGACAGCAGCGCCCAGGTCGCGATGGCGAAGACGAGGCCCGTCAGCCAGCCCGCCGGCCCCAGGCCGATCGCCGATCCGAGCAGGGCCAGCAACAGGATCTGCACGCCCGCTCCCACAGCGGTCTCCTGCTGGACCAGCCTCGCGTCGTAAGTGTTGTTCAGGGCCACCGCACATTCCTCCGGCCAGATGACAGAGTCGATCAAGGCCGCGTACTGTGCGCGACCTGTGCACACCTCCGTACGTGCACGGCTTCACGATCGTTCAGGAGGAATCCGATGAACCGCGCGGCACGTGCGTTCTGGCTCAGCTCTCCGGGTGAAGGAGAGATCCGGGAAGCTGTCCTTCCGGAGCCGGGCGAGGACGAGGTGCTGGTGCGGTCGCTGTACTCCGGAGTCAGCCGGGGCACGGAGACACTCGTGTTCCGCGGCGGCGTCCCCGAGAACCAGCACGCGGCCATGCGGGCACCGTTCCAGGAGGGCGACTTCCCCGCCCCCGTGAAGTACGGGTACCTCAACGTCGGGGTGGTCGAGGCCGGGCCGACGGCACTGGTCGGCCGTACGGTGTTCTGCCTGTACCCGCATCAGACCCGGTACGTCGTCCCGGCGAGCGCCGTGACCGTGGTGCCGGACAACGTGCCCGCCGCCCGCGCCGTCCTCGCCGGCACGGTCGAGACCGCGGTCAACGCCCTCTGGGACGCCGCACCCCTGGTCGGCGACCGGATCGCCGTCGTCGGCGGCGGCATGGTCGGCTGCTCGGTAGCCGCACTGCTGGCCCGCTTCCCCGGCGTACGGCTCCAATTGGTCGACGCCGACCCCCGCCGGGCCGAGGTCGCCGAGGCCCTCGGCGTCGAATTCGCGGCGCCCGGGGACGCGCTCGGCGAGTGCGACCTCGTCGTCCACGCCAGCGCCACCGAACCGGGCCTGAACAGGTCGCTGGAACTGCTCAGGGCCGAGGGCACCGTCCTCGAGCTCAGCTGGTACGGCGACCGGCGGGTCGCCCTCCCGCTCGGCGAGGCCTTCCACTCGCGGCGGCTCACCCTCCGCAGCAGCCAGGTCGGCACCGTCTCCCCGGCCCGCCGCGCGAGCCGCGGCTACGCCGACCGGCTCGCCCTCGCCCTCGATCTGCTCGCCGACCCGGCCCTCGACGCCCTCGTCACGGGGGAGAGCGCTTTCGAGGAGCTCCCCGAGGTGATGCCGAAGCTCACCTCGGGGGAGATCCCGGCCCTGTGCCACCGCGTCCGGTACACGGACACGCCCTGACGGACTCGTTCATTCCCGGACGACAAGAGCGCCTGACCTGAGAAAAGAGTGAGAGACGGCTGAACACGGGGAAGCCAAGAGCCGTACTACACGGCATCCCCGGCAGCCATCGGCGGGGATGAGGAGCGCACCGCACCTGGAGGGTCGTCCGTTGTTCAGCATCACCGTCCGCGATCACATCATGATCGCCCACAGCTTCCGCGGCGACGTCTTCGGACCCGCGCAGCGCCTGCATGGAGCGACGTTCCTGGTGGACGCAACGTTCCGGCGCGAGCAGCTGGACGACGACAACATCGTCGTCGACATCGGACTGGCCACGCGGGAACTGGGTGCCGTCGTCGGTGAACTGAACTACAGAAACCTCGACAACGAACCCGACTTCGCCGGGATCAACACCTCCACCGAGTTCCTCGCCAAGGTCATCGCCGACCGCCTCGCCGAGCGGATCGAGAAGGGCGCGCTGGGCGAGGGCGCCAAGGGCCTCGCCGGACTCACCGTCACGCTGCACGAGTCGCATGTCGCGTGGGCGAGTTACGAGCGTGCCCTGTGACGGACGTGACGCTGGAAAAGAACGTGTCCTTCGACAAGGACGGCGGCCTGGGCAACAACGCGGCCCTCGGCAGGACCGTCCCCCTGGACAAGCCGGAGAAGGTGGCGCTCGGCTACCTGCCGGTGCAGCACACCGTCCTGAAGAACGCCGAGATCATCCCCATGTCCCTGCGCTCCGTGCACTTCGTGCTGCCGGGCGGCGTCGACGACCTGTCCGCGCCGAGCGGCGGCAACGCCTACGACCGGCGGGTGTGTCTGGACCTGCCCGGGTTCGGCTGGCAGGTGCACAAGCACCCGGTGGACGGCAGCTGGCCCCGCCCCGGCGCCGAGGCCCGTGCGGAACTCGCCCGTACGCTGCGGGAGTTCCCGGACGGCACGGTCGTCCTGCTGGACGGACTGGTCGCGTGCGGCGTGCCCGAGATCGTCGTGCCGGAGGCGGAGCGGCTGCGGCTCGCGGTCCTCGTCCACCTCCCGCTCGGCGACGAGACGGGCCTCGAACCCGCCGTCGCCGCGGAGCTGGACGCCCGGGAACGCACCGTGCTGCGGGCCGTCGACGCGGTGATCGCCACCAGCGACTGGGCGGTGCGCCGCCTCGTCTCCCATCACGGCCTGGCCCCCGAGCGGGTCCATGTCGCCGCCCCCGGCGCCGACATCGCGCCGCTCGCCGCGGGCACCGACGGCGTGTCCCGCCTGCTGTGCGTGGCCGCCGTGACCCCGCGCAAGGGACAGCACCGGCTGGTGGAGGCGCTGGCCGCGGTGACCGACCTGCCGTGGAGCTGCGTCTGCGTGGGCGGGCTGAACCAGGACCCCGGGTACGTGGCCGAACTGCGGTCCCTGATAGCGAAGCACGGCCTAGAGGACCGGCTGATCCTGGCGGGCCCGCAGGCCGGCGCCGAACTGGACGCCAGCTACAACACCGCCGACCTCATGGTGCTCACCTCCTACGCCGAGACGTACGGCATGGCGGTGACCGAGGCCCTCGCGCGCGGCATCCCGGTGCTGGCGACGGACGTCGGCGGGCTCCCCGAAGCGGTGGGCCGGGCCCCCGACGGCGGTGTCCCCGGCATCCTCGTCCCGCCGGAGAACCCCGCCGCGATCGCCGTCGAACTGCGCGGCTGGTTCGGCGAGGCCGACGTACGACGCCGGCTGAAGGCGGCGGCCCGCGGACGACGCGCCGCCCTGAACGGCTGGGCCGGCACGGCCCGAAGCCTGGCCTCGGTACTGGGCCGGCTGCCGAACGAACCCCGGAGGGCGGCATGAGGAAGACGGCGACGGCACAGAGCGGCGGGACGATCCCGGCCCAGCCCGGTCCCCTGGAGGCGACGGACTCGGCACACCGCGAGGCGGGCGTCGACGGGCAGCCCGGGCCGCAGCACAGCGACATCGTCCCGGCGGAGGGTGACATGGGTGGCGCGTCCGTACCGTCGGCATCCGACGCCGACGCCGACTCCGTGATCCTCGGGGCCGGCCCCACCGTCACGCCCGGCGAGCGGGCCACCCTGCGGCTGCGGGACGCCGGGTCGGACGACCCGCCGCGCTACGCCCCCGAATGGCTGGAGCTGCGGGAGGGCGCCGACGCCTCCGCGCGGGCGCACGACCTGCTCGACCCGCTGCGGATCCGGCTCGCCAACCTGCCGGCCCGGTCCGGCGGACTGGTCATCCACGACGTGGGCTGCGGCACCGGTTCCATGGGCCGCTGGCTCGCGCCCCATCTCGACGGCCCCCAGCACTGGGTCCTGCACGACCGCGACCCCTACCTCCTGCACTTCGCCGCCGTCGCCTCCCCGCGCTCCTCCGCCGACGGCAGCCGGGTCACCGTCGAGACACGCCGCGGCGACATCGGCCGGCTCACCGCGGACGCCCTGCTCGGCGCCTCCCTGGTGACCGCGTCCGCGCTGCTCGACGTCCTCACGGTCGAGGAGATCGGCACCCTCGCCGCCGCCTGCGCGGGCGCCGGCTGCCCCGCGCTGCTGACGCTCTCGGTCGCGGGCCGCGTCGAACTCACCCCGTCCGACCCGCTGGACGGTGAGATCGCCGAGGCGTTCAACGCCCACCAGAGGCGCTCGGGCCTGCTCGGCCCGGACGCGATCACCGTGGCGGCCGACGCCTTCTCCGAGCACGGCGCGACCGTGCAGGTCCAACCGAGCCCGTGGCGGCTCGGCCCCGGCGAGTCCGCGCTCGCCGCCCAGTGGCTGCGCGGCTGGGTCGGCGCGGCGGTCGAGCAGCGGCCCGACCTGCGCGAGCGCGCCGACCGCTATCTGACGGAACGTCTCGCCGCCTGCCAGGCGGGCGAACTGCGGGTCGTGGTCCACCACAGCGACCTGCTCGCGCTGTGCCGGCCGAAGGGCGGAGCGTCATGAGCGTGGAGACGGTGGCGCGGACTCGCGGCGAGCGCCGGGTCACCGGGCCCCGCATCCGCCGAGCGGAACGGCCGGGCGCGCGCGGCGCCGACGTGCGGGCGGTCCTTCCGGCCGCCCCCGTCGCGGATGCCGCCGCCGTCTCCCCGGCCCCGTCCGGGGCCGTCGTCACCGAGCCGGCTCGGAGCCGGCTGCGCGGCGTGCTGTCCCGCCTCAACACCCCCGCCGTCCGCACCCACCTGGGCACGGTCGTCGGTGTCGTCATCCTGGTCGTGCTGTTCTGGCGGCTCGGCACCGGCGTGTTCCTCGACGGGCTGCGCCGGATCGACGCGGTGGCGCTGGCCGGCGGGCTCGGGATCGGGGTCGTGACCACCGTGTTCAGCGCCTGGCGCTGGCAGTTGGTGGCCCGGGGGCTGCGGATCCGGCTGCCGCTGTGGCCCGCCGTCGCCGACTACTACCGTGCCCTGTTCCTCAACGCGGCCCTCCCCGGCGGCGTCCTCGGCGACGTCCACCGGGCCGTGCGGCACGGGCAGAGCGCCGGAGACATGGGACGCGGCGTCCGCGCGGTCGTACTGGAGCGGACCGCCGGACAGGTCGTCCTCGCGGCCGTCGGCGCCGTCGTGCTGCTGACCATGCCGTCGCCGGTCCTGGACCAGGCCCGCGACATCACCCCGCTCATCCTGTTCGCCGGGGTGGGCGCGCTCGCCGTGGTGGCCGCCGTACGCATGAACCGGGCGCCGTCGCGGCGCGACCGCACCCGGCCGTCCGCGCTGCGCACGACGCTCGACGAGGCCCGCGAAGCCCTCGTGTCGCGCCGCAACGGCCCCGGCGTCGCCGTCTCCTCGGCCGTCGTGCTGGCCGGACACCTCGGGATGTTCGTGCTCGCCGCCCGCGTCGCCGGCTCCGACGCCTCCGTGGCCGCGCTGCTGCCGCTCGCCGTCCTCGCGCTCCTCGCGATGGGACTGCCCCTGAACGTCGGCGGCTGGGGTCCCCGAGAGGGCGTCACCGCCTGGGCGTTCGGCGCCGCGGGGCTGGGCGCGACCACCGGGTTCACGGTCGCCGTCGTCTACGGCGTGCTCAGCTTCGTGGCCGCCCTGCCGGGCCTCTTCGTCCTGGTCGCCCGCTGGTGCGCCGGACCGCGCGAGGGATCCGGATCCGCCGTGACCATGGCGAACCCGGAACCCAGCGGCTATTTTCAGGCGTCATCCGTGTCCGCTATGGAATCGTCCGCGGAGGTCAGCAGTGACACATACGCGCCGAAGGAATCCGCGAGGCTCGCCAGCAGTCGCTCGCCCTTTTCCGCGGAACCCAGCGAAGGGCGGCCGATGACACCGGAATCGGTATAGGCGGACATACCGAGAGTCAACAGATGACGGCGGTCGTCCGCCACGAAATCGGAAGTCTCATAACCGGGTCGGATCAATTCGGGATGAGCGTGCAGAAGGATGGAGGTCTCGATTTCCCCCGCGTGCATGTCGGTGAGCAGCGAGGTCTCCACCCCCGCCCGCACCCGCGCCGCCTCCCAGTCCTCCGGGGCCGGGAACAGCGCCATTCGCTCACCCCGCGCGGAGGACTCCTGAACGACGTTGCCCAGTACGTAGTTTCCGCCGTGCCCGTTGACCAGCACCAGGGCGTCGACGCCCGACCGGCGGAGCGAAGCCGCAATGTCCCGTATCACCGCATGAAGGGTCACGGAGGAGATGCTGACGGTCCCCGGCCACGCCGCGTGCTCGTGCGAGCAGGAGATCGTCACCGGCGGAAGGAGGTGCACCGGGTGCGCGGCGGCGAGCTCGCGCGCGATGGCGCAGGCCACCAGCGTGTCGGTCGCCAGCGGAAGGAACGGACCGTGCTGCTCGAAGCTTCCGACGGGCAGGACCGCCACCTGCCGTGAGACGCCCGCCCCCCGGGTCCGTACGTCTTCGGTGGTGTCCGCCGGTACCAGCGAGTGTGCCGCCGGCCGCATGTGCGAACCACTCATCTTTTCACGGCCTTTCGTCTCTGCTTAGGAACTGAAGAATCATGACAGAAAAAATTGGCGTCCTCGGCAAGAAGTCCGCGCAGCGACCGCAGCGTTCCGGCGTGGAACGCGTGGTGAATGCGCCCTTGCCCACCGTGTACGGCGAATTCCGCGCGATCGGCTACCTCGATCACGACCGCGGGGACGAGCAAGTGGCCCTCGTCCACGGCGAGATAGGCACGGACAGGGTGCTGACCCGGCTGCACTCGGAGTGCCTGACCGGTGACGCCTTCGGCTCCCAGCACTGCGAGTGCGGCGACCAACTGGCGGCCGCCCTGCGCGCGGTCGTCGCCGAGGGCAGCGGCATCGTCGTCTATCTGCGGGGCCACGAGGGCCGCGGCATCGGTCTGCTCGCCAAGCTGCGGGCGATGGCCCTGCAGGCGGAGGGCCTGGACACCGTCGAGGCCAACCTCGCCCTCGGGCTGCCGGTGGACGCCCGTGACTACGGCGTCGCCGCCGGCATGCTGCACGACCTGAACGTGCGCAGCGTGCGTCTGATGTCGAACAACCCGCGCAAGCGCGAGGCGCTGGTGCAGCACGGCATCGAGGTCGCCGAGCAGGTTCCGCTGCTCATCCCGCCGTGCGAGAACAACATCACCTACCTGCGTACCAAGCGGGAACGCCTCGATCACCACCTGCCCCATCTGGACGCGGTCGGGCAGCTGTCCTGATTGCGGCGAGGCCCGTCCGGACAGGAAGAGGGAATGACCGACGACGTCCTCTTCCTGACCGGAGAACAGGTCTCGCGCCTGCTCGGCCTCGACGCGGCGATCGCCTCGCAGCGCGCGGCCTTCCAGGCGCTCGGCGCCGACGCGGCCGACCTGCCCGGGAAGATCATGCACCCGAGCCGCTTCGACGACAGCGTCGTCTTCGCGTACGTCTCCCGGCTGTCCGCGGACACCGGGACCGTCGCGAAGATCGGCAGCGTCAACCCGCGCAACGCGGCGTCCGGCCTGCCGACCGTCCACGCGGTCATCACCGTGCTCGACCCGGTGACGGGCCGCCTGTCCGCCGTCATGGACGGCACGGCGATCACGACCCTGCGCACGGCCGCCGCGAGCGCCGTCGCGGTCGACGCCCTGTCCACCCCCGGCGGCGCCGACCTCGCCGTCCTGGGCTCCGGCACCCAGGCCCTCGCGCACGCCCGGGCCGTCGCCCGGGTGCGTGAGCTGAGGTCCGTACGGCTGTGGAGCCCGACCGCACGCAACCGCTCCCGCGCCGCGCAGGAACTCACGGCCGGACTCGGCCTCGCCGTGGAGGAGGTCGGCACCGCCGAGGATGCCGTGACGGGGGCGTCTCTGGTCGCCGCCTGCACGCTCAGCGCGACGCCCGTCGTACGGGGGCGGTGGCTGGCTCCCGGGTGCACGGTGGTCAGCGTCGGATCGTTCGAGCCCGGCCGCCGGGAGGTCGACGACGACGTGCTGCTGCGGGCCACGAGCGTCGTCGTCGACGACCCGGCGACCGCCGCCGAGCACGCCGGTCCCGTGGTGCACGCCCTGCGCGAAGGGGCGTTGGCCCCCGAGGACCTGGTCGGCCTCGGCGCCGTCCTCACCGGCCGGAGCTTCCCGCGATCGGGGCCCGACGACATCGTCTACTACAACAGCGTCGGCCTCGGCATCCAGGACGCGGCCGCCGCCTGGGCCGTCGTCGAGGCGGCGAGGAAGGCGGGCCGGTGACGGCGAGCGCGACCACAGCAGCCACGACCGAGGGGGCCCGCCCGTGAACACACACGCCCATGTCGTCGTCATCGGCGGCGGGGTGATGGGCACCAGCATCGCCTACCACCTGGCCCGGGCCGGCGTACGGGACGTCGTCCTCGTCGAGCGGGACGAACTGGCCTCCGGATCCACCTCGAAGGCGGCCGGCGGAGTGCGCGCGCAGTTCTCCGACGAGCTCAACATCCAGCTCGGGGCGCGCAGCCTGCAGGCGTTCGCCCGGTTCGGGCTGGAGATGGGCCACGACATCGGGCTGCACCGGGTCGGCTATCTGTTCCTGCTGTCGACGCCCGAGGAGGTCGCCGGCTTCGAGGCGAGCGTCCGGCTGCAGAACTCCCTCGGGGTGCCCAGCCGGATGATCGACCCCGCCGAGGCGCAGCGGCTGTCCCCGCTGATCACCACCGACGGACTGCTGGCGGCCGCGTTCTCCCCGGACGACGGCCACTGCACCCCCGAATCCGTCGTCCACGGCTACGCGGCCGCGGCCCGCGCGTACGGGGCGCGGATCTTACGTCACAACGACGTCACCGGCATCGAACTGCACGGCGACCGCATCACCGCCGTGACGACGACCATAGGCCGGATCACCACCGAGACGGTGATCTGCGCGGCCGGCCCCTGGTCGCGGTCGATCGGCGCGATGGTCGGCGTCGACCTGCCGGTGGTGCCGCTGCGCCGGCAGGTGGCGGTCACCGAACCCGTCGGCGGACTGCCGCCGCACCTGCCCATGACCATCGACTTCACCACCAGCCTCTACTTCCACTCCGAGGGCCCCGGCCTGCTCCTCGGCATGTCCGACCCCGACGAGCGGCCCGGCTTCGCGACCGACACCCACGACCGCTGGATCCCCCGGCTGGCCGCCGCCATGGAGCGCCGCGCCCCCGCCCTGCTGGACCTGCGCCGCACGGGGGGCTGGGCGGGCCTGTACGAGGTCACCCCGGACCACAACGCACTCATCGGCGAGGCGACTTCCGTCTCCCGCTTCCTGTACGCGACCGGCTTCTCCGGCCACGGTTTCCTCCAGGGACCGGCCGTCGGCGAGGTCGTCCGTGACCTGTACCTCGGCCGCGTACCCTTCGTGGACGTCAGCCCGCTCAGCGCCGGCCGGTTCGCGGCCGACGCCCCGCGCCCGGAGGCCAACCGCGTATGACCGAGCTCCATCTGTGGCTGCGCCACGAGGTCCGTTCCACCGAGCGACGCACTCCGATCGTGCCGTCGGACGCCCGCCGGCTCGTCGAGCGCGGGGTGACCCTGACCGTCGAGGAGTCCGCGCAGCGGATCTTCCCCGTCGAGGAGTACGAGGCGGCCGGGTGCCGCACCGCGCCCACCGGATCCTGGGTGTCGGCACCCGAGGCGGCCGTGGTGGTCGGACTGAAGGAACTCCCGGATGAGCCGGATCGGTTGACGCACCGCCACATCTTCTTCGGGCACGCCTACAAGCGGCAGCCGGGCGCCGAGGCACTGCTGCGGCGCTTCGCGGCCGGCGGCGGCACACTGCTCGACCTGGAGTACCTGGTGGACGACGACGGCCGCCGCCTCGCCGCCTTCGGCTTCTGGGCCGGCTATCTCGGCGCCGCGCTCGCCGTCCTCCAGCACCGGGGCCGGCTCGCCGCGCCGCTGACGCCCCTGTCCAAGGACGAGCTGGACGCCCTCCTGCGACCGGTCGCCGGCGACGAGGAGTTCACCGCGCTGGTGATCGGCGCCCTGGGGCGCAGCGGGCGGGGCGCGCGGCTCGGGTTCATGACCGCCGGTCTCGAGGCGACGCCCTGGGACCTCGCCGAGACCCGCGCGCTGGACCGCCCGACGCTGCTGGCGCACGACGTGCTGGTCAACGCCGTCCTCGCCACCACCCCCGTTCCGCCCTTCCTGCGCGAGGAGGACCTCGACGAACCCGGCCGCCGGCTGCGCACCGTGTGCGACGTCACCGTCGACGTCGGCTCGCCCCTGAACGTGCTGCCGGTCTACGACCGCACCACCGAGTGGGCCGACCCGGTACGCCGGCTGCGCAAGGAGCCCCCGCTCGACCTCATCGCCATCGACAATCTGCCGTCCCTGCTGCCCCGCGAGTCCAGCGCCGACTTCTCGTCGGCGCTGGTGCCCCAGCTGCTGGACTTCGAGACGGGCGGGCCGTGGGGGCGCTGCCGTGACCGGTTCCACCAGGCGTGCCGTGAACTCGGCATCGGACAAGGGGAGTTCCGCAATGGCTGACAGATCCGCACGGGTTCCCGCGAGCGGCACCGTCCACTGGGTCGGCGCCGGCCTGTCCACCGGCAGCGGGCTTTCCCGGCTGTGCGAGACGGCCGGGCGGGTTCGGCTGTGGCACCGCACCGAGGACCGCGCCGCCGACGCCCTCGCCCGGCGCGGCCTCACCGGGCTCGCCGAGCCCCGCGCGTACACGCTGCCCGCGCTCACGGCCGAACTGGCGCCCGGCGACGTCGTCGTGTCGATGCTGCCCGCGCCGGAGCACGCCGGGATCCTGGCGGCCTGCGTCGACCGGTCGGCCCACTTCGCCTGCTCCAGCTATGTGTCGGACGCGGTCCTCGACCAGGTGCCGGCGGCCACGGCGGCCGGGCTCGTCGTCCTCACCGAGGCCGGTCTCGACCCGGGCATCGACCACCTCTTCGCCCACTGCCTGATCGGTCGCGCCCGGGAGGCCGTCGGCGACGACGCGGGAGCCTCGTACAGCCTCACCTCGTACTGCGGCGGGATCCCCGCGGTCCCGAACGACTTCAGGTACCGCTTCAGCTGGGCGCCCGCCGGGGTCCTCAACGCCCTGCGCTCACCGGCCCGTTACCTCCAGGACGGCGCCGAGACCGTCGCCGAGCGGCCCTGGGAGGTGACCCGGCCGCACACCGTCGACGGGGAGGTGTTCGAGGTCTACCCCAACCGGGACAGCGTGCCGTTCGTCGAGCAGTACGGGCTGCCGGACGGCTGGAAGCCGCTGACCTTCGTGCGCGGCACCCTGCGTCTGGAGGGCTGGCTGCAGGCCTGGGACGCCGTCTTCGAGGAGCTGAGGGCGGGCGACGACGCCCGGATCGCCGCCCTCGCCGGGGAGCTGGCGGCCACCTACCCGACCACGGAGGCCGACCGCGACCGGGTCGTCCTCGCCGTGTCGCTGGACGTGCGCGGCGGGTCGGGGCGGTCGTGGTCCGGCAGCTATCTGCTGGACCTGGTGGGGGACGAGGAGGAGAGCGCGATGGCCCGCTGTGTCTCCCGCCCGCTCGCCCTCGGCGTCCGGCACATCCTGGACGGCTCCCTGCCGGCGGGCCTGAGCCGGGCCGCGGAGACGGCGGCCCGCTCGGAGGAGTGGCTGCGCGAACTCGCCCTGGAAGGAGTGGAGTTCACCTTGCGCGTGGACCAGTGACCGGCGGCGGGATCAGCCCTGCGTCAGTGCCTCGTGCACGAGCCGCTTGAGGTCATGGAACATCGTGTGCGAGGTCCTGGGCCGTACCTGCGTCATGAACTGCACCGTCAGATCGTGGCGCGGGTCGACCCAGAACGTGGTGGTCGCCACGCCGCTCCAGCCGTAGGCGCCGAGCACGGTGGGTGCCTTCGTGCGGGCCGGGTCGATGACGACGGAGACACCCAGGCCGAAGCCGACGCCGTCGTTGCCGGCCTCGTCGTGGGCGGGGCGGCTGCCGAACGCGCGCAAATCGGCGCCGCCGGGGAGCTGGTTGGACGTCATCAGGTCCACCGTCCCGGGCGCCAGCAGCCGGGTGCCGTCGAGTTCGCCGCGGCGGCGCAGCATCTCCATGAAGCGGTGGACGTCGTGCGCGGAGGCCGCAAGTCCGCCGCTGCCGGACAGGAACCGGGGACGGCCGCCACGCAGCGGGAGGCCGGGGATCGGCTCGATGCCGCCGCCCTCGGTCTCGCCGTACAACTCCGAGAGCCGGACCGCCTGTTCGTCGCTGACGCAGAACCCGGCGTCGGTCATCCCGAGGGGGCCGCAGATCCGCTCGGCGAAGAACTCGTCCAGCGGCTGCCCGGACACCACCTCGACGACCCGGCCCAGGACGTTGGTGGCGACCGAGTAGTTCCACTGCGTGCCCGGCTCGAACTGGAGCGGCAGCCGCGCGTACACGTCGACCGTGCCGGCCAGGTCGGAGCCCGGCAGCACCGCCGAGTCCAGGTTGGCGTCCCGGTACAGGGCGTCGACGGGGTGCGTGTGGTAGAAGGCGAAGGTCAGACCGGCGGTGTGGGTCATCAGATGCCGGACGGTTATCGGCCCGTCGGCGGGGCGTGTCACCACGTCGGCGCCGGACCCGCCGACGTACACCCGGGGCTCGGCGAAGCCCGGCAGGTGGCGGCTCACCGGGTCGTCGAGCGACAGCTTGCCCTCCTCCATCAGCAGCAGCGCGGCGACGGAGGTGACCGGCTTGGTCATGGAGTAGATCCGCCACAGCGTGTCGGCCTCGACGGGCAGCCCGGCCGCGATGTCCCGGTGGCCGTGCGTGGTGAGGTGCGCGACGCGTCCACCGCGGGCGACGGCCACCAGATAGCCGGGCAGCCGCCCCTCGTCGACGTAGTGGGCGAAGTACTGGTCGAGGCGGTCCAGCGCCTTCGCGTCCAGCCCGACCTCACCCGGGTCGACCTCTTGTGTCAGCAGTGCCATCGCTCTCCTCCGATACGTGCGACGAGGGTGCGCTCCGGCATACCCCGCCGGAACAGCCTCTGACCTCATCGTTGCGCAGGAACACGTGTACGGTCCTTCGAATCGCCATGATCGTTCATGCTCGGGTCCGGTCGACCGGGCAGCGTACGGCCCGGTAGAGCTCCGGCCAGGGCGAGGGCGGCGAGGACGATCAGCGGCCGGCCGGGGTCGCCGCCGGTGCCGAGGATTGCGGACGCGACGGCCACGCCCAGCACCGGACCGACGTTCATCGCGGTCTGCTGGAGCCCGCCCGCGACCCCGGCCGACGCGACGGCCGCTTCCCGTACGACGACATGGGTCGCCGCCACCATCACCGTGCCGAAACCGGCCCCCACCAGGGCGAACGCCGTGCACAGCAGGGGGATGGCCGACGTGCGGGACAGGAGGAGGATGCCGAGCGCGAGCAGCGTCAGCGCCGTCACGGTCGTACGGCGGGCACCGACCCGGCGCAGCAGCACCGCGCACGTGGGCGCCGCCGCCACCATCAGCGCGGCCAGCGGCAGGCTGACCAGCGCGCTGCGGAACGGGTCCAGACCGAGGGTGTCCTGCAGCAGGAACGTTCCCGCGAACAGTGCCCCGGACAGCGCCGCCGACGCGGCCACCAGTACGCCGAGCGCCGAGCGCACCGCCGCCGGGCGCATCACGTCCGGCGGCAGCAGCGGGCTCGCGGTACGGCGCTCGTGCCGGACGAACGCGGCGCCGGAGACCACGGCCGTCGCGGCGGTCCAGGGCCGGCCCGGCAGTCCCACGAGGGCGTGCACGAGGCAGGCGAGAGCGAGCGCGAGCAGGAGGGCGCCGGGGATGTCGAGCCGGGCGGGGGAGGACGTGCGCGGGGATCGTACGGTCAGGGCGAGCGTGCCGAGGACGAGGGCCGGGACGACGTTCAGCAGGAACACGATCCGCCAGCCCGGTCCCGCCACCAGCGCGCCGCCCAGCAGGGGCCCGACGGCGGCCGACACCCCGATCGCCGCCGTCCGCACGGCGATCGGCGTCCGCAGCCGGTCCGGCGGGAACGCCGCCCGCAGGATCCCGAGCGTGGCCGGTTGCAGCAGCGCCCCGAACACCCCCTGCACCACCCGCAGTCCGATCACCCAGCCGACGTCGGGCGCGAGCGCGATGCCCGCCGACGCCGCCGCGAAGCCGAGCATGCCGATGCCGAAGAGACGATGGTGGCCGTACCGGTCGCCGAGTCGTCCGGCGAACACCAACAGGCTCGCCACCGCGATGAGATAGCCGGTTCCGGTCCACTGGACCTGGGCGAAGGAGGCGCCGAGGTCGCGCTGGAGAGCGGGCTGGGCGACGGTCAGCACGGTGCCGTCGAGCGCGACGATCACCGTTCCTACGACGCTGCTCGCAAGGGTGAGGCGCTGGTTCATCCGTCCTCCGGACCGAGATGGGCGTCCAGGACCGCACGCAGCAGCGGTGCGAAGTCCTCGGCTCCGGTGGCGAGTTGCAGGCTGCCCCAGCCCCACAGCTGGGCGATGCCGTGCAGGCCCGCCCACAGAGCGCCCGCGACGAGACGCGGGTCGGCGTCGGGGCGCACCCGGCCGACCAGGTCCACCAACCGCGCGAAGAGCGGGAGACTGGTGTCCCGCAGCCCCAGGTGACCGCTCTCCAGCAGATCGTGACGGAACATCAGCTCGTACATCCCGGGGTTGCCGAGCGCGAACTCCAGATAGGCCCAGCCCAGTTCGGTCAGCTGCTCCCGTGGCGGTGCGCCGCCGTCCCCGGTCACCGCCGACACCCGCGCCCCCAGCTCCTCGAAGCCGCGGCGCGCGATGGCCGACAGGAGCTCCAGGTGGGTGGGGAAGTAGCGGCGCGGCGCGCCGTGCGAGACGCCGGCCCGGCGGGCGATCTCCCGCAGGGTGAGCGCCTGGACGCCCTCGCGCGCCACGAGCTCGACGCCGACGTCGACCAGTCGTGCGCGCAACCCCGTGTCCGATGCTTCGAATGCCTGCATAGACACTGTCTACCATGATCGCGTAGACAGTGTCTACGTCGGATTTCGCGGGAATGAGCACCCCGCACGCCAGGGTTGACTCAGACATGACTCAGGACGCCACCCACAACGCACTGCTCGCGCTCCTCGCCGAGAGCCACGGCGGGGTGCTGGTCACCCTGAAACGCGACGGCCGGCCGCAGCTGTCGAACGTCAGCCACGCCTACTACCCCGACGAGCGGACCCTCCGCGTCTCGATCACCGACGACCGCGCCAAGACCCGCAATCTGCGACGCGACCCGAGGGCGTCGTACCACGTCACGACCTCCGACCGATGGGCGTACGCGGTCGCCGAGGGCACGGCCGACCTGTCGCCGGTCGCGCAGGACCCCTACGACGCGACGGTCGAGGAACTCGTGCGCCTCTACCGGGACGTCCAGGGCGAACACCCCGACTGGGACGACTTCCGGGCCACGATGGTGCGGGACCGGCGGCTCGTGCTGCGGCTGCGCGTGGAGCGGGCGTACGGCGTCCCGAAGAGCGGGGCCTAGGGCGCGGGGCGCAGGCCTCATGACCGATGGTCCCGGCTCGTGTGAGCCGCCTACGCTGCCGGTGGATCGACACAGCCCCTGACGCCCCACGGAGGGTCACCATGCCGGTCGACGGCCGCAGTCACATCCGGATCGCCCGTCCGTCCCGGGACCTGGCCGCGGCGGAGCGCTTCTGGGCCGGCGGGCTCGGACTCGACGTCGTCTGGCGGGCGGTGGGCGGCCCCGAACCCGGCGAGCACGACCTGCTGATGCTCGGCTGGCCGGAGGCAGGCTGGCACCTGGAACTGGTCCACGAGCCCGCCCGCCCCGTCGAGCCCCGGCCGACGGAGGAGGACCTCCTCGTGGTCTACGTCGACGGGCCCGTGCCGGACGACCTGGTCGCCGGGCTGGAGGAGCACGGCGGCAAGCGGGTCCCGTCGCCCAACCCCTACTGGAACGAGTGGGGCGTCACGATCGAGGACCCGGACGGGTACCGGCTCGTGCTGTGCCGGCGCGGCTGGTCCAACGCCTAGAGGTCAGACGGTCCGGGCACTGTCGCGGGCGACCGGGGCGGCGGGTCCGTCGTCCCCGGCCGCGGACGCCTCCTTCACCCACGACTCCAGACACATCACGAACTCGGTCGCCCCGTCGGCCCAGTTGAGGTCGGCCCTAGCCGCCTCCCAGCCCCGGGCCGCCGCCCGGCGCCGCATCGCCCGGTCGGTGCGCAGATGCCGTACGGCCCTGGCGGCGGTGGCCGGGTCCTCGTAGGGGACGACGAGACCGCAGCCGTAGCGTTCGACCAGCTCGGCCGCGAGCGGGGTGGGGGTGGTGACCACGGGGACGCCGTGCGCCATGTACTCGACGGCCTTGGTGGGCCGCGAATGACGGTAGTTGGGCTGGTCCCGCAGCAGGGACAGACCGGCCAGACTGCCCGAGAGCAGCCCGAGGGCACGGTCGTTGGGCAGATAGCCGTGCCAGCGCAGTACGCCGTCCCGGTCGGCCTCGGCGAGCGGGCCCCGCATGTCGGGGTCGGCCGCGCCGATCACCTCGACCCGGATGTCCGGCGCCAGCAGCCGTGCCGTCTCGATCAGCTCCGGCGCGCCGCGGGCCCGCGACAGATGACCGAGGTAGACCACCCGGTCGTCGCCGGGCGGCTCGGGCGGCTCGGGCGGCACCGTCGCGAGGTTGGCCACCACGGGATGCGACCGGCGAAAGCGCCGCTGGTAGGCGTCCTCGGCGAGCAGCAGCCGCAGGTGCCGCTCCGCCAGCCGTTCCGCCGTCCGTACGGCGAGCCGCAGCGGCGGCCGCAGCGGCCGGGGCAGCCAGCGCTTCATCACCAGCGCCGCCGCCGTGTCCTCGTGCACGTCCCACACGGTGACCGGAACCCGGCCACCGCGCCGCCAGCGGCGCATCGTGCCGGGCAGGGCGAGCAGCAGCTCCGGGTCGTGCAGCAGGACCGCGTCGACCTGGGGGCCGCGTTCGGCCAGCAGCGTGCGCGCCGCGCGCAGTGCCGCCCGGCGGTCCCGTCCGACCGCGCGTGGCAGGTCCACGCCCTCGACGTTCTGCCGCGGCGACGTCCGACGTGCCGCGAAGGGGGCGGCGTACACGATCCGGTGGCCGTGCTCCAGCAGGGCGGCGATCTCCCGGTGCAGGATCCGCGCGTCCTCGGGGTGGTGGACGACGGTGACGACGAGTATCCGCATGAGAGCACGCAACCTTTCGACTGCCCCGAGAACCACGGACCCGGCAGTGACGGATCCGAGAACGACGGCACCGGCCGGCGACGGCCCCCGGGATCAGGGATCTGGGAACGACGGATCCCGGACCCGGGGGCCCGCGCCGGGCGGACCGGAGAGAATCAGGCGGTCACAGCACCTCGACCCCGGGCCGGAAGATCCGCCCGCGCGTGTCGAACAGCAGCCGGGCCGCGTCGCCGAGGGCCGGCAGGTCGTAGTCCGAGTGGTCCTGGAGCAGCACCGTCAGATCGTGCTCGCGCACCGCCGCCATGACGTCGGTGACACGCGGGATGCTCTCCCCGTCCACGGACCACAGCGGCACATGCGGATCGTGGAAGGAGATCTCCGCCTCCCGCTCCCGCAGCAGCCGCGCCACCGGCACCGCCGGCGACTCCCGCTGGTCCGCCACGTCCGGCTTGTAGGTGACGCCGAGCAGCAGGATCCGCGACCCGTGCAGCGGCCGCCCGGCCGTGTTGAGGAGGTCCTGGGCGCGCCGCACCACGTACTCCGGCATCCGCCGGTTGATCTCCTGGGCGAGCTCCACGAACCGGAACTCGTAGCCCAGGGACGAACGCACCTTGTACGACAGGTAGTTGGGGTCGATGGGGATGCAGTGTCCGCCGACGCCGGGGGAGGGCCGGAACGCCTGGAAGCCGAACGGCTTGGTGCCGGCGCAGCGGATCGCGTCCCACAGGTCGACGTGCAACTCGTGGCTGATCACGGCCAGTTCGTTGACCAGGGCGATGTTCACGTGCCGGTAGGTGTTCTCCAGCAGCTTGGCCATCTCGGCCTCGCGGGTGCCCTTCGCCTGGACGACGGTGTCGACGAGCTTGCCGTAGAAGGCGACCGCGCGCGCCGCGCACGACGGGGTGCAGCCACCGACCACCTTGGGCGTGGTGCGCAGGCCGTGCGCGGTGTTGCCCGGGTCGATCCGCTCCGGCGAGAACGCCAGCGCGAAGTCCTGGCCGGCCCGCAGTCCCGACTCCTCGAGGATCGGCCGGACGATCTCCTCGGTGGTCCCGGGATACGTGGTCGACTCCAGCACCACCAGCTGACCGGGGCGCAGCCGTCCCGCCACCGTTCTCGTGGCCGAGGTGACCGCGCCGAGGTCGGGCCCGCCGTCCTTGCCGAGCGGGGTCGGCACGCAGATGACGATCGCCTGCGCACGGGCCAGGCTCGCGTCGTCCGTGGACGCCGCGAAACCGGCCGCCCGCATCCGGCGGACGTCGTCGTCGGAGACGTCGTCGACATGGGAGTGCCCGGTGTTCAGCGCCTCCACGACCCGTGGATCGCGGTCCAGGCCCAGGACCCTCAGGCCGATCGACGCGGCCTCGCGCGCCAGCGGCAGTCCGACGTAGCCGAGCCCGATCACCGCGAGTTCCACGTGGTCGGGCCGTTCTGTCTCCCCGAGCGGCACGCTCTCGGCGAGCCGGTTGTTCTTGCCGGGCGTGCTCTCGGGGAGCGGTCGTCTTTCCCCGAGGGGTTCGCTCGCTTCCCCGAGTGGTCCGTTCTCTTCGGCCTGCATAGGGACTCACCCCGCATCAAGGCTGCCAAGGGCGCGGTACGCCTCACGGGTTGTGGCGGCGACCCGCTTCCAGGTGCGGTCACGCGCGACTCTCGCGCGGGCTGCTGCTCCCCACTCAGCACGCCGATTTCGACTGTAAAGGAGTATTTCCAGCTCATCAGCCCAGGAATGTGCCGATTCAGCCCTGATTAGCCTCCCGTTCACCTCCGGTTCGACCAGTTCCCGGAGCGCCGGGAGATCGCTCGCGACCACCGGAACACCGCTCGCCATCGCCTCGACCGGCTTGAGCGGGGTCACCAGCCGGCAGACCCGTTCATCGGTCCGCGGTACCGCGAACACGTCCAACACGGCGTGGAAGTCGCGGACTTGGGCGTGCGGCACCCGGCCGGTGAACAGCGCGGTCCCGTCGTCCAGGCCGAGCCGGGCCGCCAGCCGCTCCAGCGCCGGGCGCTGCGGACCGTCGCCGACGATCAACAGCCGCAGCGGCATTCCACGCCGCCGCAGCTCATCACCCGCATGGAGCAATGTGCCGATCCCCTCGTGCGGGGCGAGGGTGCCGACCGTGCCCACGACGAACTCGTCCGGCGCGATGCCGAGGCGGGCCCGCACGGGTGCCCCGTCCGGCGGTGGGGCGAGGAAGGCGTCGTCCACGGCGTTGGGCACGATCAGCACCCGTTCCCGCGGCACTCCCCGGTCCACGATCTCGGCCTTCATCGCCTCGCCCAGCGTCAGCACCAGATCGGCCTCGCGCATGCACTGCGTCTCCAGGGCGCGCCGCGTCCGGTACGTCTCGTCGTCCCTGCTGCGGCCCGGCGCCTGCGTCAGCCAGGTCTCCTCCAGGAAGCCCCGTACCTCGTAGACCACCGGCAGCCCGTAGGTCTCCCGCAGGGCGAGCGCCACGCGCCCGTTGCCGTGGTCGCTGGCGGCGTGCAGCACGGCGGGCCGCAGCCGGTCCACCAACCGGGCGGCCAGCTCGGCGTTGAGCGCGAGCGAGGCGGCCTGGCCGTACGGCAGCCACGGGGGCAGCAGCCGGTGCTGCGGGACCCCGCCCACGTGCTGCTTCGGGCGGGCGTCCAGCACTCCGCCGGTCACGGGGAAGCCGATCCGGGTCACGACGTGCGGGTCGAGCCCGGCCGCGAGCTGGGCCTCGGCGAGCTTCTGCGTGCGCACGGTGTAACCGGCGTGCCGGAACGGCAGCCCGTTGGTGACCAGATGGAGCACCCGCCCGGGGACGGGACGGTACGGCAGTCCCCAGGGTGCGGGCACCCGAGCGGCCGAAGGCGTCGCCGCCGGCCCCGCGGCACGGGCGCGCACCGCCAGCCGCTGTTCGATCGGCCCCAGCCGCCGCCGCGCCGGCCCCGGCAGCAGGCGTACGGCGAGCAGCGCGGCCCGCAACGGATCCTGGCGCAGTTCGCCGACGGCCACCGAGGCCGCCAGCGACAGAGCAAGTGGAACATTTCGGAACATAAAGTCAAAGTAGAGCCAGCACCGAGCAACGGCCCACCCACCGTCACCGTCCCCAGGACACCGGCCGCGAGGGAGCCGAACGGGCGCGCCGTCTCGACACCGGCTGAGGACGCCGCGCAGGCGACCGAGCCATCGAACGCGGAGGCAACCATGAACGGCTGCGTACTCCATGTGGTCGGCACCCGGCCGAACTTCGTCAAGGCGGCGCCGGTCGTCGCGGCACTGGGCGCGGCAGGCTGCGCGCAGGTGCTCGTCCACACCGGACAGCACTACGACGAACGGATGTCGGACATCTTCTTCCGGCAACTCGGCCTGCCCGAACCCGACACCGACCTCGGCGTCGGCTCCGGCACCCACGCCCGCCAGACCGCCGACCTCCTGGTGGCCCTGGAGGGCGAGCTGACCGCCCGCGCACCCGCCCTCGTCACGGTCTACGGCGACGTGAACTCGACGCTCGCCGCCGCGCTGGCCGCCGCCAAACTGGGCATCCCCGTGGCGCACGTGGAGGCCGGCCTGCGCAGCTTCGACATGACGATGCCGGAAGAGGTCAACCGGCGTCTGGTCGACCAGCTCGCCCGGCTGCTCTTCGCCACCAGCCCCGAGGCCGTCGGCCACCTCGCCCGCGAGGGTGTCGCCACCGAGCGGGTGCACCTCGTCGGCAACCCCATGATCGACACCCTGCTCACCCATATGGAGCAGTTCGACGCCGCGAGCGCGCGCACCGCCCGAGGACTGCCCGAGCGCTACGGCGTCGTCACCCTGCACCGGCCCGCCAACGTCGACGACCCGGAGGCCGCCGCGGCCGCCGCCCGCGTCCTGACCGAGGCCGCCCGCCATCTCGACCTCGCCGTACCGCTGCACCCGCGCGGCCGGGCCGCGCTGCGGGCGGCCGGCCTCGCCGACGCGCCCGGCATCCACCTCCTCGACCCGCTCGGCTACGTCGAGTTCATGAGCCTGGTGCGCGGAGCCGCCGTCGTGATCACCGACTCCGGCGGCGTGCAGGAGGAGACGACCGTCCTGGGCGTCCCCTGCCTGACCCTGCGCACCACCACCGAACGCCCGGTCACCGTCACCCACGGCACCAACCGGCTGGTCCGGCACGGGGAACTCGTGCCCGCGCTGCGCAAGCTGCTGGACGGCGCGGGAGCCGCACCCCCCGAGGGACCGCCCCTGTGGGACGGCCGGGCCGGCGCCCGGATCGCCCGCGTGATCACCGGGTGGCTGGAGCGCCATGGCTGACGCGACGACGACCCACGAGGACACCCGGGCCTACTGGGAGACCCGCCACCGCGAGCACGACGAGCTCGCCTCCGGCGGACACATCGGACTCGACCGCCCCGGCAACGAACTCTTCTACGCCCAGCGGCTCGGCACCCTGCTCTCCCTCGTCGGCGACCTGTCCAGCCCCGCCGCCCCGCTGTTCGTGCTGGACGCCGGCTGCGGCAAGGGCCACTTCGCCCGCGCCCTGGCCCGCTGCGGCCACCGGGTCGACGCCTTCGACACCAGCCGGACCGCCGTCGACCACGCCCGCGCCGAGGGTGGCGGCCCCCGCTACGACGTCGCCGCGCTCGACGAGTGGCGGGCTCCCTGGCCGTACGACATCGTCGTCTGCGTGGACGTCCTGTTCCACGTGCTCGACGACGAGGAGTGGGCGGCCGGGCTGCGCAACCTCGCCTCCCTCGTCCGCGTCGCCGGCCGGCTGATCGTCACCGACGAGGACACCGCCCACCGCACCCCCCGCGGTGCCCGCATCGTGCACCGCCCGCTCACCGCCTACCGCGCCGAACTGGAGCCGCTCGGACTGCGGCACACGCTCTCCAGGCCGTACGGCTTCCGGGAGAACCGAGTCGGCTTCCACGTCTTCACGAGGACCCGCTGATGCGTCTGACCGATCTGCTCCATCCGCACCTGGACACCGTCACCACGGTGGTGGACGCGACCGGCGGCGGACTGCGCCTGGAGCCCTATCTGCACCTGCCGCCGGGTGTCGCCCTGCGCGCCGACGACGAACGGCCCGTCATCGAGGGCGAGTTGGCCCTCCTGTCCTTCGGGCCGCGTCCCGAACTGCACGGCGGCGAGGACGCCCTGCGCGCCGTGCTGGCCCGGATGCGGCCCGGTGCCCGCGGACTGATCGTCTTCGGGCACGGCGGCTCCGAGCTCCCCTACCACCGGCTCCTGGACGACCTGGTCGGCCACCGCTGCCAGGTCCTGCGCGCCGCCCCCCTCGACTACGTCCATCTGCACGCGGGCGCGGTCATCGCCCGCACCGACGAACTCCTGCCACCGCACGACTTCTTCGGCCGGCCCGTGCCGTCCGACGGCTACGCCACCGCACTGCGGATCGCCGACGAGTACGTCTTCGCCGACCTCGCCTCCCGCTCCCTGCGCGCCCGGGTGCTCGACCTGGAAACGGCCGCGGAGGACGCGGAACGCACCCGGGAGGCGGCAGGGCAGGACGCCCTCGCCGACCGGCTCGCCGCCGCCGTACGGGAGAAGGAACAGCTCGCCGGCGCGCTCAGAGCCGCCCGGGACCGGGTCGACGTCCTTCAGGCACGGGTGGCCATGCTGGAGGGCTCGACCTCGCTGCGGGTGGGCAAGGCACTGGTGTCGGCCGCGCGCTCGCCGAAGCGGGGCGCGGCGCGGCTGCCCGGAGAGCTGTACGGACTGTGGCGCGGGCGCCGGCAGGGACCCGGGCGGGCACCCGACGGCGCCCCCAGACCCCAGGCCGAGCCGGAGCCGCAGCTCGACGGCCGTCAGCATCTCGCCCACCGCGCCCTGACCGCGGCGCCCCGCGACCGCCTCGTGGTCGCCGGCGTGCTCACCCCCGCCACCGCCGCGGACCTCGCGGCGGACGCCGTGGTCAACGCGCTGCTGCCGCACGACGGCCGCCTCCTCGTGCAGCGCACCGACCCCGATGTGCTCGTCGTGCAGCTCAGTGCCTGCACCGGCGAGGGACCCTGGTGGCTCACCGGCACCGGACTCGCCCCCGACCTGGATCGCACCCTCGCCGAACTGCTCGCCGAGCAGCGGGTGCTGGGCCGGACCTCCGTGCTGTGGCGGGACGGCCCCGCCTCCGCCGCGCCCGGCCTCACCCGGCTCGCCTGGGACGCCGTCCTCGACGCCGACCCCGGCGTACGGCTCGCCCGGCTCGACCCGGCGACCGAGGGCAGGGAACGGCTGCGCGAGATCTTCCGCGCCGACAGCACCCGGGTACGGCTCTCGCAGCTCGCCCGGCTGGCCGATGCCCCGGACCCGCTGGACGAGCGGCGCGTCGCCGTGCTCGCCGAGCCACGGGACGGTACCGACGTCGCCCGGCTCGTCGGCCAGGTGCTCGGCCAGCTGCACCGCCCCGCCGAGGTCGTCGTACCCGACCCGGAGGGCCTGGACGAACTGACCGCGGCCGGGGTGACGGTACGCCGGGGCCGGCCCCTGGCGCCCTGGGTCGCCGACTGGACGGACCTCTCCGAGGACCGGCCCGACACCCTGCTGCTGGACCTGATGTGCGCCCAGGAGTACTCCGGCGCCGACGCGGTGGGCCACACGCCGACCGCCGACGACTACGTCTTCGTACCGTCGCTGCGGCCGCTGCTGGTGCGCCGGTCGCTGCACCTGTCCGGTACGGAGCCCGGCAGTTGGGCCGGCCGGGGACACCGACTGTTCGCCGTGCGCGGGAAGGAGCCGTCATGAGCCGTACCCTGCGGGCGCTCGTCTACGGCGACGTCGACCTCAACCTCATCGACGGCTCCGCCGTCTGGGCCCAGTCGACGGTGCAGGCACTGTCGCGGGCGGGCTGCGACACCCGGCTCGTCCTCAAGGCGCCGGTCCGCACCGGCCGGCTGACCGATCCGCTGGCCGAGCTGCCCCGGGTCGGCCTGGTGTCCCCGCACGAGGAGCGGCTGCTGCCGGGGCTCGCCGACCGGCCGATGTCGCCGGTGCAGGCCTCCCAGGTGCTGGCCCGGCTCGACGAGGACGAGCCCTGCGACCTGCTGGTGCTGCGGGGCCGGCGGCTGGTCACCCGGATCGTCGCCGACGGCGTCTTCGACGGGCGGATCTGGGCCTACCTCACCGACATCCCGCAGTCCGCGAGCGAGATGACCGAGGCGGCCCGCGCGGACCTCGTCCGCATCGCCGAGGCATCGCACCGACTGCTCTGCCAGACCGAGGAGTTGCGCTGCTTCCTGGAGACCTGGGTGCCCGAGGCCTGCGGCAAGTGCGTGCTCAGCCCGCCCGCCGTGCCCGAGCCCGGCTTCCCGGTGCCGGACCGGGACACCCCGCACGATCCGCTCCGGCTCGTCTACACCGGCAAGTTCGCACCCCGCTGGAACACCCTGCCCATGACCCGGCTGCCGCAGCTGCTCGCCGAACGCGGCGTCGCCGCCGAACTGCACACCGTCGGCGACAAGATCCACGACGACCCGGGACATCCCGACTTCCAGGCCGACATGACGCGTGCGCTGGCCGGCACGCCCGGCGTCGTCCATCACGGCGGGCAGTCGCGCGAGGAGGCCATGCGCATCGCCGCCGACTGCGACGTCGGCCTCGGCTGGCGCGACCCGGTGCTCGACTCCAGCCTCGAACTGTCCACCAAGGTCCTGGAGTTCGGCGCGCTGGGCCTGCCCGTGGTCCTCAACCGCACCCCGGCGCACGAGGCACTGCTCGGCACCGACTATCCGCTGTTCGTGCCGGGACGCGCCGGACTCGACGACGCCGCCGAGGCGCTGGCCCGGGTCGCCCGCGAACCGGAGTCACGGCGTCTGGCGGCCGACCGCTGCCGCGCGGCGGCACGGCAGTACACCCTGGACGGAGCGTCCGCCCGCTGGCGCGCCCACCTCGACCGCGCCTTCCCCACCGCGCCCACCGGGGTGACGGACCGCGGGCGCCCGCTGCGCGTCGGCGTCGCCGGGCACGACCTGAAGTTCCTCACCCGGCTGCTCGACCACTTCCGCTCGACCCCCGGTCTGGAGGTCCGCGTCGACGCCTGGCCGGCGCTGGCCCGCCACGACCCGGACGCCAGCCGTGAACTCGCCGACTGGGCGGACGTGGTGGTCGTGGAGTGGTGCGGCCCGGCCGCCGTCTGGTACAGCCGCCACAAGCGGCGCGGCAGCCGGCTGATCGTACGGCTGCACCGCTTCGAACTGGACGCCGGCTGGCCCCGCCAGGTCGACATCGACGCCGTCGACCGGGTGGTGTGCGTCAGCCCGTACTACGCCCGCCGCACCCGTGAGCACACCGGCTGGCCCGCCTCGAAGGTCGTGGTCGTGCCCAACTGGGTGGACACCGACCAGCTCGACCGGCCGAAGGCGCCGGGCGCCCACCGCCGCCTCGGCATGATCGGCATCGCACCCAGCCGCAAACGCCTCGACCTCGGCCTCGACGTGCTGGAGGCGCTGCGCGCCCGGGACAAGCGCTGGCACCTGTCGGTCAAGTCCAAGCCGCCGTGGGAGTACTGGTGGATCTGGAACAAGCCCGAGGAGCGTGAACACTACGAGGGCGTGCTGCGCCGGATGCAGACCTCGCCGCTGCTCGAGGGCGCCGTCGTCTTCGACACCTTCGGGCCGGACGTGGCGGGCTGGCTGCGCCGCGTCGGGCATGTGCTGTCCACCAGCGACGACGAGAGCTTCCACCTCGCGCCCGCCGAGGGCATGGCCTCCGGCGCCGTCCCCTCACTGCTGCCGTGGCCCGGCGCGGACGAGATCTACGACCGGCGCTGGATCCACGACACCCCCGAGGCGATGGCCGAGGCGATCGCCGTGCTGGAGGAGGACGACTGGCAGGCGGCCGGGGAGCTGGCCCGGGTGCAGGTGAGGGAGGGGTTCTCGCTGGACCGGGTGGCCGAGACCTGGACGGAGCTGTTGTGCGCGCCGTGATGTGAACCGCGGGTCCCCGGCGCCCTCGCGGCGTCCGGGGACCCGGTGTCTCAGGCCGTCACCTTCGCCGGCTGCGCGGCCTGCCCGACCGCCCGCTCACCCAGCCGCTCCGTCGGGACCTTCGCCGTCTCGCGGGCGGACAGCGCGGCCACGACCGGCGGCACGCACAGGGCGGCCGTGAACAGGGCCACCGCCGACCAGTCGTCGCCGTCCGGGCCGGCGATCTGTGCGGCGAAGGTGACCGCGAAACCGGCGACCGCGAAACCGATCTGGGTGCCGATGGCCATGCCGGACAGCCGGACCCGGGTGGAGAACATCTCGCCGTAGAAGGAGGGCCACACGCCGTTCGCGGCGCTGTAGACCACCCCGAAGGCGACGATGCCCAGGAGCAGGGTCAGCGGGTAGGAGCCGGTCGAGATCGCCCACAGGTACAGGAACATCGTCACCGCGCTGCCGGCCGCGCCGATCAGGAACACCGGGCGGCGGCCGATGCGGTCCGACAGGGTCGCCCACAGCGGGATCGCGCCGAGCGCGACCAGGTTGGCGAGGGCGCCCACCCACAGCATCGAGGACCTGTCCATCCCGACCGAGTCACTGGTGGCGTACGACAGCGCCCACACCGTGAAGATCGTGCTGACCGAGGCGACCAGCGCACCGCCGATCACCCGCAGCACATCCGCCCAGTGCTCCCGCATCAGCACCGCCAGGGGCAGCTTGACGACGCCCTCGGTGGCGGCCTGCTGCTCGAAGGCCGGGGTCTCGTCGAGTTTGCGGCGGATGACATAGCCGACGACGGCGACCGCGACGCTCATCCAGAACGGCACCCGCCAGCCCCACGACATCAGCTGCTCCTCGGGCAGCGCGGCGATCGGGATGAAGACCAGCGTGGCCAGCAACTGCCCGCCCTGTGTACCGCTCAGCGTGAAGCTGGTGAAGAAACCGCGCCGGTGCGGTGGCGCGTGTTCCAGGGTCATGGAGTTGGCGCTGGCCTGCTCTCCAGCCGCCGAGATGCCCTGCAGGACCCGGCACAGCACCAGCAGGACCGGCGCGAGGGTGCCGACCTGGTCCCGGGTGGGCAGACAGCCGATCAGGAACGTCGAGACGCCCATCAGGATCAGCGTGAAGACCATGATCTTCTTGCGGCCCAGCCGGTCGCCGAAGTGACCGAGGAACAGCGCGCCCACCGGCCGGGCCGCGTACGCCACACCGAACGTGGCCAGCGACAGCAGGGTGGCCGTCGCCGGGTCGGACTCGTCGAAGAAGACCTCCGGGAAGATCAGCGCGGCCGCGCTGCCGTAGATGAAGAAGTCGTAGTACTCCAGGGCGCTGCCGATCCAGGCGGCCGTGGCCGCCTTCCGCGGCTGGCCGGCGTGCGTGTCGGGGACGGACACAGGGGTGCTCCTTCGAGGGAACTCCACCTTATGGGGAGTGTGTGCAGAGGAGGGGCGAGGCGCCGGATCCCTGGGGTGACGGGTCGGCCGCGCCGGGAGCTACCCGGCTAATTAACCCACTGGATAGTTAGTAGCGGATGGCTAGGGATGTTGCGCCGACGTTTCCCGGGTGTCAAGAGGTGCCGCCGAAGGATCTTGTCGTCGGGGTCCGCGGACCGGGTGCGGTCAGTCCCCGGCGCGCGGCGCCGTCAGATAGGCGATGACCATGTCGCCGAGCATCGAGCGGTAATACGCGCGTCGGCCGGGATCCACCAGGTCACGGCCGAACAGGGCGCCGAAGGTGTGCCGGTTGGAGACCCGGAAGAAGCAGTAGGAACTGATCATCGCGTGCAGGTCGACGGCGTCGACGTCGGCCGTGAACAGGCCGGACTCCTGCCCCGACTCCAGGATCCGGCGGATCACGTCCAGGGCGGGCGAGCCGATCCTGCCGAGCTTCTCGGAGGCAGCGATGTGCTCGGCCCCGTGGATGTTCTCGATGCTGACCAGGCGGATGAAGTCGGGGTGCTGCTCATGGTGGTCGAAGGTCAGCTCGGCCAGCCGGCGGATCGCGGCGACCGGGTCCAGGTGCTCGACGTCGAGCTGCTGCTCGGCCTCCCGGATCACGCCGTACGCCCGCTCCAGTACGGCCGTGAAGAGCTGCTCCTTGCCGCCGAAGTAGTAGTAGATCATCCGCTTCGTGGTGCGGGTGCGGGCGGCGATCTCGTCCACGCGGGCGCCGTCGTAGCCGGCGCGGGCGAACTCCTGCGTCGCGACGTCGAGGATCTCGGCCTGGGTGCGGGCGGCGTCGCGGATCCGCCCGTTGGTGCGTGCCGGCTCTTCGACGCTGGTCATCGGCTTCCTTCGGCCAGGGGCGGGAGCCCTCCGGTGGCCCACCCGCGTGCCGGTGATTGTAGAAGCCCGCCCGCCCCGCGTGCCGGGACAGGTCTTCACAAGCGCCTGCGACGCCTGCTATGACTAACTCACCAGTTCGTACATTAGTGAGCCGCTCAGGAGGTCCCACCGGTGGCCAAGGACACCAAGGACTCGTATCTCGTCGGGCTGATCGGCTCCGGCATCGGCCCCTCGCTCAGCCCGGCCCTGCACGAGCGCGAGGCCGCCCGGCAGGGCCTGCGGTATCTGTACCGGCTGATCGACATCGACCCGCTCGGCGTCCCGCCCGAGGCCGTCGGCGACCTGGTGCGGGCCGCCCGTGACCTGGGCTTCGACGGGCTGAACATCACCCACCCCTGCAAGCAGCTCGTCCTCGGGCACCTGGACGGGCTCGCCCCGCAGGCCCAGGCCCTGGGCGCGGTCAACACCGTCGTCTTCGAGGACGGCCGGGCCGTCGGTCACAACACCGACGTCACGGGCTTCGCCGCCTCCTTCGCGCGCGGGCTGCCCGACGTACCGCTGGAGCGGGTCGTGCAGCTGGGCGCCGGGGGAGCGGGCGCGGCCGTCGCGCACGCCATGCTGACCCTCGGCGCCGGACGGGTCACCGTCGTCGACGCGCTCGACGAACGGGCCGCGGGTCTCGCCGGGGCGCTGAACCGGCACTTCGGTCCGGGGCGGGCCGCAGCGGCCGCGCCGGATCAGCTCGCCCGGCTGCTCGGCGCGGCGGACGGGGTCGTGCACGCCACGCCCACCGGCATGGCCGCCCACCCCGGGCTGCCCTTCGCCGCCGAGCTGCTGCATCCCGGGTTGTGGGTCGCCGAGGTGGTCTACCGGCCGCTGGAGACGGAGCTGCTGCGCACCGCGCGTGCGGTGGGCTGCGCCGTACTGGACGGGGGCGGGATGGCCGTGTTCCAGGCCGCGGACGCGTTTCGGCTGTTCACCGGGTGTGAGCCGGACAGCACGCGGATGCTCGCGGACATCACGGAGCTGGCCGGTGACGTCGAGAGCCCGGTGGGCAAGGCGGTATGACCTCTGCGGGCCGCCCCGGGCCGGTCGCGCAGTTCCCCGCGTCCCTCACGGGGCGCTGTAGTGCGGTGTGTTGAAGGAGCAGGTATGCGTACGTCCATCGCGACCGTCTCGCTGAGCGGGTCGCTCACCGAGAAGCTCACGGCCGCCTCGCGGGCCGGGTTCGACGGGGTCGAGATCTTCGAGAACGACCTGCTGGCCGGCCCGCTGGCTCCGGAGGAGATTCGCGCGCGGTGCGCCGATCTGGGGCTGAGCGTCGACCTCTACCAGCCGATGCGGGACATCGAGGCCGTGCCGGCCGAGGAGTTCGGGCGCAATCTGCGACGGGCCCGGCACAAGTTCGAACTGATGCGCAGGCTCGGCGCGGACACCGTCCTCGTCTGCTCCAGCGTCCATCCGCTCGCCGTGGACGACGACGCGCTCGCCGCCGAGCACCTCAGCCGACTCGCGGACCTGGCGCAGGAGTTCGGTGTGCGGGTGGCGTACGAGGCGCTCGCCTGGGGCCGGCACGTCAACACCTACACCCACGCCTGGCGCATCGTCGAGACGGCCGGCCATCCCGCGCTCGGCACCTGCCTGGACAGCTTCCACATCCTCTCCCGCGGCTCCGACCCCAAGGGCATCGCGGACATCCCCGGCGAGAAGATCTTCTTCCTCCAGCTCGCCGACGCCCCGCTGCTCGCGATGGACGTCCTCCAGTGGAGCCGCCACTACCGCTGCTTCCCCGGCCAGGGCGGCTTCGACGTCGCCGGACTCGTCCGCCAGGTGCTGCGCACCGGATACGACGGCCCCCTCTCCCTGGAGATCTTCAACGACGTCTTCCGCCAGGCCGAGGCCGGTCCGACCGCCGTGGACGCCCACCGCTCGCTGCTCGTGCTGCAGGAGACGGTCGGCGTCGCGACCCCGCCCGCGCCCGTCGTCCCCACCGGCGTCGCCTTCGCCGAACTCGGCACGCCCGACGCCGAACCGGTCGCCGCCGTGCTCGGCGCCCTCGGCTTCGCCCGCACCGCCCGCCATCGCAGCAAGCCGGTCGACCTCTGGCAGCAGGGCGAGGCCCGCATCCTGGTCAACACCTCCGGCGCCGCCCGCCGGACCGGCACCCGCCTCGCCGCGATCGGCCTGGAGTCACCGGACCCGACGGCCGCCGCCCGCCGCGCCGAGGCTCTGCTCGCCCCCCTCCTGCCACGACGCCGCGCCGCCGGGGACGCCCCGCTCGACGCGGTCGCGGCACCCGACGGCACCGAACTGTTCTTCTGCGCGACGGACCGCCCCGAACTGCCCAACTGGCGCGCCGACTTCGCGGACGTCGAGCACGAGCGGGCGACCGCGGGCGTCCACCGCATCGATCACCTCGCCCTCACCCAGCCCTGGCACCACTACGACGAGGCGACCCTCTTCCACCGCAGCGTCCTCGGCCTGCACGCCCAGGAGAGCGTGGACGTCGCCGACCCGTACGGCCTGATGCGCAGCCGCGCCGTCACCAACGCCGACGGCAGCGTCCGCATCGCCCTGGGCGTCGGCGCGGCGCCCACGGACGACACCGTGCACGCCCAGCACATCGCACTGGCCACGGACGACGTCGTCACCGCCGCCCGACGCTTCCGGGCGGCGGGCGGGCGACTGCTGCCGATCCCCGCCAACTACTACGACGACCTGGCGGCCCGGCACGAGTTCGCCGACGGCGAGCTGGAGACGTACCGCGAACTCGGCATCCTCTACGACCGTGACGCGCACGGCGAGTTCCGGCACTGCTACACCATGACCGTCGGCCGCGTCTTCTTCGAACTCGTGCAGCGGGACGGCTACCGCGGCTACGGGGCGCAGAACGCGCCGGTGCGGCTGGCCGCGCAGCACACCGCACGGGCGGTCACTGGCGGCTGACGGTACGGGTCACACCGGCGATGACCGTGGTGGCCAGGATCCAGCCGACGAGGATCAGGGCGTACGCCAGCGCCTGTTGCCAGCCCTCGGGGGCGAACGCCGGTTCCTGGCCGAAGGAGATCACCGGCAGCAGCAGGTCCAGGGTGTAGAAGACCGGGTCGAACCGCGGAGCCTCGTCCGCCTTCAGGGCCGGGGGATGGTGCAGCGCGAACGCCACCGAG
Source organism: Streptomyces sp. Y7 (assembly GCF_043195415.1). Classification (NCBI taxonomy): domain Bacteria; kingdom Bacillati; phylum Actinomycetota; class Actinomycetes; order Kitasatosporales; family Streptomycetaceae; genus Streptomyces; species Streptomyces sp. Y7. Next base: position 75,200 of record NZ_JBIDDQ010000014.1, read on the forward strand.
CCGACCGCGAGCAGGGACAGCAGCCAGCCCAGCGCACGCATCGGCCGGAAGCCGTAGCCGACGGTGGCGTCCTGGACGTGTCCCCACAGCCGCCCGTACCGGGGCAGGGTGGTGCGGTGCCGGCGCTGCTTGGCGAGCTGCACCAGCCGGGCGGCGTGGTCGTCGCCGGTGCGGCGGTAGGCGGCGGTCAACTGCTCGTACCCGTGCGGGTCGAAGGTGTCCTCGTCCCGCTCCAGCATGGGCAGCCGCTGCTCCGGCGGCACATGCGGGGTCAGTGAGGTGTAGCCGAGGTCGAGGAGGCGGACCTGGTCCGGGAGCATCTCCGGGTCCAGGTTGAGGTGCTCGATCTGCGAACGGCGCAGATTCAGCATGCCCTCGACGCGCGGGCCCCTGCGCAGCCACAGCTCGCCGATGACACAGCTGCTCGCGCGCATCGCTGTGCCGCCGGGGTTGGACAGCCTGCTGTACAGCAGGTCGAGCCGGCCGGGTATGCGGGCGCCGCGCAGGTCGATGCGACCGCGGGTGCTCAGCCGCCGCCAGAGCACATTGGCGCCCACTTCGAGGGCCTCCGCGTCGATGACATTGCCGTCGGGATTGCTCAGCTCGGAGTCCTCCAGGTCGAGCGAGCCCGCCACGGTGGCGCCGTCCAGCCGGATCCGCCCCCGCGCACGCAGATGATGGGCGCACAGGTCGTCGTCGACGGAGACCTGGTTGAGCTGCAGGGCGGGCTGTGCGGCATCGGCGACGGTGATCTCCGCCCGGTCGATGAAGAGGGCACCCGCGATCTGCGCGCCGTCGATCCGCACGGGCCCCTCGAACCGGCAGCGCGTCAGCCGCAGACTGCCGTCGATCCGGGCGCGTGTCACCGACAGGCCGGGCAGCTCGGAGTCCCGCAGGCTGACGTAGCGCAGCTGGGCGCCCACGAAGTCCGGGACGTTCTCGAAGTGGCAGTGCGTGAGATGCAGGACGCTGTCGATCGTCGCGTACCGCAGATCCAGCTGACCGGTGACCCGCGCCCCCCGGACCTTCAGGGCCGCGATCTCCCCCGGTTCACGGGGGCCGTCGAGCAGCAGGGTCCGCAACACCCCGGCGCGAAGCGTGCGTTCGGGAGCCCCCTCCGGCTCGCCACGCTCCCGGAAGTCCACCTCCGCACCCGTGGCGAAGGCCTGCCACACGCGCCGCTCGGCCGGCGTCAGCTCGTTGATCTCCATCAGCGGGGACTCTGACGCCGGCCGCCGGACCTGTCAACTCAGCTTCTGCCGCCGCCCGCAGCTCCGGTCACCGCTGCACCCGCCCCCGGGCGGCCAGCACGGCGAGACCGAGCAGGACCGGCTCGCACAGCCGGCTGCCCATCTCGATCCACATGCCGCCCTGCGTCAGGTCCTGGCCGCTGCTGCGGAACACCACGGAGTTGACGACCACGCGACCGGCTCGCTCCACTCGTGCCGTGCTGAAGCGGTCACGGAAGTGGTGGGGGACACCTCTGCCCGCGGTGTCGGGGGTCAGGACGACCCGGCCGCCGTTGACCGGCACCTGCCCCGTCATGCGGCTCGTCGGCGGGGCCGCGGGCAGTCCGAACAGCATGAGCAGCAGTACGGTCACACCCATGGCGCACAGCAGTGCCCACAGGGCCCGCGAGGCCCGTAGTCCGTAGCCGGACAGCAGCCAGTAGGCGTGCAGCAGGGCACGTTCCCCGGGCGGGGTGTCCTTGTTGTGGCGGCGCATCTCCATCTCGCCGTAGTAGAAGTCCGCCGCACCGGGCTGGTTCTTCGTGTCCTCGAGTGCCTTGCGCAGCTGCCGGTAGACGATCGCGACGTCGTCGGCCGTGGGGCTCTGCGCCGGATCGGGATGGCCGAGGCCCGTGAGCCATCCGTCGGTGTCCGCGGCCGTGCGGCTCGCCCCCGGCAGTGCCCGCCAGTACTGCTCCTCGACGATCACCTGCCGACGGCTCCACCAGGACAGCGGCAACCGGCCGCCACGACGCAGCCCCGGAGGAGGGGTGCCGTACTCGCAGCGTCCCGCCAGACTGATCTGGTCGAGGTTGTAGGAGCCCGAGAACTCGCAGCGTGAGAGGTCGACGTCGGTCAGGACGAGATGGGCCGCGTTGACCCCGGACAACCGCAGCAGCCGGACGGCCACGCTGCCTTCCTCACGCGGCATCTCCTGTTCCAGCTGACGCTGCCCCGCCATGAACGGCATCGCCTCGTACGACAGGGTCACGGGCTCCGCCAGCACCGCGTCCCGCAACGACACCGCCGCGTAGCGCAGTTGGAAGGCGGCGGTGGACTCGCACCGCACCCGGTTCATGTCCACCCGCAGGGCCGCGATGCCCATGCGCAGCGGCGTCCTGAACGACGCCCCACGCATCCACAGCTCGTCCCCGCACACCACAGCCCCGCGCCACTCGCTCTCGAAGACCGCTTCCGCGAACGCGGCCCGGCCCCGGAACCGCGCGCCGTGGAACTCCGCCGGCCGGTGGAAGGTCGCCTCGGAGAAGTCGGCGCTCGTGCCGTCCCGCCGCCGGAACCAGGACTCGGTGAAGGACACGCCGCCCGAGAAGCAGGCGGCGGTGAACGCGCCGATTCCGTCGAACCACGCCTGCGAGAAGCGGGCGGTGGAAGCGCACGACACCCCGTCGAAGAACGCCTCCGCCGCGAATCGTGCCTCCACGAAACGGACTTCGCCGTGGAAGCGCACCTCCCGGAAGTAGGCCGGCCCCGCGAACGTGGCCGCGTCGAACCCGGCGTAGTCGGCGAACTCGGCCCCGGTGAAGTGCGCATCGCCCTCGAAGTGCGCCCCCTCGAAGTAGGCGGGCCCCCCGAAGCGCGTGCCCTGGCAGTGCGTTCGGGCCGGAAAGCGGGCCGTGTCGAACCGAGCCCTCCCGAAGCGTGCGCCCACGGCGGCCGTCACCGACCGCCACAGCTCCTCGGTGAAGCGCAGTCCCCGGAAGTCCACGTCCGCGCCCGGAGCGAGTGCCGCGAGGGCCGCCTGCAACTGCGGCTCGTCCAAGTGGCGCAGGCAGTGGACGCGGCCGGGCACGACGACCGCGCCGCACCGGGGCGCGCCGCACTCCGTCCAGACTCGGCTCATCATCCAGCCATACAGCGGAGGCGTGGCGTCGACAAGACACTTCCCGCTGTCGACCCGGGCGGCGAAGCACTCACCCAGGCCGACAGCGGGAAGGAGGCTCGGCGGCCTCGGACCGGTGGGCGGGCCCGCCGGTCGCACGGATCAGGGCCGGGTGTTCCACTCCGCGATCACCGGCCGGCCGTGCTCGGTCGACAACCGGCTCACCGTCCCCGTCGCCAGCTGGAACAGCCGTCCCTCCGCCGGGGCCAGCCCCAGCCGGCGGGCCGTCACGACGCGCAGGAAGTGGCCGTGGGCGACGAGGACGACGTCGCCGTGCGGCAGTGCCGCGGCCGCCCGGGCGAGGACCCGGTCGGCACGCGCACCCACCTCGGCCGGTGACTCACCGGGGTGATCGGCGGGGCCCGGTGCCACGCCGTCGGTCCACAGGTACCAGTCGGGACGGGTGCGGTGGATGTCGACGGTGGTGACGCCCTCGTAGCCGCCGTAGTCCCACTCGTGGAGGTCGGGGTCGGGTACGGCCCCGGTCACGCCCGCCAGTTCGGCGGTGCGCACGGCGCGGCTCAGCGGGCTGGTGAGCGCCAGCGCGAACGTCCGGCCGGACAGGAGCGGGGCGAGGGACTTGGCCTGTTCCTCGCCCTCCCGGGTGAGGGGCAGGTCGGTCCAGCTGGTGTGCTGTCCCGACCTGCTCCACTCCGTCTCGCCGTGCCGGACCAGGAGCAGATCCCCCACGGCTCGCTACTCCTTCGACTCGACGGCGTGCCCGCCGAACTGGTTGCGCAGCGCCGCGACCATCTTCATCTGCGGGGAGTCGTCCTGACGGGAGGCGAACCGGGCGAACAGGGACGCGGTGATCGCGGGCAGCGGCACCGCGTTGTCGATGGCCGCCTCGACGGTCCACCGGCCCTCACCGGAGTCCTGCGCGAAGCCCTTCAGCTTCTTCAGGTGCTCGTCCTCGTCCAGGGCGTTCACCGCGAGGTCCAGCAGCCAGGAGCGGATGACCGTGCCCTGCTGCCAGGAACGGAACACCTCACGGACGTTGTCCACCGAGTTGACCTTCTCAAGGAGCTCCCAGCCCTCGGCGTACGCCTGCATCATGGCGTACTCGATGCCGTTGTGGACCATCTTCGAGAAGTGCCCGGCACCGACCCGGCCGGCGTGCACATAGCCGTACGGCCCTTCCGGCTTCAGCGCCTCGAAGATCGGCTCGAGCCGCTCCACGTGCTCCTTGTCGCCGCCGACCATCAGCGCGTAGCCGTTCTGCAGGCCCCACACACCGCCGGAGACACCCGCGTCGACGAAGCCGATGCCCTTGATGCCGAGTTCGGCGGCGTGCTTCTCGTCGTCCGTCCAGCGGGAGTTGCCGCCGTCGACCACCGTGTCGCCCGCGGACAGCAGGTCCTTCAGCTCGTCGACGACACCCTGGGTGGCGGTGCCGGCCGGGACCATCACCCACACCGTGCGCGGCGCGTCGAGCTGCTGGACCAGCTCTTCGAGGCTCTTGACGTCGGAGACCTCGGGGTTGCGGTCGTAGCCGATGACGGTGTGGCCGGCGCGGCGGATCCGCTCGCGCATGTTGCCGCCCATCTTGCCGAGACCGATGAGACCGAGCTGCATATCAGTTCACTTCCTTGAGTTCACGGTAGGCGGCCACGAGGGCGGCGGTGGAGGCGTCGAGGCCGGGCACGTCGGCGCCCTCGGTGAGGGCGGGCTCGACCTGCTTGGCGAGGACCTTGCCCAGCTCCACGCCCCACTGGTCGAAGGAGTCGATGTGCCACACGGCGCCCTGCACGAAGACCTTGTGCTCGTAGAGCGCGATCAGCTGGCCGAGGACCGACGGGGTCAGCTCACGGGCGAGGATCGTGGTGGTGGGGTGGTTGCCGAGGAACGTGCGGTGCGGCACCTGCGCCTCGGGCACGCCCTCCGCGCGGACCTCGTCGGCGGTCTTGCCGAAGGCGAGCGCCTGGCCCTGCGCGAACAGGTTCGCCATCAACAGGTCGTGCTGCGCCCTGAGCTCGTCGCTCAGCTCGGCGACCGGGCGGGCGAAGCCGATCAGGTCGGCCGGGATCAGCCGGGTGCCCTGGTGGATCAGCTGGTAGTAGGCGTGCTGACCGTTGGTGCCGGGCGTGCCCCAGACCACCGGACCGGTCTCCCACCCCACGACGTGCCCGTCGCGGTCCACCGACTTGCCGTTGGACTCCATGTCCAGCTGCTGGAGGTACGCCGTGAACTTCGACAGGTAGTGGCTGTACGGCAGCACCGCATGCGACTCGGCGTGGAAGAAGTTGCCGTACCAGATGCCCAGCAGACCCAGGATCAGCGGGGCGTTGCCCTCGGCGGGCGCGCTCCTGAAGTGCTCGTCGACGGTGTGGAAACCGTCGAGCATCGCGCGGAACTGCGCCGGTCCGATGGCGATCATCAGGGACAGGCCGATCGCCGAGTCGAAGGAGTAGCGCCCGCCGACCCAGTCCCAGAACTCGAACATGTTGTCCGGGTCGATGCCGAACTCGGTGACCTTGCCGGCGTTGGTCGACAGCGCCACGAAGTGCCGGGCGACCGCCTTCTCCTCGCCGCCGAGCCCCGCCAGGAGCCAGGACCGGGCCGACGTGGCGTTGGTGATCGTCTCGATCGTGGTGAACGTCTTCGAGGCGACGATGAACAGCGTCTCGGCCGGGTCCAGGTCCCGCACCGCCTCGTGCAGGTCGGCGCCGTCGACGTTGGAGACGAACCGGAACGTCAACTCCCGTGCCGTGAACGGGCGCAGCGCCTCGTACGCCATGGCGGGGCCGAGGTCGGAGCCGCCGATGCCGATGTTGACGACGTTCCTGATCCGCTTGCCGGTGTGGCCGGTCCAGGCGCCGGAGCGGACGCGCTCGGCGAAGCCGCTCATCCTGTCGAGCACGGCGTGCACCTTGGGCACGACGTTCTCACCGTCGACCTCGATCACCGCGTCCCTGGGCGCCCGCAGCGCGGTGTGCAGCACGGCGCGGTCCTCGGTGACGTTGATCTTCTCGCCGCGGAACATGGCGTCGCGCAGCCCCGACACATCGGTGGCGACGGCGAGTTCGTGCAGCAGGGCGAGCGTGTCGTCGTCGACCAGGTGCTTGGAGTAGTCGATGCGCAGATCGCCCACGCGTACGACGTACCGCTCGGCGCGTGACGGGTCGGCGGCGAACAGCTCACGCAGTTGCGGGCGCTGCATCGCCTCCGCGCGGTGGTCCTCCAGGGCCGTCCACTCGGGGCGGTGGGTGAGCCGGGGGGAGCCGGACAGCGAGTCAGACATGGGAGGTGGTCTCCTTGCCGGTCTCGCCCCGCAGGGCGATGGCGTACATCTCGTCGGCGTCGAGGCGCCTGAGCTCCTCGGCGATGAGTTCGGACGTGGTGCGGACCTTCAGCGCGAGGGTGCGCGAGGGCTGGTCCGGCAGGGACAGCGTGGCCAGCGGGCCCTCGGGCCGGTCGATGACGATCTCGCCGTTCTCGGTGCCCAGGCGCACGCCCGTGACGACCGGTCCGGCGGTGACCACGCGCTCGGTGGTGACGTGCAGCCGGGCCTCCAGCCAGCGCGCCAGCAGCTCCGCGGCCGGGTTGTCGGCCTCGGCCTCCACGACCGCCGACACGATCGGCACGCGTGCCTGGTCCAGGGCCGCCGCGAGCATGGAGCGCCACGGGGTGAGCCGGGTCCAGGCGAGGTCGGTGTCGCCGGGCGCGTAGGAGCGGGCGCGCGCCTCCAGGTCCGACAGCGGGCTCTCGGTGGTGTACAGGTCGGTGATCCGGCGCTGGGCCAGCGCGCCCAGCGGGTCCTTCGACGGGTTCTCCGGCGCGTCCACCGGCCACCACACCACGACCGGCGCGTCCGGCAGCAGCAGCGGCAGCACCACCGAGTCGGCGTGGTCGGACACCTCGCCGTACATCCGCAGGATCACCGTCTCGCCGGTGCCCGCGTCGGCGCCCACCCGGACCTCGGCGTCGAGGTGGGAGCGGGTGCGGTCGCGCGGGGTGCGGGCGTGCCGCTTGATGACGACCAGGGTGCGCGCCGGGTGCTCGTGCGACGCCTCCTCGGCCGCCCTGATCGAGTCGTAGGCGTTCTCCTCGTCCGTGACGATGACCATCGTCAGGACCATGCCCACGGCCGGCGTGCCGATGGCGCGGCGGCCCTGCACCAACGCCTTGTTGATCTTGCTTGCCGTGGTGTCGCTCAGGTCGATCTTCATGGCCTGCGCCAGCTCCGTCCGTCTCGTGCGAGCATCTCGTCGGCTTCCTCGGGTCCCCAGCTCCCGGACGCGTATCGCGCCGGCCTGCCGTGCCTGTCCCAGTACTCCTCGATCGGATCGAGGATCTTCCAGGACTCTTCCACTTCCTGGTGACGGGGGAACAAATTGGCGTCACCGAGGAGGACGTCCAGGATGAGCCGCTCGTACGCCTCCGGGCTCGACTCCGTGAAGGACTCGCCGTAGGCGAAGTCCATCGTCACGTCCCGGATCTCCATGGAGGTGCCCGGCACCTTGGAGCCGAACCGCACCGTCATGCCCTCGTCCGGCTGGACCCGGATCACGACGGCGTTCTGGCCGAGCTCCTCGGTGGCGGTGGAGTCGAACGGGGAGTGCGGCGCCCGCTGGAAGACGACCGCGATCTCCGTCACCCGGCGCCCGAGCCGCTTGCCGGTGCGCAGGTAGAACGGCACGCCCGCCCAGCGCCGGTTGTCGACGTTCAGCCTGACGGCCGCGTAGGTGTCGGTCTTCGACTCCGGGTCGATGCCGTCCTCGTCGAGGTAGCCGAGCACCTTCTCGCCGCCCTGCCACGCCGCCGCGTACTGTCCGCGCACGGTGTGCCGGCCGAGGTCCTCCGGCAGCTTGACCGCCCTGAGCACCTTCAGCTTCTCGGTGAGCAGCGACGCGGCGTCGAACGCGGCCGGCTCCTCCATGGCGGTCAGCGCCATCAGCTGGAGCAGGTGGTTCTGGATGACGTCACGGGCCGAGCCGATGCCGTCGTAGTAGCCCGCGCGGCCGCCGATGCCGATGTCCTCGGCCATCGTGATCTGCACGTGGTCGACGTACGACCGGTTCCAGATCGGCTCGAACATCTGGTTGGCGAACCTGAGTGCCAGGATGTTCTGGACGGTCTCCTTGCCCAGGTAGTGGTCGATCCGGAAGACCTGCTCCGGGTCGAACACGTCGTGCACGATCGCGTTGAGCTCCTGGGCGCTCGCCAGGTCGTGGCCGAACGGCTTCTCGATGACCGCGCGCCGCCAGGACCCCTCGGGGGCGTCCGCCAGGCCGTGCTTCTTCAGCTGCTGGACGACCTTGGGGAAGAACTTCGGCGGTACGGAGAGGTAGAAGGCGTAGTTGCCACTGGTGCCGCGCGCCTTGTCCAGCTCCTCGACGGTCTGGCGCAGCCGGTCGAACGCGGTGTCGTCGTCGAAGTCACCGGGGATGAACCGCATGCCCTCGGAGAGCTGCTGCCAGACCTCCTCACGGAACTCGGTCCGGGCGTGCTCACGCACCGAGTCGTGCACGATCTGCGCGAAGTCCTCGTCCTCCCAGTCCCGGCGGGCGAACCCGACGAGCGAGAAGCCCGGCGGCAGCATGCCGCGGTTGGCGAGGTCGTACACGGCCGGCATCAGCTTCTTGCGGGACAGGTCGCCCGTCACCCCGAAGATCACCAGCCCGGACGGGCCCGCGATCCGGGGGAGACGGCGGTCTCGCGCGTCGCGGAGGGGGTTGCCCCAGTCGGAGGTCATTCCGCGTCAGCTCCCTTGCTGCCCAGCGACTTCTTGACGGCGTCCAACAGGTCCTGCCACGCCACCTCGAACTTGGCGACGCCCTCGTGCTCCAGACGGGTGACCACCTCGTCGTAGGAGATGCCCAGCGCCTCGACGGCGGCCAGGTCGGCGCGCGCCTGCGCGTAGCCGCCCGTCACCGTGTCGCCGGTGATCTCGCCGTGGTCGGCGGTGGCGTTCAGGGTGCCCTCGGGCATCGTGTTGACGGTGCCGGGCGCGACGAGTCGGTCCACGTACAGGGTGTCCTTGTAGGCCGGGTCCTTGACGCCCGTGGAGGCCCACAGCGGGCGCTGCTTGTTTGCTCCGGCCCCGGTCAGGGCCGTCCAGCGGGCTCCGGACGGCGTCGAACTGCCGGTGGAGCCGAACACATCCTCGTACGCCTCGTAGGCGAGGCGCGCGTTGGCGAGCGCGGCGCGGCCCCTGAGCGCGAGGGCCTCGTCCGTGCCGATGGCCGTCAGCCGCTTGTCGATGTCGGCGTCGACGCGGGAGACGAAGAACGACGCCACGGAGTGGATGACCGACAGGTCGAGCCCCCGCGCGGCGGCCTTCTCCAGACCGGCCAGGTAGGCGTCCATGACCTCGCGGTAGCGCTCCAGCGAGAAGATCAGCGTGACATTGACGCTGATGCCGAGGCCGATGACCTCGGTGATCGCCGGCAGGCCCGCCCGGGTCGCCGGGATCTTGATCATCACGTTGGGGCGGTCGACCAGCCAGGCGAGCTGCTTGGCCTCGGCGACCGTGGCCGCCGTGTCGTGGGCGAGGCGCGGGTCGACCTCGATGGAGACCCGGCCGTCCCGGCCCTCGGTGGCCTCGTACACGGGCCGCAGGATGTCGGCGGCGGCCCGGACATCGGCGGTGGTCATCATCCGCACGGCCTCGTCGACGGTGACGCCGCGCACCGCCAGGTCGGCGAGCTGCTCCTCGTAGCCCTCACCCGAGCCGATGGCGGCCTGGAAGATGGACGGGTTGGTGGTGACACCCACGACGTTCCTGTCCGCGACGAGGGCGGCGAGGTTGCCGGACTCGATCCGCTTGCGCGACAGGTCGTCCAGCCAGATCGAGACGCCCTCGTCGGAGAGACGCTTCAGCGTGCCCGCGGTCGCGGTTGCTTCGGTGGTCACAGTGATCATCTTCTTTCTGCGTTCAGGTCAACCGCGGGCGGCGGCAAGCGATTCCCGGGCGGCGGCGGCCACGTTCTCGGGGGTGAAGCCGTACTCGGCGAACAGCGTCTTCGCGTCGGCGGAGGCGCCGAAGTGCTCCAGGGAGACGATGCGTCCGGCGTCGCCCACGAACCGGTACCAGGTGAGCCCGATACCGGCCTCGACGGCGACCCGCGCCTTCACGGCGGGCGGCAGCACGCTCTCGCGGTACTCCCGCGGCTGCTGCTCGAACCACTCCACGGACGGCATCGACACCACCCGGGTGCCGGTCCCCTCGGCCTCCAGCAGCTCCCGCGCGGCGACGGCGAGCTGGACCTCGGAGCCGGTCGCGACGAGAACGACCTCCGGCGTCCCGGTGGACGACTCCCGCAGGACGTAACCACCCTTCGCCGCATCGGCGTCGGGCGCGTACGTCGGCACGCCCTGCCGGGTGAGCGCCAGGCCGTGCGGGGCCGGGTCGGTCGAGTGGCGGCGCAGGATCTCGGCCCAGACGACGGCGGTCTCGTTGGCGTCCGCCGGGCGCACGATGTTCAGACCCGGGATGGCGCGCAGCGACGCCAGGTGCTCGACCGGCTGGTGCGTGGGGCCGTCCTCGCCCAGGCCGACGGAGTCGTGCGTCCAGACGTACGTCACCGGCAGCTGCATGAGCGCCGACATGCGCACGGCGTTGCGCATGTAGTCGGAGAACACCAGGAAGGTGCCGCCGTAGATCCGGGTGTTGCCGTGCAGGGCGATGCCGTTCATCTCCGCGGCCATCGAGAACTCACGGATGCCGAAGTGGACGGTACGGCCGTACGGGTCGGCCTCCGGCAGTGGGTTGCCCTGGGGCAGGAACGAACTCGCCTTGTCGATGGTGGTGTTGTTGGAGCCTGCCAGGTCGGCCGAGCCGCCCCACAGCTCGGGAAGGACCGCGCCCAGCGCCTGGAGCACCTTGCCGGAAGCCGCGCGCGTCGCGACCGACTTGCCCTCCTCGAACACCGGGATCGAGGACTCCCAGCCCTCGGGGAGCTGGCCGGCGACGATCCGGTCGAACAGCCGGGCGCGCTCGGGGGCGGCGGAGCGCCACGCGCCGAACCGCTTGTCCCAGGCCGCGTGCGCCTCGGCGCCCCGGTCCAGGGCCCGGCGGGAGTGGGCGAGGACCTCGTCGGCGACCTCGAAGGACTTCTCGGGGTCGAAGCCCAGCAGGCGCTTGGTGGCGGCGATCTCGTCGTCGCCGAGGGCGGAGCCGTGCGAGGCCTCGGTGTTCTGCGCGTTCGGGGCGGGCCACGCGATGATCGTGCGCATCGCGATGATCGAGGGGCGCTCGGTCTCGGCCTGCGCCGCCTTCAGCGCCGCGTACAGCGCGTGGACGTCGACGTCGCCGCCGAGCTCCGGCTCGATCCGCTGCACGTGCCAGCCGTACGCCTCGTAGCGTCCCAGCACGTCCTCGGAGAACGCGGTCGCCGTGTCGCCCTCGATGGAGATGTGGTTGTCGTCGTAGAGGAAGACCAGGTTGCCGAGCTTCTGGTGACCGGCGAGCGAGGACGCCTCGGCGGAGACGCCTTCCTGCAGGTCGCCGTCGGAGACGATTGCCCAGATGGTGTGGTCGAACGGGGACTCGCCCTCGGGAGCCTCCGGGTCGAACAGACCGCGCTCGTAGCGGGCGGCCATCGCCATGCCGACGGCGTTGGCGACGCCCTGCCCCAGCGGGCCGGTCGTCGTCTCGACCCCGGCGGTGTGGCCGTACTCGGGGTGACCCGGCGTCTTCGAGCCGTGCGTCCGGAACGACTTGAGGTCGTCGAGCTCCAGCTCGTACCCGGCGAGGAAGAGCTGGGTGTAGAGGGTCAGGGAGGTGTGGCCGGGGGAGAGGACGAAGCGGTCGCGCCCCGTCCACTCGGGGTCGGCGGGGTCATGCCGCATCACCTTCTGAAAGATCGTGTACGCGGCGGGCGCCAGGCTCATCGCGGTGCCCGGGTGGCCGTTGCCGACCCGCTGCACGGCGTCGGCCGCGAGAAGGCGGGCCGTGTCGACGGCACGCCGGTCGAGTTCGGTCCATTCGAAGCGGTCCGGGGTCTGCGTGCTCATCTTCAAAAAGTCCTCGATCGGAGCGAAGTAGCTGGTCCAACGCGTTCAAAAGTAAAAGTCTGACTTTTGAGAGGGAAGGTCGGCGTGTGTCAGGCTGTGGTGAAAGTGGGACACCGCGCGGCGCGCCGCGCACGGCTGAGCGAGGGGCGCGCACGAGTGAGACGGCACGAGACGGACATGGTGGAAATGGCGGATATCGCGGACGCGGGTCCTCAAGGCGGTGACGCCATACGGACGTTTCCGTTCCCGGCCGACCTGAGCGTCCTCGGCGTCGGTATGCAGGTGGGCCGCATGGGCGCGGGCCGCACCTGGCACGCCACCGGCACACCGCTGGAGCGGGTGCACCGCATCGACTTCCACGTCGTGATGCTCTTCACCGAGGGGCCCGTGCGGCACATGATCGACTTCGCGGAGTACGAGGCGGGCGCCGGCGACCTGCTGTGGATCCGCCCCGGCCAGGTCCACCGTTTCTCCGGGACCGACGACTACCGCGGCACCGTCCTGACCATGCAGCCCGGCTTCCTGCCCCGCGCCACGGTCGAGGCGACCGGCCTCTACCGCTACGACCTGCCGCCCCTGCTCCACCCCGACGCGGCCCAGCTCCCCGCCCTGCGCTCGGCCCTCGCCCAGCTGCAACGCGAGTACGAGGACAGCACGACCCTGCCGCTGAGCCTGCACACGGCCGTGCTGCGTCACTCGCTGACGGCGTTTCTGCTGAGGCTGGCCCATCTCGCCGCGAGCTCGGCCGAGGCCGTGCGGCAGCAGGGGGACACGACGTTCACGTTGTTCCGGGACGCGGTGGAGAAGGGGTTCGCCACCAACCACAGCGTCAGCGCGTACGCCGACCAGCTCGGTTACTCCAGGCGGACGCTGGTGCGCGCGGTGCGCGCCGCCACCGGTGAGACCCCCAAGGGATTCATCGACAAGCGGGTGATTCTGGAGGCCAAACGGCTCCTCGCCCACACGGACATGCCGATCGGACGGGTCGGGGCGGCGGTCGGGTTTCCGGACGCCGCGAACTTCTCCAAGTTCTTCCACCAGCACACGGACGCGACACCGGCCGTCTTCCGGGCGGAGCTCCGCTGAGGACACGCGTGGCGAACGAGGCACCGGCGGAGCTCGCCGAACGGGGTTAACGGGACGGGTTCGCCGAACGGGGTTAACGGGACGGGTTCGCCGGACTGGGTTCACGGGACGGGGCTCGCCGGACTGGGTTCACAGGACTGGGTTCACCGAAGGGGCTCGCCGAACAGGGTGCTGAAGGGACGCTGAGCGGTCGTGACGACGGCGTGAACCGGCGGGGTCCCTTGACATGGGGATCCCATGTGCCTACGAAACCTGCATGACCGCCGACGAAGAAGGCAAAGAAGACCTCGTGCCCCTGTCCCCGCCCGACCCCGACGACACGGCCGCCCACGCCTCCGTCACCCTCCTGGAACGCCTCGCCGAGAAGCTCGGCGGCCGTGCCTCGGTCACCGCCGTCTACGGCGACCCCGTCACCGCCGACGGCGTCACCGTCATCCCGGTCGCCAAGGTCGCCTACGGCTTCGGCGGCGGTGCGGGACGCACGGCCGAGGGCGCCAAGGCGGGGGACGGCGGTGGCGGCGGAGGGGGCGTCGAGGCCAAGCCCCTGGGGTACATCGAGATCCGCGACGGCGTGACCACCTACCGGGCCATCCGGGACCCCTGGAGGGACGTCGTGTTCCCCATCGCCGCCATCGCCTTCGCAGCAGCCCTCCCGAAGACCATCCGCACACTCCGCCGCCGCCCCTGAACAGGCCGATGCCCCGCGCCCCGTCGGGGGGCGCGGGGAACTGCGCGACGAGCCACGACGGTCCCGCGGCCGACTGACGGCCTGTCACGGAGCGCTCGGTTCCGCCGCCGCCCCTGAAGGGGCGGATGCCCAGCGCCCGGTTGGTTGGGGGCGCGGGGAACTGCGCGACGAGCCACGACGGCCCCGCGGCCGACCGACGGCCCGACACCGGCGCAACCCGCAGAGCGCTCAGCGGCCGAAGTTGAACCAGTTCACGTTCACGAAGTCCGCCGGCTGACCGCTGGTGAAGGTGAGATAGACGTCGTGCGTGCCGGTCACCCCGGTGATGTTCGCCGGAATCGTCCGCCACGACTGCCAGCCGCCGGTGTTGCCCACCGCGAAACTCCCGAGGGGCGCGTTGCTGCGACTGTCCAGCCGTACCTCGACCAACCCGCTGACACCGCTCGCCGCCCCGCTCGCCACCCGGGCGACGAACTGCGTGGCCGCCGAAGAGCCGAAGTTGACGCCCCGGTAGAGCGCCCAGTCGCCGTTCGCGAGGGCGGCGATGTTCTGCCCGCCGCCCGAGTCGGAGGTGGACTCGGTGCCCACTCCGCCCTGCCCGTCGAAGGACTCGGCCTGGATGGCGCTGTAGGCGTCACGGTTACCCGTCGGCGGCGGCGTGGTACCGCTCCCACTGGACAGCACCTGGACGTAGTCGACCAGCATGGAGTGGCCCGGCTGCGTGCCCCCGTCGGGCCCGCCGCCGAAGGCGTCCGGGAAGCCGCCGCCCATGGCCACGTTGAGGATGACGAAGTAACCGTGGTTCGTCGCGTTCGTCCACGTCGTCGCGTCGACCTGGTTGGCGCGCACGGTGTGGAAGTTGACGCCGTCGAGAGAGAAGCGGATCTCCTCGATGCTCGTCGAGCGGTCCCACTCCATCCGGTAGGTGTGGAAGCCCGCCTGACAGGTCGTGCCGGAGCAGGTGGTGTTGCTGCCGATGCCGCTGGTCTCGTTGCACGGGCCGCCCGGTGACGTGCCGCAGTGCATGGTGGCGAACACCGTGTTCATGCCCTGGGTGTTCTCCATGATGTCCAGCTCGCCGACGCCGGGCCAGTTCCAGTAGTTGCCGCGGTACGGGGCGCCCAGCATCCAGAACGCCGGCCAGTAGCCCTTGGCCGCGGCGCCGGTCACGTTCGGCACCTGGATACGGGACTCGACCCGCAGCTTGCCGCCCGCCGGAGGCTGGAAGTCGGTGCGGTTGGTCTCGATGCGCCCGGAGGTCCAGTTGCCGGACGCGTCCCGGCGGGGCGTGATGCGCAGATTGCCGCTGCCGTCGAGCGAGACGTTGTCGGCGCTGCTCGTCATCGTCTCGATCTCGCCGGTGCCCCAGTTGGCGGGGCCGCCGGGATAGCCCTTGCCGGTGGCGTACTGCCAGTTGGAGGTGTTCACGCCGGAGCCGGCGGCACCTTCGAAGTCGTCGAGGAAGAGCTGCGTCCAGCCCGAAGGGGGCGTGGGCGCCGACGCGTTGGCGGACGGGACGGCGACGGTGGTGGCCGCCGCCACCAGGCCGAGCGTGCCGAGCACGGCGAGGAGCGCGCGCCGGGGGGAGCGGGGTCTGCGATGTATGCCGGAGGGGTCACTCATGGGGGTGCTGCCTCTCGGTGTACGGAAGTGGGGAGCGGGATGCCTTCGGGAGCGCCCGGGGGTGCGTGAGAAACCTCGGACGATGCCTGAGAGCGCTCTCACAGTGCCGCCAATGTGCTCGCAGGTGCTCCGGTCGTCAAGAGGTGAAGCAGAGAAATCCCTTGCACCACAGGGAAGTTCACTCTGTGAAGGCAACCGGGTGTCTAGAGCGCGCTGCCCGCCTTCCACCGCGCCCAGGACAGGTTCCACCCGTTCAGGCCGTTGGCCGGATCGACCGTCCGCTCGCCCGAGTTCCGCACGACGACCACGTCCCCGAGCAAGGAACTGTCGTAGAACCGGTAGCCGTCGACGGAGGTGTCGTCCGCGCCCTTCGCGTCGTGCAGGCCGACACAGCCGTGGCTGGTGTTCTCGTTGCCGAACACGGCCGTCGACGCCCAGTAGTTGCCGTGGATGAAGGTGCCGGAGGTGGTGAGCCGCTGGGCGTGCGGGACGTCGGCGATGTCGTACTCGTCGCCGAGACCGACCGTGGAGGACTCCATGCGCGTCTGCTCGAACCGCTCGCTGATCACCATGATCCCGGACCAGGTGGTGTGTTCGGCGTCGCCGCCGCTGACCGGGTCGGATATGTGCGGGACACCCACGGCACGCCTTCCTGACAGGTCTTGCCCACGTCGCGGTACGCGTGCATCGTGCAGGTTCTTCCTTGGTTGATCCTTTGAATCCCGGCACGGCAGTCTGAGATTCCCGTGAGGACGACTCGGCGGTCCGACGAGAGCGGAAGGGGCCCGCAGCGTATGGAACTCGCTTTCACCGGCTCGGTGATCGAATGGCGCGGACCGGCGCCGTACTACTTCGTCCGCGTCCCCGACGAGGAGTCCGCCGACATCCGCGACGTGGCCGCGCTGGCCACCTACGGCTGGGGTGTGATCCCGGTCGAGGCCCGGGTCGGCGAGACCGTCTTCGAGACGTCGCTCTTCCCCAGGGACGGCGGCTACCTGCTGCCCCTGAAGAACGCGGTCCGGCGGCCACAGGGCCTCGGTGCGGGCGACGAGGTGTCCGTGCGGATGACCGTGCGCCTCTAGGCACCGGCACGGATGAGGTGCCGGTGCCCGAGGGTGTCAGGCCCTCGTCGTCACGGAAGGCGTCGGCGCCGCGGCCTCCTCGTGCAGACCGAACCGGTCGTGGGCCCGGCGCAACGGCTTCGGGGCCCACCAGGCGCGCCGGCCGAGCAGGGCCATCGTCGCCGGGACCAGCAGCATCCGTACGACCGTCGCGTCGATCAGCACCGCGAGGGTCAGGCCCAGGCCGATCTGCAGGATGGGTGCGAAGCCGCCCGTCATGAAGGCGCCGAACACCACAGCGAGGAGCAGGGCCGCGCAGGTGACCACACGACCGGAGCGGCGCAGACCGGTGACCACGGCCTCCCGGTCGTCGCCGGTGAGCTGCCGTGCCTCGCGCATCCGGGCCAGGATGAACAACTCGTAGTCCATCGCCAGGCCGAAGGCGATCGCCACGATCAGCGGCGGCGCGGTCAGGCTCAGGGCGCCGAGGCCCTCACTGCCCAGCAGCCCGGCCAGGTGTCCGTCCTGGAAGACCCACACCACCACGCCGAGCGCGGCGCCCAGGCTGAGCAGGGTGGTGACAATGGTCCGCAACGGGATCAGCAGGGAGCCCGTGAACGCGAACAGCAGGGCGAAGATGCCGGCCAGGACGGTGACCGCGGCCCACGGCGCCCTCTCGGCGAGCATCTCCCGGAAGTCGACCAGACGGGCGGCCGGCCCGGTGACCTCGACCGGCTCGTCGCCGCGCACCTCCCGGATCCGCTCGACCAGGGCGGTGGCCCGCGCGCCGTCGACGCTGCCCGGCGGCTGGACGCGCAGGACCGTCGCCCCGCCCGGCAGCTCGTGGGACTCGGTCGCCGGCGACAGCGCACGGATCCGGTCGCCGGTCGAGGCGTCCGTGCCCGGCCTCAGCACGACGGTGATCGGGGAGACGCCGGTCCCGGGCGGGAAATGGGCGTCCACGGTGTCGTACAACTGCCGTGCCTCGGTGCTCGCCGGCAGCTGCTCGGCGTCGCCGAGGTTGATCTTCATACCGGAGACGGGCAGCGCCAGCACGAGCAGAACCGGTACGACGGTGGCCACCACCGCGACCCGGTGTCGGGCCGAGAAGCGGGCCAGGCGGGCGAAGACGCGGCCCTCCTCGCCCTGCGGACGCTTCTTCGCCGGGGCGATCTTCCCCCCGAACCTCGCCAGCAGCGCCGGCAGCAGGGTGAGCGCGGCGAGCATGTCGACCACCACCACGGCGGCCACGGCAAGACCCATGCTGCGCAGGAACACACTCGGGAACACCAGCAGCCCGGTCAGACTGACCGCGACCGTGAGCCCGGAGAACAGCACGGTACGGCCGGCCGCCGCGACCGTACGCCGCACCGCCTCCGCCACGTCCTCGGTGTCGCGCCGCTCCTCACGGAAGCGCACCACCATCAACAGGGCGTAGTCCACGGCGAGTCCGAGCCCCAGCATGGTGGTCACCTGGATCGCGTACACCGAGATGTCGGTGACCTCGCTGAACAGGAACAGCGCGAGGAACGCCCCGGCGATCCCGCTCACCGCGATCACCAGCGGCAGCGCCGCAGCGCGCAGGCCGCCGAACACCACCAGCAGCAGGGCGAGGACGACCGGCAGCGAGATCAACTCCGCGTTCCGTACGTCCTCCTGGGCCCGCTCACCGATCTGCGTGCCCAGCAACGGGCCGCCGCTGACGTGCACTTCGGGCGCGTCGATCTGCCGGATCCGCTCGGCCGCCGCGTCCACGGCGTCCTCCTCGGCGGCGTCGTCGAGCCCGCCTTCGAGGGTGACCGGGATGATCAGGGCCCGCCCGTCCTCGGCGGTCAGGCCACGGGTGGCGTACGGGTCGGGCACGGCGGCCACCCCGTCGAGGGAGCGCACATCGGCGACGGCCCGCTCGACCTGGGCCCGCAGCGCGGGGTCGGAGACGGCGGTGCCCTCGACGACTCCGGTGATCGACTCCCCGGCGGGGTCGGCCCGGTCGAGGTACTGCGCGGCGGCCTCGGACTCGGTGCCCGGGATGTCGGCCACGTTGTCCGAGAGGCGGCTGAAGACGCCCGTCCCGAGGCCGAAGCCGAGCAGCAGGAAGAGCACCCACAGGGCGATGACGGTGAGCGGGCGGCGGGTCGCCGCCCGGGCGAGCGTGGAGAGCACGGTCCCTCCCGGCAGGACGGTCGGTTGCCATCACCCTCAGACTCACGCCGCGGGGGTGGTCACCGGATCGCCGGTGGGAGCGGTTTGCGGGCCTCCGTCGCACGGGGGAGCGGGGCCCGGATCTCCCTCGCTAGGGGGATCCCGGGGTCACGAGCCCCGTCTCGTAGGCGCAGATCACCGCCTGCACCCGGTCCCTCAGAGCGAGCTTGCCGAGCACGTTGCTGACATGGGTCTTCACCGTGTGCTCGCTGACGAACAGGGTCGTGGCGATCTCGGAGTTGGACAGCCCGCGCGCCAGCAGCCGCAGGGTCTCCACCTCGCGCGCCGTCAGCACGTCCAGGCGCTGCGGGGTGACCTCGGCGGCGGCCTCCTCGCGGCGGCGCCGCACGACGTCCGCGACCAGCCGCCGCGTCACCGTCGGCGCGAGCAGCGAGTCCCCGGCCGCGACGACCCGTACGGCGTGCACCAGGTCGTCGCGCCGCACGTCCTTCAGCAGGAAACCGCTGGCGCCCGCGCACAGCGCCTCGTACACGTACTCGTCCAGGTCGAACGTGGTCAGCATGACCACCTTGCAGCTCGACTGCCCGCACACCCGCCGGGCCGCCTCCAGACCGTCCATGACCGGCATCCGGATGTCGAGGAGCAGCACATCGGGCGTGTGGCGCTGCACCGCGGCGACCGCGTCGGCGCCGTCGCCGGCCTCCGCGACCACCTCGATGTCCGGCTGCGCCTCGAGGATCATGCCGAACCCGGCCCGCACCAGTTCCTGGTCGTCGGCGACCACCACCCGGATGCTCATCCCAGGGCCCCCTCCCGGTCGACGGCCGCCGGCAGCCGTACGACCACCCGGAACCCGCCCTCCGGTCCGCGACCGGCCCGTGCGCTGCCCCCGCAGGCGGCGGCCCGCTCCCGGATGCCGATCAGACCGTGCCCGCCGCCGTGGCCGGAGCCCGGTCCCCGTCCGTCGTCCGTGACCGTGATTGTCAACTCGCCCTCCGTCCAGTCGAGTTCGACGGTAGCGGAGGTGGCCCGCGCGTGCTTGACGGTGTTGGTGAGGGCCTCCTGGACCACACGGAAGGCGGCGACCTCGGTGTCCGGCGGCAGCGGACGGGGCGGGCCGGAGGTACGCAGCTCCACTCGCAGGCCGGCGGACTCGCCGACCTGGCGGACCAGGCCGGGCAGCTCGGCCACGCCCGGCTGCGGCAGCCGCCACGCGCCACCGCCGCCTTGGGGCTCCTTGAGCACACCGAGGATCCGGCGCAGCTGGGCCATCGCGTCCCGCCCGGCCCCCGCGATCGCGTCGAACGCGGCCTCCGCGCGCGCCGGATCGCTGCGCACCACGACCGGACCGGCCTCGGCCTGCACCACCATCAGGCTCACCGCGTGCGCGAGGACGTCGTGCATGTCCCGGGCGATCCGGGCCCGCTCCTGCGCGATGGCCCGCGCCGTGTCCGCGGCCCGCTCCCGCTCCAGTTGCCGCGCCCGGTCCTCCAGCTCGGCGGTGTACGCCCGCTGCACCCGCGCCAGTACGCCGAAGCCGTACGCGCACACCACGCTGAGCAGGTGGAAGGCGTACTCGAAGGGCTGGGGGTCCTCCTTGTGCATCATCGTCAGCGAGACCCCGATCAGCCAGCCGGCCAGCATCACCCGCCGCTGCCACGGCTTGCCCAGGGCGGCCATCGTGTAGAGCACGACCATGCCGCCGTACATCACGTCCGGCGGCGGCGCGTGATAGACGGCTTGCGCCGGGGTGGCGACCGACACGGCCCACGCCGTCGCGAACGGCGCCCTGCGCCGCCACACCAGCGGTACGGCCGTCGCGGCGCCGATCAGCCAGCCCTGCCAGGTCAGCCGGTCGTCGCCCTCGTCGGGGAAGATCCACTGCAACGAGACGGCGAACAGGACGAGGGCGGCGAGCGCCGAGTCGAGGACGTACGGGTTGGCGGTGCGCAGTCGCTCGGCGGCGGGGGAGATCCAGGTACGAGCGGACACGGGCGGCTCCTCGGGGCAAGGGCCCTTTCAGTATCGCGAGCGGGCTCCTGCCTCGTCCTCACCGGTGAGAGGGATATCCGCGGGAGTGCGCCATGCGCTCTTGCCGCCGGGGGCGTGTCAGGTCGTCGAGCGGCTGCGGGCGCGTTGTGGCTCTTCGCGCAGTTCCCCGCGCCCCTGGAGGGCGTTGCCGAACCGCCCTCCAGGGGCGCGGGGAACTGCGCGACGGCGCCGCGGACGAAGAACTCCGCAGCGCCGCATGCGTCAGAGAGCGTCGCCGCCCGCTCGCCCTACCGCCCCTGTGCCTCCTTCTCCGGCTGCCACCCCAGCCCCCGCGATATCCCCCGCGCCGCCAGCCGTACGGCCGGCGCCAGTACCGGGACCTGGGCGTCCGCCTGGGGGACCACGACCGACACGGCGGCGACGACCGCGCCGCCCGGTCCCTGCACCGGCGCGGCCACGGACAACGCGTCGTCGGTGACCTGGCGGCTGCTCACCGCCACCCCCGTGCGGCGCACCTCGGCCAGCATGCGGCGCAGCGCGGCCGCATCGGTGACGGTGTACGGCGTGAAGGCGGCGAGCGGCCCGCCGCAGTACCCCTCCTGGAATTCCGCGTCGCTGTGCGCGAGGAGCGCCAGGCCGACCCCCGTGGCGTGCAACGGCCAGCGCGCGCCGACCCGGATGTGCACACCCACCGCCGACCGCCCCGACAGCCACTCGATGTAGACGACCTCGGGTCCGTCCCGGACCGCCAACTGCACGTTCTCGTGCGTCGCCTCGTACAGGTCCTCCAGATACGGCAGCGCGACCTGCCGCAACGCCAGACCGCGCGGCGCCAGTGCCGCGAGCTCCCACAACCGCAGTCCGACGTGATAGAGCCCGGCGTCGTCCCGCTCCAGCGCGCCCCACTCGGTGAGCGCGGCCACCAGGCGGTGCGCGGTGCTCAGGCTCAGCCCCGCCCGCCGGCCGATGTCGGTGAGGGACAGTGCCGGATGTTCCAGGTCGAAGGCTCCGAGGACCGACAGGAGCCGGTCGGGCGCGGAACGCGCAGGGGCCGGCACGGACGCCACGCCGTCACCCGAGCCCGGACTCGGCGACTCTCTGGAGCAGCGCGTGCAACTGCGCGCGCTCGCCGGTGTCCAGCGGCCCGACCAGCTCGTTGGTCACACGCTGCCCGGCTTCGTCGGTGTCCCGCAGGAAGGCCCGGCCGCCCTCGGTGAGCACGATGATCCGGCTGCGCCGGTCGTCGGGGGAGGGGCGCCGCTCGGCGAAGCCCAGCTTCTCCAGGTCGTCGACCAGGCCGACGATCGCACTCGGGTCGTAGCCGAGCGACGCGCTCAGCTCGCGCTGGAGCGCGCCCGGGCCGGTGGAGAGGTAGCGCAGCACCGCGTAGTGGCGCAGCCGCAGGCCCGACTCCTGGAGGAAGGAGTTGAACAGCTGACCGGAGCGCAGGCCCAGGCGGTAGAGCAGATAGCCCGTGTCCGCGTGCAGTCCCCGCATCCACGGCTCGTCGGCGTCGATCGGTACGGGGTTCGTGGTCTGCCGACTGGCGATGGCGGGCTCCCTGGTCGAGGCCCCGGGCGGGGCGGGGCGTGCGGACGTACGGACCCAGCATGACGCAAGGACGGGTCCGCAACAACTATTGACGTCAACAACTATTGTTCTTACCTTCGATCTCGCAGCCGCACCTCTGTGCGTCTCTGCGCACCTCTCCCCGAAGGGACCCGCCGTGCCCAGCATCGATCTCACCGGCAAGGCCGCCGTCGTCACCGGCAGCGGCCGGGGCCTCGGCCTCGCCTACGCCCACGCCCTGGCCGCCCACGGCGCCTCGGTGGTCGTCAACGACGTCGACGAGGCCGTGGCCGAAGCGGCCGTGAAGTCCATCCGCGAGGCCGGCGGCACCGCCGTCGCCGAGGTCGTCGCGGTCGGCACGGCCGAAGCCGCGGACCGCCTGGTCGGCCGTGCGGTGGAGGAGTTCGGGCGGCTCGACGTCTTGGTCACCAACGCGGGCATCCTGCGCGACAAGGTCCTGTGGAAGATGACCGACGACGACTTCGACGCCGTGCTCACCACCCACCTCAAGGGCACCTTCACCTGTGCCCGCGCCGCCGCCGTCCGCATGCGCGAGCAGGGCGAGGGCGGCACCCTGATCCTGGTGGGCTCCCCGGCCGGACAGCGCGGCAACTTCGGGCAGACGAACTACGCCGCCGCCAAGGCCGGCATCGCCGCCTTCGCCCGCACCTGGTCGATGGAGCTGAGCCGCGCGGACATCACCGTCAACGCGATCGTGCCGGTCGCCGCGACCGCCATGACCGAGACCATCCCCGCCTTCGCCCCGTACGTCGAGGCGATGCGCGCCGGCACGCCGCTCCCGGACTTCCTGCGCAAGGGCGAGGGATTCGGCACCCCGGAGGACTGCGCCGCCCTCGTTCCCTTCCTCGCCTCCGAGGCGGCCCGCGGCGTCACCGGCCAGGCCATCGGCATCGGCGGGGACAAGGTGGCACTCTGGTCGCATCCGCAGGAGATCGCGGCGGCGTACGCGGACGGCGGCTGGACCCCCGACACCCTCGCCGACGTCTGGCCCACCTCGGTCGGCGCCGAACTCCAGTCGGTCGGCATCCCGGCGCCCAAGTTCCCGGAGGCGTGATGGTCCCCTCCATGCATCCCGACGACCTGGTCGCCATCGACGTCCACACCCACGCGGAGGTCTCCTCCAAGGGCCACGCCTCCCTGGACGACGACCTGCACGACGCCTCCTCCGCCTACTTCAAGGTCGAGGGTAAGCGGAAGCCGACCCTTGAGGAAACCGCCTCCTACTACCGCGAGCGGAGGATGGCCGCCGTGATCTTCACGGTCGACGCCGAGTCCGCGACGGGCACGCCCCCGGTCCCGAACGAGGAGGTCGCCGAGGCGGCCGCCGCCAACGCGGACGTGCTGATCCCGTTCGCGTCGATCGACCCCTTCCGGGGGAAGGCGGGCGTGAGGCGGGCGCGGCGCCTGGTCGAGGAGTACGGCGTGCGGGGATTCAAGTTCCATCCCAGCATCCAGGGCTTCTTCCCCAACGACCGCTCGGTGGCGTACGACCTCTACGAGGTGATCGAGGAGACGGGCACCATCGCCCTCTTCCACACGGGCCAGACGGGCATCGGCGCCGGAGTGCCGGGCGGCGGGGGCATCCGCCTGAAGTACTCCAACCCGCTCCACGTCGACGACGTGGCGGCCGACTTCCCGCACCTGAAGATCATCCTGGCGCATCCGTCCTTCCCCTGGCAGGACGAGGCCCTCGCGGTGGCGACCCACAAGCCGGGCGTCCACATCGACCTCTCCGGCTGGTCGCCCAAGTACTTCCCGCCCCAACTCGTGCAGTACGCGAACACCTTGCTCAAGGACAAGGTGCTCTTCGGATCGGACTTCCCCGTCCTCACCCCCGACCGCTGGCTCGCCGACTTCGCCCAGCTGCCGATCAAGGACGAGGTCAGGCCGAGGATCCTCAAGGAGAACGCCGCCCGGCTGCTGGGGCTGACGAAACCGTAAAGGGGCGCGACATGCGCAACGAGGGACTGGGGTCGTGGCCCGCACGCCGGGCCCGCAAGACACCCCACCGCACCGCCCTGATCCACGGCGGGACACCGACGTCGTACGCCGCCCTGTACGACCGCACCACCCGCCTGGCCCACGCCCTGCGCGACCGGGGCATCCGCCGCGGCGACCGCATCGCCTACCTGGGCCCGAACCACCCCTCCTACCTGGAGACCCTCTTCGCCGCAGGCACACTCGGAGCGGTCTTCGTCCCCCTCAACACCCGTCTGGCCGGCCCCGAGATCGCCTACCAACTGGCCGACTCCGGAGCCAAGGCCCTGCTCCACGGCCCGTCGCACGCCGCACTGGTCGCGGGCCTGCCGGGCCACACCGACGTCCGTACCTACCTCGAAACGGGCCCGGACTACGAAGCGACCCTCGCCTCGTCCCCCGACGAGCCGATCGACGCCCCCGTCACCCCTGACGACACCTGCATCATCATGTACACCTCGGGGACCACCGGCCGCCCCAAGGGCGCCATGCTCACCCACGGCAACATCACCTGGAACGCCCTCAACGTCCTCGTCGACACCGACCTGATCGCCGACGAACGCGCCCTGGTCTCGGCCCCGTTGTTCCACACGGCGGGCCTGAACATGCTCACGCTCCCGGTGCTCCTGAAGGGCGGCACCTGCGTCCTGGTCGAGGCCTTCGACCCGGACGCCACCTTCGACCTGATCGACCGTCACCGCATCACCTTCATGTTCGGCGTCCCGACGATGTTCGACCAACTGTCCCGCCACCCCCGCTGGCCCACCGCGGACCTGTCGTCCCTCCGCATCCTCACCTGCGGCGGCTCCCCGGTCCCGACCCCCCTCATCGCCGCCTACCAGGAACGCGGCCTGACCTTCCTCCAGGGCTACGGCATGACGGAGGCGGCCCCCGGGACCCTGTTCCTGGACGCCGAACACGCGATCACCAAGGCGGGTTCGGCGGGCGTACCGCACTTCTTCAGCGACGTACGGGTGGTACGGCCGGACCTGACCCCGGTCGACACCGACGAACCCGGCGAGATCGTGGTCCGCGGCCCGCACGTCATGCCCGGTTACTGGGGCCTGCCCGAGGAGACCGCCGCGTCCTTCGCCGAGGGCTGGTTCCGCAGTGGGGACGCGGCCCGCGTCGACGAGGACGGCTACGTCTACGTCGTCGACCGCATCAAGGACATGATCATCTCCGGCGGCGAGAACATCTACCCCGCCGAGATCGAGGACCTCCTCCTCGCCCACCCGGACATCGTCGAGTGCGCGGTCATCGGCGTACGGGACGACAAGTGGGGCGAGGTGCCGCGCGCGGTGGTCGTCGCGCGCGAGGGCACGGCGCCGGACCCCGACGAGATCCTCGCGTCCCTCGCCGGCCGCCTCGCCAGGTACAAGATCCCCAAGTCCCTGGTCCTCACGGACGAACTCCCCCGCACCGCCTCCGGAAAGCTCCTCAAGTCCCGCCTCCGCACCCGCTACGGCAACAGGTAAGGAACCCCGCGCATGACCCTCACCGTGAACGGCCTCGAAGAACTCAAGAAGCTGGCCGGCAGCGACCTCGGCACCAGCGAGTGGATCGAGGTCACCCAGTCCCGCATCAACACCTTCGCCGACGCCACGGGCGACCACCAGTGGATCCACGTCGACCCGCAGAAGGCGGCCGAGGGCCCGTTCGGCGCCCCCATCGCCCACGGCTACCTGACGCTCTCCCTCTTCATCCCCATGTTCACCGAGCTGCTGGATGTACAGGGCGTCTCGACGAAGGTCAACTACGGGCTGAACAAGGTGCGTTTCCCGTCTCCGGTAAAAGCCGGGTCCCGCATCCGACTCGTCGGTAAACTGGCGGAGGTGGAGGAGGTGCCGGGCGGTGTACAGATCACGGTCGACGGCACGATAGAGATCGAGGGTGCGGCGAAGCCGGCGGCAGTGTTGACGAGTCTGTCCCGGTTCTATGGCTGAGGCGTCTCAATACCCCGAAAACGGTGTCGGTATCCCCCGGACGGGTGCATAGTTTGGTCTGCAGCGGGGTACTTGCGGCTCCGCGGCTGTAACGTGCTGTCTGAGTGACCAGTCGCTCACCCACCTCACCCCTCCTGATCAGGGAATACCGTGACCGTTCCTACCAGAGCCACTGCCAGCATCGCGGTGCGGCCCGAGGCCGTCGAAGCTCACACGTCCGGGCAGCGTCTCGACGCTCCGCACGACCCGAAGAGCGTCCGAGGCGTACGTCGAGCTCGTTCGTCCACGCAGACGCGCAGGGGGGCCGGGGTAACCTTCCAGTCGTCCATCTGAGGACTACGCATACTCCGTCATGACCGGTCCGACCGTCCCGCTGCGGCAGCTCGTACTGAAAGTGCACAGCA
Source organism: Streptomyces sp. Y7 (assembly GCF_043195415.1). Classification (NCBI taxonomy): domain Bacteria; kingdom Bacillati; phylum Actinomycetota; class Actinomycetes; order Kitasatosporales; family Streptomycetaceae; genus Streptomyces; species Streptomyces sp. Y7. Next base: position 101,817 of record NZ_JBIDDQ010000014.1, read on the forward strand.
GATGTGATCTCGCCTGCCGGCACTGTTACATCTACGAGCACGCCGACCAGAGCTGGAGTTCGCGACCCAGGGTGATCTCACAGGAAACGATCTCCTGGACCGCCCTTCGGCTGGCGGAGCATGCCAAGAAACATCAGCTCGCCTCCGTGCAGGTCATTCTGCACGGAGGCGAGCCTTTGCTTGCCGGCCCGGCGCGCTTACGCGCCGTCTGCGAGGCATTGGCCAACGCATTACGTGGCGTCTGTGAACTCGATCTGCGCATTCACACCAACGCGGTTCAGCTCAACGAGCGCCACCTCGACCTCTTCGCCGAGTACGGCGTCCGGGTGGGCGTCTCCCTCGACGGCGACCGGGCCGCCAACGACCGCCACCGCCTCTTCGCCAACGGCCGCAGCAGCCACGACAAGGTCCTGCGGGCCGTCGCCCTGCTCGACCAGGACCGCTACCGCCACCTCTACGCAGGCATCCTGTGCACCATCGACGTGCGCAACGACCCCGTCGCCGTCTACGACGCCCTGGCCGACCTGCGGCCCCCGCGCATCGACTTCCTGCTGCCCCACGCCACCTGGGACGAGCCGCCGTTGCGTCCCGACGGCCACGACACCCCGTACGCCGACTGGCTCCTCACCCTTCATGACCGCTGGAGCGAGCAGGGCCGCCCGATGCCGGTGCGGCTGTTCGACTCGGTCGTCAGCACCCTCGGTGGTGGCCCCAGCCTCACCGAGTCGATGGGGCTGGAGGCCGCCGATGTCGTCGTGGTCGAGACCGACGGCACCTACGAGCAGGCGGACTCACTGAAGACCGCCTACGACGGGGCGCCGGTCACCGGCAAGGATGTCTTCCAGCACTCCCTGGACGAGGTGGCCACCCATCCGGGCATCGCCGCCCGGCAGCACGGCCTGGACGACCTGTCCGCCCAGTGCCGGGCCTGCCCCGTGGTGCGCTCCTGCGGCGGCGGGCTGTTCGCGCACCGCTACCGCTCCGACGGCACCGGGTTCGACAACCCGTCCGTGTTCTGCGCGGATCTCAAGGAACTGATCCTCTCCATCGACGCCCGGACCGACGCGAGCGCGACTCGCCCCGTCGAGGGCTTCGACGCCCTGGCCGACGGGAGCGACGAGGGCGTCGGGGTACGGGAGTTGGCGCGGGCGCGGCAGGACGTCACCCGGGGGCTGCTGACCGCCGTGCACGGGGAGATCGGGGTGCGGGCGGGCGAGCCCTGGACGCGGGACTGGCAGCTCGCCCTCGACCTGGGGCAGCGGGACGCCACACTGCTCGAAGCGCTGCTGTCCCACCCCTCCACCCGCACCTGGGCCGTGCGCTGCCTCGACGGGGCCGCCGCACCCGGCCACCTGGCCTCGCTCCTGGCCGCCGTGGCGCTGCCGGAGGGGGCGGTCGACAAGGTGGCTGTGCCGACGAGCGACGGCTTCGCGCACCTGCCGGGACGGGGCAGGCTGCGCGTCGAACCCGTCGCGTCCACAGTCGAGTTGACGGCTGGGCACCTCACGGGGCCGGACTGGGAGCCGCTGCGTCGGGTCCGCTGCGACGGGCTGGACGTCGTCCTGGACGACTGCGACCCCCATCGCGACTGTTTCGGCACTCCCGTCGCCGGGCGGCTGACGGACGCCGAGACCGAGCTGGGGCTCCATGTGCTGCCGCAGGCCTGGGCGTTGATCCGCAAGGCCGTTCCGCCTGTCGCCTCCGGGATCGCGGCGGGGGTCCGCGTGATCACTCCGCTCGCCGCGCCGCCGGACCCCGAACACTTCGTGCCCGGCGGGGGGTTCGGCGCGCTGGGCGTCCACCTCGAACCCGATCCGGAACGCGTCGCGGTGCAACTCGTGCGCGGATTCCGGCTCGGCGTCCTGGACTCTCTGCTCGACGTGTGCGACCTGTACGACGAGTCGGACGCGCGCACCGGAACCCTGCTCGGCGACACATACGTGCGTGCCGCCACCGACGCCCTGCGACACGACCCCGAAGCGGCCGGCCGCACCCACGACCGATGGGCAGAGCTGTCGGTGGCCGGCTCGCTGACCGCGCTCGGACGGCGGTTCGTCGACGGCATCGGGCGGAGCCTGTGACCGACACCCCCTCGCTCGCCGAGGACCTCGTGACCCTGGGGCTGCGCCCCGGGGCCACCGTCCTGGCCCACGCCTCGCTGCGCCGAGTCGGCTTCGGGCCCGACATGGCCCTGGACGCGCTGCGAGACGTCCTGGGCCCCGAGGGCACGCTCGTCGTTCCGACGTTCACCGCCGGCAACTCCGACACCTCACCGGCGTACCGGGACCGCATCCGGAACATGACGACCGATCAAATCAAGGCACTGCACAAGGAGATGCCGCCCTTCGATCCGGACCGTACGCCGTCCGAGGGCATGGGACAGCTGGCCGAGGCCGTGCGACGCACGGAAGGGCGAGTGCGCAGCACTCATCCGCAGACCTCGTTCGCCGCCGTCGGCGCCCGGGCCGAGGAACTGCTGGCCGGACACGACGGGGCATGCCACCTGGGCGAGAGTTCCCCGCTGGGCCGGCTCTACGAGGCCGGTGCCCAAGTGCTGCTCATGGGCGTCGGCTTCGAGGTGTGCAGCGCGTTCCACCTCGCCGAGTACCGGGTGCCCGACCCGCCCCGGCGGAGGTATCGCTGTGTGGTCGGGCAAGGCGGGGTCGGCCGCTGGATCGGGTACGAGGACGTCGATCTGGACGACAGGGACTTCGGGGCGCTGGGCGCAGACTTCGAGAAAGGCGACGCCGCCCGGCCCGATCCGGTCGTACACGGCGGGCGCGTCGGGGACGCGTACGCCCGGCTCTTCCCGCTCGACGAGGCCGTGGACTTCGCGACCCAATGGCTGTCCGGAAATCGATCCCGCCGCCTTTTCACAGACCCGTCACAAAACGCTGCGGGGTTCCTACACTGAGTGTCCACCCCCGCAGGGCGGTACGGGAGGCGGGGGACGGGATCGGGGGATCGCGTGGAGCCGATGGGACCATGGGGGGACGCTACTGCCCCCTATTTCTTTCTCAGTTACGCCCGAATGCCGCAGGACGGAGCTGGTGCGACGAACCCGGACCTGTGGGTCCATCGCCTCTTTGAGCAATTGTGCGAGCACATCAAGAACATGACCGCCCATGCCGGTGCGCCGGGATTCATGGACGGTTCGATGCGTGTGGGGCAGATCTGGAGCAGTGAGCTCGGCGATTCGCTGGCCCGCTGCCGGGTGTTCGTTCCCCTGTATTCGCCGCGGTACTTCATCAGCTCCTGGTGCGGCAGGGAGTGGGGCGCCTTCGCCACCCGCGAGGCGCGCCATCGCGAGGAGGATCAGCCGGGCGTCGCCAGCGCGGTGGTGCCCGCGCTGTGGGCCCCGGTGCCCGATCACCGACTCCCGCCATGCGTCAAGGAAGTCCAGTACGCGCACCCCGAACTCGGGCAGCGCTACCGCACGTTCGGCCTGTACGGGCTCGCCAAGCTCAAAGCGTTCCGCAGCGACTACGAGAAGGCCGTCCTGCACCTGGCCCGGCGCATCGTCGACGTGGGCGACAACATCGTCGTCAGCCACGCCAACCGGGTCCAGCTCGACGCGGCGCCCGACGCCTTCGCGGCCACCCCCAGGACCACCTCGACCACCGGGCGCACTCTGCGGATCAGCGTGGCGGCGCCCTCCAGGGATCAGCTGCCCGAGGGGCGCACCCCCGACTACTACGGTCCGTCGGCCGTCGACTGGAACCCGTACCAGCCCACGTCCAGCCGGCCCCTCGCCCAACTCGCCGCGGACATCGCGGAAGGTCTGGCCTTTCGCCCCGATGTCCGCGAGTTCGACCACACCGCGGGTCCGGCCGAGGGGCCGGAGGTCGTGCTCCTGGACCGCTGGGTGCTGCGCGATCCCGCACGCCGCGCCGCGCTCGGCGAGTTCGACCGGAGCGATCTTCCGCCGACGGGCCTGGTGGTGCCGTGGAACGAGAACGATCCCGACAGTGACGAGGCCGAGTACGAACTCGCCGCGAAGGCCGAGGACACGCTGCCGCGCCGCATCCGGATCGGCCGGCAGGCGTGCAGACCCGCGGTCCGCGGCGTACCGGACCGCCAGGCCTTCGACAAGGTGCTCCCCGAAGTCGTGCAGTGGGCGGAGGGCGAATACCGCAAACGGGCCCAGCCCAGGCCGCCGGCCGGGAAGGGCACCGAGCGATTCCGGCTGTGCGGGAAGGACGACCAGGACAGCCGACCCCAAGGACACCGCCGGAACGCCGAGGAGGAAGACCGCGATGAGCAGCCTTGACGAACAGGAAGGCCGGGCGGGCCGGATCGTCACGTTCTACTCGTACAAGGGCGGCACCGGCCGGACGATGGCTCTCGCCAACGCGGCGTGGATACTGGCCGCCAACGGCAAGCGTGTCCTCGCAGTGGACTGGGACCTCGAGGCACCGGGCCTGCACCGCTTCTTCCACCCGTTCCTCGACCCCGCCACGGTCGGCGCCACCACCGGCGTCATCGACATGCTCAAGGAGTACGCCTGGGCCGCCACCAGCGACGGTGACCTCGGCGACCTCGACGAACGGCCGCCGGACTGGCATCTGGACTACGCGCGCATCCAGCGCCACGCCGTCTCCCTGGACTGGCAGCACTTTCCCGAGCCCGGCACTCTCGACCTGGTGTCCGCGGGACGGCAGGACCGCGAGTACTCGGGGCTCGTGAGCACCTTCGACTGGGACCACTTCTACGACGACCTCGGCGGCGGGCTCTTCTTCGACGCCCTGCGCGACGACATGCGGCAGAACTACGACTACGTCCTCATCGACAGCCGTACCGGGCTGTCCGACATAGCTGACATCTGCACCGCCCACCTGCCCGACGTCCTGGTCGACTGCTTCACCCTCAGCGACCAGAGCATCGACGGCGCCTCGGCCGTCGCGCACGACATCCGCGACCGTTTCCGCAGCCGCCGTATCCGCATCCTGCCCGTCCCCATGCGCATCGACGAGGGCGAGAAGGAGAAGGCGGACGCCGGACGTGCCTTGGCCCGCGCCAAGTTCGACGGGTTCCCCTCCGGCATGACCGAGGACGAACTCACCCATTACTGGGGGTCGGTGGAAGTCCCGTACCGGCCCTACTACGCCTACGAGGAGACGCTGGCCACCTTCGGCGACGAGGCCGGCAACGCGACGTCGCTGCTGTCCGCGTTCGAGCGGCTCACCGGCATGATCAGCGAACAGGCGGTCATCTCCCTGCCGCGCATGCCCAAGGAAGTGCGCGAGACCGTCACGGCCAAGTTCACCCGCCCCCGCCTCGCCCTCCCCGTCGACCTGCACCTCAGCTATGTGTCCGAGGACCGCATGTGGGCGGACTGGATCGCCGTCCAGCTGTCCCGGGCCGGGTTCAAGGTGTCCCGCAAGTACGTCGGCTGCGAGGGGGACGGCGCCGAGAAGCCCGCCGACCGCACCGTCTTCGTCCTCTCCCCGGCCTTCCAGCGCTCCGCGCGGGCCCGTCAGGTGTGGGACGCGGCCACCGGCGGCGACCTCTCGGGCCGCCGCCAGGTGGTGGGCGTCAGGGTCGGTGACCTGCGTCCGTCGCCCACGTTCGGTGAGCGGCCGTCGGTCGACCTCGTGCGCACCAGCGAGAAGACCGCCACGTCGGCGCTGCTGCGGGCCCTCGGCAAGCCGCCGCTGCCGGCCGAGCTGACCGAGGAGACCGCGCTCAGGGACGCCCGTTTCCCGGACACGGTGCCGAAGTTCTGGAACGTCTCGCCGCGCAACTCCTCCTTCACGGGCCGCAGCGCCCTGCTGGAGAAGCTCCGCGACGGACTCGGCAGCAGCAACTCGGCGGGTTCCTCGGCGCCGTGCGCGCTCTACGGGCTGGGCGGTGTGGGCAAGACCCAGATCGCGCTCGAGTACGTGCACCGCTTCGCCGCGGACTACGACCTGGTGTGGTGGATCCCGTCCGAGCAGAACGAACTCGTGGTCTCCGCCCTCACCGATCTCGCGCGCAGGCTGGGCCTGCGGGTCGGTGACGACGCCGCCCAGGCCGCCCAGGAGGTCTGTGACCATCTGCGCCAGTCGTCCTCGACGCTGCGCTGGCTGCTGGTGTTCGACAACGCCGACGAGCCGCAGGAGGTCAGCAAGCACTTCCCCGGCGGCACCGGGCATGTGCTGGTCACCTCCCGCAACCAGACCTGGCTGCATTTCGGCGAGGCCCTGGAGATCGACCCGTTCCTGCGCGAGGAGAGCATCGAGCACCTGTTGCGACGGGCCGCCGACCTCACCACGGAGGACGCCGACCGGGTCGCCTCGGCCGTGGGTGACCTGCCCCTCGCCCTCGACCAGGCCGGCGCCTGGCTGGCCGAGACCGCCACACCCGTCGACACCTACCTCGCCGAACTGGAGCAGCAGGCGGCGCGGGTGCTGTCGCTCAGCCAGCCCGCGAACTATCCCGAGCCGGTCGGCGCCACCTGGAACGTGTCCATCGAGCGGCTGACGGAACGCTCCCCGGCCGCCGTTCGTCTGCTCCAGCTGTGTGCCTTCTTCGCCGCCGAACCCATCTCCATGGAGCTGCTGTACGGCGACGAGATGACGAGCGTGCTGTCCGAGCTGGACCCTTCGCTGCAGGAGAAGATGGTGCTCGGCCGGGTGATCCGGGAGATCGGCCGGTTCGCCCTCGCCAAGGTGGACCGGGCCACCGAGTCGATCCAGGTGCACCGGCTGGTGCAGGCGGTGATCCGCTCCCAGCTCACGGCTCGGGAGCAGGAGGACGCCCAGCACGTCGTGCACCGCATCCTCGCCGGCGCACGTCCCTCGGGCGAGGAGCCCATCGACGACCCCAAGAACCAGCCCATCTTCGCCGCGATCTGGCCGCACCTGGAGGCCTCCGAGGCGAGTACCTGCGACGAGCCGAAGACCCGGCAGCTGCTCATAGACCGCGTCCGCTACCTGTGGAAGCGCGGCGACCTGAACGCCGCCCATTCCTTCGCCGGTGGTCTGCGGGAGCTGTGGGAGCACCAGCTGACCGACAGCCGTGCACGGATCGCCGACCTGGAGAAGCAGGAGTCCGCCGGACAGGCGCGGGTGACCGGGGCGAACGGCACGGTCGACCCGCGGGCCCCGCGCACTCTCGACGAGGAGCGCCGGTACGCGACGGAACTCCAGACCCAGTTGCTGCACCTGCGGTTCCACATGGCCAACGTGCTGCGTTCGCTGGGCAAGTACGTGGAGGCGGAGGAACTCGGCTCCGACACCCTCGCGCAGCAGCGCGCCCTGCTGCAACTGGGCCACCCGCACATCATGATGACGGCCAGCGGCCTCGCCACCGACCTGGGCAGCATCGGCCGGTTCGAGGACGCCCTGGAGCTGGCGACCGAGGCGTACAACGGTTTCAGGGAGTACTTCGGCGAGGATCACTCGCGCACCCTGAGCGCCAACAACAACCGCGCGGTGTGTCTGCGCCTCCTCGGCCGCTACACCGAGGCGAGGGACGTCGACCAGGAGATCTACGACCTGCGGCGCAACGACCTGGGCGCCGCCCATCCGCACACCCTGATCAGCATCACCAACCTGGGCCGTGATCTTCGCGAGACGGGCGAGTACGAGGCGTCCATCTCGTTGCTGAGCAGCAGCTACGAGTCGTACAAGCGACTCTTCGGCGAGGCCAACCCCGACACCCTGCGCAGTGCGAAGAGCCTCGCTGTCTCGCAGCGCAAAGCGGGGAGGGTGGACGAGGCCCGGGCGCTCACCCAACAGACGCGGGAGCACTACCGGCTGCGTGACACGCCTGCGTCCACCCCCGACGTGCTGGACTGCACCCTGAACTACGCCACCGACCTGTATGCCACCGGTGCGCGCGAGGAGGCTCTGTCGCTGGCCCAGGACATCGTGCGCCAGTACCGCACGGCACCCGGGGAGCGGCATCCGGCGACCTTGGCCGCCGTCAACAACCTCGGGATCTTCCTGCGCGGTTCGGGGGAGGTGAGCAGGGCGCGGGCGCTGCTGGAGAAGAACTTCGACATCCTGCGGGAGGCCCTCGGCGAAGGGCACCCGTACACGCTGGCCTGTGCCGTCAACCTCGCCAATGTGATGGCGGAGCTGAACGAGCTGCGCCAGGCGGAGGGACTGGAGCGGATGGCGGTGGCCGGCTTCCAGGAGACCCTCGGCCACCGGCACCCGGACACCGTCGTCTCGCGCGCCAATCTGGGCGTGACGCTGCGATCCCTGGGGCGCATCCCCGAGGCCGAACAGCTCCAGGAGAGCAGCCACGCCGAGTTCGTCCGCATGCTCGGGGAGAACCACCCGCACACGGTGAGCGTCCGCGAGGGCAAGCGCATCCACCGGGATCTGGAACCGCCGGCGGTGTGACCGGAGGGCTCAGGTGCGGTCGGCCGTGAGCCGCGAACGTCCGCCCAGGAGCCAGGTGAAGACGTCCGGCAGCACCCGCAGCGATGCGAAGTGCGCCTCCTCGGGGTGCACGACGGCCCGGCCCCCGGGAATGCGTTCGGCCAGCCACCGGGTGTGGCTGGCCGGCGAGAACCCGTCCCGTTCGCCGTGCCAGAGCAGGACGGGTACGGAGATGTCCGCCGGTGAGAAGCCCCACGGGACGCAGAACGACAGGGCGTCGTCGACCCAGCCGTCGGCGGACACGCTGAGCGCCTCTCGGTAGTTGCGCAGCAGCATCCCGCGGATGACCGCGTTGGCGACCACTCTCAGATCGGATTCGGTCAGCTCCCAGCGCAGTTGTGCCAACAACTTGCCGGGATCGGACTGAATGTCGACTGAACGTTTTCTCAGACTGTCCGCGAGCAGTTCGGGTCCGTCCAGAGCCTTCGTGTACTCGCTGACGTTGGAGGCCGCCATCCCCGCGAACCAGTTCAGCCCGTCCGCGTCCCGCGGCGCGAGGCTGACCAGGACGGCGGCCCGGGTCACCCGGTCCGGCAGCAGGGCCGCGCAGGCGAGCGCGTGCGGGCCGCCGCCGGAGCGGCCGACCACGGCGAAGCGCTCGACGCCGAGCGAGTCCGCGATGGCGGCGACATCGGCGGAGACATGGGCGACCTGACGCCCCGGAAGGCGGTCGGAGGGGCCGTAGCCGGGGCGGTCGTAGGTGATGAGCCTGACCTGCTGGTGGTACAGGAGCATCGGCCGGGGCGCCGGACCGAGCCGGCTGCCGGGGGTGCCGTGCAGCAGGAACACGGGTGAGCCGCCGGGATCTCCACTGATCTCGACGGCTAATCGGCGCCCGTCCCCCGTGAATACGTCTTTGAGCATGCGCGGCCCCCTTCCGAAGCCCCCCGCCCGCTGCGGCATGCCGTGTGGTCGTGCAACGGCCATTCCCCATCGTGCCCCAGATCATCCCGAAGTGCGGGTGTTTCCGGCTTCTGGCGGGTCAATGGCCAAGAGGTGGCGCCGACTTGTCGGTCCGGTACGAAAGACGAAAGCCACGGTGACCGTTTCTCCGGGCACCGTGGCCTTGCGCGACCACTCGGTCAGTTCGCCGCCTGCCTGTACGAGTACACGGCCGTGGCCACGGCGCACACCCCCGGTGGGATCATCTGCGCCCGCAGTGTCCCGGTGTTCACGTCGTAGTCGATGCCCTCGGTCTCGAACGCCCCCTTGCACACGCTCCGTCGGGGCAGGGCGAGCAGGGGCTTCACGGTGGCGGTGATCGGCCGGCCGTCGACCTTTCGGGGGAGGTCGACCTGGAGGAGCGGGTGGAGTTCCGGGAACAGGGTGCCCGTGGCGTCGTTCGAGGCGCACAGCAGGCGGATGTCCGTGACGAAGTCGCAGCCCTGGATGTCGCGGACGGGCCGGTCCAGGGTGATCTGCCACGCCTCCTTCAGGTCGCCGCCGGTCGGGGGCGTGGCCGGGTTGAGCAGGGGAGCGGGGAAGACCTGGAGTCTTCGCTGCTCGCCCCACTCGCCGGAGACCAGCCACTGGCCGTCGGGCGAGACCGTGGCGAAGGAGTTGTTGAGCTTCTCGCCCGGGTTGAGCTGGTGGACGTACTCGTAGCGCTTGCCGGACGGGGTGGTCACCGCGTACATCTTCGACGTGGCCGTGTCCGGGCCCTGGTAGGCGTCGAAGGTGTGGCCGCGCGCGATGTCGGGGTCGCCGACGTGGTTCCAGCCCTTGATCCGCAGGTCCAGCGGGATGTCGGCAAGGCCCCGGTACAGCAGCGAGCCGTCCGCCCGGGCGGCGAGTCCCTGCCCGCCGCCCAGGGTGTCGGTGTACGCCGTGCCGGTCTCCACCCGGCCCGGGTCACCGGCGGCCGACGCCGTGCCCGTGGTGCCCAGTGCGAGGGCGCCGCATAAGGCGGCCACAGCGGTCAGTTGACGCTTCATCAGGCTCAGGCTCCTGCCACGTCGACGAATACGGGGTTCGAATAGAACCACGTATCGGTCCACGGGTCACCGTCGCCGGGAGCGTGCGGGATCGGCCCGTGCGGGTCGACCGAGGCGCCGAGGTGACCGGCGCCGTTGCGGTTGCCGTCGCTGCCCCGCAGGCGGACGTAGAAGGGCTTGTCGCCGGCGGTGAGGGGGATGCGGAGGGTGTAGGTGCCCTTGCGGCCGGACACGTCCGTCGTCGACACGACCTTCGTGTCAGGGGCCCGCCAGGCGTCACGGTCCGTCACCGGGCCGTGCACCGACCCGCGGATCACGTCGACGTGCGCCAACTCCGGCAGGACGCCCTGCGGGTTGGGGCGGGAGGCCGTCGTCACGGTCACGTTCAGAGTCAGCCGCTCTCCCTTGCGGACGCGCAGCCGGCCGCCCAGCGTCACGCCCCTGCCGTGGTCGCAGTCCCGCTTCAGGCGGACGTCGAGGCCGTCCAGCAGATGCCCGTGGTCCAGCCAGACCCGGCCCGCGCGCAGGCCCGCCATCACCGCACGGTAGCCGTAGCGGGTCACGCCGACGTGGGTGCGGCTGAACTGGCCCGGCCAGAAGTCGCTGCCCGGCTGCGGGGTGTCGGTGTTCACCGGGTCCGGGAACCTGCCGGTGTTGTCGAAGTTCTGGCCGGCCGGCCAGTCACCGTTCTTCCAGGTGTCGAAGACGATGCGGTGGGCGTCGGAGTTCGTCGTGATCGAGAACGGGCGGCCTTCCGCCAGCATCGAGTCCCACAGGCCGCCGACCGTCGCCGTCGCCCAGTCGAAGCCGCCGTACGTCAGATACGCCTCCGCCGGGTAGCCCGGCCAGGACTGCGCCGACGGCTTGTTCTCGTACTCGCCGCGCATCGACGTCGCCCCGCGCCAGCCCGGGATCGCCGCGCCCTGGGCACCGGGCGCGCCCTCCATGCCGATCATGATCTCGGGGGCCGCGTCCCGCCAGTTGCGCATCTCGTGCGGGGAGTCGATGCCGAGGCGCAGCGGGTGGTTGGCGAGGACGAGCACGTCGTCCACGTAGCCGTTGCGGCGCTGCTCGGCGAGCCACTTGATGGCCTTCACCGCGTGCGCCTCGTTGCGGGCCGTGTCCGTGGCCCCCGGGGCACCCTCGGTGTAGCCGAGCAGCTTGCCGTCGTAGGCGCTCTCGAACCGGGAGAGCAGATCGACCTCGTGGCGGCCGGGCGCGGCGAAGACCGTGCAGTGCTCGGCGGCCGGGATGTACCACTCCAGGCCCTGGAAGATCAGCTGTCGGGGGTTCTCGGCGCGGGCCCGGCGGATCTCCTCGTGCTCCAGCGCGGCGCCGTACTTGGCGTGCCCGAAGTTGGAGTGCTCGGTGAACACCATCCAGTCCAGCCCGTACCGGGCGCCCGCGGCGGCCAGCTGGGAGAACGTGTACTTGGCGTCGTGGCTGTAGACGGTGTGGATGTGGTGGTCGCCGACGAGGTAGGCGAGGCGGGGGTCGTCGCCCCCGAGACGCCGCTCGGCCGCGGCGGCGGGCACGGCGGTGGCCGCGGAGCCCAGCGCGAAGGCCGCGCCGAACAGGCCCGCGCCGCGCAGGAGTCCGCGTCGGGAGACGCCCTGCGGATCCAGGTCGGCGGGGGAGACGGACGGGTCGGCCCAGGTGGGCAGTTGCTGCTCGGTCATCATCATCCTCGGCTGTGCGTCAGCGGTTCATGAAGGAGGTGACGGGCAGCGCCCGTTCGACGATCCGGACGTCGCCGAGGCGGCCGTACAGGATCTGGTCGATCCTGCCGCCGTACTCGTAGCCGCCGAGCAGCCACGGCAGGCCGACCGAGGTCAGGCCGATCGCGGTGGCGTGCGGGTTGCGGGCCACCGGGCAGCCCTGGACGTACATCGTGGTGTGCCGGCCGTCGTTGACGACGGCGACATGCCACCAGGTCTCGCGCGCGGTCTCGTCGCCCCAGTTGGTGGCGATGCCCTGCTGGTTCAGCGGCCGGACCGCCCACTGCGGGCCGGGGCCGTCGGAGAGGGAGAGCGTGGCGAGCGGCTCGTCGGGGTCGCCCTCCGTCTTGCCGGCGGCGCCGCCCGTGCCGGTACGGCTGACCAGGCCGGCCCAGGCGTGGTGCGAGGCGTCCCAGTCCGCGGGCACCCGGTAGAACGCCTCGATCGTGTAGCCGTCCCGGAAGGTGGCCGAGTTCAGCGGCGCGCCGTCGACCGTGCGCAGATACGCGCCCTTCAACGGGGACTTGAAGCCGGTGAACTCCAGGCTGCCGTGACCGGGCTGGTCGGGGTGGTGGTCGGCCGACCAGCCGAGGGTGCCGCCGCCGACGGAGACCACGGTGAGGTCGTTGCCCCGGCCGGACAGGTCACGGATCGTGCCGGAGACGGGGGAGTCGAAGCGCCAGTAGGCGGCCGTGCCCCGGATCAGCATCTTCGACGCGGGGCGCGCCGCACGGGGCGGCACCGGGGCGAAGCCGGAGAAGCGGTCCGCGAAGTCGATGTCGACCGAGAACCGGTCCGCGTCGCCGCTGAGTTCGATCTCCTGCCGCTCCAGCTCGTTGAGCCCCTTCGCGGCCCGGCCCAGGATCCACGGGGAGACCGTCTCGACGTCGATGACGTTCCGGTCCAGGTCGAAGTGGTAGAGGCGGATCATCGCCGCGCCGCCGAAGTAGCGGTTCTGGTAGTTCGTCAGATGCAGATGGACGTCGTTGCCCGCCGCGTTCTTCCGGACCGCCCGGCCCGCCGGCCAGTAGTGCCCGTTCAGGGTCAGGAAGATCTGGTCGTGGTCCTTGATCAGCCGGTCCCACAGCTGCTGCCCGTAGGACGACAGCGTGTCGTCGTCGACGACCAGTTCGTGCGTGGTGAGGACGACGGGCGTCTTCGTGTGCCGGGCGAGGACGTCCTTCGCCCAGGCGTAGCCCCGCGCCGACAGCCGCCAGTCCAGCGCGAGCACCATCCACTCGCGGCCCGCCGCCTCGAACAGGTGGTAGGTGTTGTAGCCGTCCGAAGAGGCCCCGCCGAAGGTGGACTTGCCCTGGAACCGCCGCGGCCCGAACGTGTCCAGGTACGGCGTCGCACCCCGCTGGTCGTCGGTGGACGACTTCACGTCATGGTTGCCGGCGAGGACGCTGTAGCCGACGCCACGCCGGTCCAGCAGCTCGAACGCCGTGCCGATCGCCGCGAACTCCTCCTTGGCGCCGTTCTCGGTGAGGTCGCCCAGATGGGACAGGAACACGATGTTCTCGTCCCGGCCGTGCTCCAGCAGATAGCGCAGGGACGCCTCGATGGGCGCGGGGTTGATGCTCGGCCCGTCGAAGAGGTACTGGGTGTCCGGCATCACGGCCAGCGTGAAGCGGCGGCTCTCCGGGTCGGGACGCCGGCCGGCCGGCGCCGAGGACGCCTCCGCCACGCTCGGCAGGGCGACCCCGGCCGTGGCCGCGGCACCGAGCAGCGCGGTGGCGCGCAGGAATCCGCGTCTGCCGGCACCGGCCTGCGCGGCCTCGCCCTGTTCCTGGTCATGCGAAGTACACACGTGTGCTCCGTAAGGAAGATCCGTGAGGAAAGGTGACAGTGGAGGGCGTGGGGGGTTCAGAGCGCGCGCAGGGTCCAGCTCCAGCGGTGGATGCCCGGTGCGACGAGATACGAGGGTGAGGTGTCGGGCCCGCAGGAAGCGGTGCCCAGGCCGCGGTGCGCGGCGTCGATGTGCACCACGCAGCCGGGCCGCGGGACCAGCTCGTCGTGATGGCCGGCGGCGGCGAGGTCCTCCGCGCGGTAACGGGTCACCGAGATCTGGCGGGGTTCGTCCAGGACGACCGAGAGCCCGGTGGCGTCCGGCGCCGACAGTGTGAACCGCCGCACGCCGTGCCGGCCGCCGCTCTCCTGGGGCCGCAGGTACGGGGTGAACAACTCCTCGACGGGGACCGAGTGATGGCCGACGGGCGCGCCCGCGCTGCGGTCGGGGTACGACTCCCAGGGGCCCTGCCCGAACCAGTCCAGCAGGTCGAGTCCGGCGACCGTCTCGAAGACCGTGCCGACCCGGGCCACGTCGTCGAACGCCTCCGGCAGCTCGGCCTCCTCCTCGACCCGGACGCCGCCCTCGACCGGTGTGAACACCTGCCGGTGCCGTACGACACCGGTCGTGCCCGCGTACTCGGCCTCCACCGTCACCCGGCCGCTGTCCCGGCGCACCGACACGGCCTTGCGCACCAGCGCGTCGAGCCCCCAGCTGCGCCAGCGCTGCGCCATGCCGCCGAGCTCGTCGTTGTCGGTGGGCGCCCGCCACAGCGACAGCGTCGGCGCGGCCGTCAGCAGCGGGTGGACCAGGAGCCCTTCGCCGTCGACCTGCACCCGCCGGTCCACGGGAACGGCTTCGGCGGCGGCCGGCCCGCGCAGCCGCACCTGCGGCACGCACACCTCGGTGCCGCGCGACGCCCACGGCTGGTCCTCGGCCACGGTCACCCGCAGCGTCAACCAGGCCTCGCCGCCGTCGCGAGGCACCGCGAAGGGCAGCGGCACGGCGGCCGTCTCGCCGGGGCACAGGCGCGGCAGCGCGGCGGGCGCGGTCAGCGTCGTACCGTCGGCGAGGTCCAGCCGCCACTCGCCGGCGAGCCAGTCCAGGCCGCGGAAGTGCTGGTGGTTGCCGAGCACGATGCCCTCGTGCTTGTAGCACTCGATACGCAGCGGCGCCGCGATCTCCCGGTGCTCGTACATCGCGGGCTTGGGCGTGCGGTCGGGGAACACCACGCCGTCCGCGATGAACGCGCCGTCGTGGAGGGACTCGCCGAAGTCACCGCCGTACGCCCAGCGGTACCCGGGCGCGGCGACACCGTTGTCGTAGAGGCCGGCGCCCCCACGCCCGGCCGGTCTTCCGTCGCTCACGCGCTGAAGAATTCCGTGGTCCCAGAACTCCCAGATGAACCCGCCCTGAAGACCCGGGGTGGCCTCGATGGCAGCCCAGTGGTCGGCCAGCGTGCCGTTGCTGTTGCCCATGGCGTGCGAGTACTCGCACTGGATGAGCGGCTTGGTCTGCTTCCCGGAGAGCGCGTGGGCGAGACAGTCCTCCAGCGGCGCGTACATCGGGCACGCGATGTCGGAGGCGACGTCGGGGTCCGCCCAGCCCAGCTTGGCGGCGCCCTCGTACTGGACCGGCCGCGTCGGGTCGTGCCGGCGCAGCCAGCCGGCCGCCGCGTCGTGGTTCGCGCCGTAGTCGGACTCGTTGCCCAGGGACCAGATGATCACCGACGGGTGGTTCTTGTCGCGCAGCACCATGCGCGAGACACGGTCGACGAAGGCGCTCAGATAGCGCGGATCGTCGGCGATCTCGTGGGCGTGGTCGTGCGACTCGATGTCCGCCTCGTCGACGACGTAGAGGCCGAGCTCGTCGGCGAGGTCGTACAGGGCGGGGTCGCTCGGGTAGTGGGCGGTGCGCACGGCGTTGAAGCCGAAGCGCTTGAGCAGCACCAGATCGGCGCGCATGTCGTCGTACGACACCGTCCGCCCGGTCAGCGGGTGGAAGTCGTGCCGGTTGACGCCTCGGACGAACACCCGCTCCCCGTTGACGAGCAGGTCCCGGCCGACGACCTCGACGTCCCGGAAGCCGATGCGGTGGCGGGAGGTGTCGGCGACGGTGCCGTCGCGGCGGTGCAGGCGCACGGTCAGGTCGTACAGCTCGGGCGTCTCCGCGTTCCAGGTGCGCACGTCGGCGACGGCGGCCAGCAGCCTGGCCTCGCCGAGGAAGTCGGAGACCCGCTCGTCCTCGGTGTTCGCGCGGTCGAACTCCGCGTCCTGCGCGAGCGGCAGCCCGTCCAGGTCGCCGGTGAGATACCACCCCTCGGGCAGCGCACCGCCCGTGTCCCGCACCCGGCAGTCCACCCGCAGTTCGCCGCTGTACGCGGCCCGCACGGTGACGTCCGCGAGGTGCAGCGGATCCGTCGCGTACAGCAGCACCGAGCGGGTGATCCCGCCGTGCCACCACTGGTCCTGGTCCTCGATGTGCGAGGCGTCGGACCACTTCACCACGGTCAGCCGTACGGTGGCCCGCGCGCCCGGACGCACCAGTGCCGTCAGGTCGAACTCGGCCGCCAGGTGGGAGTCCTTGGAGACACCGGCGGGCCGCCCGTCCACGTGGACCAGCAGCACGCTCTCGGCGGCCCCGACCTGGAGCACGATCCGGCGGCCGGCCCAGTCGGCGGGCACGTCCACCTCGCGCTCGTACACCCCCGTCGGGTTGGCGGCGGGGGTGTGGGGCGGGAACTCGGGGAACGGCATGCGGACGTTGGTGTACTGCGGCAGGTCGGCCGTGTCCTGGAGGGTCCAGGAGCCGGGGACGTGCGCGTTCGCCCAGGCACCGCCGACCGGCGCGTGCGGAGCGGGCAGCAACTGGAAGCGCCAG
This sequence comes from Streptomyces sp. Y7, assembly GCF_043195415.1. NCBI lineage: Bacteria > Bacillati > Actinomycetota > Actinomycetes > Kitasatosporales > Streptomycetaceae > Streptomyces > Streptomyces sp. Y7. The sequence continues at coordinate 118,510 of NZ_JBIDDQ010000014.1, forward strand.
TCGCCGTCCAGGGGGAGTCCTCCGCGGCGCCGGTCGACGGCGTTCATGGGGAGCCGCCCCCAGGAGGTCACCTCGGGTGCCTCCCAGGGGCGCAGGGCGATCAGGGGATCGACGGCGCCGGGACCGAGGATCGACGGATCGTTCATCCGCGGACGGCCCCCTTCGCGAGGTCGCCGATGATCTGGCGGGCGCCGATGGCGAAGACGATCAGCAGCGGGATCAGGGCGAGGACCGCGCCGGTCATCACCATGCCGTAGTCGGTGGTGCCGTGGGTGCCGTTGAGCTGGGACAGCGCGACCTGGAGGGTGACGTTGTCCGGGTTGGTCAGGGCGATCAGGGGCCAGGCGTAGTCGTTCCACTGGCCCATGAAGGTGAAGATGCCGAGGAAGGCCAGCCCGGGGCGGACGACCGGGAGCGCGACGTGCCAGTACTGGCGCAGGAAGTTCGCGCCGTCCAGCTTGGAGGCGTCGAGGAGCTCGTCGTGGATCGCGCTCCTCATGTACTGGCGCATCCAGAAGATGCCGAACGCGTTGGCCGCCGCCGGCACGATCAGCGCGGTCATCGAACCGATCCAGCCGATCTTCGCCATGATCACGAACTGCGGGATCGCCGACATCTGGGCCGGCACCATGAAGATCAGCATCAGCAGCGCGAACAGCACGTTCTTGCCCGGGAAGTCGAACTTGGCGAAGACGAAGGCCGCGAGCGAGTCGAAGAACAGGACCAGGAAGGTCACCACCGTCGCCACCAGCAGCGAGTTCCCCATCGACCCGAAGAAGTCGATCGTGTCGAACAGGCTGCGGACGTTCTCCAGGAAGTGCGAACCGGGCAGCAGCTTCGGCGGGTAGGAGAAGATCTCCGACGAGGTGTGCGTCGACATGATGACGGCCCAGTAGAACGGGAACGCCGACAGCAGCACACCGATGATCAGCGACGCGTGCAGCGCGATGCCCCGGCGTCCGGAGCCCTTGATGGATGCCATGTCGCGGCCTTCCTACTGTTCGCCCCGGCGCTGCACGAGGCGCCAGTTGATGATCGAGAAGAGGACGACGACCAGGAAGATGCCCCACGCCACGGCGGCGCCGTACCCGAAGTCGTTGTTGTCGAAGGTCTGCTGGAAGAAGTAGAGGACCATCGTCCGGCCGGCGTGGTCCGGGCCGCCCGAGAACGTCGACTCGTTGGCCGTGGTCTGGAGCAGCACCTGCGGCTCGGAGAAGCTCTGCAGACCGGTGACGGTGGAGACGACGAGCACGAACAGCAGCGTCGGCCGCAGCAGCGGCAGGGTGACCCGGAAGAAGGTCTGCACGGGACCGGCGCCGTCGATGCGGGCCGCCTCGTACAGATCGCTCGGGATGGTCTGGAGACCGGCGAGGAAGATGATCGCGTTGTAGCCGGTCCACTGCCAGGTCATCAGCGTGGCGATGGCGACCTTGATGCCCCACGGGGTGTTCAGCCAGGCCACCTGGTCCAGGCCGACCGCCTGCAACAGGGCGTTCACCAGGCCGAAGTTGGTGGAGAAGATCGATCCGAAGACGATCGCGATCGCCACGACCGAGGTGACGTTCGGCAGGAAGTACGCGAACCGGTAGGCGTTCTTGAAGCGGACCGCCGAGTTGAGCATCACGGCCGTCACTATCGCCAGGAAGATCATGGGGAAGGTGGCCAGCGCCCAGATGATCAGCGTGTTCCCGATCGACTGCCAGAAGTCGCTGTCGCTCAGCAGGTACTGGTACTGCGAGAGCCCCGCCCACTCCATCGAGCCGAGGCCGTCCCAGCGGTGGAAGGACAGGTAGAGCGAGAAGCCGACGGGGATCAGGCCGAAGGCGAGGAAGAGGAGGTAGAACGGGGAGATCGCGGCGTAGAGGTGCCAGTGCTTGCGCAGGCCCTTCTTCGGCCGGGCCGTGGCGGGCTGCGGCCGGTTCACGGCGGGCGGGGTCTGCTCGATGACGGCCATCAGATGCTCACCCCCAGGTGCTTGGCGATACGCCGGCACTTGCTCATGGCGTCCTCCCAGGCCTTCTTCGGATCCTTGCCGAGGACTCCGACGTTCTTGATCTCGTCCCTGATCGGCTGCCCGAGGGCGACGTCGTAGGGGCTGTTGAAGGCGACCGGGATCTTCTCCGCGGCCGGTCCGAAGACGTCCATGGTGATCTGGTCGCCGAAGAAGGGGTCCGGCTCGCGCAGCTTCTTCATCTCGTACGACGCCGGGGTCGAGGGGAAGAGGCCGGCCTCGACGAAGCCCTGGGCCTGGTTGTCCGCGTTCAGCATCCAGGTGATGACCTCGAAGGCCCGCTCGGGCTCCCGGCACGCCTTCGTGATCGCGAGGAAGGAGCCGCCGACGTTCGAGGGGCCGCCCGGACAGCCGGCCACCCGCCAGTTGCCCTTGGTCTTCGGGTAGGCGAGCTTGAGGTCGCCGGCGGCCCAGGAGGCGTTGAGCTGGCTGGGCAGCTTCCCCTTCTCGGTCGCCGAGATCGAGTCGGGTGTGCCGGTCACGATGTTCGAGACGATTCCGCGCCGCTTGGCCTCCACGGCCCGTTCCCAGCAGGTGCGCACATTGGTGCCGTCGCCGATGAAGTTGCGGTCCTCATCGACGAACCGGGTGGTGCTCTGGCCGATCGACATCTCGAAGACGCTGCCGACGTCGGTCAGGATGTACGTCCCGGGTATCCGCTTCTTCAGCTGCTCGCCGGCGGCGAAGAACTTCTCCCAGGTGTCCAGTTCCCGGGACACGTCGTCGGGTTCGTGGGCCAGCCCGGCCTTCTCGAAGACGGCGGGCTGGTAGTAGTGCACGACCGGGCCGACGTCGATCGGGAAGCCGACGAGGCTGCCGTCCGGGGCCACGCCCTGCTGCCACTTCCAGTCCAGGTACCGGCTCTTGAGCTTGTCGGCGCCGAGCGTCCTGAGGTCCACGAACTGGTCGGAGTTCGGCAGGTAGGACGCCATGTCCTCGCCCTTGAGCCCTGCGATGTCGGGGATGTGGGCGTTGCCCGCCATCGTGGTGATCAGCTTCGACCGGTAGTAGCCGCCGATCTGGATGGCGTCGAGCTCCACGGAGCTGCCGTAACGCGCCTTGGCGTTCTTGACGACCGTGTCGCTCAGGCCGCCGCTCCAGTACCACAGGACCATGTTCCGGCCGGTCGAACCGGTCGGAACGGCACAGCCGGACGCCAGGCCGCCGAGCGCCGTGGCGGCCGTACCGGCCAGGCCCGCGCGGAGCAGGCCTCTTCGTGAGAGCCGCACAGCTCCCACCGCCTTTCGGATCTTTTCGGGACTTCGCATGAGGGGCGTGGGGGGAAGTCAGTGCCGCCGTGCGGGCGGGGTCACGGGGGCGTACGCGACGGGCGGCCCGGGATCGTCCGGGAGCCGCTCCGCCAGGAAGCCGTACGTCCGCCTCAGTTCGGGATCGGTCAGCGAGCGCCACCAGCGGTCGACGCCGTACCAGCCGGGGGCGGCCAGGGCACCGCCGTGCCGGCCGACGGACAGGCCGGCGGCGAGGACGGCGAACCGCAGCCGTTCCTCCAGGGGCCAGCCCTCCAGCGAGGCCGCCACGAAGCTCGCCCCGAAGACGTCCCCGGCGCCCGTGGCGTCGAGGACATCGATGTCCAGGGCGGGCACGTCCGCGTACTCACCGGTCGTCTGGTCGACGGCGACCGCGCCGTCCCCGCCGCGCGTCACCACGGCCACCGGCACCAGCTCGCTGAGCGTGCCGAGCGCCGCGACCGCGCTGTCGGTGCGGGTGTACGCCAGGGCCTCGGTCTCGTTGGGGAGGAAGGCGTGGCACAGGGAGAGCTGGTCGAGCAGGTCGGTCGACCACTGCTGGGTGGGGTCCCAGCCGACGTCGGCGTAGATGCGGGTGCCGTTCGCGGCGGCCTTGGCCAGCCACTCGCGGGGCTCGGCCTCGAGGTGCACGAGGGCGGTGCGCGCCTCGGGCGGGTCGCCCATCAGCGCGTCCTGCGAGTACGGGGGCTCCTGGCCGTGGGTGACGAGCGCCCGGTCGGTGCCGTAGGCGAGGGAGACGGTGACGGGGGTGGGCCAGCCGTCCGCGGTGCGCGAGAGCGAGAGGTCGATGGCCTCCTGGTCGCGCAGGACGTCCCGGCAGTACGCGCCGTAGAGGTCGTCGCCGAACACCGTGGCCAGCGAGGTGCGCAGACCGAAGCGGGCGGCGGCCACCGCCAGGTTGGCGATGCCGCCCGGGCCGCAGCCCATGCCGCCGGTCCAGATCTCCTCGCCCGGTGTCGGCGGCTTCCCGAGCCCCGTGAGAACGAGGTCGTAGAAGAGCAGCCCGGTCAGCAGCACATCGGGCCGGTCGTCGTCCACGGAAACGTCCTCTCGTTCGGGACCCGCTCGGAGAGCTCGTCAAAACTCTTCATTTGGTGACCGGAATCGTGCGCCGCTCCGAGGGATTGGTCAATACCCGAGCAGAAATGAGCATGGCGATGATTGAAGATGCCGAGTAGTGTTCACGGCGTGCTGGCAGAACGACGACACCAACTCATCCTGCGGGCCCTGCGCTCGGGCGGCCCCGCGGCCGTGACCGATCTCTCCGAGCAGCTGGGTGTGAGCCCCGCCACGATCAGGCGTGACCTGCTCAAACTCGAGGACGACGGCCTGCTGACACGTGTGCACGGCGGCGCGGTCGTGGAGGAGGGCGACCAGCCCTTCGCCGAGGTCGCCGAGGTGCGCGTGGCCGAGAAGGACGCCATAGCCGCGCACGCGGCGGCGATGGTCCAGGACGGCCAGTCCGTGCTGCTCGACATCGGCACCACCGCCTTCCGGCTGGCCCGTCAGCTGCACGGCCGCCGCCTCACCGTGATCACCAGCAACCTGGTGGTCTACGAGGAGCTCGCCGACGACGAGGGCATCGAGCTGGTGCTGCTCGGCGGCATGCTCCGCCGCGAGTACCGCTCCCTGGTCGGCTTCCTCACCGAGGACAATCTGCGCCAGCTGCATGCCGACTGGCTGTTCCTGGGCACCAGTGGAGTGCGGCCGGGCGGGCAGGTGATGGACACGACGGTCGTCGAGGTGCCGGTGAAGCGGGCCATGATCAAGTCGAGTGACAAGGTCGTCCTGCTCGCCGACGCGGCGAAGTTCCCCGGGCACGGCATGGCGAAGGTGTGCGGTCCCGAGGACCTGGACGTGGTGGTGACGAACGAGCCGGTCGACCCGGCGACGCGGGCCTCCTTGCAGGAGGCGGGCGTCGAGGTCGTCGTGGCGGGAAAGGTGCAGACGTGAAGCTGACGATTCTCGGCGGCGGAGGATTCCGTGTGCCGCTCGTGTACGGGGCGCTCCTGACGGACCGCGCCGAGGGGCGGGTCACCCACGTCGTGCTGCACGACCTGGACGCGGGCCGTCTGAACGCCGTGACCCGGGTGCTCGCCGAACAGGCGGCCGGCGTGCCCGACGCACCCGAGGTCACCGCCACCACCGACCTGGACGAGGCCCTGCGCGGCGCCGACTTCGTCTTCTCCGCGATCCGCGTCGGCGGCCTCGAGGGCCGGGCGAACGACGAGCGGGTCGCCCTCGACGAGGGCGTCCTCGGCCAGGAGACGGTCGGCGCGGGCGGCATCGCCTACGGCCTGCGCACCGTCCCGGTCGCCGTCGACATCGCCCGGCGCGTCGCCCGCCTCGCGCCCGACGCCTGGGTCATCAACTTCACCAACCCCGCGGGCCTGGTCACCGAGGCCATGTCCCGCCACCTCGGCGACCGCGTCATCGGCATCTGCGACTCGCCGGTCGGCCTCGGCCGCCGTATCGCCCGGGTGCTCGGCGTGAAGAACCCGGGCGAGGCGTGGATCGACTACGTCGGCCTGAACCACCTCGGCTGGGTGCGCGGCCTGCGCGTCGCAGGCCGCGACGAACTCCCGCGTCTGCTCGCCGACCCGGACCTGCTCGGCTCCTTCGAGGAGGGCAAGCTCTTCGGCGTCGACTGGCTCCGCTCGCTCGGCGCCATCCCGAACGAATACCTGCACTACTACTACTTCAACCGCGAGGCCGTCCGCGCCTACCAGGAGGCCGACAAGACCCGCGGCGCCTTCCTGCGCGACCAGCAGGCCGGCTTCTACGAGCAGATGCGCGACCCCGGCGCCTCCGCCCTGGAGGTCTGGGACCGCACCCGCGCCGAGCGCGAGGCCACCTACATGTCCGAGAACCGGGAGACGGCCGGCGCCGGCGAGCGCGACGCCGACGACCTCTCCGGCGGCTACGAGAAGGTGGCGCTCGCGCTGATGCGGGCCATCGCCCGGGACGAGCGCACGACCCTGATCCTCAACGTCCGCAACCAGAACACGCTGTCGGTGCTCGACTCCGACGCGGTGATCGAGGTGCCCTGCCTGGTCGACGCCAACGGCGCCCACCCGGTCGCCGTCGCCCCGCTGCCCGACCACGCCACCGGGCTGGTCTGCTCGGTGAAGGCGGTCGAGCGGGAGGTGCTGGCCGCGGCCGAGTCCGGCTCCCGTACGACGGCCGTGAAGGCCTTCGCGCTGCACCCGCTGGTCGACTCGGTCAACGTCGCCCGCAGGCTGGTGGAGGGGTACTCCTCCGTCCATCCGGGACTGGCGTACCTTAAGTAGCGCTCGTCCGTCGAAAGCGCTTTCTCCTCGCGTTTCCCTCGCCCTGTCCGCCCCTCGCCTCCCCTCCGTTCTCTCCCTCCCTGGAGACCCTGATGCACGACGAACGCCGCCGGATCGAGGAACGCGTCGAGCGCGTCCACAACCAGCGCATCAAGCCCGCGATCTACTCGGCCACCGTCCCCTTCGAGGTCGCGGCCTGGCAGGCGCCGGGCGAGCCGGTCTCCTTCGAGGAGGCGGCGGCCGCCCGGTACGAGCCCTTCGCGATGGACACGCCGTGGGGCCCGCCCTGGGGTACGACCTGGTTCCGGATGCGCGGCCGGGTGCCCGCCGACTGGGCCGGACGACGCGTCGAGGCCGTCATCGACCTCGGCTTCGTGGGGGACTGGCCCGGCAACCAGGCCGAGGCCCTGGTCCACCTCGTCGACGGCCGCCCCCTGAAGGCCGTCAACCCGCTCAACCAGTACGTGCCGATCGGCAACCCGGTCGTGGGCGGGGAGGAGATCGACTACCTCGTCGAGGCCGCCTCCAACCCCGACATCCTCGCCAACGACTTCGCGGCCCCCACCCCGCTCGGCGACGTCCTCACCGCCGGCGACAAGCCGCTCTACACCTTCGAGCGCGCCGACATCGCCGTCCTGGACGAGGAGGTCTGGCACCTCGACCTGGACCTCCAGGTGCTGCGCGAGCTCATGGTCCACCTCGGCGAGCACGAGCCCCGCCGGCACGAGATCATGCACGCCCTGGACCGGGCCATGGACGTCCTCGACCTGGACGACATCTCCGGCAGCGCGGCGGCCGTACGCGAAGTGCTCGCCCCCGTGCTCGCCAAGCCGGCCCACGCCAGCGCGCACACGATCTCCGGCGTCGGCCACGCGCACATCGACTCGGCCTGGCTGTGGCCCATCCGCGAGACCAAGCGCAAGACGTCCCGCACCTTCTCCAACGTCACGTCCCTCGCGGACGAGTACGACGACTTCATCTTCGCCTGCTCGCAGGCCCAGCAGTACGAGTGGGTGCGCGACAACTACCCGCACGTGTGGGCCCGGATCCAGGACTCGGTGAAGAAGGGCCAGTGGGCGCCGGTCGGCGGCATGTGGGTCGAGGCCGACGGCAACCTGCCCGGCGGCGAGGCCATCGCCCGCCAGCTCATCCACGGCAAGCGGTTCTTCATCGAGCACTTCGGCGTCGAGACCAAGGGCGTCTGGCTGCCGGACTCCTTCGGCTACACCGCCGCCTACCCGCAGCTCGCCAAGCTGGCCGGCAACGAGTGGTTCCTGACCCAGAAGATCTCCTGGAACCAGACCAACAAGTTCCCCCACCACACCTTCTGGTGGGAGGGCATCGACGGCACCCGCATCTTCACCCACTTCCCGCCCGTCGACACCTACAACGCCCGCTTCAGCGGCGAGGAGATGGACCGGGCGGTCCGCAACTACTCCGAGAAGGGCGGCGGGACGCGCTCGCTGGCCCCCTTCGGCTGGGGCGACGGCGGTGGCGGCCCCACCCGCGAGATCATGGAACGGGCGCGCCGGCTCGCCGACCTGGAGGGCTCGCCCAAGGTCGTCGTGGAGCACCCGGACGAGTTCTTCGCCAAGGCCCGCGCCGAGTACGAGGACGCCCCCGTCTGGAACGGCGAGCTCTACCTGGAGCTGCACCGCGCCACCTACACCTCCCAGGCCCGCACCAAGCAGGGCAACCGGCGCAGCGAACACAAGCTCCGCGAGGCCGAGTTGTGGGCGACGACGGCCGCGCTGCACGCGCCGGGCTACGCCTACCCGTACGACAAGCTCGACCGGCTGTGGAAGACGGTCCTGCTGCACCAGTTCCACGACATCCTGCCGGGCTCCTCGATCGCCTGGGTGCACCGCGAGGCCGAGGCCGAATACGCCCGCGTGGCCGCGGAGCTGGAGGAGCTGACGGCCGAGGCGGTCGCGGCGCTGGGCGGGGGAGAGGCCCGGGTCTTCAACACGAGCCCGTTCGAGCGCTCCGAGGTCGTCCGCACGGCCGAGGGCGCACCGGCGTACGTCACGGTGCCCGCGAGCGGCAGCGCGCCCCTCGCGTCGGCGGAGCCCGCGCGGCCCGTGTCCGTCACCGGCCGGGTCCTCGACAACGGCCTGGTGCGGGTCGAGGTCGCCGAGGACGGCACCCTGGCGTCCGTGTACGACCTCCGGGCAGGCCGCGAAGTCCTCGCCGACAAGGGCAACCTGCTCCGTCTGCACACGGACCTGCCCAACTACTGGGACGCCTGGGACATCGACAAGCACTACCGCAACCGCTACAAGGACCTGCTGGAGACCGAGTCGCTGACGGTCGTCGAGGAGGATCCGCTCATCGGCGCGATCCGGGTCACCCGCGCCTTCGGCAAGGGCTCGACGCTCACCCAGACCATCACCCTGCGCGCCGGCAGCCCCCGCGTCGACTTCGAGACCGAGATCGACTGGCACGAGGCCGAGAAGATCCTGAAGGCGGGCTTCCCGGTCGACATCCGCGCCCCGCACTCCTCCGCCGAGATCCAGTTCGGCCACATCCAGCGCCCCACCCACACCAACACCAGCTGGGAGGCGGCCCGCTTCGAGGTCTCCGGCCACCGCTGGGTGCACATCGCCGAGCCCGGCTACGGCGTCGCCGTCATCAACGACTCGACGTACGGCCACGACGTGACCCGCACGGTCCGCGAGGACGGCGGCACGACGACCCGGGTCAGCCTCAGCCTGGTGCGCGCCCCGCGCGTCCCGGACCCCGAGGCCGACCAGGGCATGCACCGCTTCACCTACTCCCTGCTGCCCGGCGCGAGCATCGAGGACGCCGTCGCCGAGGGCTACGCCCTCAACCTCCCGCTGCGCGTGGCGGACGCGGCCGGCGCCCCCGAACCGGTCGTCTCGGTGGACGGCGCCGGCGTCACCGTCGAGGCGGTCAAGCTGGCCGACGACGGATCCGGCGACGTCGTCGTACGTCTCTACGAGTCCCGCGGCGGGCGGGCCCAGGGCGTGCTGCGCACCGGGTTCCCGCTGGCCGGCGCCCAGGTCACCGATCTGTTGGAGCGCCCGCTGGAGGCCGCCGAGGTCGACGGCGGGGTGCCCGTGTCGCTGCGCCCCTTCCAGGTGCTGACCCTTCGCCTCCAGCGCGCCGAGGTGGGCTGATGGCGGTACAACCCTGGTTCACCGACGCCAAGTTGGGGATCTTCATCCACTGGGGCATCTACGCCGTCGACGGCGTCCAGGAGTCCTGGTCGTTCTACGACGACATCGTCCCGTACGACCGCTACATGTCCCAGTTCGACCGTTTCACGGCGTCCCGCTACGAGCCCCGCGACTGGGCGAAGCTCTTCGCGCGGGCCGGTGCCGGGTACGCCGTCCTGACCAGCCGCCACCACGACGGCGTGGCCCTGTGGGACTCGGCCCACGGTGAGCTGAACGTGGGCCGCGACCTGATCGCGGGCTACGCCGACGCCCTGCGCGAGCAGGGCCTCAAGGTCGGCCTCTACTACTCCCACTCGGACTGGAGCCACCCCGACTACGCCTCCACCCGCAAACCCGGCCGCCCGCCGGAGCTGGAGGACAACCGGTACTCCGAGGTCGCCGCCGAGGACGAGGACCTGGAGGCATGGGAACGCTTCCTGGCCTACCGGGACGGCCAGATAGCCGAGTTGACGTCCCGCTACCGGCCGGACCTGCTGTGGTTCGACGGCGAGTGGGACCGCAGCGAGGAGCAGTGGCGCATCCCGGAGCTGGCCGCGCTGATCCGCTCCGAGGTGCCGGACGTCGTCTTCAACGCCCGCATGCTCAGCGAGGGCGACTACGCCACGCCCGAGCAGGGCGCCCCGGTCGTCCCGCCCGACGGCCCCTGGGAGCTGTGCCTGACGATCAACGACTCCTGGGGCCACCAGCACCACGACCACAACCACAAGTCGGTCGACCAGCTCATCCGCTACTTCACCGAGACCATCGGGGGAGGCGGCAATCTGCTGCTGAGCGTGGGCCCCCGCGAGGACGGCACGATCCCGGCCGAACAGGCCGAGCGGCTGGAGGGACTCGGCGACTGGATCGCCAGGCACGCGGAGGCGGTGTACGGCACCGAACGCGGTCTGCCGGCCGGGCACCACTACGGCCCGAGCACCCTCTCCAAGGACCGCCGCACCCTGTACCTGATGGTCTTCGACGCCCCGCGCGCGGAGATCAACGTACGCGGGCTGCTCGGTGGGGTACACCGGGTCACGGTGCTCGGCAGCGGCCGGGAACTGGCCCACCGGGTCACCGGCGGTCTGCACGAGACGCCCGGGGTGCTCTGGATCGAACCGCCCACCGGGGCGGACCTCGACCCGCACGCCACGGTGCTCGCGGTCGAGTTGGACGGGGAGCTGGAGCTGTACCGGGGCGCGGGCCGCTTCTGACGCGTCACCCCGCGGTTTCCTTCGGGCCGGTCGGCCGCCGCCCCCGTCGCAGCGGTCGGCCGGCCCGAATCCCCCGTGCTTCCCCCGTGGTGGTGCTTCCCCCGTGTTTCCTCGGTCCCCCGGTTGTTCCCCCGTTGCCTTTCACTCTTATGAGCACGTCGGTGGAGCCCTGATACACCCTCCCGGAAAAAATTCTCCGGGAGGGTGACCGGGGCCTCAGCCGGTGAACCCGGCCGTGATCGAAGTGAACTGCCAGTTGCTCTGGCTGATCCCGGAGCAGTTGCTCGTCACGCCGCCGCCCGGGCACGGCCGGTCACGGTTGACCGACCAGAACGCGAGGCGGGCGATGTGATGCGAGTTCGCCCAGTCCCGGATCTGTGTCCAGGTCGCGGTCGAGGTGAGCTCCTGCTGGTCGGACAGGCCGTTCATGCCGGAGATGCCGAGGTGGGCGTAGGCCGTGGCGTCGTCCCACCCGAAGGTGGACTTCAGCTTGTTCTTCAGCCCCTCCGAGGCGTTCACGGTGTTGCCGTACATGTCGGCGCCGCCGCCGAAGTCGAACGGCATGATCGTGAACACGTCGATGTCCGCGTTCAGCGCCTTGGCCTGCTCGATGAGCCGGTTGCCCCAGTACGTCGGGCCGGTCGTGGAGGTGCCGAAGGTGAGGACGGTCCGCAGACCCGGGTTGTTCGCCTTGACGATCTTCAGGGCGTTCAGGATCCGGTCCTGCACGGTCGCGTTCTCGAACTCGTCGGTGTTCTCGATGTCGACGTCGATGGCCTTCAGCCCGTAGGCGTCGATGACCTTCTGGTACGCCCCCGCCAGCGCCTCGGCGCTGGAGCAGTTCGGCCCGAGCTTGTTGCCGCTCCAGCCGCCGATCGACGGCACGATGTCACCGCCGGCGGACCGGATGGAGTTGATGACGCTCTGGTCGTTCCCGCCGGTCAGCGGACGCGACCCGTCCCAGGCGGGGTTGCAGCCGCCGGAGGAGAGGATGAACGCCATCGTGTACCACTTGATCCCGGTCGAGCTCATCACCGAGGTCGCGCTCGGCGGATCGCCCCAGCCCAGGTACAGATAGGGCGCGGCCTGCTTGAAGCCGGTACCGCCACCGCCGCCCGCGTCCGTCGTGACCGTGACGGCGTTGGAGGCGGCCGACACGTTCCCTGCCGCGTCCCGTGCCCTCACCGTGAAGGTGTAGCCCGTGCTGGGCGACAGCCCGCTGACCGTGGCGCTCGTACCGGAGACGCTGAGCACCTGGGTGGCGCCGCGGAAGACGTCGTACCCGGTCACCCCGACGTTGTCCGTCGAGGCGTTCCACGCCAGCGACACGCTGGACGAGGTCTTGCCGGTGGACCGCAGACTGCCGGGCACGCTCGGCGCCTGGCCGTCCGAGCCGCCGCCCGGCCCGTCGAGGCTGATGTCGTCGGCGTAGTAGGTGCCCTGCGCGTACCAGCCGTGCACGTACACCTGGGCGCTGGTCTGCGAGGCGCCGGTCGTGAACGACAGCGACAGGCGGCTGTACGCCGACGGCGACGACGTCCAGGTGGAGGCGCCGCCGTCCACGCCGAGGTAGACGTAGGAGCCGCGCACCCAGCCGCTGAGGCTGTACGTGGTGTTCGGCTGCACCGCGACGGTCTGGCCGCACTTGGCGATGTCGCTCGAACTGACGGCCCCCGCAAGGGCCTTGGACCCACCGTGCACGGGCGAGGAGACGACCGACCCGAGATTGCCGGTGCAGCTCCACGGGGAGAGCCCGCCCGACTCGAAGCCGGCGTTGGACAGGACGTTGGCCGCTTGGGCCGTACCGGGAAGAGCGACGGCTCCGGCGATCGCGAGAGCGGTGGAGCCGACGAGAGCGAGAAGTCGACGTCTGAGACGTCTGAGGGGTTGGTTGCGCACGTGATCTCCCTGGGAAAGTGGGGTGTTCGGGAGTGCACAGGTGCAGAGATGTGCGAAGAGGTGCGCAGACCAAGTTGGTATGGACCAATTCAGGTGTCAAGTGCCGGCGCCGAGATTGGTCCATACCAGGGGTGGTGAAACGCCGTCAGGGTGCGGGGAACCGCGCGATCGGCCACGCGCGGCCCGCACCCGGCGTACGGCCTAGAGCGGCAGGACCTGAGCCGTCGCGCTCTCGACCGACTCGACCGGCGCGGGCGCCGGGACGGCCGGCAGCAGCGGCTCCGTCTCCTCGGCCGCCCGCTGCAGCGGAATGGACACGGGCCGCAGCTGCCGCGGGCCCGAGACGACCGTGTAGTCCTGCCCCAGGAACGGCGGAACGACCTCGCCCGGGTCCTCGCCGAGCGCCAGCTGGACGGCCAGCCACGGGACATTGACCCCGCACAGCGACAGCTGGTGCAGCCCGCCCGCGGGGCGTGTGTTGACGTCCATCAGCACCGGCGTGTCCCCGAACATCCGGAACTGGATGTTGGACAGGTAGTGCAGCCCGAACCCCTCCGCGATCAGCCGCGCCGGCTCCAGCCACTGCTCCTGGAGCGTGAACCCGCGCCGGCGGCCGCTCTTGCTGCGGCCGATCGCCAGCCGGACCCGGTTGTCCGGCCCGGTCAGGCAGTCCACCGACACCTCCGGCTGCTCCAGCCGGGGCATCACCAGCCAGTCCACCGGCTCGTCGCTCCGCCGCAGCGCGTCCACCACCAGGTCCAGCTGCACATACGGCGTCGGGAAGCCGCTGAGGTGCATCAGCGAGAAGGGGGAGCGCGTGATCACCCGGAAGCCCACGCCACCCGCGCCGGACGCCGGCTTGAAGCAGGCCTTGTGCCCGGCCTCCTCCAACTCCTCGACGGCGGCGACCAGTTCATCGGCGTTGCGCACCCGCCACCACGGCGGCACCGGCACGCCGACCGCCTGCACGGCCTCGTACGCGATCACCTTGTCCTGGAAGACGGCCACGGCCTCCGGCGGCGGCGCCAGCAGCGCCGTGCCGACCGCCTCGAACTCCGCGCGGTGTGCCACGACCGCCGACTGGTGCAGCCGGGGCACGAACACGTCGATACCGCGACGGCGGCACTGGGCGAGGGCGTACTCCACGTACCCGGCCGGGGACAGGCCCTCCGGCTCCAGCTCGGCGGTGTCGGCGGCGGCGAGCACGGGTGAGTCGGCGTCCCCGTGCGTCGCATGGATCTCCACGGCCCGATCGCTGGGATTTCGTCGCAGCTGATCCATGAAGAACACGTTCTCCGCGTACGTGCGGTTGAGCCAGACGCGTACGCGAGAGACCATGCAGGGCCGTCCTTTCGGGTGTGCGGGCAGGGCGAAGCAGGCCCGTGCCCGGGCAGGGTGGTTGGAGGTACACCAAACCGCCCCTTGCGAAGGGACGTTCACGGCGGTGGTGTTGGGGCGATCATACGGGTTTCAAGGGGTGCCGCGTGCAACGTACGTGTTACGGAATTGCGGATGCTTCCTGACCGTCAGGAACACCCCCGGTACTCCCTCCCGGTGACGACGTGATCCGGCCTTGTACGGGCGGGGGACACTGTGTTCTGGTGGTCCTGTTCGTGTGATCGTTCCGTGTGACCGGAAGGGGCGAAGGGTGACGTCGACGGCCGGCGGGGCCGGACAGCTGCTGGCCATCAGTGACCTGCACATCGGATACGAGGAGAACCGCGCCCTCGTCGAGCGGATGCGCCCCGAGTCGGACGGCGACTGGCTGCTCGTGGCCGGCGACGTGGCGGAGACCGTCGCCGACATCCGCTGGGCCCTCAAGACGCTCGCCGGGCGGTTCGACAAGGTCGTCTGGGCGCCCGGCAACCACGAGCTGTGGACCCACCCGAAGGACCCGGTCACCCTGCGCGGCGTCGCACGCTACGAGCACCTGGTCGAGATGTGCCGGGAACTCGGCGTGACGACCCCCGAGGACCCCTACCCCGTCTGGGAGGGACCCGGCGGCCCCGTCGCGGTGGCCCCCCTGTTCCTGCTGTACGACTACTCCTTCCTGCCCTCCGGCTGCGCCACCAAGGAGGAGGGACTGAAGTACGCGCACGGCACCGGGATCGTGTGCAACGACGAGTACCTGCTGCACCCCGACCCCTACCCGTCCCGCGAGGCCTGGTGCGAGGCCCGCGTCGCCGGGACCGAACGGCGGCTCGCCGCGCTGCCCGAGGACCTGCCCACCGTCCTCGTCAACCACTACCCGCTGGACCGGCATCCCACGAACGTCCTGTGGTACCCCGAGTTCGCCATGTGGTGCGGCACCCGGCTGACCGCGGACTGGCACCGCAGGTTCCGCGTCCGGACCATGGTCTACGGCCACCTCCACATCCCGCGGACCACCTGGCACGAAGGCGTCCGCTTCGAGGAGGTGTCGGTGGGGTATCCCCGCGAGTGGCGCAAGCGACCGGACCCGCCGGGCCGTCTGCGCCGGATTCTGCCGAAGGAGGGCGCGGCCCGGTGATCGAGGAACTGCTGCCCGACCCGGTGGTCACCGTCGAGGCGTACGGCAACGACGAGCACGCCGGCACGGTCCTGTATCCCGAGGAGGAGGCCGTCGTCGCCAAGGCGGTCGACAAGCGCCGCCGGGAGTTCGCCGTCGTACGCTCCTGCGCGCGCCGCGCCATGGAGAAGCTCGGGGTGCCCCCGCAGCCGATCCTGCCCGGTGAACGGGGCGCCCCCGGCTGGCCCCCCGGACTGGTCGGCAGCATGACCCACTGCGACGGCTACGGCGCCGCGGCCCTGGTCCGCGCCGCCGATCTGGCCTCCCTCGGCATCGACGCCGAACCCCACCGGACGCTCCCGGAGGGCGTGCTGCCCGCCGTCTCCCTGCCCGCGGAGGCGGACCGGCTGCGCCGGCTGGCCGCCGACCACCCCGATGTCCACTGGGACCGGCTCCTGTTCAGCGCCAAGGAGTCCGTCTACAAGGCGTGGTTCCCCCTCACCGGGAAGTGGCTGGACTTCACCGAGGCCGACATCGACCTCTTCGCCGACCCCGGCGAGCGGCACAGTGGCGGCCTGCGCGCACGGCTGCTCGTGCCGGGCCCACTGGTGGGCGAACGCCGGATCGACGTCTTCGAGGGCCGGTGGACCGTCCAGCGGGGGCTGGTGGCGACCTCGGTCAGCGTGCCGCACACCTGAGCCCCCTCCGGCGTCCTGAGGTCCGCTACGGCTCCGCCGGGCACCAGCCCTTCAGCAGCCGGAAGAACTCCTCCTCGTTGCCCGTCAGACCCGCGGCGGCCAGCGCCTGTTCCGCCTCCGCGAGCACGGCCGGCGGCACCACGGGTGGTCGGCCCTTCCCGGGCGGACCGTCGAACGCGGCTCGTACGGTGTGCAAAAGCCGCAGGTAGGCCTGGACGGCGGTGCGCTCGCGATCGGTCAGTACGGCAGTGGGCATCGGTCGGCTCTCCCCAAGTCGGCGTCGTCGCGTCACGCCCGCATACGAGGGCGCACCACCAGCTTGCCGTCCACCACTGACAATCGGGTTCGGTCCCCCGTCCGTTCGCCCGCTTAGCGGAGGCGAAACCTCCCCGAAACCCCTGGTGGGAAAGGAGTCCTACGCTGGAGGGAACGGCCTCGCGCCGCACACCCGCGGCCCGGGAGCGCGGCAGGAACGGAGGTGGGCACGTGGCTGATGCCCAGGGCCGACGCCCGGTGCGCGCGGTACGGCTGCGGCCGGTGGGCGACGGAGAACTCGCGCTGCAGTACCGCGTCGTGCACGGCTACCGGCGCGCCTTTCGCATGGCCGGTGAGGGGCCGGTGCTGGTGCTGATCCACGGCATCGGGGACTCCTCCGACACCTGGGCCGAGCTGATCCCCGACCTCGCCCGCACGCACACGGTGATCGCCCCCGACCTGCTCGGCCACGGCGCCTCCGACAAGCCGCGTGCCGACTACTCGGTGGCCGCCTACGCGAACGGCGTGCGGGATCTGCTCACCACCCTCGGCATCGAGTCGGCGACGCTGGTCGGACACTCGCTGGGCGGGGGAGTGGCGATGCAGTTCGCGTACCAGTTCCCCGAGCGCACCGAGCGGCTGATCCTGGTCAGCGCGGGCGGGGTGGGCCGCGAGGTCAATCCGGTGCTGCGGCTGGTCTCGCTGCCGGGCGCCCATCTGCTGCTGTCCGCGCTGCGGCTGCCGGGCATGCGGCTGCAAGTGGGGCAGGCGGTACGGCTGATGCGGTTGCTGGACACCGACCTCGGGCAGGACGCGCCGGAACTGCTCACCCTCGTCGACGCCCTGCCCGACGAGACCTCGCGCAACGCCTTCATCCGGACCCTCAGGGCGGTGGTGGACTGGCGCGGGCAGGTGGTCACCATGCTGGACCGCTGCTATCTGACCGCGGGCATGCCGACGCTGCTGGTGTGGGGCGACCGGGACAGCGTGGTGCCGGTGCGGCACGCGTACGGCGCGCACGAGGCGATGCCCGGCAGCCGGCTGGAGATCTTCGAAGGGGCGGGCCACTTCCCGTTCCACACCGACCCGGCCCGTTTCGTCGCGCTGGTCGAGGAGTTCGCAGCCGGCACGGCCGCCGCCGACTGGAGCCGTGAGAACTGGCGCGAGATGCTGCGGGCGGGACGGCCCGGTACGGCGGCGGGACAGCCGGACACGGCGCGTTCCCGGGCGGTGGAACGGGAGCTGCGGGAGGCGAGCGAGCGCAGCGCGACCTGACCCGCCGCGCGACCTCGAACCGGTGTGCCTCCCGGTCAGCCCTGCGGCCCCAGATAGCCCAGTGACGCCTCGATGCGCCCCGCCAGATGGTCCCGCTGCCCGCGCACCGACGAGTCCGCCAGCCAGGTGCGGCACTTGCTGGCCAGCAGCAGCCCGAAGCTCTCGGCCTCCTGCTCGTCGGCCTCGTCGAAGCGGCTGCGGGCGGCGACCTTCAGCACCGTGGAGCGCAGATCGGCGTCGTCGCTGAGCAGCCGGGCCGCCACGGTCGCGCCCTCGATGCTGTGGGTGCAGTGGCCTGCCTTCATGTGCCACAGCTCGTGGCCGAGGATCACCAACTGGTGGTCCGGCGCGGTGCGTTCCTCGATCACGACCAGGTCCTGGTCGGCCATGTCGAGCCACAGCCCGCTGGCGGTGCCGGCCGGGAAGGCGGCCGTACGGAAATGGACGGGACGGCCGCGGCGTCTGCTCATCGCGTCGCACAGCGCGCCGTACAGCATGCCGGGTGCCGCGGGGGCGGGGATCTCCAGCTCCGCGATCAACTCGCCGCACAGGCGGCGCATTTCCTTACCGATGCCCACAGATCTCCCGTTCTCCCCGGATCACGACTCGGGTCGCTTGACGCTCTCCAGGAGCATGTCCAGCCACTCCGCGACCTTGTCACGGTGCTGGTCGGTGGGCAGTTGGGCGGCACGCCAGGCTATGCCGCGCACGCCGTGATCCTGGAGGAGTCTCTCCAGCGGGTCCTCGGCGGCCTGGGCCGCCTCGCGCTCCGCGAGCTTCTGGAGCAGGTCCTGCTCGGTGCGCTGGAGGGAGCCCGCGAGCGCCTCGGGGTCCTCGGCCGTGAGGAATCCGGCGTGCACGCGGAAGAAACGCTGGATGGCGTCGCAGTGCTCCATGGTGGGACGGCGGTCGCCGTTGATCAGGGCGCCGGCCTGCTGCCGGGACATGCCCGCGCCGTCGGCGATCTCCTGCTGGGTGTACTTGCGGCCGTTCGGCTTCAGCCGGGTGCGGCGCAACAGGTCCAGCCGCTGGAGGAAACGCGCCTGCACATCGGGCTCACCCGCCGGGCGGCCGCTCAGCAGGGCCTTGACGACGGGCTCGGGGACGCCGGAGGCGACGGACAGCCGCCCGGTGTCGAAGACCTCCGCGTGCGACACGCCGAGCCGGTCGGCGAGCGCGGTGACCCGGGCGACGACGGCCGGCAGCGCTACCGTCGGCGTGGCGCCCGAACCCTCGAAGCCATCCGTCACCGGCAGATCTCCTACGTCTCTCACAGGCTCCTCACAAGCCCTTCCCGTGAACTCGACGGAGATTACCGGGTAGTTCGAACTCACATCCAGGTCTCGCCACAACTGTGGCCAATTTCAGCCGTCAACAGACATGAAATGCCACGATAGTTGACACGGCTCCGGCTCGGGCATCAGGATCGGGGCGCCGCGTGAAGGCCGCATAGGCAAGAGGGGTGACCTCCCGATGGCATATCAGGCAGGTGGGGAGCGGTCCGTGCCGCGCCCCGTCCTCGAGAGGCCGGAGGCCCAGGCGTATCTGCGGGACTACGCCGCTCTCGTGGAGGCCGTGCCCTTCCCGTCCGTCGTGCTGGACCACCGCTGGGACGTCGTGCTCGCGAACACCGCTTTCGCGTCACTTTTCCGCGGTGTGGGCCCGCATCCGACGGCGATGCCCGGCGACAACTTCCTCAGATTCGTGCTCTTCCACCCGGACGCGAGCACGGTCCTCGGCGAGCACGAGTCCCGCTGGTGCCTGCCGATGCTGGCCCACTTCGCGGCCGCCGTGGAGCGGCACGGCCACGACCACGGCTTGCAGGCCATCCGCCGGGACATCGCGCAGGACCCGATCATGGAGGCCGCCTACCGGCAGGGTCTGCCGCACTGGATCCGCGCGGTCGATGAGCAGGTGGTCGCCCGGGACGGCGCCGTACGTCCGCTGCTGCACCCGGACCCGCGCTGGGGCGCGACCGAGTGCCGGGTCGTGGACGAGACGCCCAGGACCCTTGAGGAGATGGGCTACACCCGGCTGACGCTGGTGCTGCGCGAGCTGCGCCGCGAGCGGCCCCGGACGCGAGTGGCGCGCCGCGGCGCCGGCCATCTGCGCGTCGTGCCCGCCACCGAGGACTGAACGGGGCACCGTCGGCGTTCAGGTCGCCGACGGCGCCCCGTCAGCGCGGGAACGTTCGCCCTGGAGTTTTCGGGCCTATCCCTTTCGCGGGACCAGGGCGTCGCACCATTCCCTCGTAGAGTGGTGTGTGACATAGTACTGGCGTGAGCGAGCGACTGACCTGCGACGTCGTGGTCGTCGGAGCCGGCATGGTGGGCGCGGCCTGCGCGCTGTACGCGGCCCGGGCGGGCCTGGACGTGATCCTCGTCGACCGCGGCCCGGTGGCGGGCGGCACCACCGGCGCCGGTGAGGGCAACCTCCTCGTCTCCGACAAGGAACCCGGCCCCGAACTGGACCTCGCTCTGCTGTCCGGCCGGCTGTGGGGCGAGCTGGCGGGGGAGTTCGGGGCAGCCGTCGAGTACGAGGCGAAGGGCGGTGTCGTCGTGGCCTCGTCCTTGGACGGCCTCGCGGCGCTGGAGCGGTTCGCCGACGGACAGCGCGCCGCCGGGGTCGTCGCCGAACCGGTCGCGGGCGACGCCCTGTACGCCCTGGAACCCCATCTCGCCCCCGGCCTGTCGGGCGGCGTCCACTATCCCCAGGACTGCCAGGTCATGCCCGCCCTGGCCGCCGCCCACCTCACGCGCGGCTCGGGCGCCCGCCTGTTCACCGGCCGCACGGTGACCGACGTCCTGCGTACGAGCGCCGGCGCCGTGCGCGGGGTCCGCACCGACCGGGGGGACATCCACGCCCCGGCGGTCGTCAACGCCGCCGGCACCTGGGGCGGTGAGGTCGCCGCACTCGCCGGCGCCGTGCTGCCGGTGCTGCCGCGCCGGGGCTTCGTCCTGGTCACCGAACCCCTCCCGCGCAGGGTCCGGCACAAGGTCTACGCCGCCGACTACGTGGCCGACGTGGCCAGCGACTCGGCCGCGCTGCAGACCTCGCCGGTCGTCGAGGGCACCGCGGCGGGGCCGGTCCTCATCGGCGCGAGCCGGGAACGCGTCGGCTTCGACCGGACCTTCGCGCTGCCCGTCGTGCGGGCGCTGGCGGCGGACGCGACGCGCCTGTTCCCGTTCCTCGCCGACGTCCGCGCGACACGTGCCTACCTCGGCTTCCGCCCCTACATGCCGGACCACCTGCCCGCCGTCGGCCCCGACCCCCGTGTGCCCGGTCTGTATCACGCCTGCGGTCACGAGGGCGCCGGCATCGGACTGGCCACCGGCACCGGCCACCTGATCGCGCAGGCCCTGACCGAGAAGACCCCCGACCTGGACCTGACGCCGTTCCGCCCCGACCGCTTCGGCGAGGAGGCCGTATGAGAACCCCTCTGGAGCTCGCCGACGCCCACCCGGGCCCGGCCTTCACGGTCACCTTCGACGGCCGTGAGATCGAGGCCCTGCCCGGCCAGACGGTCGCCGCCGCGCTGTGGGCGGCGGGGGTCACCTCCTGGCGCACCACCCGCGGCGAGGGCCGCAGGCGCGGGGTGTTCTGCGGCATCGGCGTCTGCTTCGACTGCCTGATCACCGTCAACGACCACCCCAACCAACGGGCCTGTCTGGTGCCATTGCACCCCGGCGACACCATCCGGACCCAGGAAGGGACGGGGCACGATGACTGACCGCGACCCCGCCGACTCTGGAGCCCCGCGCCTCGCCGTGATCGGCGCGGGACCCGCCGGGCTCGCCGCGGCCGTTGCCGCCGCCGCCCGAGGGGTCCGGGTCACGCTGCTCGACTCCGCGACGGAGGCGGGAGGCCAGTTCTACCGGCAGCCGGCCGCCGGGCTGAACGCCCGCAGCCCGCAGGCTCTGCACCATCAGTGGCGGGTGTGGGAGCGGCTGCGGGACGGGCTGGCCGCACACGTCGAGGCAGGACATGTACGGCATTTGACGGATCATCATGTCTGGTTCGTCGAGCGTCTGCCCGCCGGTGGGTTCACCGTGCACGCCCTGCTCGGCCCCGAACAGCGGGATCCGGCCGAAGTGCGCGCCGACGCCGTGCTCCTCGCCACCGGCGGCTACGAGAAGGTCCTGCCCTTCCCCGGATGGACCCTCCCCGGCGTCGTCACGGCGGGCGGCGCCCAGGCCATGCTCAAGGGTGCCCTCGCCCTCTCCGGGCGCACCGCGGTCGTCGCCGGGACCGGCCCGCTGCTGCTCCCCGTGGCGACCGGGCTGGCCGCGGCCGGCGTCGAGGTGGCCGCGCTCGTCGAGTCCGCCGACCCGAAGGCGTTCCTGCGACGCACCCGGGCGCTGGCGGCCCAGCCCGCCAAGGTCGCCGAAGGCGCGCGGTACGCCGCCCGGTTGCTGCGTCACCGGGTGCGGCTGCTCGGGCGGCACACCGTCGTCGAGGCACACGGCACCGAGCGGCTGGAGGCCGTGACGGTGGCTGCGCTGGACGTCGACGGGAGGGTCAGGCCCGGTACCGGGCGCCGTATCCCGTGCGAGACCCTCGCCGTCGGCCACGGGATGCTCCCGCACACCGACCTCGCCGAGACCCTCGGCTGCGGCCTCGACGGACTCGCCGTACGCGTCGACGACGAACAGCGCACCGACGTGCCCGGCGTCTGGGCCGCGGGGGAGGCCACCGGCATCGGAGGGGCGGCGCTCTCGCTCGCCGAGGGGCACATCGCCGGGCGCTCGGCCGCCGCCCGTCTGCGCGGTGAGCGGCCCGACCCGGCCGGTTGGGCGGCCGCCGCCCGGACCCGTACCCGACTGCGCGCGTTCTTCGCCGCGCTCGACTCCGTGTACGCCCCGCCGGCGCGCTGGGCCGAGCGGATCACCGACGACACCGTGGTCTGCCGCTGCGAGGAGGTCACGGGCGGGGCGATCCGGACGGCGGTCGTGGAGCTGGGCGCCGGGGACGCGAGGACGGTGAAGCTGATGACCCGGGCCGGGATGGGATGGTGCCAGGGGCGGGTGTGCGGGCCGGCGGTCGCGGGGCTCGCCGGGTGCGAACTCACCCCTTCGCGCAGGCCCTTCGCCCGGCCCGTGCCCCTCGGGGTGCTCGCGCGGGCGGGGGAGGACGAGGACGGCTGAGCGCCGGAGCCGCCGGGCGCCGGTCGGCCGTACGGATCAATGCAAGGCCGCACGCTCCCATGCAAGGTCACCCGCTTCAATGCAATGTCACACGCCACTATCGCAGTCCACTGAGAGGGAATCCGAGATGACCGTCACCGAACACCGCCCCTGGCGTGGCGTCCTGGTCGCCACCGCCCTCCCGCTCGACGACAACCTCCGCGTCGACCACGGCAGGTATGCCGAGCACTGCTCCTGGCTCGTCGAGAACGGCTGTGACGGTGTCGTGCCGAACGGCAGCCTCGGGGAGTACCAGGTGCTCACCCCCGAGGAGCGGGCGAAGGTCGTCGAGACGGCCGTCGCCGCGATCGGCGGCGCACGCGTGATGCCGGGCGTGGCCGCCTACGGTTCGGCCGAGTCCCGGCGCTGGGCGGAGCAGGCCCGGGACGCGGGCTGCGCGTCCGTGATGTTGCTGCCGCCGAACGCCTACCGCGCCGACGAGCGCTCCGTCCTCGCCCACTACGAGGAGGTCGCCGGGGCGGGCGTCCCGGTCGTGGCGTACAACAACCCCATCGACACCAAGGTCGACCTCGTCCCGGAACTCCTCGCCAAGCTGCACGGCGAGGGGTACATCCAAGCGGTGAAGGAGTTCTCCGGCGACGTCCGGCGCGCCTACCAGCTCGCCGAACTCGCCCCGGAACTCGACCTGTTGATCGGCGCCGACGACGTCCTGCTGGAGCTCGCGCTGGCCGGCGCCAAGGGCTGGGTGGCCGGCTATCCGAACGCGCTGCCCCGGTCCACCGTGGAGCTGTACCGCGCGGCCGTCGGCGGTGACCTCGGCACCGCGAAGAAGCTGTACGAGCAGTTGCACCCGCTGCTGCGCTGGGACTCCAAGGTCGAGTTCGTGCAGGCGATCAAGCTCTCCATGGACATCGTGGGCCGGCACGGGGGACGCTGCCGTCCACCGCGGGTGCCGCTGCTGCCGGAGCAGGAGGCCGCGATCCGCGCCGCCACCGAGAAGGCCGTGGCCGCAGGGCTCGCGTAGGCACAAGGGAGGCTGGACCATGCGCAGCAAACTCGTCCTGCACGCCGTCGACTCGCACACCGAGGGCATGCCCACCCGGGTGATCACCGGCGGGATCGGCACCGTCCCCGGTGCGACGATGAACGAGCGGCGGCTGTACTTCCGTGAGCACCGCGACGACATCAAGCAGCTCCTGATGAACGAGCCGCGCGGCCACTCGGCGATGAGCGGCGCCATCCTCCAGCCGCCCACCCGCCCCGACTGCGACTGGGGCGTGCTCTACATCGAGGTCTCCGGCTATCTCCCGATGTGCGGGCACGGCACGATCGGGGTCGCGACCGTGCTCGTCGAGACCGGCATGGTCGAGGTCGTCGAGCCGGTCACCACCATCCGGCTCGACACCCCGGCGGGCCTCGTCGTCGCCGAAGTGGCGGTGGAGGACGGCGCCGCGAAGGCGGTCACCCTGAAGAACGTGCCATCCTTCTCCGTCGACCTGGACCGCAAGATCACCCTCGCCGACGGGCGCACGGTGACATACGACATGGCGTACGGCGGCAACTTCTACGCCATCCTGCCGCTGGAGCAGTTCGGGCTGCCCTTCGACCGCTCGCGCAAGGACGACATCCTCCAGGCGGGTCTGTCGCTGATGGACGCGATCAACGCCGAGGAGCCCGTCCATCCGGAGGACGCGTCCATCCGCGGCTGCCATCATGTCCACCTGATCGCCCCCGGCGCCACCGCCCGGCACTCCCGGCACGCGATGGCCATCCACCCCGGCTGGTTCGACCGCTCGCCCTGCGGGACGGGCACGAGCGCCCGCATGGCGCAGCTGCACGCGCGGGGTGAACTGCCGCTGCACACCGAGTTCGTGAACGAGTCCTTCATCGGCACCCGGTTCACCGGCCGGCTCCTCGGCACCACCGAGGTCGCCGGGCGCCCCGCCGTGCTGCCCAGCTTCACCGGCCGCGCCTGGATCACCGGGACCGCGCAGTACCTGCTCGATCCCTCGGACCCGTTCCCGGCCGGCTTCGTGCTGTAGGGAAGCGCCCCGGCGGAGCACCGACGCCGGGGATAATGGCCGGTACCGCGTGACGGTAGCGCGTGACATTGCACCGGCGCGTCACGATCACGATGCGCCAACGCGTCACGATCACGACCCACCGGCGCGTCACGATCACGACGCACCAGCGCGTCAGGATCACGACCGACCCACCGGCGCGTGACATCGCACCAGCTAGGAGACACCGCATGGCCGCCCAGCGCACCGGCGCCGCCCCGTCCACCGCAGCCGCCCCGGCGCTGCCCAGCCTGGGCGGCAGGAAGAGCAGCTACCGGGAGCGGGTCGCCGACGCCCTGCGCGCCGCGCTGATCGCCGGGGAGCTGCTCCCCGGCGAGGTGTACTCCGCGCCCACGCTCGCCGCCCGCTTCGGTGTCTCGGCGACTCCGGTGCGCGAGGCCATGCTGGACCTGGTCAAGGAGGGCCTGGTCGACACGGTTCCCAACAAGGGGTTCCGGGTCACCGCCGTCTCCGAGCAGCAGTTGGACGAGTACACCCATGTCCGGGCGCTCATCGAGGTCCCGACGGTGGTGGAGCTGGCCCGCAGCGCCGACAAGGTCTCGCTGGAGGCGCTGCGCCCCGCCGCCCGGGAGATCGTCCAGGCCGCCGTCTCCGGTGACCTCATCGCGTACGTCGAGGCCGACACCCGCTTCCACCTCGGCCTGCTCGCCCTCGCCGGCAACGCCCATCTCGTCGAGGTCGTCGGCGACCTCCGCAAGCGTTCCCGTCTCTACGGCCTCACCGCGCTCGTCGAGGCCGGCCGGCTCCTCGCCTCCGCCGAGGAGCACCTCGAACTCCTCGACGCGCTGATCGCCCGCGACGAGGAGGCCGTGCACGAGGTCATGACCCGCCACCTGGGGCATGTGCGCGGACTCTGGGCCGCGAGGAAGTAGATGCCGCTGGAACGCAAGCCGTTTGCGCTTCTTGCGCTATTCTTGCGTCCATGACGCGACGACTTGCTGAAGTGGCGAAGAAGGTCGGGGTCAGCGAGGCCACGGTCAGCCGGGTGCTCAACGACAAGCCCGGTGTCTCCGAGGCCACCCGGCAGGCGGTGCTCTCCGCGCTGGACGTACTCGGCTACGAGCGGCCCACGCAGCTGCGCGGCGAACGCGCCCGGCTCGTCGGCCTGGTGCTGCCCGAGCTGCAGAACCCGATCTTCCCGGCGTTCGCGGAGGTGATCGGCGGCGCGCTCGCCCAGCTCGGCCTGACCCCGGTGCTGTGCACCCAGACCAAGGGCGGGGTGTCGGAGGCCGACTATGTGACGTTGCTGCTGCAACAGCAGGTCTCGGGGGTGGTGTTCGCCGGCGGGCTCTACGCCCAGGCCGACGCCCCGCACGACCACTACAAGGAGCTCGCCGACCGCAACATCCCGGTCGTGCTGGTCAACGCGGCCATCGAGCACCTCGGCTTCCCGGCGGTGTCCTGCGACGACGCCGTGGCCGTCGAACAGGCGTGGCGGCACCTGGCCTCGCTCGGGCACGAGCGCATCGGGCTGGTGCTCGGGCCGGCCGACCACATGCCGTCGGCGCGCAAGCTGGCCGCGGCGCGAAGCGTGGCGGGGGAGCTGCCCGAGGAGCGCGTGGCGCGGGCCATCTTCTCGATCGAGGGCGGTCACGCCGCCGCCTCGCGGCTGATCGACCGGGGCGTCACCGGCATCATCTGCGCGAGCGACCCGCTGGCGCTCGGCGCGATCCGGGCCGCCCGCCGCAAGGGACTCGGCGTCCCGTCGGAGATCTCCGTGGTCGGCTACGACGACTCGGCGTTCATGAACTGCACCGAGCCCCCGCTGACCACCGTCCGCCAGCCCATCGAGGCCATGGGCAGGGCGGCCGTGGAGCTGCTGAACGCGCAGATCGGCGGCGCCGCCGTGCCCGCGGAGGAACTGCTCTTCGAACCGGAGTTGGTGGTGCGAGGTTCGACGGCGCAGGCGCCTCGCGTCTGACGCCCGCCCCTCTCCGTGCCCCGGCGTTCCTGAGGCATCCATTCCGCTGTTAATAAATTTCAAATCTCGCGCGACATCTTGCGTTCAGATGTTGGCGGTGCTTGAGTGTGCGGCGCCCACCGCTCCTGCCCAGAGGGGTCCACCGATGAGAAGCACCGGGTTCCGCCGCACCTTCGCCACGCTGAGCGTCTGCTCCCTCGCCCTGGCCGTGTCCGCCTGCGGGTCGGGCGACGACGACTCGGCGAGCGGAAAGACCCGCATCACGGTCAACTGCATGCCGCCCAAGAGCGCCAAGGTCGACCGCCAGTTCTTCGAGCAGGACATCGCGTCCTTCGAGAAGGCCAACCCGGACATCGACGTCGTCGCGCACGACGCGTTCCCCTGCCAGGACCCGAAGACCTTCGACGCCAAGCTCGCCGGCGGGCAGATGGAGGACGTCTTCTACACGTACTTCACCGACGCCCGGCACGTCGTCGACATCAACCAGGCCGCCGATCTCACTCCGTACGTCAAGGAGTTGAAGAGCTACGAGACCATCCAGCAGCAGCTGCGCGACATCTACACCGTCGACGGCAAGATCTACGGCATCCCGCGCACCGGCTACTCGATGGGCCTGATCTACAACAAGAAACTCTTCGAGAAGGCCGGCCTCGACCCCGAGAAGCCCCCGGCCACCTGGGACGAACTGCGCGCCGCGGCCAAGAAGATCGCCGGTCTCGGAGGCGGCACCGTCGGCTACGCCGACTACAGCGCCCAGAACCAGGGCGGCTGGCACTTCACCGCCGAGCTCTACTCCCAGGGCGGCGACGTCGTCAGCGCCGACGGCAAGAAGGCCACCGTCGACACCCCCGAGGGACGCGCCGTGCTCCAGAACCTGCACGACATGCGCTGGACCGACGACTCCATGGGCAGCAAGCAGCTCCTGGTCATCAACGACGTCCAGCAGATGATGGGCTCCGGCAAGCTCGGCATGTACCTCTCCGCCCCCGACAACATCCCGATCCTCGTCAAGGAGAAGGGCGGCGACTACAAGGACCTCGCGCTCGCCCCCATGCCCGGCGGCGAGGGCACGCTCATCGGCGGCGACGGCTACATGTTCAACAAGAAGGCGAGCCCCGAGCAGATCCGGGCCGGCCTGAAGTGGCTGGACCACATGTTCCTCACGCCCGGAGACGGCTTCCTCGGCGACTACGCCCGCGCCAAGAAGAACGACGCCCCCGTCGGACTGCCCGAGCCCCGGCTGTTCACCGGCGCCGCCGACGCCAAGGACCAGCAGGTCAAGGAGGCCAACGCCAACGTCCCGGTGGACAACTACCAGGCGTTCCTCGACGGCAACCAGAGCCTCGACATGAAGATCGAACCGCCGAGCGCCCAGCAGATCTACTCCGTCCTCGACGGAGTCGTCTCCGCCGTCCTCACCAAGAAGGACGCCGACATCGACCAGCTCCTGAAGGACGCGTCCGGGAAGATCGACAGCATTCTGGCCCGGGGCTGACGGTCCATGACCAAGACGGCTCAGCGACGGACCGTCGCGAAGGTCGCGGTCCACCCGATGCAGGCGCCGCCCCCGGCAGGGGACCGGAGGCGGCGCCGCCTCGCCGAACAGGCCCGCGCCTACGGCTTCCTCCTCGGCGGCCTCGTCTGCTTCGCCCTGTTCTCCTGGTACCCGGCGATCCGCGCCGTCGTGATCGCCTTCCAGAAGTACACGCCCGGCAGCGACCCCGAGTGGGTCGGCACCGCCAACTTCACCCGCGTCTTCGGCGACCCGGAGTTCGCGGCGGCCTGGCGCAACACCCTCACCTTCACCCTGCTCGCCCTGCTGATCGGCTTCGCGATCCCCTTCGTACTCGCCCTGGTCCTCAACGAGTTGCGGCACGCCAAGGCGTTCTTCCGGGTCGTGGTCTATCTGCCGGTGATGATCCCGCCGGTGGTCAGCGCCCTGCTGTGGAAGTGGTTCTACGACCCCGGCACCGGCCTCGCCAACGAGGCGCTGCGGTTCCTGCACCTGCCCACCTCGAACTGGTCCAACGGCGCCGACACCGCCCTCGTCTCCCTGGTCCTCGTCGCCACCTGGGCCAACATGGGCGGCACCGTGCTGATCTACCTCGCGGCGCTCCAGTCCATCCCGGGCGAGCTGTACGAGGCCGCCGAACTCGACGGCGCGAACCTCCTGCAGCGCATCCGCCACGTCACGATCCCGCAGACCCGCTTCGTGATCCTGATGCTGATGCTCCTTCAGATCATCGCCACGATGCAGGTCTTCACCGAACCGTTCGTGATCACGGGCGGCGGCCCGGAGAACGCGACGGTCACCGTCCTGTACCTGATCTACAAGTACGCCTTCCTCTACAACGACTTCGGCGGCGCCTGCGCCCTCAGCGTCATGCTCCTCGTGCTCCTGGGCGCCTTCTCCGCCGTGTACCTGCGTCTGACGCGCACCGAGGGGGAGGACGCATGAGCACCCGCACCCTTGTATCCCCGGCGGTCCTGGCCCGCCCGCGGGGCAAGGCCGCCTACTGGTCCGTCTTCACCGGCACCGTCCTGCTGTTCACGCTCGCCTTCCTCTTCCCCGTGTACTGGATGGTGTCGGGCGCGATGAAGTCGCCGGACGAGGTGGCGCGGACCCCGCCCACCCTCGTGCCCGAGCAGTGGCACGTCAGCGGCTACACCGACGCCTGGGACCTGATGCAGCTGCCCAGCCACCTCTGGAACACGGTCGTGCAGGCCGCCGGCGCCTGGCTGTTCCAGATCGTGTTCTGCACGGCCGCCGCCTACGCGCTGTCCAAGCTGCGGCCCGTCTTCGGCAAGGTGGTCCTCGGCGGCATCCTCGCCACCCTGATGGTCCCGGCCCAGGCGCTGGTCGTACCCAAGTACCTGACCGTGTCCGACCTGGGGCTGCTCAACGACCCGCTCGCCATCTGGCTGCCGGCCGTCGCCAACGCCTTCAACCTCTATCTGCTGAAGCGGTTCTTCGACCAGCTCCCGCGCGACGTCCTGGAGGCCGCCGAGATCGACGGCGCCGGGAAGCTGCGCACCCTGTGGTCGATCGTGCTGCCGATGTCCCGGCCGGTGCTCGGCGTGGTCTCGATCTTCGCCCTGGTGGCCGTCTGGCAGGACTTCCTCTGGCCGCTGATGGTCTTCTCCGACACCGACAAGCAGCCGATCAGCGTCGCGCTGGTCCAGCTGTCGCAGAACATCCAGCTGACCGTGCTCATCGCCGCGATGGTCATCGCGAGCATCCCCATGGTCGTGATGTTCCTGGTCTTCCAGCGGCACATCATCGCCGGGATCGGCGCGGGCAGCACCAAGGGCTGACGCCCTCCTCCCACCGCCCGCCCTCCTCCTTCCGACAGAAAGGGCCGCACCGTGGCACAGCCCCGTCATGCCGCCGCACAGTGGTGGCGCTCCGCCGTCATCTACCAGGTCTACGTCCGCAGCTTCGCGGACGGCGACGGCGACGGCACCGGCGACCTCGCGGGCGTCCGCGCCCGGCTGCCGTACCTCGCCGAACTCGGCGTGGACGCCCTGTGGTTCACGCCCTGGTACGTCTCACCCCTGAAGGACGGCGGCTACGACGTCGCCGACTACCGGGCGATCGACCCGGCGTTCGGCACCCTCGCCGAGGCGGAGAAGCTCATCGCCGAGGCAGGTGAGCTGGGCATCCGCACGATCGTCGACATCGTGCCCAACCACGTCTCCGACCAGCACCCGTGGTTCCGGGCCGCGCTCGCCGCGGGGCCCGGCAGCCCGGAGCGGGAGCTGTTCCACTTCCGCCCCGGACGCGGCCCGGACGGTGCCCTCCCGCCCAACGACTGGCCCTCGCAGTTCGTCGGCTCCACCGAACCCGTGTGGACCCGGCTGCCGGACGGCGAGTGGTACCTCCACCTGTTCACCCCCGAGCAGCCCGACCTCAACTGGGCCCACCCCGCGGTCCGTCAGGAACACGAGGACATCCTGCGCTTCTGGTTCGAGCGGGGCGTGGCCGGCGTACGCATCGACTCGGCCGCGCTGCTCGCCAAGGACCCCGCGCTCACCGACCTCGTCGACGCACCCGACCCGCACCCCTTCGTCGACCGCGACGAACTCCACGACATCTACCGCTCCTGGCGCACCGTGGCCGACGACTACGACGGCGTCTTCGTCGGCGAGGTCTGGCTCCCCGACACCGAGCGCTTCGCCCGCTATCTGCGCCCGGACGAGCTGCACACCGCCTTCAACTTCGCGTTCCTGTCCTGCCCCTGGGACGCGGAGCGGCTGCGGGCGTCCATCGACACCACGCTCGCCGAGCACGCGCCCGTCGGTGCCCCCGCCACCTGGGTGCTGTGCAACCACGACGTCACCCGCACGGTCACCCGCTACGGCCGCGACGACACCGGCTTCGACTTCGCCGCGAAGGCCTTCGGCACCCCGACCGACCTGGCCCTCGGCACCCGGCGCGCGCGGGCGGCCGCGCTGCTCTCGCTCGCCCTGCCCGGAGCCGTCTACGTCTACCAGGGCGAGGAACTCGGCCTGCCCGAGGCCGACATTCCCCTCGACCGCATCGAGGACCCCATGCACGCCCGCTCGGGTGGCGCCGACCCCGGCCGGGACGGCTGCCGGGTGCCGCTGCCCTGGGCGGCCGAGGCGCCGCACGCCGGCTTCGGCTCCCGTGCGGAGCCGTGGCTGCCGCAGCCCGCCGGCTGGGCCGCGTACGCCGCCGACCGGCAGGTCGCCGACCCCGGCTCGATGCTCGCCCTCTACCGCCGGGCGATCGCGCTGCGCCCCGAGTTCGGCGACGGCCCGCTGACCTGGCTGCCGGCGCCCGAGGGGGTGCTCGCCTTCACCCGCGCGCCGGGCGTGACCTGCGTGGTGAACCTCGCCGACGCCGGCGCCGACCTGCCCGAGCACGCCGAACTCCTGCTCGCCAGCGGCCCGTTGGCCCCCGACGGGCGGCTGCCGAAGGACACCGCGGCCTGGCTGCGCGCCTGACCGCGGACCCGGCTGTCCCCGCACCCCCACACGAAGGGATCAGCACACATGCGGTACCCGCGCAGAACTGTCAGGATCATGCCAACTGCGGTGACGGTCGTCCTCGCCGCCGGCCTGCTCACCGCGACGGCACCCACCGCCCACGCGGCGGCCGGGGCCACCCTCCCGTTCACTTCGGTCGAGGCCGAGTCCGCGACCACCACCGGCACGAGGATCGGCCCCGATCACACCCAGGGCACCCTCGCCTCGGAGGCCTCCGGGCGCCAGGCCGTACGCCTGGCCTCCGGCCAGCGGGTCGAGTTCACGGCGCCGCGCGCGGCCAACGCCCTCAACGTCGCCTACAGCGTCCCCGACGGCCAGAGCGGCTCGCTGAACGTGTACGTCAACGGGACCAGGCTCGCGAAGACCATCGCCGTCACGTCCAAGTACTCCTACGTGGACACCGGCTGGATCCCGGGCTCGAAGACCCATCACTTCTACGACAACGCCCGGCTGTTGCTCGGGCAGAACATCCAGGCCGGCGACAAGGTGGCCCTGGAGGCGACGAACGCGCAGGTCACCGTCGACGTCGCCGACTTCGAGCAGGTCGCGGGGGCGGCGAGCCGGCCAGCAGGGTCGGTGTCGGTGACGTCCAAGGGCGCCGACCCCAGCGGCCAGGGCGACTCCACCCAGGCCTTCCGGGACGCCATCGCCTCGGCGCAGGGCGGCGTCGTGTGGATCCCACCGGGGGAGTACCGGCTGACGTCCTCGCTCAGCGGGGTGCAGAACGTCACCCTTCAGGGCGCGGGCAGCTGGCACTCGATCGTGCGCACCTCGCGCTTCATCGACCAGGCGAGCTCGTCCGGCGGCGTCCACATCAAGGACTTCGCGGTCATCGGCGAGGTCACCGAACGGGTCGACTCCAACCCCGACAACTTCGTCAACGGCTCGCTGGGGCCGAACAGTTCCGTCTCCGGGATGTGGCTCCAGCACCTCAAGGTCGGCCTCTGGCTGATGGGCAACAACGACAACCTCGTCGTCGAGAACAACCGCTTCCTCGACATGACCGCCGACGGCCTCAACCTCAACGGCAACGCGCGCGGTGTGAGGGTCCGGGGCAACTTCCTGCGCAACCAGGGCGACGACGCGCTGGCCATGTGGTCCCTGAACGCGCCGGACACCGACAGCAGCTTCGAGAACAACACCATCACCCAGCCGAACCTGGCCAACGGCATCGCGATCTACGGCGGCACCGACATCACCGTCAGGAACAACCTGATCTCCGACACCAACGCCCTCGGCAGCGGCATCGCGATCTCCAACCAGAAGTTCCTGGACCCCTTCCACCCGCTGTCCGGCACCATCACGGTCGACGGCAACACGCTCGTCCGCACGGGCGCGATGAACCCCAACTGGAACCACCCCATGGGCGCCCTGCGCGTCGACTCCTACGACAGCGCCATCGAGGCGCAGGTGAAGATCACCAACACGACGATCACCGACAGTCCGTACAGCGCCTTCGAGTTCGTCTCGGGCGGCGGACGGGGCCTCGCGGCCAAGAACGTCACCGTCGACGGCGCCACCGTCCGCACCACCGGCACGGTCGTCGTCCAGGCCGAGACCCCGGGCGCCGCCACCTTCCGCAACGTCACGGCGACCGGCGTGGGCGCCGCGGGCATCTACAACTGCCCCTACCCCGCCGGCTCCTTCACCCTCACCGACGGCGGCGGCAACTCCGGCTGGTCCAGCACCTGGTCCGACTGTTCCACCTGGCCGCAGCCCGGCCAGAGCAACCCGGACCCCGACCCGGCGCGCAACCTCGCCAAGGGCCGCCCCGCGACCGCCACCGGCTCCCAGGACGTCTACACACCGGGCAAGGCGGTCGACGGCGACGTCAACAGCTACTGGGAGTCCGGCAACAACGCCTTCCCGCAGTCCCTGACCATCGACCTCGGCTCCAGCCAGCCGGTACGCCGTCTGGTGCTCAAGCTGCCGCCGTCCTCGGCGTGGGGCGCCCGCACCCAGACCGTGACAGTGCTGGGCAGCACCGACGGCTCGACCTGGTCCACGGTCGTCGGCGCCACCGGCTACCGCTTCGACCCGGCCACCGGCAACACCGTCACCGTCGCCCTGCCCGCCGGCACCAGCCTGCGCCACCTGCGGCTGTCGGTCAGCGCCAACACCGGCTGGCCGGCGGGCCAGTTCAGTGAGGTGGAGGCGTATCAGACTTCGTGACCGCGTCCTGCACGCCCCCGCGCTTCGCCGCCTGGATCTGCTCGTACACATGGGTCCGCAGCTCGGCGAAGCGCGGGTCCACGCGGGTGTGCAACTGGTCGCGCCCGGCGGGCAGATCGACCTTCAGCTGCTCCCGTACGACGGTGGGGGAGGCCGACAGCACGATCACCCGCTCGCCCAGGTACACGGCCTCGTCGATGTCATGGGTGACGAACAGGATCGTGATGCCGCGCTCCCGCCACAGCCCCCGCACCAGATCCTCCAGATCGGCCCGCGTCTGCGCGTCGACGGCCGCGAAGGGCTCGTCCATCAGCAGGACACGGGGCTCGTAGGCGAGGGCACGGGCGATGGCCACGCGCTGCTGCATGCCACCGGAGAGCTGCCACGGATACGCCCCCGCGGCGTCCGCGAGGCCCACCGACTCCAGCGCGTCGCGGACCAGCTCCCGACGCCGGGCCTTGGTCAAGTCCTTCTGCTTGAGCGGAAGTTCGACGTTCTCGCCGACCCGCATCCAGGGGAAGAGACTGCGCCCGTACTCCTGGAACACGAAAGCCATCCCGGGCGGCGGCCCGTTCACCGCGCGCCCCTCCAGGAGCACCTCGCCGCTCGTCGGCGTCAGCAGTCCGCCCATGCACTTCAGCAGGGTCGTCTTCCCGCAGCCCGACGGCCCGACGAGACAGACGAGCTCCCCGGCGGCCACGGTGAAGGTGAGGTCGCGCACCGCCTCCACCCGCCGCCCGGAACCCTCGTAGACCTTCCTCAGGGCGCGTACGTCGAGCATGACCCTCCCCTTCACGGTGTTCACTCAGGACCGCCGGGTGGTCGCGCGCAGACCGTGGTACCAGCCGAGCACCCGGCGCTCGACCAGCTGGAACACGACGGAGAGCAGAAAGCCGAGCAGACCGAGGACGAGGATCCCGGTCCACATGTCGGGGATGGCGAAACTGCGCTGGAACTGGACGACGGTGAAGCCGATGCCGTTGTCGGCGGCGAACATCTCGCTGATGACCATCAGGATGATCCCGATCGACAGAGCCTGGCGCAGGCCGGCGAAGATCTGCGGGCTCGCCGAGGGCAGCACCAGATGCCGCAGCCGGGCGAGGCCCGAGACACCGTACGAGCGGGCCGTCTCCAGCATCACCGAGTCGACCGCGCGCACCCCCTCCACGGTGTTGAGCAGGATGGGCCACACGCAGCCGCTCGCGATCACGACGATCTTCATCGTGTCGCCGATGCCCGCGAACAGCATGATGACCGGCACCAGCACGGGCGGCGGCACCGCCCGCAGGAACTCCAGGACCGGCTCGCACACCGCGCGCACCGCACGGTAGGAGCCGATGACCGTGCCGAGCGCGACACCGGCCAGGGCGGCGAGCGCATAGCCGGCGAGGAGCCGCAGCAGGCTGGGGACGACATCGGTGCGCAGCCGGTCGGCGGTCCACACGTCCGGGAAGGTGTCCACGATCGTCCGCAGCGGCGGCCAGAACGGGTCCGTGCTCCCGGCCGACGCCGCCCACCACACGACGATCAGGACGAGGGGCAACGCGACGACGAACACTCCTCTGAGCAGCAGACGCCCGGTCACACCGCCACCTCCCCGCGCACCGACTGGTGCCAGGCCAGCGCCCACCGCTCCACCGTGCGCGCGCCGACGTTGATGACCAGCCCGAGCAGCCCCGCGACCACGACGAGCGCGTACATCTCGGGCACCGCCTGCGAGGTCTGGGCCACCGCGATCCGCTGCCCCAACCCCGGTGCGCCGATGACGAGTTCCGCGGTGATCGCGAGGATCAGCGCCACCGCCGCCGCCAGCCGCACACCGGTCATGACGTACGGCAGCGCGGAAGGCCACAGCACATGGCGGACACGCGCCCAGGTGCCGAGACCGTACGAGCGTGCCGTCTCCTCGGCGACCGGGTCGACGTCCTGGACCCCGTACAGCGTCTGGATCAGTACCTGCCAGAAGGAGGCGTAGACGACGAGGAGCAGGACCGACCGCAGTTCGGTGCCGTACAGCAGCACCGCCAGCGGGATCAGGGCCACCGACGGGATCGGCCGCAGGAACTCGATCGTCGAGGCGGTCGCCGCGCGCAGGTACGGCACGACCGAGACCACGACGCCCGCGACGACGCCCCCGCAGACCGCGATGGCGAGGCCCAGCGCCCAGCCGGTGAGGGTGTCGCCGAGGGCGTGCCAGAAGGTGTCGTCGGAGAGTTCGTCGCCGAGGGCCGAGGCGATCCGGCTGGTCGGCGGGAAGTACGCCTCCTTGACCAGGCCGAGCCGCGGCACCGCCTCGCCCAGGGCGAGGAAGGCCGCGAGCCCGGCCGCACCGAGGGCCGCGTTCCTCACGGGAGGAGCGCGTCCAGGTCGGGCGTCTTCTTGAACAGTCCGTCCTCCTCGCCGAGCTTCATGAGGGCCTCGATGGAGGGGCGGTTCGGCTCGGCCGGCCACTTCGGCAGGATGACCTGCTCCAGCACAGACGCCGGGATCTTGGTGTACGTGGTGACGATCTGCCGCGCCTCGTCCGGGTGGGCCTCGGCGTACGCGAGGGACTCGGCGGTGGCGTCCTGGAACTTCTTCACCACGTCCGGGTGTTGCTGCGCGTACTGCGTCGAGGTGAAGTACATCGCCACGGTGAGCTCGGGCGCGACGTCGATCAGCGGCGAGGCGATCTCGCGGCCGCCCTGGCTGCGGATGGTGGCCGTCGCCGGCTCGACCACGCAGGCGGCGTCGATCTGACCCTGGTCGAGCGCGGCGGGCATCTGGTCGAAGGCCATCTCGACGAGCTGCACCTTGTCCGGGTCGCCGCCCGCCTCGCGCACCGCCTGGCGGACCGCGGTCTCGTTGATGTTCTTCAGGGTGTTGATGGCGACCTTCTTGCCCTCCAGCTCCTTCGCCGACTTCACGGGGCTGTCCTTCTTGACCATCAGGCCGTTGAAGTCCTTGCCCCGCACGCCGGTCGACGCGATGCCGTTGGCGACGGCCTTCACGGGAACGCCGTTGCTCTGCGCGACCATCAGGGACGTCACATTGCTGAAGCCGAACTGGAACTGACCGCTCGCCACACCCGGCACGATCGCCGCACCGCCCTGAGCGGTCGTGAACTCCAGCTTCAGGCCCTGCTTCTCGAAGAAGCCCTTCTTCTGGCCGAGATACAGCGGAGCGACATCGACGATGGGGATGACGCCGAGCTTGACGGTGGTGACCCCGCCCGACGACGCTCCCGCGTCCGGCGAGTCGCCGTCGGACGAGCCACAGGCCGTCCCGACGAGCAGCAGGGCGCCGGCGGCGAGACCGGCGGACAGACGACGCATGGCTCCTCCTGTACAGACAACGTGCAACGGTGTTCCGACAGGTTGTGCGCAAGGCGCACAGTAGTGCGCGGGGTTGCTCAGCGGGAAGGTAGAAGCCTCAAACGCATCCGGTCAATGGTTTCACCAAGGTTCGCCGACAACATTGTTGACACTTTTGGAGATGGCGATGTCCGACGAGGCCCGCGCACCGCACTTCGTGAAGTCCTTCGAGCGCGGACTCGCCGTCATCCGCTGCTTCGACGCCGACCATCCCGCGCGCACGCTCAGCGACGTCGCCCACACCTGCGACCTGACCCGCGCCGCCGCCCGCCGCCTGCTGCTGACCCTCGCCGACCTCGGCTACGTCCACCAGGACGGCCGCCTCTTCCGCCTCACCCCGCGTGTGCTGGAACTCGGCTACTCCTATCTCGCCGGCTACACCCTGCCCCAGATCGCCGAGCCGCATCTCGAGCAACTCGTCGCGCAGGTACGGGAGTCGTCGTCGCTGTGCGTCCTCGACGGCGACGACATCGTGTACGTGGCCCGGGTCGCGACCCGGCGCATCATGACGGCGTCCATCACGGTCGGGACGCGCTTCCCGGCGTACGTCACGTCGGTGGGCCGGGTGATCCTCGCGCACGGTCCGAAGGAACAGGTCGAAGTCCTCCTCGGCCGCGCCGGGTTGAAGCCCCTGACCGCGCGCACGCTCACCTCGCCGGACGCCCTGCGGGCGGAGCTGGGCCGCGTCCGCCGACAGGGTTACGCCGTGGTCGACCAGGAACTGGAGGAGGGGTTGATGTCGGTCGCCGCCCCGGTGCGGGACCGGGACGGCGAGGTGGTCGCGGCGGTCAACATCGCGGTGCACGCGGGCCGCAACACCGTGGACTCGGTGCGGCGGGACCTGCTGCCGCACCTGCGCTCGACGGTCGCCGCGATCGAGTCCGACCTGCGCATCACAAATCCAGGACCAGCCGCTTCCCCCGGCAGCGGGACACGCAGATCATCATCGTCTCGCCGCCCTCCTGCTCCTGAGGGGTGAGCACGGAGTCCCGGTGGTCCGGGGTGCCGTCGAGAACGTCGGTCTCGCAGGTCCCGCAGGTGCCCTCGGTGCAGGAGTAGAGCACCTCGACGCCGGCGGCCCGGACGGTGTCCAGCACGGAGAGGCCGGGCGCGACGGTGAGCGTCCGCCCGCTGCGCGCCAGCTCGACCTCGAACTCCCCGTCCGCACCGACGGGTTGCTCCTTCGGCTGGAACCGCTCGACACGCAGCACCCCGGCCGGACACATCTCCTCGACGGCGTCGAG
This sequence comes from Streptomyces sp. Y7, assembly GCF_043195415.1. Lineage (NCBI taxonomy): Bacteria > Bacillati > Actinomycetota > Actinomycetes > Kitasatosporales > Streptomycetaceae > Streptomyces > Streptomyces sp. Y7. The sequence goes on from NZ_JBIDDQ010000014.1 coordinate 157,009, forward strand.
CAGCGGACCGGGACCGCAGCAGTAGACGAGCGTGCCGTCGGGAAGGTCGCCGAGTACCGAGCCGAGGTCCAGCAGCCCGGACTCGTCCTGCGGGGCGACGGTGACCCGATCGCCGTACCGCTCCAACTCCCCGGCGAACGCCATGGAACGACGGGAGCGGCCGCCGTACAGCAGCGTCCACTCGGCGCCCGCCGCCTCGGCCGCCGCCAGCATCGGCAGGACCGGGGTGATGCCGATGCCGCCGGCGACGAAGCGGTAGCGGGGAGCGTGCTCCAGCCGGAAGTGATTGCGCGGGCCGCGCACCCGGACCTTGTCGCCGAGCCCCAATCGCTCGTGCACATGGGCCGATCCGCCGCGCCCGTCCGGCTCGCGGAGTACGGCGATCCGCCACGCCGTCCGGTCGGCGGGATCACCGCACAGCGAGTACTGCCGCTCCAGCTCCGGCCCGAGCACGACGTCGACATGGGCGCCGGGCTCCCAGACGGGCAGCCGCTCGCCGAGCGGGTGGCGCAGGGTGAGGGCGAGGACGCCGTCGGCCGCGAACTCCCGGCGGTCGACGACGAGTTCGGTTTCGTGGACGACGTCACTCATCAACGGTGTTCCCTCGCGGCTCGTGCCCCTGCGGGTGGGCGAGCATCCACGCCCACATCTCCACCGGGTCCTGCGCGGTGTGCTCGCGGCCGCAGTGACAGGTGCCGTGCAGGACATCGGTGCCCGGCAGCCAGTCGATGCGGTAGATCTCGCCCGTCGAACCCGTGCTCACAGGACCTTCTCCACGGGCTTGTCGCCCTCCTCGACCAGCCGGGCGAGGATACGGCGCGCGGCCAGACCGCCGGTGTCGATGTTGATGCTCAGCTCCTGGTAGCCGTGGCGCTCCGTGCCGAGGGTCTTCTGGAGCAGGTTGAGGGCGTTGACGTCCTGCATGACGACCGTGTGGTTGTTGCCGCGCAGGAACTCGGTGACCTCGTCGTCGTCCGTCGCCCAGTCCCGCGAGACCGCCCAGAAGTCGTACACCTTGCCGTCGCCGCAGGGCGTGATGGCGTAGGTGACCTCGGTGTGGAAGCCGCCCGGGTCAGTGCCGTCCGGCTCGGGCACCACGCCGACGGGCGCCACCCGGCTGTGCAGCAGATACAGGCAGGGGGCGAAGTACTCGATGTCCTGCCAGCGGGTGATGCGGCCCTCGATGCCGGTCGACCTGGCGTAGAACGGCGGACATTCGGCGTCGTCCATGTGCCGGCTCACCCGCACGATCCCGGCGCCCTCGTCGACCTCCGTGGTGATCGGCGTCTCGGCGACCTCGGGGGTGCCGATGTAGCCGCCGTGGAGATAGGTCTCGTGGGAGAGGTCGAGGAGGTTGTCGACGAGGAGGCCGTAGTCGCAGTCGATCGGCTCCATGCCGCGTACGGTGACCCAGCCGGGGGAGTCGAGATGCCTGGCCCGCGGGATGCCCTGCGGGTCGGCGAGCGCCGGGTCGCCGATCCACACCCAGATCAGCGAGTCCTGCTCGACGACCGGGTACGAGGCGACACGCGCCGTGCGCGGGACGCGTTTCTGCCCCGGCACGTACACGCACGTCCCCGTCGTGTCGTACGTGAACCCGTGGTACCCGCACACGATCCGGTCCCCGTCCAGCCGGGTCGGCGCCTCGGACAGCGGGTAGCGCCGGTGCACACACCGGTCGTGCAGCACCACCGGCGTCCCCTCCTCCTCGGTCCGGTACAGCACGAGCGTCTCACCGAGAATCGTCCGACCGAGCAACTCCCGCCCGACTTCGTGACTGTAGGCGGCGACGTACCACTGGTTCCTGGCGAAGGTCGTCATGTGCGGCATGGCTGCGGCTCCCGTCTGCGGGTGATGGCGACATCGTCCGGAACGGCGTCACGGCGCCGCAACACCTCTTCCGCCTCACGGAAGACGCCGGGGGACCTTCCTGTTCAGGGCCGGTGCTCGTCTGCGGGAGTGCGAAGGCCGGCCGCCGTGCCGAGAACTGGCCGTACGGGAGCAGAGATTGCATCGTGTCAGGTCACGCATGTCCGTCGGTGCGTGAGCGGGCCCGTCACTCACCGGCCCGCTCGCGCACCGTTCACAGGCCCGCGACCTTGCCGCTCGCGGAGATCTCGTAGACCAGGGTGACGGTGGCGTGAGCGCCGGGGGCCAGGCGGAGGTTCCAGTGAGCGATGCCGTCGGCGTCGACCTCGGCGGGCTCCGGTGCACAGGACTCCTTGCGCAGGCGTACCTCGACCGCCGAGACCTCGGAGACGGGAATGCGCTCCCGAAGTGCGACGATCTGCTCACCGCGTGCTCCGGGAGCCGAGAAGCGCGACACATGCAGGCGGACCGTGTGGGTGATCACGGTGCGCTGCGTCAACGTCGCCGTGTCGCGGGACTTCTCGGTGTGCCGGATCACCCGGTAGTCGTCGCGGCTGCCGTAGGCCAGATCGACCGGGGCGCCCGGCGCGGTGAAGCTCAGCGTGCCGCGACCGGTGAAGCCACTGCCGCGCACCAGGTCCACGGGCCCGGCCAGCAGCGCGTGGCCGGAGGTGTTGTCGAACCGCACCACCTGCGTGACCAGTGGTGACAGCTCCGGCGAGGAGGAGAACTCGCTGCTCGCCGCGGTGGTGATGGCGGTGAGCGGCACCCGGTGGGCGCGGCCGTCCGTGGGGACGGAAACGGCAGCGGGCGCGTGCAGCACACGTGTTTGGCCGCCGTCGTCCACCCCGGGCAGGCCGAGCACCGGGACCGGACCCAGCTCCGCGATCTCCTCCTCCCGCAGTTCCACGTCGACGGTGCGGCGCTCCGCCGCGGAGCGGTCCTTGAGGGTGAGACGGTCCTCGGTCAGCCGCGGCGGGTCGGTGGTCTGCGCCGAGCGGGCCGTCGACAGGGTGAGCCGCACGTCCGACCAGTCCTCGCCGGTCCGCTGCCAGACCATCGCGTCGGTCTCCAGGGTCACGCAGTCCCCGTCCAGTACGGCCCGGTAGGCGGGGCGCCACAGTGCGCACGAGGTGAGATGGGTCAGCCGCAGACCGACCCGCTCGGCGACCTCGGACCGTACGGTCAGCTCCACATGGCCGGTCAGCTCGGCGGGCCGCTCCTCGGCGAGGAGGATGGCCTGCCGGGCCTGCGCCAGCTCGCCCGCGACATCGGTCAACCGTGCTTCCGCGGCGCGCAGTTGCTCGCCACAGGCATCGCGCTCGGCGTCGATGCGGTCCAGCTCGCGGGTCCAGCGGGCCTCGTCCGTCTCGCCGTGACCGGTTCCTTCGGAGATGTCCCGCAGCAGATCGATGGCGAGGCCGCCGAGGAGGTCGAGACGGGTACGCAGCCGGTCCCGCGTGTGGCCGACGGTGATCTGTTCCTCTTCGAGGACACGGATCCGGGTCCGCAGGGCGGAATCGTCGGCGGTGGGCAGCGGCCCGCGCGGTGCCCAGGTGCGCACGATCCGTACGTCGAGGACGGTCGCCCGGTGCTCGCCCGTCAGTTCCGCGTGGAGGGTGCGGTCGACCGCGAGCGCGCTGATCGGCCCGAGGCGCAGCCGCTGGACGCCGGCGCGCAGGTCGAGTTCGGCGGTCCGCTCGATGTGGGCGCGGTCCTCCAGGCACGTGACCGCTGTGACAGGCAGGGGGATCGGCTGGGGGTCCGTGGACATGGTGTCAGCTCCTGCGGTTGCCGCCGACCAGGGCCTTGGCGGCCGGGACGCGGATGTCGTAGCCGCCGTCGAGGGCGGCGCTGCCGCCGGCGGGCAGGTCCACTCGCCAGACGCGGGTGCCCGGGGCGTGCCGGTCGGGTCCGCCGTCCTGCTCGGGCGTGGTCCAGTCGGCGTGTTCGTCGATGCGCACGTCCGGTTCGGAGGTGACCGGAACCTGTTCGTGGACCTCGACGGTGACGGCCTGGGCGAGCCGGTTCGCGAGCTCCACATGGACGTGGTGGGCGAGCACCGTGGTGGTGTTGCGCAGCCCCGAGGTCGACTCGCGCAGGTTCGTGCGGCGGGTGACCCGGATGCCCTCGGCGGGTCCCAGCCCCATCCGGCGGACCCCGCCGGGGGCGAGGGTGGGCAGGGCGGCGGTCGTCAGGAAGGCGTCGTCGCCGGTCACCTCCACCGGGCCGGCGAGCAGGGCCTGGTCGGTGGAGTTGGAGAGCACGAGGGTGGCGTAGACGGTCTGCTCCACCGAGGGCACACAGAGGTACTCGGTGCGCAGACCGACGGGAATCTCCGTCACGGTGACGGTGTGCCAGGTGCCGTCGGAAGGGATGTCGGCGCGGGCGACGGCGTCGTAACGGTGGTCGAAGGAGCCCGCCGACTCGCGGGGCCGCACGGCGTGACCGGGCAACGGCAGCGCGGCCACCGCGTCGGCGCGACGGCGGTGCTCGTCCGCCACCGGGTCGTAGGGCGTGCGGGGGAAGAGCCTGCCCCTGCGGCCGTCGGGCTCGTCGGCGCCGGACAGGACGAGCCCGGCGTAGTCGAGCTCCGCACCGCTCGGCCGCGGCGGACCGGCCGCCGCGGGCGCGGACGGCGGGGGAGGCGGAGGGGCCGCCGGGGCCATGGCGGGTCGCGCGGCGCCCCCGCCGGCGGCGGGCCCGGACCCGACACCCGGTGGTCCCGACCGCGCCGGCGGTGCCGAGCGCGGCACGGCCGTGTCGAAGACCGCCGGCGGAGCACCGGCGAGCCCGGACGGCTCGGGCAGCGCCGCGCGCGCCATGCCGTACCCCTGCGGTGCGGGCGGCGGCGGTGGCGGTACGGCGCTGAAGGCTGCCGGAGGCGCGCCCACTGTGCCGGTCGACTCGGGGCTCGGCATGCCGTACCCCTGCGGTGCCGGCGGCAACGGGGGGACGGGGCCGGGCGCAGGCGCGGCGGCAGGGACGGGTAGGGCGGCCGGGGCGGGGCCGGGGCCCGCCGCGTCGTAGCCGGAGAAGAGGTCGGAGAGGCCCGCGGGGGGCTCGCGCCAGCCGGAGGGCGCGGGGGCGGGCTGCCGGCGTCCGACCCGGATCGAACGCAGCTTCGGCAGATCGGTCGCCGCCTCAGATCCGCGGTCGCGAGGGCGACGCGCACCCCGTTCCAGTCCTCTCCGGTGCGCTGGGCGACCGAGGCACGCAACACCAGGGTGCCGGCGTCGTCGCCCTGACGGTGCGTGAGGCGGTAGGCCGGTACCCAGACGGCCCCCGGCACACCGTACTCAAGCTCCACTTCCACGACCTCGGCCCCACCCTCGGCTGTGGCGTCGGATCCGGTCCCGGTCGGGGTTCCGTCGAGCGTCAGGACCGCGACGACGGTGGTCGCGACATGCTCGGGCGGTACGTCGGTGGAGGCACGCATCCAGCGGTCGGTGGCGAGCGAGAGCTCGTGCCGGACTCGGCGGAGCTCCTCCTCCAACTCGACGAGCCGGCCGTGAAGCCCTCGCAGCCGTTCGTCGACGAACTCGGCGAGCCTCAGCCAGGCATCGGCGGCCGTGCGCCGGGGCGGGTCCTCACGCCTGCGGGCCGGCGGTACCGGACGGAGCCCCGCCACCTCCGCGATCAGGTTCACCTGCCGGTCACGCCGCCCCTGCGCCGAGGCACACGCGTTGCGCAACCTCTCCATTTCCTGCCGCAGGGGCTCGACCGTGCCGGTGCCGGACGGTTCGGCATCGACCTCCACCCGCACCTCGGTGACGCGTACGCCGCGCTCACCCACGACCCTCGCCCGCAGCGAGCCGGCGTCCATCGACCGGGGCAGTCCCGTCACCCGTACCCGGCCGCCCGTCGGCATGCTTCCCCGCGCGACCCGGGTGCAGAGCGCACCCTGCGCGTACACCACAACCGCGTCGAGCGACGACGCCCACCCAGGTGCAGCTTCAGACTTCATACACTCCGCCCCCCGTGTCCTGCCGACCGAAGCCTACGCCCAGCCCGTGCGTGTTCCGGCGCCTGATTCTCAGGTCACCCCGACACAGCACAGGGCCTGATGATGCGACAGGCGCGGGGCCGCACTTGGACCACCACCGCGCGCCACGCACGCGCCCCACAGCTGCCGAGCGTGCACGTCCGACCGGGTCGGCCGGCGGCAAGTCCCGTGAAGGGCACGCTCCGACCGCCGCACAGGTCATGGCCCGCCGGAGGACAGATCCTGCGGATCACCCCGAGTTGTAGCCCCACCGAGGCCGGCCGTCCTTGCCCATGAAGCACTTCGCGGGTCGCCCGTCCACGGTGGTCGCGGTGGCGCCCACCGGGGAGCAGTGCTGCCCGAACTGGATCCCGGGCCGGCTTCCGGTGCCGCCGCTGGTGCCGCCCGAGCTGCTGGACGAGCCACCGCCGGTCGAGCCACCGCCGGTCGAGTCGTCGCCACCGGAGCCACCACCTGTCGTGCCTGCGACCGTGGTGGAGCCGGACGGGGGATCGGTGCGCGGCTTCGGTTCGGGCTCGGGTTTCGGCTTCGGTTCGGGGGTCGGCTTCGGACTGGGCTGAGTGCAGGGGTCACCGGGACCGATCAACCACAGGCCGGCCTGCACGGTCAGCGGGACTTCACTGCCGGGCTCCGGCTCCTGCCGGCACACCCGCCAGTCGTCCAGGTCCTGCGATCCTTCGGTCAGACGCTTACCGGTGTGGGCGTGCCAGGTGGCGATGTGTTCCACGCCGAGGTCGTCGAGGACGCGTGAGGCGTCGTCGAGTCTCTCCCCGAGAAGGTCCGGCATGACGATCCGGCGTGAGCCGAACAGCCGTGTGGGGCAGGCCTCCTCCTCGGGAACCGCGTAAAGGGTGAGCGTCCTGACGGACGGGCGGACCGTCTCACCGCCGGACGGAGTCTGAAAGCACACCTGCCAGCCGAGCGTGGTGGCCTTCACCGGCCGGAAGGACGACGAGGCATCCACCGTCGTGACCCGCAGCCAGGGATGACGTCGTGCTTGGGCGACAGCCGATGTGAGAGCGTCCCCACCGAGATCCGGTACGGCCACGGAGCTGTCCCCGCCGGCCCGTGCCGGCGTCGCCTGGTTGCCCGTCCCCAGCCCCGAGAAGATCGCTCCCGCCGCAACGGCGGACATCAGCACGGGGTGTCTGCGTATCCACGCGGAGACGCGTGCACGGCCCTTGGGTCGCAAAGGGGAGTCGGCAGGCAGGAGTTGGCCCGCGGCTTGGAGGCGCTGCCCCTTCGGGTCGAGCTTCGACCCGTGCAGCTTGTACGGCCTGCCGTCGACGAGAATCATGACCGAGTCGAGAACGCCGTGATCCCGGCGGAGGACGCGCAACGGTCTGGGCGCTCGGCTCACTTTGGGTGCCACGAGACGGCGCAGAACGATGAGTCCGTTGTCGGTGAGCGCGGCATATCCCCAGCCGCAGTGGTACAAGGACCGCACGACTTCGCTGGGTTCGAGCTCGGCCAGCAGTTTCCTCCGGTGATCCTCGGGCAGAGAAAGGCTCTCGCCCGCGAAGGCCGTGGCGGCGCGCGGATCATCCGCCGGGGACTCGGGCACCACTGATCCCGCCCGGCACAGGAGTTCACCGGCCGCGTCGAGCTGCGAGCCCCGCACGGTCACGGTTCGCCCGTCCACGGACACGTCCACGCGCCGCGCGGCGCCGTACGCAGAGCGCAAGATCACCAGGGGCCTCGGAACCCGCGTCGGTGCGCCCCCGGCCAGGAGGATGAGTGCGTCTTCGGTGAGAGCGGCGTACCCCAGCCCTTGGTGATACAGCGCCAGCACACGCTCGCCGGGCCTCAGGGCGTCGAGCAGGGCCTGCGCCTTGACCGGCGGAAGCGCCACGGTTTCCCGGACCGCCACATCGGCGGTGCGCGGATCGTTTCGCAGGAGGCGCTGTGCGCCAGTCGGGGACATACGCGGAGAATAACGGCAGGCGATCTTCGACCGGAGTCCGCTGTCACCACCGATGCGTGGCTGTGACCTGCATCGATGATCGCACCTCACGCGCGTTGCAGCTACTGGCAGTGCGCCGGGAAGTCGGGATGGGCCCGCTCGGGAGCCCGGGCCGGCGCCGTGCCGCCGAACTGTCATGTGAGGCATGGCGTTCCCGGCTCGGGAGCGGTGGCCGGTCGGCCGGGTGGTGGTCCTATTCGAGGCTGAGCTGGCGCATGTTGGTCTTGGTGAGTTCGACGATCTCGTCGCCGCGTCCGGAGAGGATGGTGCGGGTGGCGAACAGGGTGAAGCCCTTGATCTGCTCCAGGGTGAGCTTGGGCGGCAGCGAGAGTTCCTGGCGCTCGGTGTGGACGTCGACCAGTGCGGGCCCGTCGTGGTCGAAGGCCGCCTGCAGCGCGTCCTCCAACTCGTCGGCGCGCCGGACGCGGGACGCGTGCAGGCCGGCGGCGCGGGCCTGGGCGCTGAAGTCGGGGTTGTCCAGGCCGGTGCCGTAGGTGACCACGCCCGCCGCCTTCATCTCCAACTCGACGAACGCCAGAGCCGAGTTGTTGAAGACGACGACCTTCACCGGCAGGTCCAGCTGCCGCAGCGTGATCAGTTCGCCGAGCAGCATCGCCAGGCCGCCGTCGCCCGACAGCGCGATCACCTGGCGGCCGGGGTGACTGGCCTGGATGCCGATCGCGTGCGGCAGGGCGTTGGCCATCGAACCGTGGTTGAAGGAACCGATCAGCCGCCGCTCCCCGTTCATGCGCAGATAGCGTGCCGCCCACACGGTCGGCGTGCCGACGTCGGCGGTGAACGCGGCGTCGCGCGCCGCCAGCCGGTCGATGGTGGCCGCGACGTGCTGGGGGTGCAGTGGGGAGTCGGTGGGCTTGGCCTCGGCCAGCCGGTCCAGGCGGGTCCGCACCCGCTCGTAGTGGCGGCGCATCGTCCCCAGGAAGCTGTCGTCGTCCCGGCGCTCCAGGAGGGGAAGCAGCGCCCGGGCGGTGTCCTTGACGGTCCCGACCAGCGGGACTTCCACCGGCGTACGACGGCCGATGTGCTCACCGCGCACGTCGACCTGCACGACGGACGCCTTCTGCGGATAGAACGAGCGGTACGGGAAGTCGGTGCCCAGCATCAGCAGGGCGTCGCAGTGCTCCATCGCCCGGTAGCCGGAGCTGTAGCCGATCAGCCCGGTCAGCCCCACGTCGTAGGGGTTGTCGTGCTCCAGGAACTCCTTGCCCCGCAGCGAGTGCACCATGGGTGCCTTCAGCGCCTCGGCGAGGGCGACGGCCTCGTCGTGGGCGCCTTCGCAGCCGGCCCCGGCGAGGATCGTCACCCGCTCGGCCGAGTTGAGGACCCGCGCCGCACGGTCCAGCGCGCTGTCGTCCGGCCGGATGTGGGACGAGGTCTTGAGCACCGGGTGCTGCGCGGGCCTGTCGGGGGCGGGCGCCAGGAACAGTTCGCCGGGGACGACCAGCACCGCCACTCCGCTGCGTTCCAGCGCGGCGCGGACGGCCATCCCGAGGAGCCAGGGCACCTGCTCGGGCATGCTCGCCAGTTCGCAGTACACGCTGCACTCGCGGAACAGCAGCTCCGGATGGGTCTCCTGGAAGTACTCGCTGCCGATCTGCTCCTGCGGAATGTGCGCGGCCACCGCGAGCACCGGGACGCGGCTGCGCTGCGCGTCGAACAGCCCGTTGATCAGGTGCAGGTTCCCCGGCCCGCAGCTGCCGGCCGCGACCGCGAGGCGTCCCGTGACGCCGGCCTCGGCAGCGGCGGCGAAGGCCGCGGCCTCTTCGTGCCGGACATGCTCCCAGGCGATGCCGCCGTCGCGGCGCAGGGCGTCGGTGAAGCCGTTGAGGGAGTCGCCGGGCAGGCCGTACACCCGTTGCACCCCGGACGCCTTGAGCATGGAGACGATGAGGTCAGAGACCGTGTCGGCCATGATGTGACGTCCTCCCGACCGGGGCCGCAGGGGGCGGTGACGTGGCCGCCGCAGGTCCTGCCCACAGGATCGCCCGGCTCGGGGGAGGCCGCACCCGCAGTCCGGTGTTCAGGGAGCGGCCGGTGCCCCGCCGACCATCCGGTCGAACACGCTCACCGTCACCAGGGCGTAGGCGAGGTGGGGAACGATGTCGGACACCCAGTCGGTCGCGGACCAGGTCCGAGGATCGGTCACTCCCAGTGCCGTCATGGGCCCGTTCGTGGCCACCAGCGCCCCGATCACGGCCACCGCGTACCGGCTGCTGCGAGCGGGGCGCCAACCGGCCGCGTGGGCCAGCCCCAGCATGACGCCCATCCCGGTCCCGGCCGCCAGACCCGTCAGCGCGCCGAGAGCCGCGACGCGACTCTCCTCGGCCCGGCCCTCGCCGGGGATACGCAGGTGCAGCCGCTGCGCGAGCCTGCGCACGGTCGTCTCGGGGGTGGAACTGGCCGGCCGGCCCCGCACCAGCATGTCGCCGTAGGAGACCACGTCGAGCGCCGTCGTCCCCGCGGCGCCCGCGGCGGCCCCGTAGAGCAGAGGGCCCGTGACATACACCATGGCAATCCTTCCGCCGCCCCCGCAGGGCGGGCCCGGAGCGCGAGGGGCCGCGCAGGCCGGTCCCCGGCCGGGCCCGTTCCCCTCAGAATGCGCCGCCTCGGCCTGCCCCGCCACGGGGCGGCCGCGCCCCGGCGTTCGCCGCCCGGGCATCCGGCCAGGCACTCATCGTTCCAGGGGCCTGTGCGCGGTCTCCGGCAGGCGCAGGTACACCAGCGACGAGCCGAGACACAGGGCGGCGACGTACCAGGGGAAGAGGTCCGCGTGGCCGATCTCCTTGAACAGCGTGCCGACGTACGGTGCCGTGCCGCCGAACATCGCGACCGTCAGCGAGTACGGGAACCCGATGCCCGCCGCCCGCACCCGGGGCGGGAACACCTCGGCGTTGACGGCCGCGCTGATCGACGTGAAGCCGGTCAGCAGCACCATGCCCGCGCACTGCACCAGCAGCAGCACCGCGAACGAGTCGCGCAGTGTGTGCAGCAGCGGGACGGTGAGCAGGGTGAAGCCCAGGCCGAAGAAGAGGAGCAGGGGCCGGCGGCCGAAGCGGTCCGAGAGCAGGCCGCCGAGCGGCTGGAGCACGCCGAAGAAGGCCAACGAGAGGGTGCCCGCGAGCAGCGCGTCCGACTTCTCGATGCCGGCGTTGAGTTCGGCGTACGTCGGCAGGTACGACGTCCAGGTGTAGTACGCGATCGTACCGCCCGCGGTGATGCCGCAGATCAGCAGGGACTGCCGGGGATGGCGGCGCAGCGCCTCCAACAGGCCGGGGCGCGGCGCCTGTTGCTGCTCGGCGCTGCGTGTCTCCTGTGCGCCCTGCCGGATCCAGAAGCCGACCAGGCTCAGCACGGCCCCGAGGACGAACGGCACGCGCCAGCCCCAGCCGTTCATCTGCCCGTCGCTCAAGGTGTCCACCAGCAGGGTCGCGATGCCGGACGCGAGCAGCTGTCCGGCGGTGGTCGACACGTACTGGAAGCTGGAGAACAGCCCGCGCCGGCCCGGCCCCGCCGACTCCACCAGGAAGGTCGTGGACGCCGCGAACTCGCCGCCCACGGACAGACCCTGGAGGAGCCGGGCGAGGACCAGGACCACCGGGGCGAGGACGCCCGCCGCGTCGTACGTCGGGGTCAGTCCGACCAGCAGACTGCTGCCGCCCATCAGCAGGATGGTGACCGTCAGCGCGGCGCGCCGGCCGCGGCGGTCGGCGATCGCGCCCATGAGCAGCCCGCCCACCGGCCGCATGAAGAAGCCCACCGCGAAGACCGCGAACGTCGACAGCAGCGGAACGAGGGAGTTGTCCGCGCTCTTGGGGAAGACCTCGGCCGCGATGTAGGTGGCGAGGAACGTGTAGGCGTACCAGTCGTACCACTCGACGGCGTTGCCGACCGAGGCGGCGAAAAGCTGGCGTACGGGCCGGGAGGACGGCGGGGAAACCGTGCGCGTCGTCTCTGTCATGATCGCGACCATCCCCGGGCTCCGGCCCCGGCACACCTCACGTACCCGCGACTTTCACACGAGCGCCACCGGACCCTTCCCTGACGTTTGGTGCTCCTGGAACACTCCTTCCGCGCGCATTCCGTCACATGCCGTTCGGTCATCACACCCCTATGGGAAGAGGTCCCTCACTCATGCCCGAAGTCAATCGCCGCAGTTTCCTGCAGATCGCGGGCGCGACCACGGCGTTCACGGCGCTCTCCAGCAGCATCCAGCGGGCCGCCGCCATTCCGGCGAACCACCGCACGGGTTCCATCGAGGATGTCGAGCACATCGTCGTCCTGATGCAGGAGAACCGTTCCTTCGACCACTACTTCGGCAAGCTGCGCGGCGTCCGCGGCTTCGGTGACCCGCGCCCGGTGGCCCACGACAACGGCAAGTCGATCTGGCACCAGTCGAACGGCACCAAGGACATCCTGCCGTTCCACCCGGACGCCGACGATCTCGGCATGCAGTTCCTGGAGGGCCTCCCGCACGGCTGGAACGACGGCCAGCAGGCCTACAACCGCGGCAAGTACGACAAGTGGATCCCGGCCAAGGGCACCACGACCATGGCGTACCTGGACCGCGAGGACATCCCCTTCCACTACGCGCTCGCCGACGCCTTCACCATCTGCGACGCCTACCACTGCTCGTTCATCGGCTCCACCGACCCGAACCGCTACTACATGTGGACGGGCTACACGGGCAACGACGGACAGGGCGGCGGCCCGGTCCTCGGCAACGACGAACTCGGCTACGGCTGGACGACCTACCCCGAGCGCCTCGAGCAGGCGGGCATATCCTGGAAGATCTACCAGGACATCGGCGACGGACTCGACGCGGCCGGCTCGTGGGGCTGGATCAACGACGCCTACCGTGGCAACTACGGTGACAACTCGCTGCTGTACTTCAACAAGTACCGCGAGGCCAAGCCGGGCGACCCCTGGTTCGACAAGGCCCGCACCGGCACCGACGTCAAGAACGGCGAAGGCTACTTCGACCAGCTGAAGACCGACGTCAAGGCCGGCAAGCTGCCGAAGATCTCCTGGATCGCCGCGCCCGAGGCCTTCTCCGAGCACTCCAACTGGCCCTCGAACTACGGCGCCTGGTACATCGCCCAGGTCCTGGACGCCCTCACCTCCAACCCGGAGGTCTGGTCGAAGACGGCCCTGTTCATCACCTTCGACGAGAACGACGGCTTCTTCGACCACGTCGTGCCGCCGCTGCCGCCGAAGGACGCCTCCCAGGGCAAGTCCACCGTCGACGTCTCGCTCGACCTCTACAAGGGCGACAGCAAGCGCCCGGCGGGCCCCTACGGCCTCGGCCCGCGCGTGCCGATGCTGGTCGTCTCGCCGTGGAGCAAGGGCGGTTACGTCTGCTCCGAGACGCTCGACCACACCTCGATCCTGCGCTTCATGGAGAGCCGTTTCGGCGTCAAGGAGACGAACATCTCCCCGTGGCGCCGGGCCATCTGCGGCGACCTGACCTCGGCGTTCGACTTCTCCCGCAAGGACAGCCGCCCGGCCTCCCTGCCGGAGACGGACGAGTACGAGCCGCAGGACCGCGAGCGCCACCCCGACTACAAGCCGACCCCGCCGGCCGCCGGTGACATGCCGAAGCAGGAGCGCGGTCTGCGTCCCTCGCGTGCGCTGAAGTACGCCCCGTACGTGGACGGTTCGGTGGACGCGGCGGCCGGCAAGTTCACGCTGTCCCTCGCCTCCGGCGCCAAGGCCGGTGCCGCCTTCCACATCACGTCGGGCAACCGCACCGACGGCCCGTGGATGTACACCACCGAGGCCGGCAAGGGCATCGCGGACACCTGGAACTCGGCGTACTCGGGCGGCTCGTACGACCTGACCGTGCACGGCCCGGCCGGTTTCGTGCGGTACTTCAAGGGCTCGAACAAGGTCGCCGGACCCGAGGTCACCGCCCGCCACCAGGGCGACGACATCGAGCTGACCTTCACCAACAAGGGCACGACGAGCGTCCGCCTCAAGATCGCCAACGGTTACGGCGGCCGTCCCTCGACGGTGACCGTGCGCCCCGGCGCCAAGGTGTGCCGCACGGTCGACCTCGCGGGGAGCCGGCGCTGGTACGACCTGACGGTCACGTCCGAGTCCGACCCGGCGTTCCTGCGCCGCTTCGCCGGGCACGTCGAGAACGGACGGCCGGGCGTCAGCGACCCGGCGATCATCTCGGAGTAGTCCGGAACGCCGTGCCGCCCGGGGCACCTCACCACGCGGTGAGGTGCCCCGGCTCCGTCTGCCGGGGCACCAACGCCGGTTCCGGGGCGGCCGGCCCGGTCTCCAGGGCCAGTACGGCGGCGACCGGATGGTCCTCGCCGGGGACCGGGTCCACCGGGGCGCCGCCGTGCGCGGCCTGCTCGGGCGAGACACGGTCGTTCGTGGCGGGGGCGGTGGTTGCCGCGGGGTTTGTGGCGGGGCCGGTGGTTGCCCCGGGGTTCAGGGCGTGGCCGGTGGTTGCCACGGGACTCGTGGCGGGGGCGGTGGTCGCCGCGAGGTCGGTGGCGAGGCCGGTGGTTGCCGCGAGGTTCGCGGTGAGGCCGGTCGTGCCGGGAGTGGCTGTGGCGAGGCCGGTCGTGCCGGGGGCCGCCGTGGCGGGGCCGGGTGTGACGAGAGGGTTCGTTGCGAGGCCGGTCGTGCCGGGGGCGGTCGTGGCGGGGCCGGGTGTGACGAGAGGGTTCGTGGCTGGGTCGGTCGCGGCGCGAGTGGTCGTGGCGAGGCCGGGCATGTCGGGTCTGTTCGTGGCGACGACGATCGAGGTGCCGGACTCGGCCGGCTTCGGTGTCGCGCGGCTCAGCAGCACCACGCCCCACGACGCCAGGCCCGCTCCGGCCAGCGCGAGCAGGATCCCCGTCGGCCCGCCCTGGAGGCGTTCGCCGAGCAGGACGAGTCCGATCACGGCGGCCGCCAGCGGGTTCGCCAGCGTCACCACCGCGAGCGGGGCGCCCAGGCCGCCCCGGTAGGCGGTCTGCGACAACAGCAGCCCGCTCGCCGCGAAGGCCGCGACCAGCAGCGCCACGCCCACCACCTGAAGACTGACCAGCGGGGCGGAGTGGTCCGTCGCCGCCACCGTCACGGTCTGGGTGAGTGCCGAGGCGACACCGGAGGCGAAGCCGGACGCGGTCGCGTGCCGCAGCCCCGGCCGGGCACCCGGCCGCGACAGCATGCCGATCAGGGCCGCCGTCACCGCCGCGACCGCCAGCGCCTCGGGGGCGCTCAGCACGTCGTCGGGCGCGGGCCCGGAGGCCGTGACGAGGATCGCGCCCAGGCCGGCCAGCGTCAGTGCCGTGCCGCGCCACTCGAGCCCGCTGACGCGCCGCCCCGCCAGGCGCGCACCCAGCGGCACCGCGGCGACGAGGGTGAGCGCGCCGAGCGGCTGCACCAGGGTCAGCGGACCGTACTTCAGGGCCACGACGTGCAGCAGCGCGCCGGAGCCGTTGAGCAGGACCGAGCCCCACCAGGCGCCCGAGGCCAGCAGACGCAGCACGCCCGAGCCCGGTGCACGGGAGGCCAGCCGCTCCTGGGCGACGGCCGCGGCGGCGTAGGCGACGGCGGAGAACAGCGACAGGACGACGGCGAGGACGGTGGCGTTCATCGGGCCGCTCCCACGAGTGCGGACTCCTTGTCGACGGCCGCCCCGCCGCGGGCCGCCGGCACCAGCTCGCCGGTGCCGCGTCCGGCCGTCGTCGCGGTGCGCTCGGGCAGGTGAATCACCGCGAGGGCGATGCCGAGCATGGCCGTCGCCACGATCGCGTCGAGCCAGTAGTGGTTGGCCGTGCCCACGATCACCAGCAGGGTCAGCAGCGGATGCAGCAGCCACAGCCAGCGCCGGCGGCTCCGGGTCGTCACGATCAGGCCGATCGCGACCATCAGGGCCCAGCCGAAGTGCAGCGACGGCATCGCCGCGAACTGGTTCGACAGGTGGTCGGTCTGCGGGGAGCCGTACACCGAGGGGCCGTAGAGCTGCCCGGTGTCGAGCAGTCCGGTCGCGGCGAGCATGCGCGGCGGGGCGAGCGGGAACGTCAGATGCACCACCAGGGCGGCGGCGGTGACGGCGGCGAGGACGCGACGGGCCCAGACGTAGTGCGTGGGGCGCCGCAGATACAGCCAGACCAGGAAGGCCAGGGTGGCCGGGAAGTGGACGGTCGCGTAGTAGGTGTTCGCGATGTGTATGAGCGTGTCGCCGTGCAGCAGCAGGTCCTGCACCGAGCCCTCGCCGGGCAGACGCACCGCCCGTTCCAGATCCCACACGCGGTTCGCGTTGTGGAAGGCCTCGGGCGTGTGGCCCGTGGCCAGCCGGCGGCCGAACTTGTAGACGAGGAAGAGCCCTGCGACGAGCAGGAGCTCCCGGACGAGCGGAGGCCGCGCTATCGCGGTCTCCGCCTCTGAAGGCTCGGTGCGGGCATTCATTCCCCCGGCCCTTTCGCTCACGTGGGTGGTGCTGGCTGTGCTGTCGAACTGTGATGACTCCGCGGGTTCGGCGAACTCATCGATACGGCGACGTACCGAAACGTGCCTGTACCGATACGCCACTGTACCGATACGCCAGCGTTCCGGTACAGTGGCGTTTCGATAGACGTGCGACACACTGGAAGGCGAGCCCCGGACAGGGCGGGGCGAGACACGCGAGCGAGGAGACGAGCAGATGACGTCGCAGGCCGCTGACGGACCGGAGACGGTCGCCGCCACGCGCCGCTCCAAGATCACGCCCGAGCGTGAGCAGGAGTTCTTCGACGCCGTCCTCGAACAGGTCCGCGCCTGCGGCTACGACTCCGTGACCATGGAGGGCGTCGCCGCCAGCACGCGGTGCAGCAAGGCCACGCTCTACCGGCAGTGGAAGACGAAGCCGCAGTTCGTGGCGGCGGCCCTGCGGGCCAGCCGGCAGACGCGCTTCGACGGCATCGACACCGGCACGCTCGCGGACGACCTGCGGGAGGCCGCACGGGCCGCGGGGGCCTGGTCGGCGAAGGACACCCGGCTGCTGCAGGCTCTCGGTCACGCCGTCATGGAGGATCCGGAACTGAAGAAGGCGCTGCGCGAGGCGCTGATCGACCCCGAGATCGACGCGCTGCGGCAGATCCTCAGGCGCGGCGTCGAACGGGGAGAGGTGGCCGCCGACAATCCGGCGCTGGAGTACATCCCCGCCCAGATCTTCGGCGTGCTGCGCGCCCGGCCCGTGCTGGAGGGCGAGGACGCCGACCCGGAGTACATCGTCCGGTTCGTGGAGGCCGCCGTGCTGCCCACGCTCGGACTCACCTAGGACCCAGGCCGCCGTCCACGGGATGACTGGACGGTGACCTGTTCCGCGCCGCACCGTGGGGACGGGGGCGGCGCGCACCCCCCGGCCGGGTGGGGTTCCTCTTGAGCGGAGAGGAGCTCCACCCGGCCGCCTCTTGTCCGAGGCGGACCGGGGTCGGGTGGTCCCGGGCGGGACCGGGGTGGGCATGGCCGGCGCGGGTTCGGGCGGTCCTGGCCGGCACGGACCCGGGTGGGCCTGGCCGATGCGGATCGGGGTCGAGTTGTCCTGGGTGGACCGGGCCCAGGGCGGGGACCGTTGGGCCTGGGCGGGGGATCGGGGTGGGGCGGGGCGGTTCAGACGTCCTGGCCGTTGCCCCCGCCGCTGGACACCTTGATGCCCTTCGTGATCTCGTCGATCACCGACTGCTTCTCACCGACGTCGACGCCGAAGCGGACCACGACCATCTGCCGCGCGTTGGCGGGGGAGGGGAAGGCGAGCGACTCGACGTAGCCGTCGGAGCCCTTGCTCGTGACCGCCTTCCAGCGGACCAGGTAGCCCTTCTGCCCGGCCACGGTCACCGCCTTGGACGCCAGTACCTCGTGCGAGGTGATCTCGCCGTACCCCTTGCCGTAGGACTCCTCGGCGTTCGCCGAGATGTCCGCCTTGGCGACCTCCTCGGCGGTATCGCCCTTGGTGCCGAGCGCCAGCGCCGGGGCCGAGTAGGCGCCGCCCTTCATGCAGGTCTCGGAGGTGTCGGCGGGGCACTTGTACGTCTCCTTCGACGACACCTGCGCACCCACGGTGATCTCCTGGCCGTACCAGCCCTCGGGCACGGGGACGCTGATCCCGTTCACCGGGTCGGCGACCGAACCGCTCTCGATCCTCGGCGCCTCGGATCCCTCCGGCGTGGGCGACTGCCCACCGGAACCGCCGTCGCCGCCGCCGGAGTCCCCGAAGGGGCCGCCCTGGCCGCCACCGGGACCACCCTGGCCGCCTTGACCACCCTGTCCGTCGGGGCCCTGCTGGGAGCTGGAGCTGCCGCCGCCCGAGCCGCCGTCCGCGGTCAGCGCGTACACGCCGACGCCGATGCTCGCGAGGACGACCACGGCCACCCCCACGGCTATGCCCGTGCGCAGCCCACGCCGCCCGCCGGACTGCACCTGGCCGGGATAACCGGGGTGCACGGGGTAGCCCGGGTACGCCGGAAGGCCCGGATGCTGCGGCTGGCCCGGCTGGCCCGGCTGGCCCGGCTGGCCCGGCTGGCCCGGCTGGCCCGGCTGGCCCTGGTGGGCCGGATAGGCCGAAGGGTCGCCGGCGGCCGGTGGCTGGGCCGGATACGCCGAGGGCTCGCCGACAGCCGACGGCCGGCCCGGCTGCGCGGCGGGCTCGTCCCCGGCCGGTGGCTGCTCCGGATGCGCCGCGGGCTCCGCGACGGCCGACGGCTGCTCCGGAGGGCTCCATCCGCCGGCCGGCTCCACGGGCCGGACCTGGTCCGTCCATGCCTTGCCGTCCCACCAGCGCTCGGTGGGCGGACCGTCACTTTTCCGGCCGGGGTCGGGGTACCAGCCGGGAGGAGTCACCTGGGTCATGTGCACACCGTATGAGGCGTCGGTGAAAGCGGGATGAGAGGACCCCGCCAGGCGCCCGGAATGTCGGTCCCGCGAAGCCTCACGAGGGAGCGGCGGGGCGCTCGCGACCTCGCCGGCGTTACGGCGCGAGGTCGGCGTCTCTGCACGACGGGGCCGTACGGGCGGTTGCCGGCTCAGTGGTGGAAGTCCGCCTGGCGAGGGCGGGTCGGCGTGGCCGTGACCGCGCCGGGCGTTACGGCGCGAGGCCGGCGTCTCTCCACGACGGGGCCGTACGGGCGGTTGCCGGCTCAGTGGTGGAAGTCCGCCCGGCGAGGGTGAGCCGGCGTGGGCGTGACCGCGTTGGCGCTATGGCGCGAGGCCGGGCGTCCCGCCATGACGAGGCCATACGGGCCGTTGCCCGCCCGCGGACGTCAGCCGCGCAAAGGTGGCCGCGCGGTCGTGGCCTCGCCCCCGGCGGTACGGCGCGACGTCCGGCGTCACTGCACGACGAGCCGTACCGGACGGCGCCCGGCCGGTGGTGGGAGCCGTAGTCCGTCTTGTCCCGGGGTGATCGAGCCCAGTACGCGTGCGTGCCGGGCGCCGGTGGCCGAGGGCTCGGTGCCGGGCAGGCCGTGCGCCGTCAGGAAACCCAGCACGGCGAAGGCGTACGCCTCCTTCGCCGCCGACGGCAGACCCAGCTCGTCTGAGGTGCGCAGCGCCACGCCGGGCAGCCGCTGCCCGAGCATTCTCATCAGCACGGGGTTGCGCGTCCCGCCGCCCGAGGCGATCACCTCGGTCGCGCCCACTGCGCCCACGGCGTCGGCGATCGTCCGGGCCGTGAGCATGGTCAGCGTGGCGACGACGTCCTCGGCCGGCAGGGTGCCGACACCGGCCAGCGCGTCCCGCAGATGACCCAGGTGGAACAGCTCCTTGCCGGTCGTCTTCGGCGCGGGCAGCGCGTAATAGGGCTCCTCCAGCAGCCGGTTCAGCAGCGGCTCGTGGACGGTGCCGCGACCGGCCAGCGCCCCGTCCACGTCGTACGACAGCCGTCCGCCGCTGAACCCCCGCGCCGCCGCGTCGATCAGCGCACAGCCGGGCCCGGTGTCGAAGGCGGTGCCGTCGGGTGTGGTGAGGTTGGCGATGCCGCCGATGTTGAGCGCGACGGGCGTGCCCGGCCGGCCGCGCAGCCACAGCAGGTCGACCAGGCTGACCAGCGGCGCGCCCTGACCGCCGGCGGCGATGTCGCGCGAGCGGAAGTCGGCGGCCACCGGCAGCCCGGTCGCCTCGGCGATCCACGCGGGCTGCCCGAGCTGGAGCGTCCCGTGCACCCGGCCCTCCTCGGCCCAGTGGTACACGGTCTGCCCGTGCGAGGCGATCAACTCCGCCCGCCCGTCGCACAGTTCACGCACCGCATGTACGGCCGTCGCGGCGAACGTCTGCCCGATGCGGGTGTCCAGCCGGCACACCTCGGCCATCGAGGTCGATGCCGGCGGCAGCGCCGCCGTGAGCGCCTCCCGCAACGGCTCGTCGTACGCCTCGCTCACCAGCCCCAGCGGCTTGAGGACGAGGCTGTCGCCGTCGAGACCCAGATCGACGGCACCGGCGTCGACGGCGTCGTACGACGTCCCCGACATCAGACCGATCACCCGCATCCGATCACCCGCATGCAATCACCCGCATCCGACCACCCGCATCCGGTCGCCCGCACCAGATCGCCTGCATCCTTCGCCCGCATCCCGATCACCCGCATCCGGTCGCCCGCACCAGATCAACTCGCCTTCCCCTTCGCGTTCTCCACCGCCGGGTCCTTCGCATCCGCGGCCCCGTCCGCATCCGCGGCCCCGTCCGCATCCCCGGCCCTGACCCCGGACTCGGCCCTGCCCCCGGACTCGGAGACCCCGGCCCCGGCGACCACGGACCTCGGTGTCCACGTCAGCGCCAGAACGCTCACCGCGCACGTGGCCGCCGCGTAGTACGCGGGGATGTCCACGCTCCCGGTCCGTTCGATCGTCTCCGTGATGATGAGGCCGGCGCACCCCGAGAACACCGCATTGGACAACGCGTAGGCGAGTCCCAGTCCCGTGTAGCGCACGTTCGTCGGGAACAGTTCCGCGAGCATCGCGGGCCCGGGGCCCGCCATCAGCCCCACCACGGCTCCCGCGCCCCACACTGCCGCACCTTTCACGGTGAGGGAAACGCCCGGGTCCTGAAGAAGGTTGAGCAGCGGCACCGCGAGCAGCACCACGAGCACCGCTCCCGTCAGCATCACCGGCCGCCGTCCGAACCGGTCGCTGAGCCATCCCGCCGGCACGATCGTCGCCGCGAAGCCGAAGTTGGCCAGCACCGTCGCGATCAGGGCCTGCTGGAAGGTCGCGTCCAGCGTGGACTGGAGATAGGACGGCAGTACGACGAGGAAGGTGTAGCCGGCCGCCGCCCAGCCCATGATCCGCCCGGCCCCCAGGGCGATCGCCCCCGCGACCGCCCTGGCCGGCGGCCGCTCCGCCCGCCGCTCCTCCCGGAACGCCGGCGTCTCGTCCAGCCGCAGCCGCAACCACAGCGCGCCGAGCCCCAGCGGCAAGGTCAGCAGGAACGGCAACCGCCAGCCCCAGTTACCCAGTTGCGTCTCGGTCAGCAAGGTGGCGAGCAGCGTCGCCACCCCCGCGCCGCCCAGCAGCCCCAGCGCGACCGTGAACGACTGCCACGACCCGTACAGCCCGCGCCGCCCCGGTGGCGCGAATTCGGTCATCACCGACACCGCGCCCCCGAACTCCCCGCCCGCCGAGAGCCCTTGCAGCACCCGCAGGAACGTCAGCAGCCAGGGCGCGAGGGCACCGACGGTGGCGTACGTCGGCAGCGCGCCGATCAGCGTCGTCGCCACGGTCATCAGCGTGATCACCAGGATCAGCACCGGACGCCGCCCGATCCGGTCCCCGAGCCGGCCGAACAACGCCGCTCCGACGGGCCGGAAGAAGAACGCCAGCGCGAACGAGGCGTACGTCCTCACCAGCGCCTCCGCCTCGCTGCCGCCCTCCGGCGTGAAGAAGCGCGCCGCGATGATCGTCGCGAAGTAGCCGTAGACACCGAACTCGTACCACTCGATGAAGTTGCCCACCGACCCCGCGACCAGGGCCTTGCGGGACCGGACCGTGCCTCGCTCGTGGATAGCCAAGGTCATCTCCGCGCGTTCGACGGTCGCCCGGGGCCGGCCGCCAGGTCGAGCGGGTGTCGACTGAATACCGGTTCGAGCGACAGTTTTTGACTGTCATTCAGATTTTCAGGGGCAGGTCGCGGGCCGTTCGCGTCGCCTGCCCGTACCCACCGTCACCCATCACGGCAACAGCTGCCCGGACCGGCCTCCACTCAGTCACCCGGACGGCTACGCTCGAGGTCTGTACGTCGTCAGGGCGACATTGGGGAGGTAGCGGGATGACGCAGGTACGGCCCACACCGGCCGCCTCGGCTTCCCTCTGGGAGCGCGACGAGGAACTCGCCGCGGTCGAGGGGGCCCTCGACACGCTGTGCGCGGACAACTCCTCGTCGGGCAGCCTCCTGGTGCTCCGGGGCGAGGCGGGACTGGGCAAGACCGCTCTGCTGGCCGAAACCCGCCGTATCGCCGAGGCCCGCGGCTGCACGGTCTGGTCCGCCCGCGGCAGCGAGACGCTGAGCTCCGTCCCCTTCAACGTGGTACGGCAGCTCCTGCAGCCCGCGCTGCTGTCGCTGATGCCGGAAGAGGCACGCGAGTACCTCGGCGACTGGTACGACATCGCCGGCCCCGCCCTCGGCATAACGGACCCCGGCGACCGCCAGGCCGACCCGCAGGGCGTGTGCGACGGGCTCGTCGCCGCCGTCCGCAGGCTGGCCCGCCGCGACTGGCCGCTGGTCCTGCTGATCGACGACGCGCACTGGGCCGACCAGGAGACCCTGCGCTGGCTCGCCGCGTTCGCCGAGCACGTCGGCGAGCAGAACGTCCTGGTCGTCGTGGCCCGCCGCCCCGGCGAGACCAGCGGCGACAGCGCCCGCCACCTCGACACGGTCGCCGCCGCGGGGTCCTCCGTCGCCACCCTGAGCGCCCTCACCCCGGACGCCACCACCGGTCTGACCCGCGCCACGCTGGGCGTGCACGCCGACGCCCCGTTCTGCCGCGAGGTCTGGGCGGTCACCGGCGGCAACCCGTACGAGACCGTCGAACTTCTCGCCAAGGTCCAGGACAGCGAGTTCGAACCGACCGAGTCCGCGGCCGCCGAGCTGCGCGCCCTGAACCGCGCGGCTCGCGGCGGCGGCCTCGTCGCCCGCCTGGAGACCCTCGGCATCGAGTCCACCCGCTTCGCCTGGGCGGCCGCGATCCTCGGCACCGGGATCTCCGTCGACCTGGTCGCCGAACTCGCCACCATGAGCCTGGACGAGGCCGTGCGCTGCGCCGAGAAGCTGCGCACCGCCCGCATCCTCACCGAGGCCGACCCGGCGGGCGTCCAACCGGACGACGGCGAGCTGCAGTTCGTGCATCCGCTGATCGCCACCGCCGTCTACAACTCCATCCCGGACGCCCTGCGCACCGCGATGCACGGCATCGCCGCCCGCGTCGTCACCGACAACGGCCACGGCGCCGCGGTCGCCGCCCGCCACCTCCTGGAGGTCCACCCGGACGACGACGCGGAACTCGTCGAGCAACTGCGCGAGGCCGCCCGTGAGCACCTCGCCGTCGGCGCGCCCGACGCGGCCCGCCGCTGTCTGGAGCGCGCCCTGCTGGAACCGCCGCTGCCCGAGGTCCACGCGCGCGTGCTCCACGAACTCGGCTGCGCCACCCTGCTGACCGCGCCCGCCACCACCATCGACCACCTCCAGGCCGCCCTCGCCATGCCCGGCCTCGACGGCGACGAGCGCGTCGACGCCGTCTACCGGCTCTCCCAGGCGCTCCTGCACAACGACCAGCTGGAGGAGGCCGTCCGCACCGTGGAGGCGGAGGCCGCCCGGCACCCGGCCGGACCGGCCAGGCTGCGCCTCCAGGCCGTGCAGTTCATGTGGGAGGGCATCCACGCGGGCGAGACCACCTCACCCGGACGCTCCACCCGCCTCGCCGAACTCGCCCGGACCTGCACCGGCCGCGACAACTCCGAGCGCGCCCTGCTGATACTGCGCGGCTTCGACGCCATGGCCCGCGGCGAGAACGCCGAAGAGGTCGTCGAACTGTGCGACCGGGCCCTCGTCAACGGCCGCCTCGCCCCCGGGCTCGGCTGGACCGACCCCGAGTGGGGCATCGAACTGCCGATGATGCTGGCCAGCGCCTACGCCTACACCGACCGGCTGGACCGCGCCGATGCCCTCTACAACGAGGCGCTGCGCGCGTACGAGTCCGCCGGCTGGAGCGGCGGCCACCTCTCCCTGGCCCACGCCTACGTCGGACTCGGGCTGCGCAGGCGCGGTCGGCTGCGTGAGGCGGAGGCGTCCCTGCGCAAGTCGCTGGCGCTCGCCGAGCGCGTCGGGCGGCGGCTGCCGCTGCACTGGTCCGCCACCTGCAACCTCGTCGACACGCTCCTGGCCCGCGGCCATGTCGAGGAGGCCTGGGAGATCGCCGACCAGTACGGCTTCGCGCCGCCGTACCCGTCCACCATCGTCCTGCCGGACCCGCGCTCCGTCCGCGGCCGGCTGCTCCTGGCCGTCGGCCGCACCAAGGACGGCATCAACGAACTGGAGGCGGCGGAGAAGGCGGCCGAAGCGCGTGGCCACCACAACCCGGTGCTCGTCCCCTGGGCGGTCGACCTCACCCGGGTCCTGGCGAGCGAGGACCCGGCGCGTGCCGCCCGCCTCGCCACCGAGGTCCGCCGCAGCGCCGAGCGCCTGGGCACCGACACCGCGATCGGCGAGGCCCTGCGGTGCGCCGCCGCGTTGGAGACCGGGCAGCGGGCGGTGCGGCTGGCCGAACAGGCGGTCACCTATCTGGAGGCCTCGCCGTGCCAGTACGAACACGCGGCGGCCCGCGTCGAGTACGGCATCGCCGCGCGGTCCGCCGCGGAGCTGCGGCGGGGGATCACGCTCGCGCAGTCGTGCGGGGCGGACGGGCTGGTGCTTCAGGCCGAGGCGGCGCTCGCGCTCCGCTAGACGGCCGAGAGGGGGCGGTTCTCGGCTGCCGCGCCGTTGTGGCCGGTCGCGCAGTTCCCCGCGCCCCTACGGGGGCGTCAGAGTCTGAGGAGTTGATCCGTGACGGCGGCCAGTCGTCGCCGCACGTTCGGGTCGTACGTCCCCTCGTGCGCCCGCGCCTGTGACGTCCCGTCGTAGTAGCCGCCCGTTCCCATGTCCCGTGTCGCCAGGGCCAGGACCCCCGGGGCGCCGTCGGCGACCGTGCTCCAGGGCGTGATGCCGCCCTCGCGGACCATCCCGGTGTCCATGAACGTCGCCGGGTGCAGCACGTTGACCGCGACCCCGGTGCCCGCCAGCTCCTCGGCCAGGGTGAAGGTGTGGGCCGCGAGGGCGAACTTGCTGCGTCGGTAGGCCGCGGTGCCGTCGTAGCCGCGGGTCAGCTCCGGGTCGTCCAGATCGAGCGGCTCCTGGCCCGCCGACCCCACGTTGACGATCCGCGCGGGCGCGTTCGCACGCAGCACGGGCAGCAGGGCACGGGTCAGCGCGACCGGCGCCAAGTAGTTCACCGCGAGGCGCAGTTCATGCCCGTCGGCGCTGAGCTCACGGCCCGTGCCGGGCGAGCCGAAGCCGACCCCCGCGTTGTTGATCAGCACGTCCAGCTCGGGATGCTCCCCGGCGACGTGCGCCGCCAGCTGACGCACCTGCTCCAGCGAGGCCAGGTCCGCCACGTACCCGTCGGCCTCGCCCTCGGCCCGCAGCTCCTCCACGAGCCGTTCGACCCGGCCCGGGTCCCGTCCGTGAGCGAGGACGCCGTGCCCGGAACGGACCAGCTCGAAGGCCACGTGACGGCCGAGACCGGAGGTGGCGCCCGTGATCAGAATCGTGGACATGCCCCCACCGTAGGCGCGGGCGGAGGCATGTGCGAGGTGCCGCTGGAGCTACGACCGGCAGGGTCACCCTTCCTCTTCCGCGAGCACCCGCTGCGCCGTCGCGAACGCCGAGTTCGCCGCCGGGACCCCGCAGTACACGGCCGTCTGGAGCAGTACGGCGCCGATCTCCTCCGGCGTCAGCCCGTTGCGCCGGGCCGCGCGGACGTGCATGGCCAGCTCGTCGTAGTGGCCGTGCGCGACGAGCGCCGTCAGGGTGATCATGCTGCGCTCGCGGCGGGTGAGCGTCGGGTCGGTCCAGATCTCGCCCCAGGCGTAGCGCGAGATGAAGTCCTGGAAGCGTGCGGTGAACGGCGTCTGCCGTGCCTGCGCCCGGTCCACATGCGTGTCGCCCAGTACCTCGCGCCGCACCTCCATGCCACGCCCCGACGCTCCGTCGAAGTGCGCCCGCAGCGCCGTGAGGACGGCCTCCGGGCACTGCGCCGGTGCCAGATGCGAGGCCCCCGGGATCTCGACGAGGGCGGCGTTCGGTACGGCGTCCGCGATCTCCCGCAGGTGGACCGGCGGGGTCGCGGGGTCCTCGCGCCCGGCGATCAGCAGCGTCGGGGAGGAGATCTCGGCCAGCCGGTCGCGCAGGTCGAACGCGGCGAGCGCGTCACAGCAGGCGGCGTACGCGGCGGGATCGGCGTCGCGGTGGTCCCGGACCAGCTCCGGCACGGTGAAACCGGGGGTGAACCAGCGGGCGTTCGCGTTCTGCGCGAGCTCCGCGAGTCCTTCGCGGCGCACCTGCGCCGCCCGCTCCTCCCATGGCCTGGAACCGTTGAAGTGGGCCGACGAGCAGATCACGGCCAGCGCGTCGACCCGTTCGGGGTGGTGCACGGCGAGATGCAGGCCGACCGCGCCACCCAGCGAGACACCCGCGTACGCGAACCGCTCGATGCCGAGCGAGTCGGCGAGCGCCAGTACCAGGGCGGCCAGATCACCGACCGTCGCGCCCGCCCCGATGAGATCGGCACTCGAACCGCCGTGCCCCGGCAGTTCCCAGCGCACCACCCGATGGGTGATCGACAACTCGGGCGCGACCTTGTCCCACAGGGCGGACGACGTGCCGAGCGAGGGTCCGAGCAGCAGCGGCGGTGCCGAGGCGGGTCCTTCGGCACGGTGGTCGAGGAGTTTCAACGTCGCTCCAGAGCGCGGTCGGTGAGGGCTCCGGCGGAGCCGGTGTAGTGGGTGGGGTCGAGGTCGACGTCCGCGAGTTCCGGCGCCGCGGCGAGCGGCCGTCCCTCGGCGGCCAGCCGGGTGAGCAGTTCCTTGGCGCGGGCCCGGCCCAGCACCGGTGCCAGCTCGGCGGACAGCCGCTCGGAGACGATCAACCCATGGGTGAGATCGAGGTGTTCGCGCATGACGTCGGCCCTGACCCGCAGCCCGCCGGCCAGTTCCACGGCGTCCCGGGCGGCCCCGCCGACCAGCCGCAGCAGGTCCCTGAGCGGTTCCCACTCGGCGTGCCAGGCGCCGGCCGGACGCTCGTCCTCCGCCGCCAGCGACCCGTACAGCGTGGCCGCGAGCTGCGGCGCCCGCCGCGCGGCGGCGGCGATGAGCGTGGACCGTACGGGGTTGGACTTGTGCGGCATCGCGGACGAGCCGCCGCCGCTGCCCTCCGCGACCTCGGCGATCTCGGTGCGTGACAGGGTGAGCACGTCCACGGCGACCTTGCCGAGCGCGCCCGCCGTGAAGGCGAGACACCCGGCGAGATCGGCGACGGGCGTGCGCAGGGTGTGCCAGGGCAGGTCGGGCGCGCGGAGGCCGAGTTCACGGGCGTACGCGGCGGGCAGCGCGGTCGGATCGTCCGCGCCGTAGGCCCCGAAGGCGGCCAACGTCCCTGCGGCTCCCCCGAGTTGGGCGGGAAGCGCGTCCCGAACGGTCCGGACCCGGTCCCGGGCGTCGAGCACCAGCGAGCGCCACCCGGCCGCTTTCAGCCCGAACGTGGTCGGTACGGCGTGCTGGGTCAGCGTCCGCCCCGGCATCGCGGTGTCACGGTGCTCGGCGGCCGGCCGGGCGAGCGCCTGCGCCGTGCGGTCGACGTCGCCGAGGACGAGGTCGAGGGTGCGCGCGGCCACCAGCATCGTCGCCGTGTCCATGATGTCCTGGCTGGTCGCGCCCCGGTGGACGTAGGGCCCGTACGCGTCGCCGACGGCCTTCGTCAGGTCGCCGACCAGCGGGATGACCGGGTTGCCGCCGGCACGGGCACGCTCGGCGAGGGACCGTACGTCGAACCGTGCCGCGTGCGCCGCCCGGGTCACCGCCGAGGCGGCCTCCGCCGGGGCGAGGCCGAGGGCGGCCTGGGCCCGGGTGAGGGCGGCCTCCGCGTCGAGCAGGGCCCGCAGCCAGGCCGTGTCGCCGGTCGCGGTGGCCGCGGGGGAGCCTGCCCACCCGGGGGCGAGCAGGCCGGTGTCGTCGCCGTCGGCAGAAGTCACTGGAACTCCAGGAAGACCGTCTCGCCCTCGCCTTGAAGGCGGATGTCGAAACGGTATGCGCCCCGGCCCTGCTCCTCGGCGATCAGCGTGTCGCGTCGCGCCCCGTCCACCTGGGCGAGCAGCGGGTCGGCGGCCAGCGCGGTGTCGTCGCCCGGCAGATAGATCCGGGTGAACAGGTGCACCAGCAGCCCGCGCGCGAACAGGCACACGCTGATGTACGGCGCGCTCCGCCCGCGCGCTCCCGGCCGCAGCGTCCGTGCGGTCCAGTGCCCGTTGGCGTCCGTCTGGACACGCCCCCAGCCCGTGAACTCCACGCCGTTGCGGCCGAGGAACCCGCCGCTCGCCGGGTCGCGCCGCATCGAGCCGTCGACGTGCGGGACACCGCCGTCGGGGTCCGCGCCCCACAGCTCCACGAAGGCGTCCGGGAGCGGGTTGCCCTCGCCGTCGAGGACGTACCCCTGGAGCGTGATCGTGTCCGGGTGGCCGGCGGGGGCGATGTCGCCGCCGCCGGGGAAGGGCAGGGCGTGGCCGTAGAAGGGGCCGACCGTGTGCGACGGAGTGGGCAGCACCGTCTCGGGACGGCTCGTGTCGATCTTCGTCATGGCAGGTCAGCGCCCTTCTTCGATCCAGGTGGCGGCGGGCCCGTCGAGCACGATGTCCCAGTGGTAGCCCATCGAGAACTCCGGCACGGACAGGTTGTGGTCGTACGTCGCGACCAGCCGCTGCCGGGCCGCGTCGTCCGTCACCGACTGGATGATCGGGTCGTAGGGGAACAGCGGGTCGCTCGGGAAGTACATCTGGGTCACGAGCCGCTGGGTGAACGCCGTCCCGAACAGCGAGAAGTGGATGTGGGCCGGACGCCAGGCGTTCTCGTGCTGGCGCCAGGGGTACGGGCCCGGCTGGACGGTGGTGAACCGGTAGAAGCCGCCGGCGTCGGTGAGGGTGCGGCCGACGCCCGTGAAGTTCGGGTCCAGCGGGGCGTCGTGCTGCTCGCGCTGGTGGGCGTAGCGACCGGCCGAGTTCGCCTGCCAGATCTCGATGAGCTGGCCGCGGACGGGGCGGCCGTCGCGGTCGAGGAGGCGGCCCTCGACGGTGATGCGCTCGCCGACCGGCTCCCCGGTGTGCTGCCGGGTGAGGTCGTTGTCGATCTCGGTGATGTCGCGTTCGCCGAAGGCGGGGGAGTGCAGCTCCACCAGTTCCGGGTCCCGGCTGACGTCGATGGAGATCGGCGGCTGCTTCGGGTGGCGCAGGACGGAGGAGCGGTACGGGGCGTAGTCGCGCCGCGGGTGGTGTTCGACGGGGGCGCCGTCGGCGACCCGCTTCTCGTACGCGGCGTGCTCGGCCGCGATCTCCTGGTCGATGTCGTGCTGGGTGAGAGTCATGGGAGTTCCTCGGGTTCCTAACGCTCCAGAACGAGGGCGAGGCCCTGGCCCACGCCGATGCAGAGGGTGGCGACGCCGACTCCGCCGCCCTTGCGGGCGAGTTGGTGGGCGACCGTGCCGGCGAGCCGGGCACCGGATGCGCCCAGCGGGTGGCCCAGGGCGATGGCGCCGCCCTGCGGGTTGAGGATCGCCGGGTCGAAGTCGGGCCATTCGGCGACACAGCCCAGCACCTGGGCGGCGAACGCCTCGTTCAGCTCCAGGACGTCCAGATCGCCGAATCCCTTGCCCGCCTTGGCGAGGGCCCGGTTGACGGCCTCGACGGGGGCGAGGCCGAAGTAGTGCGGGTCGAGCGCGGAGACGCCGGTGGCCGAGATCCGCGCGAGCGGCTCTCGGCCGGTGGCCTCGAGGCCCTCCTCGTCGGTCAGCAGCAGGGCGGCGGCGCCGTCGTTGAGCGGGGAGGCGTTGCCCGCCGTCACGGTGCCGTCCTCCGTGCGGAACGACGGCTTCAGCCGGGCCATCGCGGCGAGGGAGGCATCGGGACGTACGCACTCGTCGGCGGCGACGACGACCGGGTCGCCCTTGCGCTGCGGGATCGACACGGGCGCCAGTTCGGCGTCGAACAGGCCGGCCTGCTGGGCCTTCGCCGCCTTGAGGTGCGAGGCGAGCGCGTACTCGTCCTGCTGCTCCCGCCCGATCTTGTGCTTGTCCGCGATCAGCTCGGCCGACTCACCGAGCGGGACCGTCCACTGCGGCTCCATCGCCGGGTTGACCATGCGCCAGCCCAGCGTGGTGGAGAACAGCTCCGTGTGCCCGGCCGGGAAGGGCCGGTCGGACTTGGGCAGCACGTACGGCGCCCTCGTCATCGACTCCACGCCCCCCGCGACGGCGATGGAGGCGTCCCCGGCGGCGATGGCGCGGGCCGCCTGGATCACCGCTTCGAGCCCGGAGGCGCACAGCCGGTTGACGGTCACGCCCGGCACGGAGGTGGGCAGCCCGGCGAGGAGGGCGGCCATCCGGCCGACGTTGCGGTTCTCCTCGCCCGCGCCGTTGGCGTTGCCGAAGTAGACGTCCTCGATGCGGGACGGATCCAGGTCGGGCGTGCGGCCCACCAGTTCGCGGATGGCGTGGGCGGCCAGGTCGTCCGGGCGTACGCCCGCCAGGGCGCCGTTGTAGCGGCCGACGGGGGTGCGGACGGCGTCCACGAGGTACACGGTCTTCACAGCAGGCCCTCCGCGACGGTGAGCTTGGCGTCGGTCTTCGCGGCGATCTCGTCCGGGCTCACGCCGGGTGCCGTCTCCACGAGCAGCAGGCCGTCCTCGGTGACGTCCAGGACGCCGAGGTCGGTGATGATCCGGTTCACGCACGCCTTGCCGGTGAGCGGCAGCGCGCACTCGGTGAGGATCTTCGCCGAGCCGTCCTTGGCGGTGTGCGTCATCACGACGATGACGGAGCGGGCGCCGTGCACCAGGTCCATCGCCCCGCCGATCCCGGTGATCATCTTGCCGGGGATCGCCCAGTTCGCCAGGTCACCGGTCTGCGACACCTGCATGGCGCCCAGGACGGCGACGTCGATGTGCCCGCCGCGGATCATCGAGAACGACAGCGCCGAGTCGAAGAAGGAGGCGCCCGGTAGGACCGTCACGGTCTCCTTGCCGGCGTTGATCAGGTCGGGGTCGACCTGCTCCTCGGTGGGGTAGGGGCCGGTGCCCAGGATGCCGTTCTCCGACTCCAGGATCACCTCCACGCCCTCCGGCAGATAGTTCGGGATCAGGGTCGGCAGGCCGATGCCGAGATTCACGTACTGGCCGTCCGTCAGCTCGCGTGCGGCCCGCGCGGCCATCTCTTCCCGCGTCCACGCCATGGTCAGTTCTCCGTCCCTCGTGCCTGGGGCACGGAAACCGTGCGCTGCTCGATGCCCTTGTCCGCGGCCTGCTCGGGGGTGAGCGCCACGACCCGCTGCACGAAGATCCCCGGCAGATGCACCGCGTCCGGGTCGATCCCGCCCGGCTCCACGAGTTCCTCGACCTCGGCGATCGTCACCCGCCCGGCCATCGCGGCCAGCGGGTTGAAGTTCCGGGTGGACTTGTTGAACACCAGGTTCCCGTGCCGGTCGCCCTTGGCCGCCCGTACCAGCGCGAAGTCGGTCCGGATGCCGCGCTCCAGCACGTACTCGGTGCCGTCGAACTCCCGGACCTCCTTCGGCGGAGAGGCCAGCGCGACCCCGCCGGAGCCGTCGTAGCGCCAGGGCAGTCCGCCCTCGGCGACCTGGGTGCCGACACCTGCCGGGGTGTAGAAGGCGGGGATCCCGGCCCCGCCGGCCCGCAGCCGCTCGGCCAGCGTGCCCTGCGGGATCATCTCCACCTCCAGCTCCCCGGCCAGGTACTGACGGGCGAACTCCTTGTTCGCGCCGATGTAGGAGCCGGTCACCCGGGCGATCCGGCCCGCCGACAGCAGCACCGCGAGGCCGGACTCCATCGCCCCGCAGTTGTTCGAGACGACCGACAGCCCGGACACACCACGCTCGTACAGCGCCTGGATCAGTACGTTCGGCACACCGCTCAGCCCGAAGCCACCCACCGCCAGCGACGCGCCGTCGCCGACATCGGCCACTGCCTCCAGGGCCGTGGCGACCACCTTGTCCATCCGAGAAGCCCCATCTCTTCCGCGCCCCCAGTACCCGAATTAGTCAGGGCACTGATTATTCGTGCGAGGTCGTCCCTCACGCTGCCACCGGAGCGGGGAGCCGTCAAGACCTCGGCGAATACGAGGCCGACGGAGCTGCCCGAGCCGCAGACAGCCGTGATGTGGCCGGGTATTGTTCAGTGCACCGACGATAACGACCAGGGGAGCGTGCATGGCCGCCGTGGATCTGACCACCCACCCCGGGCATCTGGCCCGGCGGCTCCAGCAGGCGCACTACCTGCTGTGGAACACGATGGTCTCCGAGGAGATCACCTCGCCCCAGTTCGCCGTGCTCAACACCCTGGTCGCCGAGCCCGGCCTGGACCAGCGGACGGTGGGGGAGCGGGTCGGGCTGGACCGGTCGACCATCGCCGAGGTGATCAGCCGGCTCGGCCGGCGCGGGCTGCTCGACAAGGTCCGCGACCCCCAGGACGGCCGCCGCTTCCTGCTGCGCCTCACGGACGACGGCGTGCGCACCCACAAGAAGCTCACCGTGCGCACGGCCCGGATGAACCAGGTGTTCCTGGCCCCGCTCTCCGGGGAGGAGCAGAAGCTGTTCTTCGACCTGATCCGGCGGGTGGCGGACGCAGCCGAGGGGCTGCGCAACCCTGCGGAGCCCCTCGTCGCCCGGCCCTGATCCCGGCCCGGCACGCGTGCGCCCGGCGGTCAGGACGCGTTCGCGTACACCACCCAGACCTGGCCGTGCTGGAAGTTCATGCGCTTGCCGTCGCCGGTCGTGAACGTCGTGCCGT
Organism: Streptomyces sp. Y7; assembly: GCF_043195415.1. Lineage (NCBI taxonomy): Bacteria > Bacillati > Actinomycetota > Actinomycetes > Kitasatosporales > Streptomycetaceae > Streptomyces > Streptomyces sp. Y7. The sequence goes on from NZ_JBIDDQ010000014.1 coordinate 189,926, forward strand.
CCGACGGCTTCGGACGCTTCCACCTGACGTCGTAGGCCCGCCCGTCGCGCAGCACCCGCGCCTTTCCGGAGCCGACGGTCTCGGTGTACGGCGTGTAGTGGCCGAGCTTGTCGTGGAACGTGGACTTGCGCACCTTCACGTACTGCACGACGACCGTGCCGGCCATGACCCGCTTGCCGTCCGTCGTGCCGGCGGCCTTGTCGTCCATGCCGACCAGCCAGCGCTTCTGGCTCCTGGACCAGGTGAAGGTGTACTCGGCGGCGTCGTAGCGCACCGTCTGCGTGGCGGTGGGCCTGCCGCCCGCGGGGGCGGAACCGAAGCGGAAGCCGGTCGTCAGGGCGGACGTGCCGGGCGGCTTCGCCATCAGGCGGTGGGGCCGCAGGTACAGGTTGTGCGGGGCGGGCCGCATCTTGCTGCGGAAGTACGCGTCGGACGCCTTGCCCGGCGGCTCCGCCTTCAGCGGGGCCTTGTCGATCTTCGGCAGGAGCTTGCCCTGGGCGCCGGAGAAGGCGAGGGTCGGCCGGTCGAACTGGCGCAGCACCTCCAGATCGCTCTCGCGGGCGCTGCGCACCGGCCCGATGGCCTTCGGCAGCTTCTGCGCGTACACCGCCATCAGACGGCTGAGGCCGCCCTCGACCTGCTCGACGTACACGATGTCGGCCTCGTTCAGGCCGGTGTGGGGGCGTGCGTGACGGGAGTTGTCGATCTTCACGGCCAGTACCGAGCCGCCCTTCGCCCGGCTCTCGCCGTCCGCGGAACTGCTCTGGCCGCGGCCGTCGTCGCGCGGGCCGTCGGACGTCGTGCAGCCCGCGGCCAGGGAGGCCGCCAGGCCGGCGGCCAGCAGTCCGGTCATGGTCGTGGCGCGTCTTGCGCGCGCAGCTCGTTGTCTGCCCACTGTCGTCACCCGTAGCCACCCGTCCGGTTCATGTCATCAATAGTGCGCTTATCTGTTCATAGGTGCCCATACCCGGTGGGGTCCGCCGCTTCCCGGGATTCCGTCGATCGGACCTGGCGGCGAGGGCCGGTCGGCCCACACACCGGGCGCCCTCGGGTACCGCCCGGCTGGCCGGGAACCGGCCGGGGGCCCGCCCGCACGGATTCGGCCCGGAAGCGTGGGGGTACCCGGGTCGCCCACCGTACGAGCGCCGTGCGCGGACGACCGGAGGGAGCGCGGGCGATGAGGGCAGTGACCTGGCAGGGCAAGCGGGACGTGCGGGTGGAGACCGTGCCCGATCCCGGGATCCAGGAACCGACGGACGCGGTCATCCGCATCACCTCCACCGGGCTGTGCGGATCCGATCTGCATCTGTACGAGGTGCTCACCCCGTTCATGACACCGGGGGACATCCTCGGCCACGAACCGATGGGGATCGTCGAGGAGGTCGGCGCGGGAGTTCCGGACCTCCAGGCGGGGGACCGCGTCGTGGTGCCGTTCCAGATCGCGTGCGGCGACTGCTGGATGTGTCTGACCGGGCTGCCCACGCAGTGCGAGACCACCCAGGTCACCGGCGAGGGCATGGGCGCGGCTCTGTTCGGCTACACCCGTCTGTACGGCGCGGTACCGGGCGCACAGGCCGAGTACCTGCGGGTCCCGCAGGCACAGTTCGGCCCGATCAAGATCCCGGAAGGGCCGCCCGACGACCGGTTCGTCTACCTCTCCGACGTGCTGCCCACCGCCTGGCAGGCGGTCCGCTACGCCGAGGTCCCCGAGGGCGGCAGCGTCGCGGTGCTCGGCCTCGGGCCCATCGGCGACATGGCCTGCCGTGTCGCCCAGGTGACGGGCGCGGGGCGGGTGTTCGGCGTGGACCTGGTGCCCGAGCGGCTGCAGCGGGCGCGGGAGCGGGGCGTGGAGACGTTCGACCTCAGGAGCTTCGACGACGAGAAGGAACTCGTCGGCGCCATCCGTGACCGGACCGACGGCCGCGGACCCGACGCCGTCATCGACGCGGTCGGCACCGAGGCCCACGGCAGCGCCGCGGCCCGGCTAGCCCAGCAGGCCTCGGCACTGCTGCCGCGCAAGCTGGGCGCGCCGCTCGCCGAGCGCTTCAGCGTCGACCGGCTGGCCGCCCTGTACACCGCCATCGACCTGGTGCGGCGCGGCGGCACCATCTCGCTGTCCGGCGTGTACGGCGGCATGGCCGACCCGATTCCGCTGCTCACGCTGTTCGACAAGCAGATCCAGATACGGATGGGCCAGGCCAACGTGCGCCGCTGGACCGACGACATCCTGCCGTACCTCACGGACGAGGACCCTCTCGGCGTCGACGACTTCGCCACCCACCGCGTGCCGTTGAGCGACGCCCCGCACGCCTACGAGATGTTCCAGCGGAAGCAGGACGGCGCCGTGAAGGTGCTGATGAAGCCCTGACGGGACGGGTGAGGACGCCCCGCCCTCGCAATCACGCCTGCGGGCCGAAGATCGACGCCAGGTCGTAGCGGACCGGCTCCTCCAGCTGGGCGTACGTGCAGCTGTCCGGGGTCCGGTCCGGGCGCCAGCGGCGGAAGCGGGCCGTGTGCCGGAAGCGCACGCCGTTCTCCATGTGGTCGTAGGCCACCTCGGCCACCCGCTCCGGTCGCAGCGGCACCCAGGACAGGTCCTTCTTGCCCGACCAGCGGCTCGGCGCGCCCGGCAGCCGGGCCGACTCGTGCGCCGCCTCCTCGGCCCACGCCGCCCAGGGATGCCCCGCTGCGTCCTCCATCCGCAGCGGCTCCAGCTCCTCGATCAGCTCGGCCCGCCGCTTCATCGAGAACGCGGCCGACACCCCCACGTGCTGGAGCGTGCCGTGCTCGTCGTGCAGGCCGAGCAGCAGGGAGCCCACGATCGGCCCGCTCTTGTGCAGCCGGTAGCCCGCGACGACGACATCCGCCGTCCGCTCGTGCTTGATCTTGAACATGGCCCGTTCGTCCGGCAGATAGCGCAACGTCAGCGGCTTGGCGATCACACCGTCGAGACCGGCCCCCTCGTACTGCTCGAACCACCCCTTCGCCGTCTCGACATCGGTCGTCGCCGGCGCCACATGCACCGGTTCCGACACCCCCGACAACGCCATGGTCAGCAGCGCCCGCCGGTCCGCGAGCGGGGTCTCCAGCAAGGAGTCGTCCGCCAGCGCCAGCAGGTCGAAGGCCACGAACGACGCCGGGGTCCGCTCGGCCAGCATCCGCACCCGCGAGTCCGCCGGGTGGATGCGCTCGGTGAGGGCGTCGAAGTCCAGCCGCCCCTCCCGCGCGATCACGATCTCCCCGTCCAGCACGCACCGCTGCGGCAACCGCGCCTTCAGCCCCGCGACCAGCTCGGGAAAGTACCTGGTCAGCGACTTCGTGGTACGGCTGCCGAGCTCGACCTCGTCCCCGTCGCGGAACACGATCGCCCGGAACCCGTCCCACTTCGCCTCGTACTGCATGCCCGGCGGGATCTTCGCCACCGACTTGGCGAGCATCGGCTTCACGGGCGGCATCACCGGCAGGTCCATGCAGACGATTCTGCTCGCATCCGGTCGGCGCCGCCCGGTGTGCGAGCGGTGCGCCGGGCGCCTACCGTGGCTCGCATGGGCGAAGCGGTGGAACTGGAGGTGGCCGGGCGGACGGTACGCCTGTCCAACCCGGGCAAGGTCTTCTTCCCGGAGCACGGCTACACCAAGCTGGACCTCGCCCGCTACTACATCGCGGTGGGCCCCGGCATCCTGCGCGCCCTGCGCGACCGCCCCACCACCCTGGAGCGCTACCCGGACGGCCTGAACGGCGAGTGGTTCTACCAGAAGCGGGCGCCCAAGAACATGCCCGACTGGATCCCCACCGCCCACATCACCTTCCCCAGTGGGCGCAGCGCCGACGAGATGTGCCCCACCGAGGAGGCCGCCGTCCTGTGGGCCGCCCAGTACGGCACCCTCACGTTCCACCCGTGGCCGGTCCGCCGCGACGACGTCGACCGCCCCGACGAACTGCGCATCGACCTCGACCCGCAGCCCGGCACCGACTTCGACGACGCCGTGCGCGCCGCCCATGAACTGCGCGCCGTCCTCGACGAGTTCGGCGGCCTGCGCGGCTGGCCCAAGACCTCCGGCGGCCGCGGCCTGCACGTCTTCGTCCCCATCGAGCCACGCTGGACCTTCACCCAGGTCCGGCGCGCCGCGATCGCCGTCGGCCGGGAACTGGAGCGGCGGATGCCGGACCAGGTCACGACCAAGTGGTGGAAGGAGGAGCGCGGCGAGCGCATCTTCGTCGACTACAACCAGACGGCCCGCGACCGCACGATCGCCTCCGCCTACTCCGTACGCCCCCGCCCGCACGCCCCGGTCTCCGCGCCCCTGCGCTGGGACGAGGTCGGGGTGGCCCACCCCCAGGACTTCGACATCACCACCATGCCCGCGCGCTTCGCCGAACTCGGCGACGTGCACGCCGACATGGACGATCACCGCTTCTCCCTGGAGGCCCTGCTGGACCTCGCCCGCCGCGACGAGGAGGAACACGGGCTGGGCGACCTGCCCTATCCGCCGGAATACCCGAAGATGCCGGGGGAGCCGAAGCGGGTGCAGCCCAGCCGGGCGAAGAAGGCCGCGAAGAAGGAGACGCCCCCGTCGGAGGCGCCTCCCTCGGAACCTACAGCTCCTTGATCCGCACGTCGCGGTACGAGACCACGTCCGTCGTGCCGTGCACCTGGAGCCCGATGTAGCCGGAGGCGAAGCGCCGCCCGTCCGTGCCCGGGTCGTCCGAGCGTGGCGGGGAGAACACCTGGCCGCCGGTGTTGTCGAACTCGTTGATCAGCACACCGTTGCGGTAGACCGAGTAGTGCTGGTCGACCACGCGGATCTCGTAGTCGTTCCACGTGCCCTTCTGGGTGACGCCGGCACCGGCGAGCCCCACCCGGTCGAAGCCGTAGACCGAACCGGTCTTGTACATGTCGCCGTCGGGCCGGTCGAACTCCTGGACCTCGTGCCCGTACTTGATGGCGACCCACTCCGGCCGTGACTCCTCCGGGTGGTCGTGGACCCACGGGAACCGCACGAACACACCGGAGTTGGCGTTGCCGGTACCCGGGGCGTCGTCACGCCACTGGAGCTTGAGCGAGAAGTCGCCGTACTTGCGCTCGGGGAACCACAGCATGCCCAGGCCGGCCTTGGTCGTGCCCGAGGTGATCGAGCCGTCGCCGTTCGGTGCGAACGAACCGCCGCCCACCTGCTGCCACTTGGCGAACGACGCCGCGCTGCCGTCGAGGATCGTGCGGTAGCCCTCGGTCTGGCCGGGCTTGCCGATCCCGGACTGGCGGGCCGCCTTGCGCACCGCGTTGTACTCCCGCTGGTCGACGACGCCTTCCTTGAGGAGCTTGTCCAGGACCGCCGTCACATGCTTGAGGAACAGCGCGTGGGACGTCCACTCCTTCTCGTCCTCGATCAGCTCGTTGATCCGGCACCGGCTGTTGGTGAGCCGGTTGGGGACACCGGAGTCGACCGTGCCGACGATCACCGTCAATCGCTCGTCGAACTCGGGGCAGTTGGGCGCCGGCACCTGACCGGACACCACCGTGAAGGTCACCGTGCGGGCGGCCGAGGTGTTGCCCGCCTTGTCGGTGGCCCGGTAGGCCAGGGTGTGGGTGCCCACGCGGTCGACGACGACCGGGGAGGTGTACGCGAGGTACGGTCCGCCGGCGATCGAGTACTCGATCCGGTCGACACCCGAGCCGTGGTGCTCGTCCGTCGCCGTGACGGTCACTCTGGCGGTGCCGATGTACGCCCCGGACGAGTTCCTCGTACCGTCCACGCTCACGCCCGTCACCGGCGCCGTCGTGTCCGGCTGGGGCGCCGCCACGACCGTGAACTGCACGTTCTTCTCGGCCGCGACGTTGCCCGCCTTGTCGGTGGCGCGGTAGCGCACCGTGTGGCTGCCGACCTCGTGCACCATCACGGGCGCGGTGTACGGCTGCCAGGCCCCGGAGCCGATCGCGTACTCGATGGTGTTGACGCCGGAACCGGTGTCGGAGGCGGAGACGGTGACGGTCGCCATGGCGACGTACGTCCCGTCGGGGTTCTGCTCACCGGTGACCGTCGCCGACGTCGCCGGCGCGGTGGTGTCGTCGCTCTGCGGTGCCACGACGGTGAACGTGACGCTCTTCTCCGCCGAGACGTTCCCCGCCTTGTCGAGCGCGCGGTAGCGGATCTTGTGATCGCCGACCTGGTCGACCACGACCGGCGCGGCGTACGGCGTCCACGCGCCCTCGTCGCCGACCGCGTACTCGACGCGGTCGACGCCGGATCCGCCCTCGTTGTCGGTGGCGTGCAGCGCCACGCTCGCCGAACCGACGTACTGCCCCTGGGCGTTCTGCGTCCCGCTGACGTGCGCCGACGCCTCGGGCGCCGTCGTGTCCTCACCGCTGCCCTCGGTCACCACCAGGATGCCCTGCATCTGCCCGTGGCCGGGGATCGTGCAGTAGTAGCGGTAGCGGCCGGGGGTGAGCGTGACCTCGGCGGTGTGCTTGCCCGCCTGGTCGTCGTTCGGGTTGGCGAGGATGTTCAGCTGGACGTCGTTGTTGTACTCGGGATCGGACGTGTCGAACGTCAGCGTGTGCGGCATCCCGGTGGTGTTGCCGGTCGCCGTGCTGTTCTCGAACACGATCGTCGTCGCGCCCGCCACGGCCGTCGTGGGCGCCGAGCCGTACTTGGTGATGTCGTCGCCGGCCGTCCAGGTCAGGACCTGTGCGGCGGCGGCCGCCTCCGGCCGCGGCTGCGGCTGTCCGGTCGCGGGCAGTGCCTGCAGGCCCAGCACCACCAGCAGTGCGGCCAACAGGGCCGCCCACATTCTTCGTTGCCGTGTCACTGCGCCCCCCTCGCCAGCTGGTCGGCGGCCGGCGTCGGCCCGCCGCCCGTGTAGGTGACCCGCCACAGCGCCGACTTCGCGTCCGAGGTGAAGAAGCCCCGGCCGTAGTCGAGCACGTACAGCGCGCCGTCCGGACCGAACTTCCAGTCCATGAGGTTCTTGATGCCGTCGTTGCCGATCGGCACGATCTTCTTCAGCGACTCCGAGTGCACCGGCAGACCACCGTCCCCGTGGGTCTTCGGGTCGGTGAGCACCGCGTTGCGGGGCTGGTCGGCGTCGTAGAAGTCACCGACGAACCACTTGCCGTCCCAGTAGGCGGGCCACTGGGTGCCGCTGGTGCTCGCCGCGTCGTACCGGTACACCGGACCGTTCATCGCGGCCTGACCGCCGCCCTTGAGCCACGGCAGCCCGTAGGTGGCCTCCTCCTGCTTGTACGACGGCACGCCGTTCGCGTCGCGCGGGAAGTCCGGGGCGCCGCCCTGGGGCGAGTACCAGATGTTGTTGCCGGTGACCGGCGGCAGGTTGACGAGGCCGTCGTTGTTCGGCGACTCGTTCTTCGGGTGGTCGCAGTCGTACCAGCCCAGCGGCTTGCTCGGATCGGGCAGGTTGCGGTCCCGGTAGGGCTGTTTGTTGCCCATGCAGTACGGCCAGCCCCGGTTGCTCGCCTTGGTGATGACGGCGAACGTGTCGTACTTGGCCGGACCCCAGGTCGTCGACGGCGAGCCCGCGTCGGGGCCGACCCAGCCCGCGTACAGGATGTCGGTCTGCTGGTCGACGAAGATGCGCGCCGGGTTCCTTACGCCCATCACGTAGATCTCGCCGCGCGTCTTGCCGCCGCCCTCGTCCGGCTCCTCGCCGGTGAAGAGGTTGCCCGTCGGCAGGGTGTAGGTGCCGTCCGGCTCCGGGTGGATGCGCAGGATCTTGCCGTTGAGGTTGTTGGTGTTGCCGGCGGTGCGGCGCGCGTCGGCGAAGGAGACGCCCTTGTAGTTGGGCTCGGGGTTGTTGCCCGAGTAACCGCCGCTGAAGCCGCTGGAGTTGTTGTCACCGGTCGCGATGTACAGGTTGCCCTTGGAGTCCCAGGTCATCCCGCCACCCGCGTGGCAGCAACTGTGCACCTGCACCGGCCACTTGAGCAGCACCTTCTCACTGCCCAGATCCAGCTTGTTCGTCGCCAGGTCGAGCGTGAAGCGGGAGACGCGCCGCTCGGCCATCTGCTTGTCGCGGTCGAGTTGAGAGTGCGGGGTGTAGTGCAGATACACCCACCCGTTCTCCTCGAAGCGCGGGTCGAGCTCGATGCCGAGAAGCCCCTCCTCGACCTTGATCAGCTCGTCGCCGCCGCCCTTGTTGCCGAACACCGTGAGCGCCCCGGCCAGGGTGACCTTCTTGGTCTTCGGGTCGTAGACGTGGATCTCGCCCTTGCCCTTGCCGATGTCGGGGTTGTTCCAGTCGGTCACCACCGGCTGGGAGGAGTCGGCGCCGCCCCGGCCGATGTAGAGCACGCGGCCGTCGGGGGCCGTGACCAGGCCGTGCGGCTCACCGATCTGGTCGTTCTGGCCGGCCTGGTTGGGCTGGGTGAGGCGCTCGGCCTTGTAGTTCCCGGTGATGGTGGCCTTGCAGTCCGCCTGGGACAGCCGGGTCGTCCATTGCAGGGCGCCACGCAGATGCGCGCGGAAGTCGGTCTCGTCGTACGACGACACCGTGCCGCCCATGCCGGTGTAGAAGGAGCGGCCGCCGTCGTAGTCGCGGCACCAGCTCACCGGGTGGTCCCAGCCGTTGGCGCCGGAACCCGGCTGGTAGCTGGACTCCCGCACCCGGGCGACGGTGTGCACGGAACCCGAGGGGTTCTTCGCCCAGTTCAGCCACTTGTCGGGCCGTTTCCACTGCACCGGCAGGTCCTTGGTGGCCGGGTGCCGGCGGTCGCCGACCTCGACGACCGCGCGCTGCGCGTTCGCCGGGCCGCCGGCCGCGGGGCGGGCGCCGACCAGGCCGGTGAACCAGTCCGAGTACGGCTCGGCGCGGGCGGCGTCATGGATGCCGACGAAACCGCCGCCCGCCTCCATGTACGCCTCCAGGCCCGCCTCCTGCTCCGGGTCGAGGACGTCGCCGCCACCGGTCAGGAACACGATGGAATTGAACCGGCTCAGCCTGGTCTCATTGGTGAACACCGAGGCGTCGTTCGTGGCCTCGGTCTTGAACCGCTGGTCGGCGGGTCCCGACAGGCCGATCTTCTCGATCGCCTCGATACCGGCGTTCACCAGCGGCGACTCCTCGCCGGCCGCCGCGGACCCGTAGAAGATGAGCACGCGTACGTTGGCGCCGCCTGGTGGCGACTTGATGGACATCGTTGTCAGGGGTGGTTCCGGGGCAGGGCGCGCGTCGGCCGCCGGGGCTGCCATCAGCCCGCCGGCGACGATCCCTGCCGTCACGGCAGCCACCCAGGTCTGTCTTCTCGTGCTCAACCCTCGTAAGTGCATGGGCACCTCCACGGTCACAGCAACAGCGACATGGAAGCTAGACCCCTTTGAACGACACGCCAATACCTATGACCGGACTGAGACGAACTTTGTCCTGAGTGTGGATAAACGAGGGAGCGGCCGGTACCGTCTCAGCGGTTCATCCCCGTAATTTCCGTACCGCCGTGGGGAGTTCGGCATGGACAGACGCAGCTTTGACCGACGCAGCTTCAACAAACGTGTACTGCTGGGCGGCGCCACCGTCGCGACATCGTTGTCGCTGGGATCGGTACCCGAGGCCGTCGGCGCCGACACACCCGCCAGGACCGCCCCGGCCGGAGGTGAGGTCAGACACCTGAAGCTGTACGCCGAGAAGCTCGCCGACGGGCAGATGGGCTACGGCCTGGAGAAGGGCAAGGCGACCATCCCCGGCCCGCTGATCGAGCTCAACGAGGGCGACACCCTGCACGTCGAGTTCGAGAACACCATGGACATACCGGTGAGCCTGCACGTCCACGGCCTCGACTACGAGATCACCGGCGACGGGACCAAGCTCAACAAGAGCGACGTCGAACCCGGCGGCACCCGCACCTACACCTGGCGCACCCACGCCCCCGGCCGCCGCAAGGACGGCACCTGGCGGGCGGGCAGCGCCGGTTACTGGCACTACCACGACCATGTCGTCGGCACCGAGCACGGCACCGTCGGTATCCGCAAGGGCCTGTACGGGGCGGTGATCGTGCGGCGCAAGGGCGACATCCTGCCCGACGCCACCCACGCGATCGTCTTCAACGACATGCTCATCAACAACAAACCCGCGCACAGCGGCCCCAACTTCGAGGCCACGGTGGGCGATCGCGTCGAGATCGTGATGATCACGCACGGCGAGTACTACCACACCTTCCACATGCACGGTCATCGCTGGGCCGACAACCGCACGGGCATGCTCACCGGTCCCGACGACCCCAGCCAGGTCATCGACAACAAGATCGTCGGTCCCGCGGACTCGTTCGGCTTCCAGGTCATCGCCGGTGAGGGGGTGGGCGCCGGTGCGTGGATGTACCACTGCCATGTGCAGAGCCACTCCGACATGGGGATGGTGGGGCTCTTCCTGGTGAAGAAGACGGACGGCACGATTCCCGGCTACGAGCCGCACGAACACGGCCATGAGCCGGCCTCCGGATCCGCGCACGAGCACTGACGGATCATGGACGCGTGACTCTTGTTCTGACACGCAGCGATCTGGAAGCGGTACTGGCACCCGAGGCCTGTCTGGAGGCGCTGCGCGACGGCTTCCGCCGGGCACGGGACGCCACGGTCGCCGGGCAGCGCGTGCGCACCGACCTGCCGTTCCCCGGCACGGCCACCGCGCTGATCCCCGGCGTCCTGCCGGGCATCGGGGCGTACACGGTGAAGGTCAACGCCAAGTTCCCCGGCGCCCGGCCCGCACTGCGCGGCGTCATCTGCCTGCACAGCGGGCAGGACGGGGAACTGCTCGCGCTCCTGGACTCGGCCACGGTGACCGCGTGGCGCACCGGGTTCGCGGCGGCTCTGGGCACGCATGCGCTGGCCGGTCCGGGGGACGCCCTCGGGGTGGTCGGGGCGGGCGCCCAGGCCGAGCTGACGCTGCGCGGGCTCGCGGAGCTACGGTCCTTCAGCACCCTCGTCGTCCATGACACGGACGCCGGGCGGGCCGAGGAGTTCGCCGCACGCCACGGCGGCCGGCCGGCGGCCTCGGCCCAGGAGGTCGCGTCGGCCGCCGACACCGTACTGCTGGCCACCTGGGCCCGCCAGCCGCTGCTGCGGCTGGCGGACACACGGGAGGGTCAGCACTTCACGAGCCTCGGCGCGGACGAGCCCGACAAGCAGGAGCTCTCCGCGGATCTGCTGCGCGCCGCGCTGCTCGTCGTGGACGACCGCGAACTCGCCGCGAGCACAGGAGCCTTGGCGGCGGCCGGCCTGCCGGCGACCGCCGCCGACGCCGAACTGGGCGATGTCCTGCGGGGCGACCACCCGGGGCGGGTGAGCGCCGCGAGCCGGAGCGTCTACGCACCCGTGGGGCTGCCCTGGCAGGACCTGGCACTGGCGTGGCAGGCCTACCGGGCGGCGGAGCGGGCGGGCAGGGGACGGCGAGTCGATCTGCTGGCGTGAACGCCGGCGGTCCGGCTGAGGGGATGCCGAGAACGCCTGCCGTCAGGCTGAGGGGATGGCGTGAGGGCCGGGGGTCCGGCTCGGGGATGCGGTGAAGGGGGGTTCGGCTCGGGAGCGGGTGGCGTTGAGAGCGTCGGGGGTCCTGCTCAGGGGATGCCGTGAAGGGGGTTGTCCGGCTCGGGAGGCGGCGAGAACGCAGGCCCCCAGGCTCACGAGATGCCGTGAACGCCGGTCGTCCTGCCCCGGGGTGCCGAGAGGGGAACGTCGTCGCGGCGAGAGCGCTCTCACGTGCGGTTCGTGGCAGGGCTATCCTGATCGGCAACCGTCGATGAGGAGCCACGCAGTGACCGACACAGCCCCGCGCCCCACCCTGGAGGCCGTCGCCGCGCGGGCCGGGGTCTCGCGGGCCACCGTGTCACGCGTGGTCAACGGCGGGGACGGCGTGCGGGAACCGCTCGTCGAACGGGTCCGCAAGGCCGTGGACGAGCTCGGCTACGTGCCGAACCAGGCCGCCCGCAGCCTGGTGACCCGGCGTCACGACGCCATCGCGGTCATCGTCGCCGAACCCGAGACCCGCGTCTTCGCCGACCCCTTCTTCGCCCTGCAACTGCGCGGCATCAGCAAGGAGTTGACGGCTCACGACAACCAGCTCGTGCTGCTGCTCACCGAGGGCCGGGACGACCATGCCCGGGTCGGCCGCTACCTCGCCGGCGGGCACGTCGACGGGGCGCTCGTCTTCTCCCTGCACCTCGACGATCCCCTGCCCGAACTGATCCAGCGCGCCGGCGTGCCCACCGTGTTCGGCGGACGGCCCGGCTGGAGCGGCGACCGGCGCGGTGTCGTGTACGTCGACGTGGACAACCGCGGCGGCGCCCGCGACGCCGTACGGCATCTCGCCGGTCTGGGCCGCACCCGGATCGCGCACATCACCGGCGCACTCGACCAGACCTCGGCGGTGGACCGGCTCGACGGCTACCGCGACGTGATGGTGGACGCCGATCCGCGGCTGATCGTCGAGAGCGACTTCACACCGGCCGGCGGGGAACGCGCGATGCGCGAGCTGCTGGCGCGCTGCCCGGACCTGGACGCGGTGTTCGCGGCCAACGACCTCACCGCGGCCGGGGCACTGCGGGTGCTGCGCGAGGCCGGGCGGCGGGTGCCGGACGATGTCGCCGTGGTCGGCTTCGACGACATGCTGCCGGTGACGGAGCAGACCGAACCGCCGCTCACGACGATCCGTCAGGACATCGAGGAGATGGGCCGGCTGATGGCCCGCCTGCTGTTGCGCGGCCTCGCACGCGGCGCCGCCGACGAGGGCATCGCGGCCGCGCCGTCGAGTGTGGTGCTGCCGACCACTCTGATACGGCGCGCGTCCGCGTAGGCCGGACCCGGTGCCGCCCCGTCAGCTCCGCGCCGGCGCGCTCTTGATCACCGCGAAGCGGGCGCCGTAGGGGTCGGTGAGCTTGGCGATACGGCCGACGTCCGGCAGGTCCGTGGCGGGCATCCGGACCGTGCCGCCCAGCTCCTGGGCCTTGGCGACCGTCGCGTCCGTGTCGGCGACCTCGAAGTACGTCAGCCAGTAGGGCGGGCCCTGCGCCTCCGCCGGATCGTCCGCCTTGTCGACGACCCCGCCGAACATGGCGTCCTCGCCCTGGCCGCCGGGGCTGAACGTCGTGTAGGTGCCGCCGTAGAAGTCGAGGGCGAAGGTCTCCATCCCGAGCGTCGCGTTGTAGAAGCCCGCCGCGGCCGGCACGTCCGGCGTGTACAGCTCCAGCCAGCACAGTGAACCGGGTTCCTGGACGAGGTCGAGTCCCTTGTTGGTTCCGGGCTGCCACAAGCCGAAGGACACGCCCGCCTTGTCCGCGAGGATGGCCATACGGCCCAGGTCCATCACGTCCATCGGCTGCACCAGGACCGCGCCGTGCGCCTGCTCCGCGGCCTTCGCGGTGGCGTCCGTGTCCGGCGTCCGGAAGTACACCGTCCAGGACGGCGGACCCTGTTCCTCGCTGGTCTGCATACCGCCGGCCACCGTCTTCCCGTCGAGCTGGAAGAGGCCGTAACCGCCGGTCTCGGGGCCGCTCGGCTGGAACCGCCAGCCGAACAGGGCGCCGTAGAAGGAACCGGCTCCCTCGATGTCGGGTGTGCCGAGGTCGATCCAGTTCGGCGCGCCGGTGACGAAACGGGTGGTGAGCATCATCGCCCTCCTCGGAAGGGTCCCGCTGTCTGCACTGCCGAGTCTTGCACCGCCCACTGACAATCGCTGCCGGAATGCCGCCGTCTGCCGGGGCCACGGCGCCGGTCACTGTCGGTGACGGTCGGGCTTCTCCATGTTTTCCTCCGGACCCGCGCGCCGCCGTGCGCCACGGCGCGGCGAAGGGGACCATCGAGTCGGCCGGGGGCCCTGCGGCGCGGCGTTGATCCCGCGTTGATCGAACGTTTTTCGCCGCCCGGCACGATCCTGCGCATGCACATCGACACGATCCCGATGATCACCTCGCCCGACCTGGCCTGGCAGGAGGAGGCGCTGTGCGCACAGACCGGGGCGGACTTCTTCTTCCCCGAACCAGGAAGCTCCGTCCGGGAGGCGAAGCGGATCTGCGCCATGTGCCCGATCCGCTCCGCCTGCCTCGAGTACGCCCTCGACAACGACGAACGCTTCGGCGTCTGGGGCGGCCTGTCGGAGAAGGAGCGCCTGGAGCTCAGGCGCATGTCACGCTGAACACCGCCTCCGGGCCGCCTTCAAGCGAAGTGCGCGTCCATCGTGTCGAGCGCGGAATTCGGTGGGGACGGGGTCCGGGCGGCGGTTAGGATCCGGGGGCGCGCCCGGGGTAGCGCAGAGGCAGGCGCACTCGCCTTGCCCAGGCGAAAGACATCGGTTCGAATCCGATCCCCGGGTCGCGTCCGTGGGCCCTGTGGAGCAGAGGCAGACTCGCCGCCCTCTCAAGGCGGATACGCCGGTTCGAATCCGGCCGGGGCCCCACACGTACAGGGGGCCGCGGAGCCCACCACACGGGCGGCGATTCGGGGCGGGAACGATGGGCGACGCGAGCGGTACCGACACCGACACCGGCTCCGGTATCGGGCAGGAGGAGCTCGACGCCTTTCACCGTACGGTCGGACGACTGCGGGCGCTGTCCCCGGACGATCCGGTACGGCTGCGCGCCGAGCAGGTCGCCGCGTCCTTCGCCCGCGACGGACGGCTGCGGCGGCGCAAGGTGCGGGACGCGCAGGCGTCGGCGGCGGACGCGGCGACGATGGCCGCGACCTCGACGGGCGCCGTGGACCGGCGCGAGGACGCGCCGCTGGCCTCCCTCCAGGACGCGCCGGGCGAAGCGGGCGTGTACCACAAGCCCCGCGGTTGCTACATCTGCAAGTCGCCCTATCGACAGGTCGACTCCTTCTATCACCGGCTGTGCCCCGGGTGCGCCGCGGACAACGCCTCCCGGCGCGCCCTGACCACCGACCTGAGCGGACGCCGGGCACTGCTCACCGGCGGCCGGGTGAAGATCGGGTTCCAGCTGGCGCTGATGATGCTGCGGGACGGCGCCGAGCTGCTCGTGACCAGCCGCTTCCCGCACGACACCGTGCGCCGGTTCCGGGAGGCACCCGGCAGCGAGAAGTGGCTGGACCGGCTCACCGTCGTCGCCGTCGACCTGCGCGACCCGCGCCAGGTCCTCGGGTTCTGCGAGGAGCTGCGGCGCGAGGGCGAGCCGCTGGACATCCTCGTCAACAACGCGGCGCAGACGGTACGGCGGCCCGTGGAGTCCTACGCCCTGCTGGCCGCCGGCGAGTACGACGCGCTGCCCGAGGGCGCCCGGCGGGCACCGGGCTTCACCCCGATGCGGATGCTGGAGAGCGGCGCCGCGTCCCTGCCGCTCGCCCTCCGTGAGGCCGACGAGGCCGGACTGCTGCCCGACCCGTCCCCGGAGAACTCCTGGTCGGCGCGGCTCGGTGAGCTCGATCCCGCCGAGGTGCTGGAGACCCAGCTGGTCAACGCCCTCGCGCCCGCGCTGCTGTGCGACCGGCTGCTGCCGCTGCTGCTGGCCGCACCGCACCCACGGCGCTACGTCGTCAACGTGACCGCGGTGGAGGGCCGTTTCGCCGTCCGTAACAAGATGGCGGGCCATCCGCACACCAACATGGCCAAGGCCGCCCTCAACATGCTCACCCGCACCAGCGCCGCCGAACTCGCCGAGCAGGGCGTGCACATGTGCGCCGTCGACACCGGCTGGATCACGGACGAGAACCCCGCGCCGAAGAAGGCCCGCATGGCCGGGGCCGGTTTCCGTACGCCGCTGGACGTCGTGGACGGGGCGGCGCGGGTGTACGACCCGATCGTGCGGGGCGAGGCCGGGGATCCGGTGTCCGGGGTGTTCCTGAAGGACTACCGGGAGGCGGCGTGGTGAACGACGAGGTCGGTCGGAGGGTGGAGTCGGACGGACCGGCGGTGGACGCCGAGGCGGTGGTTGACGCCGAGAGGGTGGTGGCCATCGAGGCGGTGGTGGGCGCCGACGCGGTGGTGGGCGCCGGGACGGTGGTGGACGCCGCGACGGTGGTCGGCTTCGCCGGTGTGTCGTCCGTGGTGCCGCGCCCGACCGCGGACCTCGGGCCGCTGCTGCGATGGCTGCGCGCCGGGCGCCCCACCGGGGAACGGCTGGACTTCGCCGCGGGCACGGCGCTGCCCGACGGACGGCTCGACCTGTGCAAGCAGGGACTGGGCGCCGAGGGTGCCGCGCTCGTCGCCGACGCGCTGGCCGAAGGGCCGTCTCCGGTACGGCATCTGCTGCTCGGCACCGACGGGCTGGGCGACGACGGGGCCGCCGTGGTCGCCGGCACCGCCACGGACGTCGAGACGCTGTACCTCGGCTGCAACGGGATCACCGCGGGCGGGGCCTGCCGGATCGCCGACCGGCTGCGGGCGTCGCCGCAGGTGGTGACCGGTCTCTGGCTCAAGCGGAATCCGCTGGGCGGCGACGGAGGGCGGGCCGCCGCCGAACTCGTCGAATCCGCCAGGTCGTTGCGCACGCTCGACCTCGTGCAGACCGGGCTCGACGCGCGTGCCGTCGCCGTCCTGGCCGACGCGGTCCTGGCCGCCGCCGGGAACGGGCGGCGGATCGAGCGGCTCTTCGTCGGCGGCAATCCGCTGGGGGAGCGCGGTGCGCGGGCGTTGGCCGCGCTGGTCGAGGCGGGTGCGGTCGATGAGTTGTACGTGTCCGCCGCGCGGCTGGGGGACGCGGGGGCCCTGTGCCTGGCCGACGCCCTGGAACGGGCGCCGCACGGCCGGCTCGCCCGGCTGTCCCTCGCCAGCAACGGCATCGGACCGCGGGCCGCGGCCCGGCTGGTGGCGGCGGCCACCGCTTCCGGTGTGACCCTGCTGGATCTCGGGCGGGTACGTGCGGCGGCGGTGCTCGCGGCGGCGGACAACCGGGTCGACCTCGCTGCCGCCGAGGAGATGGCGCGGGTGCTCGCGGGGCAGGAGCACCGGCTCGCCCATCTGGTGCTGACGCACACCGGTATGCGCAGCCGGGAGGCCCATCGGCTGCTCGACACCGCGCGGGACGCCGTCACTGCCACCCGGTTCGTGCTGGGGCAGGGGATCGCGGCGAGCATCAAGCGGCGGCTGGACGTGCTGAGCGCGCACGTTCCGCTGCCCGTGGTTGCGGCCGACGTGGCCGCGGTGCGCAGTGTGCATCGGACGGCTCCGCCGTCGCCGGGCGACTGACGAGGGGTTTCGCCCCCGCCGCCCCTACCCGTCCCGTCCCCGGGGGCTGCCGCCCCCGGACCCCCGCATCGGCCTGAACGGCCTCGTCCTCAAACGCCGGACGGGCTGGATAGGGG